>FNBQ01000002.1 GCA_900102385.1 Bacteroidales bacterium KHT7 | reverse complement strand
AAATGTTTTGCAAAATCCAACAACTTCATTTGGCTATGATTTTTTCAATTACAAAGATAATACATTTGGGGATATTGCGGATTATCATTAAATAAATTTCATTTTCGTATTTTTCGGGATGAATTATTGCTGATTATAACAGAAGATTACATAAAAGTGCCTCCTTCGGATTTTTACGACTTCCATCGCCACGTTTTGCGCAAGAGTCTTGACAATCTGTGACCGATGGTTCGCAGATGAAAGTTCTTTCCAACGACGATGATAACCACCGCTAACAGAATGAGCACAATGCCCACGGCAAGCCTTAGCGAGAAGGATTCGCCAAACACCAGAACGCCCACAGCCACGGCGGTTAGAGGCTCGAGCGCGCCCATTATAGCCGTTGGAGTTGCCCCTACCTCGTGAACGGCGATGGTCATGAGAACGAGCGAGAGGATTGTCGGCACAACGCCAAGCCAGCACGCAAAGAACCAAGCGCGGGGCGATGGCGGAAACTGCAAATGCAACTCGGGCGAAGTAAGCGAGAAAAGCAGAAGCGTAAGCATACACGACAGCAAGACATAGAACGTGAGTTTGAGCGACGACATACGGATGCTCGACTGATTAACGTAGATTATGTACAGAGCATACGACAGCGACGACAGCATCACGAGCGCAATACCTACCGTGCTGAGTGTTGCGCCCTCGCCTCCCCTATAGAGCAAGGCGATGCCTCCAAGCGAAAGTAAAATAGACAAAACCGTAGATTTTGTTACCCGTTCCTTGAAAAATATCGACATTATCACCGCCACCAAAACCGGGTAGACAAACAGAATGGTTGATGCAATTCCGGCATCCATGTATCTGAAACTGAGGTAGTAAGTTATGCTCGAAATGGCAAACATAACGCCGAGCGTCATCAACACTTTAAATTCGTGCAGAGTTACGCCTAACGGCTTGCGCTTAATCATCAGCAACACACCCAAGATTGCCGCAGCCAGCGAAAAACGGTAAAAAAGCACCGACGATGTGTTCACGCCATCGGCATACAACGGCAGCGCGCCAAGCGGATTCGTTCCGTAGAACACCGCAGCCAAAATTCCACAAATTATCCCTTTATTCTCTTTTAACCTTGCAAAATTTCCCATTTCAATACATGTTCAAACAATCTTCCTATTCGCAATAAAAATGATCAACCGCTATCGACACGTTCAATCCCGGAACGAGAGGCTGTACCTCGGCTGTAAGCGCAGCTACAAGCGCGGCATCGTCGTGGACGGAAATGTCGGGAACGACATCGACGGCAAGCAGATTCTCCTTCTCGGAATAATAAAATCCGTGAACCTGAAGAATCTCGGCATGAGCCGCCAGCGTCTGCATCACCTTAGATTGAAGTTCTGCTCTTCGGTTTGCACCCGTGGCAACAGCATACACGCCAACCGTCATTATAATTCCGTGCCGCTCGTACATCATGGAGTTTATCTTGCGCGTTACTCCGTGAATTTCGTGAGCCGACATTGTATCGTAAACACTAACATGAATAGAGCCAATCATCACATCGTGTCCGTAACTGTGCAGAATGAGGTCGTACACTCCCAGAACGCCATCTACAGCCGCCGCTTCCTGCTTTATCTGCTTTGTGAACTCAGCCGACAGACGCGAACCGAGAAGTTCGTTCACCGGCGATTTCAGCATCTCCACTCCGGCTTTGATGATTACCGCCGATATCAGGACACCAAGAATGCCGTCTAAAGAGACGTCGAAAAGCATCGTAAGTCCAGCAGAAATGAGCGTTGTGAGCGTGATGAAGGCATCGAACAATGCGTCGGAGCCTGATGCTACAAGCGCGTCGCTCTCAAGAGACTCGCCCTTGCGCTTTACATAGAATCCCAGAATCAACTTTACAACGATGGCAACGACAATAACCACAAGCGTAACCGTGGTGTATGTAGGAGCGGTTGGATTGAATATCTTCTTTGCCGACTCGATGAGCGATGTGATGCCAGCCGATAGAACGATAACGGCGATAATGATGGCACTAAAATACTCAACTCTGCCGTAACCGAAAGGATGCTCGTGGTCTGCCGGACGCTGCGAAAGTTTTGTCCCGACTATTGTGATTACACTCGACAAGGCATCGCTTAAATTGTTTATGGCATCCATCACTATGGCAACGCTGCCCGACAGTATGCCTATTGCAGCCTTAAAGCCGGCAAGCAGCACGTTTGCCACAACTCCAACTATACTTGTCCTGATTATCTGCGAACTGCGATTCATATTTTCTGTTGTTTGGCTGTAATTTTAAAAAAACGCTGCAAAAGTAAGAAAAAACTTCAATATCAAAGGCGTAATATCCGACAATGCTTATATTTTATTCAACTTAATTAGCTTGTCAAAATACGAAACTATCAATTTGTCAAAATCTTCATCACTCAAGTAAAAGAATTGTTCTTCTAATCTGATATAAAATTCAGAATATAAATATTCATCAGAAGGAAAACAAACGAAGCACAAAAATAAGACGCAAAAAAATGGAAAAGCCAATCTTTTTGCGTCTTATCTTCAATATTCACTTTTTATTTTTCAAACTCCTCTTTCCGCCCAGTCGCCACGGTCGAGACTGCGGTAGCCTATTGCCTCGGCAATGTGGTTTGACTTTATCTTCTCCGAACCTTCGAGGTCGGCAATGGTGCGCGCCACCTTGAGGATTCGGTTGTAGGCGCGAGCAGATAGTTTCAGACGCTCCATCGCCTTGCGAAGCATCTCCATCGATGCCGCATCCGGCTCGGCAAACTGATGAATCATCCGCTCGGTCATCTGGGCATTGCAATGAATTCCGTCGAAATCCTTGTAGCGCTCTTCCTGAATCTTGCGAGCCTTCACAACACGCTCTCTGATGGCTGCGCTCGACTCGCCCGGCTGCATCTGCGAGAGTTTGGCAAACGGCACCGCCTGAAGTTCGCAATGAATGTCGATGCGGTCGAGCAACGGACCGCTAATCCTGTTCATATAACGTTGAATCTGCCCCGGCGAGCACACGCAGTGATGCAGAGGGTCGCCGTAATATCCGCACGGACAAGGGTTCATGCTGGCAATCATCATGAACGAACACGGAAACTCAACGCTGTATTTTGAGCGACTGATGGTGATTTTCCGGTCTTCGAGCGGCTGGCGAAGCACTTCGAGAACCGTTCGGGATAGTTCGGGAAGTTCGTCGAGAAAGAGCACACCGTTGTGCGCAAGACTTATCTCGCCCGGCTGAGGATTTCCGCCTCCTCCCACAAGCGCGACCTGCGATATGGTGTGATGCGGTGAGCGGAACGGACGCTGCGAGATGAGCGACGTGTTTCCTCCGATTTTTCCTGCAATGGAATGAATCTGAGTCGTTTCGAGGCTCTCAGCCAGCGACAGCGGCGGCAGAATGCCAGGCAATCGCTTTGCCATCATAGACTTTCCTGCTCCCGGAGGACCAATCATTATCAGGTTGTGACCACCGCTTGCAGCCACTTCCATGGCACGTTTAACGCTCTCCTGCCCTTTTACATCGGCAAAGTCGAAGGGCGTATCAACCTGCGCCGCAGCAAACTCGGCGGCGGCATCTACAATGGTCGGCTCGATGGTAGGCACATCGCATCTGAAGAAATCAATAACATCCGACAACGACTCAACGCCGTAGACCTCAAGTCCGCCAACCACGGCAGCCTCGCGCGCATTCACCTTTGGCAGAACGATGCCCACAAATCCTTCGCGCTTCGCCTTCAAAGCCATCGTAAGTGCACCGCGGATTGGCTGGAGAGTTCCGTCGAGACCTAACTCGCCCATTATCATAAACTTGTTGAGCTTGCTCTGTGCTACGTCCAGAACCTCGGTAGCCGCCAGAATACCGATGGCAAGTGGCAAATCGAACACCGTACCTTCTTTTTTGATGTCGGCAGGAGCCATATTGATGACAATCTGCCTTGTCGGAAGTTTTATTCCGGCCTGAGTTATGGAAGTCATTATGCGTTCGTGACTCTCGCGAACGGCTACATCGGGCAATCCGACGAGAAAGAACTTTATTCCGCGCGACGCGTCTACTTCGATAGTAATTGTCGATGCCTCTATTCCCTGCACCGAAGCCCCGTAAACTTTAGATAACATTGTCGTTGCTTTGTTGCTTTGTTGTTATATTATTGTATAGTTTTTCGGAAAAATCAGAGTACTTTTTGAGGATTACTGACTAATCCTCAAAAAGTACTCTAACATTGGCAGGTAATTGTTTGTCGGTATCGAGCGGTTTACGCTTATAATAGTAAACAAACAGTTGATGCGCCGAGTTGTATTCAACACTGTACTTGTCTACCTTATACATTCCGTCTTTTAAACCAAAGTTGACAGCCCAGTCTATAAGATCTTGAGATGCGCAAACATACTTTGCGTAGCCTCTTGGAATTGTAATGCTCATTGTTAATAGATTTTAATAATGTTTTCTGTTTTTCGATTGCAAATATAATGCTTATATTTCAAACTTTAATTAAAAATATCAGTATTTAATCTATAAAATTCACAGATTCGTAGATAATAAAAATTAAGTTTCTTTAACAATACAACTATTGTTTTTTTGTAACAATAGTATGATTCAATATATTAGCAAATTGTATTAAAGTTATGGTTTATGCTGAATAGCATGTTTTTTAATTATCTGCTTTCTCAACGTCATTTTTGATGCCCGAAAGACCGTTTTTGTAGTCCGACGGAATGACAAGTTTGCGTATTTCAGCGTTGCCCATGCGAGGAATATCGGCAATGGTGCAGCCGTCGAAACAAGCCTGAATAACTCTGTCGAACAAACCGTGTCCGATGGCAAGAACGCACTTTCCGTCGTATTCACGACTGATGTACTCGAGGAATTGGGCAGCACGAGAGAACATCTGCTCAACCGACTCAACATCGGCTGGAAATTCTCTGCCCTTCAACTCCGGAATGTGTGCACCCGTCAGACTTCCCCAGTCGCGTTCGCGCAGCAGACGGCATTTTTCTATCGGCATGTCAAGATAGCGGCTCACAGGTGCAGCCGTGTCCAGACATCGCTGCAAATCGCTGCTCAGAAGAACATCTATTTTCTCCTGAACGCTTTTCTGCAACTGAAGGCAAAGACCATCTGCCTGCTCCCTACCTTTTGGGGTAAGGCAGCCGGGCAGATGACCTTGCAGTATCTGTGCTACATTCTCTTCTGTTTCTCCGTGTCGAGCAAGATAAAGTGTAAGCATAAATATTTAATTGTTAATCTTTTACAATACCTGCGGCATACTCGCCCATCGCCTTGTAGCCAGCAGGATTAAGATGAAGCCAGTCGTCGCTGAATTCCTTCTTCAGACAATCAGGATGCTCTGGATTGCGAACAAGCTGGTCGAAATCAATAACTCCGTCGAAACTTCCAGATGTTCTAATCCATTCATTTACAGTCTGGCGCATAGCCTCGTGGAAATAACTGTACCATCCGTTGCCCTTGAACGGAGTGATTGTTCCGCCGTAAACCTTCATGCCAGCCTTGTGAGCCTTGTCAATCAGCACTTTATAGCCGTCGATTAGTTTTGCTACAATCTCATCGTACTTGCCGTTAGAACAGCCGATATCGTTGATTCCCTCGAAGATGATAAGTTTACTAACATTCTGCTGGCCAAGGATATCGCGGTCGAAACGAATCATTGCAGGCTCTGAGATTCCGCCCCAAAGAACGCAGTTTCCGCCAATGCCAAGATTAAGCACGCCGTAAGGCTTCTGCATATCGGCAAGCGACTGGGACATGATGTCTGTCCAGCGATTCTGCTTGTCTGTAGTTGTACCGCGACCATCGGTAATTGAATTTCCGAGAACAGCGATTGCCGAAGGTTCTGATTTGACCTCAATCTTCGAGATGTTGTACCAATGTACAACCTTCTCAACTGTCTTGAACGGCTTGTTCGGCTTAACCTCGCCCTGCGCTATGTATGATGTTGTGCGCGAACCGCGATGCGATGTTGCATTCTCTGGAACTTTTGCACCGTAACAAACTGTGATGCTGAGGTTTGTATAAGGCTTGATACCTTTCTTGCAGACATCAGAAACGACCTTTCCCTTGGCTGGAATAACGACATTGCGCTTTCCGCCAAACGTCAGATAGACAGCCTCTTTTACATTTATGTCGCACGAATCCTTTGCCGGAGCAACATACACCGCCTTAATCTCAACATCGCCCGAGCCAAACTCGTTGCCAAGTTCCATACGGAAAGTATTGTCAATGCCACTGATTGACGGACGAACAATCTGACGGACAGATGTGTTTGCCAGGCTCATTTTTGGCATATCGCCCTTGCCTGTATATTCCATGGCTGTTGCCCATGTTCCTGTCCACTTCTGAGCGCTTGCGCCGATGGCTACGGCACACAAGGCTGCAATTAAAAATGATTTCTTCATTATCCTATTTCTTAATATAATTTTTTAGAGTTTGAATGTTTCCTTCGGTCCGAGGAACGATTTCTTCACGCCTCCGAGGTAAATCATGATTTTCTGGAACACAAGAGCATTGTCGAGCGGACGGATGCGCAGTGTATGGCTGCCTTTTCCGATGTGGAACTGCGACTTGCTGTCGATGCACTGCATTGCCTGAATCATTCCGAGTTCGCCGTTGTAGTCGCCGTTGATGTTCAGCTCTTTCTCCTCGCCACCGTCAATGCTTATGGCGTAGCGAAGTCCGGAATTGTTGAAGTTCAGCGTTGGAGCAAGACGGATAACGACAGACGCATCAGCCTCTGAAACGGTCTCGAAATCATATTCAAGCCACATTTTGCTTGGCAGAGTTGTTACCGGCATCGTCGTGATTCCGCTCAACGTTCTGCCAACCTCAGGAATCACGGTCCACTTGGCAGAACCGTTCTTGCAGCGCGAATAATGCTCAGCCTCGATGCTCACACAACTGTCAGACTCGGCAAAGACAAAAGACTTCTTTCCGCCTCGATAGATTTCCGGCAACTCTTGCTTGAATTTAACAGGCTCTGGAAGGCTGATGCTTCCGTCATACTTGCCGCCGAACACAACTACATCGGGCATTACGTTGTATGGTCCCGGCTCGTTCCAGAATCGGTAGCCGATGTGCGACTGGTCCATAAGATGATTCCACTTGCCGCCGGCGATGCTGTGATACTGATTTTTCAACTCAGTATCATAATCAAAGCACTTCTTTACGCAATCTGCCCACGCATTTGCACTCAAATCGCGCTTGCGAGCCATCTTGTGGTTCATTGCCTGAGCATAATACATATTATAGATTGACGCCATTGCCTTAACAGAATATCCAATTAACTGAAAATAAGCATCTTTGTATTCGGCAGGAAGTTTATTTTCGAGTGCCTCGACATCATTCTTAAGTTGTGCAAACTGACCTGCAACAAGTTCCCATTCGCCATTCTCGAGCGAATAAGTCGTTGCATTCAGAAGTTCGGGAGTCACACGATGAATAAGTTGGGCATATTCTCTGTAAAGACGAGATGCCTCTTCGCCATATTCCTCGCCAAAGACTTCCTTGCAGAAATTTGTTGTGTGAACAGTAATGTTTCCGGCATTGAAAGCCTCGGGATTCCAAGCCATATCCAAAAAGAAAGTGATTGGATATTCCATCGGCTTGAGGTCACCTACATTCACAATCCAGAGTTTCTTAACTCCATAGTTATAAGTCAGATTCAACTGTTCCCACGCTCTCGGAACAGAGTTCGTGTTAATCCATTTTGTATTTCGCGGAGCACCAACATAGTCGAAATGATAGTACATTCCATAACCACCCTTGCGTGGCTTGCTGTCGAGCGCAGGCAGACGGCGCACGTTGCCCCAGTTGTCATCGCATAGAAGCAGCGTAATGTCATCAGGAACTTTCATTCCGTTGTCGTAATAATCCTGCACTTCTTTATACAATGCCCACACCTGCGGAGTTTCTTCGGCTTTCTTGCCCGTTACCTTCTCGATGATGCTACGCTGGTCGTCGATAATCTGGTTCAGCAACTTGATGTTGCCTGTGTCATCCATCGCCTCGTCGCCATCGCCACGCATTCCTACGGTTACGATTGTTTCCCAGTTCTTGCTACGCTCAATGCCGCTCTGCCAGAACTTCTTCAGTCCTTCGGCATTCTTAACGTAGTTCCACGCTCCGCTGCCACGACGCTTCCAGTCCTGCTGAGCCAAATCCATAGGCTCGTGGTGCGATGTTCCCATAACGATGCCCATTTTGTTTGCAAGAACGCCGTTCTCCTTGTCATCGTCGAAGAATGCACTTCCCCACATCGCAGGCCACATGAAATTACCTTTCAGACGAAGGACGAGTTCGAAGATATGCTCGTAGCACTTACTGTTGATTCCGCCGAATTTCTCGTTAGCCCAGTTGCCAAACGCCGGCCACTCATCGTTAATGAAAATTCCGCGATACTCAACCTTTGGCTCACCATCGGTATAGACACCTTTCTTAATGAACACATCATCGCGATGCTTCGTCGGAACATCCATGAACCAATACCAAGGCGAAACGCCCATCTGGTGAGACAACTCGTAGATTCCGTAGATTGCGCCTCGCTTGTCGCTTCCGGCAATGACAAGAGCCTTGCTCACGCCCGGTATAGGCTTGTCGATAACCTGAAGGAGATACTTCTCGCGCTTTCCTTTTAGATTTTTTTCATTTATCTTGCCCGATTTTACAATCTGGCTGATAAACTTAGAATTGAGCGTGCCAACAATGATACACTGCGCTTCGGGACTATCTACAATCTTTGATTTGTTTCCCGAAACTGCCTTGAAATCGGCACACAGATTATTGGCTGCCATTGCAACGCCCTCATCATCATTCATGTCAAAAAGAATGTTCAGAGCCTTGCCCTTGCAGGCAACCGCAAACGTGTTTTTTTCTGATTTGAAAGAAACGAAACGCGGTGCGGCTATCGATGCCACACTCGTCAAAAACAGGAATACTGTAACTAAAAATTTGTACATAGGTTATAAAATTTTGATTACAAAATTACGGTTTTCGGGGTCTTCAAACAATAGCATGTAACAAATGACATACTTGTTTGTTACAACAAACCCACCTACTCGTAACCACGGTAACAATGTAATAGTTACAGATATTCTTTTCCCGATTTTCGCGCCTTTATCTGTTGTTTACTCTTTTCAGATAGTCTCTGAAGAACACGCCCTGCGTTGACGGAGTATAGTTCCAGTCGGTAATGAGAACAGGTGCCCAATCAGGGTCGAAACACCATGCCGTAAACGATGCACCTTTCTTTTCGAGATACCTTGTTATAGCCACGCCATACTCATCGTTCGAGATAACCGGAATGTGCGCACCCTTTTCGTCCTTCAGGCAATAACCAATCTCCGAGCAGAACAGAGGATAAGTGTCAGCCACGTAGCCGAAATCCTTCTCCCACTTTTCCTCCCAAGGCTTCTCACGTTTCATCGGATAAGGATGGCAGACGTAAGCAATATTCTTGCGTTCAATCGGAGTCTTTTTAATCTGAGTCAGGTCGTATGCCCAGTTGAAGCCGGCACACATACAAATTGCCTCAGGATTATATGTTCTGATTGTATCGATAAGTTCTTCCATCAAACTTTTCCACGAGTACCATTGGCACGTACCAAGATCAACATCAGCCTTTGTCGTTGGCTCGTTAAAAAGTTCGTAAAGGGCAACGGCAGGCTCGCTTCGATATCTTATGGCTACTTCTTTCCAGAACTTGAAAGTCTCAGCCTTTGTTGTCTTGTACATAGGCTTGAAGAACTTCTCGTCCTTCAGATTACCGATTGAATGCCAATCCATAACAACATACATCTTGTGCTTCTTTGCCCACTCAACGCCTTTGTCGATGGCAGCGAAGGTCGAATCCCATCCCATGCTGTTGATGTTCTCGGGATGAACGGCAAAACGAACCACGTTTGCCCCAAAGTTCGAAGCCTCCTCAAAATAATGCTCGTCCCACTTTCCATCGCGAATTAACTTGACAGGGTCGGAACAGCACACACCACGAAACACGACGGTATCGCCGTAGGCATTCATAAAACACTTTCCTTCAACCCTTATGGCTGGAAGATTCTTATTTATCTTCTTAGGAGTTGGTTCTTTTTCTTTTACGCTAAAGCAACCAATAATAGCCATAACAAATGTCACCTCCAATAATAAACAAGCTATTTTTTTCATAATATTGAAAATCCCCATTTTATATTACGTTATTGTGCAAATATAATGCAAAATTTTCATTTTGCTGCGGTTTTACAAAAAAATCTTCGAAATAAATGATTTCAGAAAATCAGATTCAGTACAAACAAAAAAGTGGAGATGCTTCACAGCGTCTCCACCAAATTACTAACTATAACCTTAATACAAATACTATAACCTTCAAAAATAATCACTTCATATAGCCGTTCAAGCCCTTGTTGTTCAAGGTAACGTTGATTACCTCAAGGTACTTAGCATACTGCTCCTTTGTAAGGTTCTCCTTCATCAGTTTGCAGTTACCCATTACGGCTTTACGAACCTTTGCGGCTTTCTTTGAGTCATCAGCAATGCGATTTGCATCTTCCATCTGGCTCTCGAAGTAAGCGTTAATCTCGTCAACTGTGTCATACTGTGATGCGCTAAGATTCAAGTATGTGCTCAATCTTGCAGTGTTGACCTTAATCTTTGCAGTATTAGCATCCTTATCCTCTGCCATACCTGCTGCCGCAAATCCCAATACAGCTACCGCTGTCAAAAATATCTTCTTCATTTTACCCAATTTTAACTCAATTTCTTACCTTTTTTTACCTATTTTCTGTCTCAAGTTCTGAACCGTTGTTCTTTCCTTTTGACATTGCAAAGATACGACAACTTTCTAAATCATGCAAATAAAACTATGTTTTTTAGCATAAAATTAGTAAATTATTGATTTTAATCAAGAATAAACATGTTATATAGCATATATTCAGCAGTCGTAAGGACAAAAAAATGGGCAATATCGAGATGATACTGCCCATAAATATAATGTTAGCGTTTTTTTACTTGTACTCTTCCCAACTGCGAATTGCAAGATCGTCGAGTTTAATTGTGCAGAATGCATTGATAAACGCGCTTGCAAGACGTGGATTTGTGATAAGAGGAATATTCAAGTCGACCGCTGCACGACGGAGTTTGTAGCCGTTGCCAATTTCGCCTACCGTGAGGTTCTTTGGAACATTTACAACCATGTCGATTTCCTTGTTGTGAAGCATATCGAGAGCCTGTGGCTGCTTGCCTTCCTCGCTTGGCCAGTAAACAAGAGTGTTCTCGATGCCATTATCCGAAAGGAAACGGCTTGTTCCGCCTGTTGCGAAAATCTTGTAGCCGTTCTTAACCAACAGTTTGACACTGTCGAGCATACTTGCCTTCTGTTTAGAGTCTCCGGCAGAGATCAAGATATTCTTCTCAGGAATACGCATACCTACCGAAAGCATTGACTTCAGAAGAGCGCAGTTAGAATCCTCGCCAAGACAACCAACCTCACCAGTTGATGCCATATCTACACCAAGAACTGGGTCGGCCTTCTGCAAACGGTTGAATGAGAACTGGCTCGCCTTGATTCCGACATAATCGAAGTCGAAGAGGCTCTTGTTTGGCTTCTCAACCGGCAAGCCGAGCATTACCTTTGTAGCCAGCTCGATGAGATTGATCTTCAAAACCTTGCTAACGAATGGGAAGCTTCGCGAAGCACGAAGGTTACACTCGATAACCTTAATCTCGTTGTCGCGTGCAAGGAACTGAATGTTGAACGGACCGCTAATCTTCAACTCCTTGGCAATCTGACCCGAAATCTTCTTGATTCGGCGCACAGTCTCGACATACAGTTTCTGAGCAGGGAACTGAATTGTTGCATCACCAGAGTGTACTCCGGCAAACTCGATGTGCTCGCTGATTGCGTATGCTATAATCTCGCCATTCTTGGCAACGGCATCCATCTCAACCTCCTTAGTGTTAAGCATGAACTTGCTGATAACGACTGGATGCTTCTTGCTCACGTTTGCGGCAAGTTTCAAGAAGCGCTCCAACTCGTCTTGATTTGAGCAGACATTCATTGCCGCACCCGAAAGAACGTATGAAGGACGCACAAGTACAGGGAATCCAACCTTCTCGATGAACTTGTTTACATCTTCCATAGATGTAAGCGCGCTCCACTCCGGCTGGTCTACGCCGATACGGTCGAGCATTGCAGAGAACTTGTCGCGGTCCTCGGCGTTGTCGATGCTCTGGGCTGTTGTACCAAGCAGTGGCACACGTTGTGCATCAAGACGCATAGCAAGGTTATTCGGAATCTGACCGCCAGTTGATACGATTACGCCGTGAGGATTCTCCAACTCGAGGATATCCATAACACGCTCGAATGTCAACTCGTCGAAGTAGAGGCGGTCGCACATATCGTAGTCTGTAGAAACTGTTTCTGGGTTATAGTTAATCATCACGCTTCTGTAACCCTCCTTGCGGACAGTATTAAGAGCCTGAACGCCGCACCAGTCGAACTCTACAGACGAACCGATACGATAAGCACCCGACCCAAGGACTACGATACTCTTCTTGTCGCCAAGATACTTGACATCGTTTGCTACGCCGCTATATGTAAGGTACAAATAGTTTGTCTGCGCTGGATACTCGGCTGCAAGCGTATCAATCTGCTTAACTACCGGAACAATGCCGTGCATCTTTCGATAGTTTCTTACAACCATGATTGCCTGCTCGCTGTCCATCTCTGCCTCAAGACCGAGAGCACGACCAATCTGGAAGTCGGTGAAGCCCTGAATCTTAGCCTTGCGAAGCAACTCCTTGTCAAGAACGTTGATGCTCTTGCAAGCATGCAACTCATTGTCAGTCTGGCGGATATTGTTAAGTTTCTGCAAGAACCACTTGTCAATCTTTGTCAAATCGTGAATCTGATCGATTGTGTAGCCCTGACGCAAAGCCTTGGCAATGATAAAAATACGCTTATCTGTAGGAGCCTTCAATGCAGAATCGATATCGGCAATCTCAATCTCCTTGTTTTCAACAAAGCCGTGCATACCCTGACCAATCATACGCAAGCCCTTCTGAATTGCCTCCTCGAAAGTACGGCCGATGGCCATAACCTCGCCTACCGACTTCATTGAAGAACCCAACTCTTTGTCTACGCCGTGGAACTTGCCGAGATCCCAACGAGGAATCTTACAAACAACATAGTCGAGAGCAGGCTCGAAGAATGCGCTTGTTGTCTTTGTTACAGAGTTCTTAAGTTCGAACAAGCCGTAGCCCATACCCAACTTGGCAGCAACGAAAGCCAAAGGATAGCCGGTTGCCTTTGATGCAAGGGCTGATGAACGGCTCAGACGGGCATTAACCTCGATAACTCTGTAATCTTCTGACTTAGGGTCGAAGGCATACTGAACGTTACACTCGCCCACGATTCCGATGTGACGGATAATCTTTATGGCAAGAGCACGAAGTTTGTGATATTCTGAGTTTGTAAGAGTCTGAGAAGGAGCAATTACGATACTCTCACCTGTATGAATGCCGAGTGGGTCGAAATTCTCCATGTTACAAACCGTGATACAGTTGTCGTAACGGTCGCGCACAACCTCATACTCAATTTCCTTCCAGCCCTTGAGACTCTTCTCTACAAGAACCTGAGGAGAGAATGAGAATGCCTTCTCAGCCAACTTGTTCAGTTCCTCTTCGTTGTCGCAGAAGCCAGAGCCCAAGCCGCCAAGAGCGTATGCCGCACGGATGATAACCGGGTAGCCGAGTTCAGCAGCAGCCTTGCGTGCCTGCTCTATGTTTTCGCAAGCCTCAGACTTGATTGTCTTAACATCGATTTCGTTAAGCTTCTCAACAAAGAGTTCGCGGTCTTCTGTATCAATGATAGCCTGAACAGGAGTACCGAGCACCTGAACATTATATTTCTCGAGAATGCCCTGCTGATAGAGGGCAACACCGCAGTTAAGGGCAGTCTGACCGCCGAAGGCAAGCAGAATGCCGTCTGGACGTTCCTTCTCGATAACCTTCTCTACGAAGAATGGAGTGACAGGCAGGAAGTAAACCTGATCGGCAACGCCCTCGCTTGTCTGTACTGTTGCAATATTTGGATTGATAAGGATGGTCTTTACGCCCTCCTCCTTCATTGCCTTGAGTGCCTGCGAACCAGAGTAGTCGAACTCGCCGGCTTCGCCAATCTTGAGGGCACCAGAACCTAAAAGCAATACTTTCTTTATATTTTCTTGTTTCATCTTTCTGTTTTTAGCGGTTTTGAACTACTTGTTCAGCAAGTTTACAAAATCATCGAATAAGAACTCTGTGTCAACAGGGCCGCTGCAAGCCTCTGGGTGGAACTGAGCAGAGAACCAAGGATTCTTCTTGTGGCGGATTCCTTCGTTTGAGCCATCGTTCATGTTTACGAAGTATGGCTCCCAGTCTGCGCCAAGCGTATCAGAGTCTACTGCATAGCCGTGATTCTGGCTGGTTATGAAACACTTTTCTGTTCCAACCATGCGGACAGGCTGGTTATGACTGCGGTGACCGTACTTGAGCTTGTAAATCTTTGCACCGGCTGCCTTAGAAAGCAACTGGTTACCCATACAGATTCCCATGCAAGGACGAACAACCGGGTTTGCAAGGAACTTACGGATGTTTACAACAGCGTCCTCGCAAGTGTCTGGGTCGCCCGGGCCGTTGGCAAGGAACAATCCGTCGAACTCAAGGTCGTTAAAGTCATAGTTCCAAGGAACACGAATTACCTCAACACCGCGGTTTATAAGGCATCTGATGATGTTGTTCTTCACGCCGCAGTCAACAAGTACAACCTTCTTTCCTGCACCTTCGTTGTACTTAACAATCTCCTTGCAACTAACCTTGTCAACAAAGTTCACTCCGTTGTAGTCAGCCTGCGGGATATTGTCTGGCTCATCATCAAACACAATCTTACCCATCATTACACCGTGCTCACGCAAAACCTTTGTAAGTTCACGAGTATCGATTCCGGTGATGCCCGGCACCAGCTCGCGTTTAAGCCACTCTGCAAGACTCTCTACTGCGTTCCAGTGGCTGTACTCGGTGCTATAGTCGCTCACGATTATGGCAGAAGCGTATATCTTGTCGCTCTCCATAAAAGTTGCGAGTCCGTTCTTCTCAACAGAGAAAGGAGGCACTCCGTAGTTTCCAACCAAAGGATAAGTAAGTGTCATCAACTGGCCAGCATAAGAAGGGTCTGTCAAGCTCTCTGGATACCCCATCATCGCTGTGTTGAAGACAACCTCACCTGCTACTGGCTTTTCGTAGCCAAACGACTTTCCGTGAAACTTTGTCCCGTCGTCGAGGATTAGTGTTACATTTCTCATTACTTTGATTTATCTATATTCTTTTATTTTTGCTTATTGTAAATTTGCTCCACATAGTTTATGAAGGCTTGGTTTACCATTCTCACTCCGCCAGGCGTTGGATAGTCGCCACTGAAATACCAGTCGCCCGTGTGCTTTGGGCAGGCCTTGTGCAATCCGTCGATGGTCTGATAAACAATCTCGATATCGCTCTTCACCTCCGGAGCCTTCAGCATCTCAACCATCTTGCGAGAGATGTCCTTATCGGTAAACGGACTGTAGATTTCCTTAACATAGTTAACCATCTGCTCCTTAGGCAATCCAACTTGAGCCTTGCACTTGTCATAGACTTCGGTTATAAGATTTTCCTGATGACGGTCTTTCAGAAGTTCGACTGCCGCCTTGAAGGCGATGAACTCGCTCATCTTGCTCATGTCGATACCGTAATAATCAGGATAACGAATTTGCGGAGAAGACGATACGATGACAATCTTCTTAGGATGCAGACGGTCGAGAATGCGGATGATGCTCTCGCGGAGAGTCGTTCCGCGCACGATGCTGTCGTCAATCACCACCAGATTGTCGATTCCGGCACGAAGACTGCCGTATGTTATGTCGTAGACGTGCGCCGCAAGATCGTTTCGGGTGTTGCCCTCGGCAATGAATGTGCGCAGTTTGATATCCTTTATAGCCACCTTCTCGCCACGAACATAGCGGTTCATAATCTTCGCCAGCTCCTCGTGCGTAGGCTTGTGGTCGAGACTTTCAATCTCCTTTATCTTCTGCTCATTCATGTATTCCTTGAAGCCCTCGAGCATTCCGTAGTATGCAACCTCGGCTGTGTTTGGAATGAATGAGAAAACAGTATTGTCTACATCGCCGTCGATGGCTTCGAGAATCGGCTGCAAAAGCTGGCGGCCAAGAGCCTTACGCTCTTTGTAGATGTCGCGGTCTGAACCGCGGCTGAAGTAGATGCGCTCGAATGCACATGGCTTAGGATTCTTCGGCTCAATGATTTGCGAAAGTTTAACCTCGCCTCGCTTGTTTACCAAGATTGCCTGCCCCGGATTCAGCTCGTTAATCTGGTCGGCTTCGAGGTCGAGAGCCGTCTGGATTACAGGGCGTTCTGATGCAAGAACCATCACCTCATCATCCTTGTACCAGAAGGCAGGACGGATTCCCCAAGGGTCGCGCATCGAGAAGCACTCGCCGCTTCCCGTCAGTCCGCATACAACATATCCGCCGTCCCAGAGGGCACTTGCCGAGCGTACAACGTTTGTGAGGTCAATATTATCCTCTATGTAGCGGGTGATATCCATGCCCTCAAGTCCCTTGGCAGTAGCCTGAGCGTACAGACGTTCGCTTTCGCGGTCGAGACGATGCCCAACCTGCTCGAGCATTATGTAGGTATCTGAATATATTCGTGGATGCTGTCCTTTTGCCGTGATATCAGCAAAGACTTCATCGACATTTGTCATATTGAAATTGCCGCATAGACATAGATTCTTGGCTCTCCAATTGTTTCGTCTCAAAAACGGATGGACGTATGTTAGTCCGCTCTTTCCGGTTGTTGAGTAGCGAAGATGTCCCATGTAAAGCTCGCCGGCAAACGGAAGGCATTTTTTTGCATAGTCGGCATCGGTAAGTTGCTGAGGCGTGAGGTCCTTGTATTGTGCGTGTACGTTCGAGAAAATCTCGGTTATAGCCCCCGAGCCGAGAGCCTTCTCGCGAAACATATATTCCTCGCCCGGATTAGCCTCAAGTTTCACGCAAGCCATGCCCGCGCCCTCTTGTCCTCGGTTGTGCTGCTTCTCCATCATCAGATAGAGTTTGTTAAGCCCATACATCCATGTACCATACTTCTGCTGGTAGTACTCGAGCGGCTTCAGCAGTCGTATCATAACAACTCCGCATTCATGCTTCAATGGTTCCATCGTGTCTTTTTATCCTTTTACCTGTTTATGTTTATCTAATTTATATATAGAATAATCGCCAACAACGGAGCGGAGGGCTAACTCCACTTCCGTTATCAGCGATATATCTTTTATGTAAGCAAGCGCGATACAAACTTTAGGCTTGTACACGCAGCCTTGTATTCTATACATAAGTCTGAACTTTACAAATTTCTGCAAAGGTAATACTTTTCCTTTACTTCTGAAAGAAATATGCAAAAAATGTTTGATTGTATAATTACATTTCGTCGTCTGAGTAATCATCAAACATCTTAACTATACCTTTTTCTTTATAGTCGTAGTAAACCGATGCCAAAATGCCGTCGGCGAGACTAATCTTCGGAACGTATATATATTCACTCTGAAGGCACTCTGCCACCTTGATGAAGATTTTGGCTGCCGGAACGATTACGTCGGCGCGGTCCTTCTTGAGATAGTAGTCGGACATGCGCTGTTCTACGCTCAGGGCTGAAAGAGCCTTAGTAATCTTTACGAGCGACTTGATTGGCATGTTTAGGTTGTCGCGCTCCTTTATCGGGATAAGTTGAAACAACTTGTTGATGTTTCCGCCCAAGCCGATGATGTTTACCTTGCCATACTTTTCGTTCAACTCGGTAAGTTCGGTTTTCAGCAGATTCTTTGTTGCCGCATCAACCTTGTCGTTAAGCATTCGCAGAGTTCCGACCTTGTAGGCTCTTGTCTCGAGAACGTCGCCATGCTCGGCAAATGTAACCTCGGTGCTTCCGCCGCCCACATCGACATAAGCCCAGACGCCGCCCTGAGCCTTGTTGACCAATCGGCTGCAGCACAAGAATTCGGCTTCTTGCTTAGCGTCGATAATCTCGATATCTATCTCTGTATTCTTTACAATGCGCTTTATTACCGTTCTACCGTTCTTTGCCTCTCTGATGGCTGAAGTGGCGCAGGCGCGATAACTCTTCACCTTGTACATGCGCATCATCTGGCGGAAGCCGTTCATCATGCGCATCATCATGTCTTGTTTCTCGCGACTTATCTCACCAATGGTAAAAACATCCTCTCCCAATCGTAAAGGGTATCTGATGAACTCCACCACTTTTCCTTCTTCATTTTTTATAAGTAGTCGTGCAGCATTAGTGCCAATATCAATTGCTGCGAAGTTAAGTTTATTCATACCTTCAAATTCCATATAAATTAAACACTGCAAAGTTAATGTTTATTTGTTTTAGTTGTTGCATAATATCGATTTATTTTTCAAAATATTTTTCAGGCTTACGATTTGTCATATTTTTCTGACAGAAAATCACCCCTTCATGTTTCGGCAAATGCTTTTGCACATTTGGGCGTTTATTAGTATATTTGCAGCGTTAAAGCAAAAAGATTCTGAAAAGTGACATTTTTTAAGACTATATCCGTTGCCGTTGCTATGATGGCAGCACCTGCAAGCCTGATGGCAAATGCTACGGCTGATGCCGAAACAAGCCTCAGAGTCGATTCTACAGATATTCTGAAGGAAGAGACAGCCGAACTGGTTGGCGAGATTGAGAACGACGAGGCAAACAAGAAGGCAACGCAGAACAAGATGAAAATTGCGCACCTCTACTACGGCGTGATGACTGGATATTACGGTCTTACGATAAAGAAAGACCACGGCGGAGCTGCAACATCGCCCGAATACAAGAGTGCATTCAGCACCAAGGTGGATAATGTGCTGGTTTTCGCGCCGCTGGCTGCAACCTACACGCTTAAACTTGCAGGAGTAGAAAGCCGAAACTCGTGGCAGAAGATGGCTGTCTCAAACGCATTGTCGATTGGTATCGCCATGGGAACATCGAAAATTATAGAGAACAACGTGACCCGCCGCCGTCCGATGGGTGGAAGCGACACGAACTGCTTTCCGTCTACTCACGCGGTTATGGCTTTCACGGGCGCAACAATCCTCAGCAACGAATATGCGTGGAAGCATCCGTGGATTGGCGTGGGCGGATATGCATGCGCTACGCTTACGGCTCTGATGCGCCGAACAAACGACATGCATTGGTATAGCGACCTGTCGATGGGCGCAAGCATCGGAATCACTTCTACCGAACTGGGATATTGGATTACCGACCTTCTGTTCAAGTCGCCAAAAAGCGGAAAGGCAAGATTGCAGAAGGCTGTCATCGACAAGTCGTTCCGACCTTCGTTCGCCAACTCATTCATGGGAATGTCGTACATAAATTCAGAATTCAATATCGGCAACGACAAGATTTCCTTCAAGAAAGGAAACAAGGGCGGACTTGAATCGGCTTACTTCTTCAACCCGTACGTCGGCGCAGGCGGACAGATATACGTCACCACGAACCAAGTAAAGGTGAACGGCGAGGCGCAAGACCACGCTTTCGACTGTGCGGTGATTGGCTGCGGCCCTTACTTCTCGTTTCCCGTTACAAACACGCTGCTGATTGGCGCAAATGCAACTGCCAGCTATACCGCCTACCCTAACTGCGACCTCAACACCATAGACTATCGTCTTGGCGGACGCGACGGCTTTGGATATGGTGCAGGCGCATCGCTGTCGTGGCTTCTGGGCGGACTGAAGCAGAACATTCGACTTTACTGCGCTTATGCTTCGCTTCCATCAATTGCCGAAGGAAGCGGCAGACTGAAGACATTCGGCTACGGCATAGGATTCAGTAAGATGTTCAGCGTAAAATAATTTTCAGAACAGTTTGTCCGTCTGGTATATTTTAGTTTTCTTTGCATCATAAATTATCATTCAAAATTACAAGTAATGCAAAGAATAACTAGAAACTTATCTCTGTGCGCCATGATGTTCTGCTGCGCTACTGCCTTTGCGCAGAATATCGTGCACATAGAAATAGAAGATTCCATTAACAGAATTTCTATTCCAAAAGGGTCGAGAGAAATCATAGTCGACACACGTGTAAAAGGTGGACTAGGTGGACACAAGAAGGCACATTACAGAATATACAACATCGACTCTGGAGAGCTGACTTGGGAAGAGACATCTCCCGAACAACTTATGTTTCTCAGACTACCTTATGGCATGTTCAAGACTAAGGGCGACTGCGTCCCATTAGAGTATTGCTACAGCAAATCGGGATACAATATTCTGACTCTTAGCGACTTCGAATCTCGAGCCACACTTATTGAAACGAAGACGTACAAAAAGGCGTATTCGAAACGAATTCTACCTTTCTTCATCGATGCGCAAAAAGACATCATGATTGGCGTTCTAAAGTCTTCAAACAATTACATATACGGATACAGACTTTCAACAGGAAAGAGTCTATGGGAATGTGAGATAACAAAGAATGCAAACGAGCAGTTAAACAACATTTTAAGAATGGACGACGACCATATTGCATTCACATCAAAATCGCTAAACTATCTCGACATCAATACAGGGAAAAATATAAAGCTTGTACACGACTTAGTGTATTCTGAAGCCGAAACCAGCGGCGGTAATCCTTCATACTTTGTAGCATTTGGAATTGGAGGAGGAGCGCTAGGAGGAATGATTGGAGCAACCATTATGTCGCAAGGATATGTTTTAGGAGACTCACAAATGGAATTTGTGAAGAACGGTGACAACATCTTTCTGGCAGACCAAAAGCAACTCTTCTGCTTCGATAAAAAAATGAAGAATATATGGCAAAACACCTTTGAAGAAGACAGAATAGGACATACCAAACTTTGTTTCAGCGGCGACACTGTAATTATGATAAACGAAGCCCATTCGGTGCAAAACAAAGTAAAGGCGAACAACAAACGCGAAGAAAAACTGAAGAAATTCGGCGTTCCGTATATAGCAAAATACAACAGAGAAAACGGCGAACTGATTTCAAAAGAACTCTTTCCGAAGAAATGGAATAAGGAAATTTTCGGCAAGGCAATCCGCTTTGTCACCGACACTTTATACTATTTCGACGAGACATCAAAGAAATTCAGCAAAATGACATTCAAACAGAACGAATATGCTTTAAGAACCGTAAGCGGCAACATCATTGTAGTAGACATAAACTTGAACATTTTGCGCCAATACAAGAGAAACTCAATCTATACACGCGAGACTTCAGAAGAAAATCCTAACAGACTTCTATACAAAAGCGCATGTAATGGTCACGAATTTTACCTTGTCGAAAACAACAAAATTAAAAGGCAGTTCATAGGCAAAGATTTTCTTGACGTATCGCTTAAATGCGGTAAGCTGATAATAGTAAAAGAGAAATCGCTTGATATCGAGAAACTAGCGTAAAGGCACAATAAAGCCCCGAGTGCATTTCGCAATGGAATCGCCCGGGGCTTCAGCTATCTAAAACCTAAATTACAAACTCAACAATGATGTTACTTCGATATCGTCACCAATAAACTCACGGCCCTTCAGACCCTCATCGCGAATCTCGATGATGAAGTTCATGTAGCACTTCTTTGGGTTGAACTTCTTAACCAAATTCCATGCAGCCTTTATCGTTCCGCCTGTTGCCAGAAGGTCGTCGTGGATAAGCACCACATCGTCCTCATTTATGGCATCGGCATGAATCTCGATTGTATCGGTACCGTATTCCTTTGTATATGTCTCCTGAATGGTCTTTGCTGGCAGTTTTCCCGGCTTGCGGCACATAACCAGTCCGGCATTCAGTCTGCGCGCAAGGCACGAACCCATTACGAATCCGCGCGACTCAATACCAACGACCTTGGTGATACCCTTATCCTTGTAAAGTTGATACAACTCCTCGTCCATTATCTCAAGAGCCTTGGCATCTTTAAAAAGCGTTGTAACGTCGCGGAAGTTGATGCCCTTCTGAGGGAAATCCTTTATCGAACGCAAGTGTTCGAGAAGATATTGATTATTCATTTCTATTTGTTATTTTTTGAACCAGCGTGCAAAGATAATAAAATTTTAACAACAGCGATATTATTTTGTAAGATTCACACCTATTTTTCCGTAGGGCAGCCCCATACGCCATTTTTCATGATGCCTAAGCCTTGTTACGGTCAACAGAAAATGCTATATTTGCACAGATTACGTAAGTCTGGGATAAATCGTACCCTGTAATAATATGCAATGGCATTCTGTATCATTATGCAGAAAAGAAGCAAAAACCGACTTTTAAGGTAACCTGAAGGTTCGGGGTAGCAAGATGGTAGCAAGAGGATAGCAAGGGGATAGGTTCGGCGAAGCGTATATTGATGCAATGGTGTTAACAATATTTGAACTTGAAACTTGAAAATTTAAAGTTGAAAATTTGGGGAATTCATAATTCAAAATTCATAACTTAGAACTTGTAACGGACAATTTCTAATGGAATTGTTCGTTTGGTAAACACAAAATAGTGGCAAGGTATATGTAGGGTATATGTAAGCTATATACAAGCTATATGTAAACTATATGTTAGCTATATGTAAGATATATGCAAGGTTTAGCCAGATTAGGTGATGGGTAAGCAGAAGATTTACTGTTGGGAAATCTCGTCAATTGCAATTTTCAATGGGTAATGGACGATTTCTGCATCGGAAAATAGAATCTTCCGTAATATTGGTAATTCTATCCAAGATTTGGGTAATCAATGTGTTGAAAATAGCGCGTACCTTTGCAGTGGATTTAATAATAGAAAAGGACATGAGACGATTATTTTCAGTATTTTGCATGATGCTCCTTGCTGTGAGCATAAGCGCCAAGACTCTGGTGGTGTACTACAGTTATACAAATAATTGTCACGAGATAGTGACCTCCCTAACGAGCCTGATTCAGGCTGATGTGATGCGTATTGAACCTGCCGACAAAACGCAGAAGTACGAGGCAAACAACTATGCTATTGGCACGGCGCTGCTGAACGCCATTAAGGCTGCGCCCAATGATGCGGCGAGTTATCCCGCCATCGCCCCCGTAAGCATCACCGACCTCTCGCAGTATGAGAACATCGTCATCGTCACGCCCTTGTGGTGGAGCCAGATGGCAGCCATCATGCAGACGTTCCTCTTTAATTACGGTACGCAGATGACAGGTAAGAATGTCGCGCTGATTGTATCGAGCCACAGCAGCGGCATTAGCGGTGTGGTGGCCGATGCAGAACGCTTGGTGAAGAACATCACTTGGATGGGCGATGCATTGTGGATTAACGCCAGCAATCATAGTAACCGTGCCTCGCTAATTCAGAACTGGCTACCAACACTAAATTTCGCAGAAAAACAAACTACTATGAACAAGATATATATCACCATCGACGGTAAACAGACACTGACTGCCACGCTCGCCAACAACACTTCGGCACAGGCACTAATGGAGGCCTTAAAGCAGGCGCCCATTACCTACGAGGCCCACGACTACGGCAACTTCGAGAAGGTCGGCCCATTGGAACAGTCATTCCCTGAGAACAATGAGAACATCACCACTGAGCCGGGCGACATCATCCTATACCAAGGCTCGAATCTCTGCCTCTATTACGACACAAATACATGGACGTTTACCAGTATTGGCAAAATTGAAGGCAAGACGCAAGCCGAGCTGAAGCAGATTCTGAAAGCCGGACAAGGTAATATCACCGTAACGCTATCGCTCATCAACACAACGGGTATCAGCAACGTTCGCTCCAATGCAGAAAACGATGTACACTATTCGCTGAATGGTCAGCGTGCAAATAGCCCTAGCAAAGGAATATTCATTAGAAATGGTAACAAGGTTGTGATTAAGTGAGAGAAATGGAAGTTCGCTTACATTCCGAACATGAACGAATTCAAACAAAATACAAGATTATCTTATGAAGAAAGCATTATTAGCCGCAGTACTGATGGGCTTTACGCTCACGGGGTGCAATCAGAAAAGTGAAAACAATCAAAATGAAAAAGGTATGAATACGACATTGCAGTTGACTCTGGAGTGGGACAAAACGTTTCCCAAGAGTGACAAGGTGGACCACAAGAAAGTCACGTTCAAGAACCGCTACGGCATTGAACTTGCTGCCGATATGTACACGCCAAAAGGTGCTGAGGGCAAACTTGCAGCTATCGCAGTGAGCGGACCGTTCGGTGCAGTGAAGGAGCAGACAAGCGGTCTCTATGCTCAACACATGGCTGAGCGTGGTTTCTTGACCATCGCCTTCGACCCCTCGTTTACTGGTGAGAGCGGTGGCGAGCCTCGCCGTATGGCCTCGCCCGACATCAACACCGAGGACTTCCTCGCTGCCGTCGATTTCCTGAGCAATCAGGACAATGTGGATGCTGAAAGAATTGGCATCATCGGCATCTGCGGTTTTGGCGGAATGGCAGTGAATGCTGCCGCCATCGACCCCCGCATCAAGGCCACCGTTGCCTCGACGATGTACGATATGAGCAAGGTGAACGTGGAGGGCTACTTCAAGAGCGAGGACACCCAGGCACAGCGCATGGAGAAGCGCAAGGCCATCGCCCAGCAGCGTACTGAGGACTTCAAAAACGGTACCTACAAGCGTGCTGGCGGTGTCATTGACCCGCTGCCCGACGATGCACCGCAGTTCGTGAAGGACTACTACGACTACTACAAGACCCCACGCGGCTACCACGAGCGCAGCGGCAACTCTACTGATGGCTGGAACGTCATCGGCTGTCAGTCTTTCCTCAACCAGCCCCTATTGGCTTGGGCACACGAGATTGAGTCGCCCGTCCTGCTCATTCACGGCGAGAAAGCCCACAGCCGCTATTTCTCTGAGTACGCTTTCGAAAAGATGACTGGCAAGCATGTTGAGGGTCAGAACGCAGTTGTCGGCAATAAGGAACTGATGATTATCCCCGATGCCGTCCACACCGACCTTTACGACGACAAGAACGGGAAGATTCCATACGACAAGATGGAGGAATTCTTCAAGACAAATCTGAAATAAAATGACGATACAAGAGTTCAGGGATTACATGGCCTCTGACAAGCCCGTTGAAGGCGGGTCTGGGGTTCACATGATGTTTCATAAACTTTCCCAAGAGGCTTTGCAGATTACGGCAGACATTAACAGCAAGTATCACACGCCCGAGGAATTACATGACCTGTTGGAGAAACTTTGGGGACGTGAGGTGCCGAAGAGTGTTGGGATGTTTCCACCGTTCCACACCGACTGCGGAAAGAACACCGTGGTTGGCGAACGCGTCTTTATCAACATGGGCTGCAAGTTCCAGGATCAAGGCGGCATCATCATCGATGAAGGCGCACTCATAGGCCATAATGTCGTGCTGGCCACGCTCAACCACATGCTTGAACCAAGCATGCGAGCGGGAATGACACATGCGCCCATCCACATCGGCAAGAACGTATGGATTGGCGCAAACGCTACAGTACTTGCAGGTGTTACCATCGGCGATGGTGCTGTGGTAGCAGCCGGTGCCGTCGTGACAAAGGATGTCGAGGCAAACACGATTGTCGGTGGTGTCCCTGCCAAAGTGATTAAGAAGATTGAAATCGAATAATAAACAAAAAAGGTATGAGACAGATTGTAACACTAATCGCACTGCTGTATGCGGCAATGGTGCATGCTCAAGGCATAATCGATGTACATTCACATCTTATCACCTCTGAATTTGTGTCAGCTTTGGAACAAGAGAATCGACTGATGGACGAGGGATTTCCTTTGCCGAAGTATGATGTGACGGGGCATCTGAAATGGATGGACGAGATTGGCATTGAGACATCGGTGCTAACACTGGCAGCGCCACAACCGACATCTGCAAAAGTGGTTCGCAAAACCAACGAGACCGCTGCCCGCATAAAGCGCGAGCACCCAGGGCGATTCCTGTTCTGTGCCGCCCTGCCGCTACCTGATGTGCAGAAAGCCATCGGGGAGGCGAAGTATGCGCTCGATGTGCTGAAGGCCGACGGCATCAAGTTGGCTACCAATGTGAACGGGCAATATCTCGGCGCACCTGAACTCGACACGCTGTTCTCTGTATTGAACGAGCGCAAGGCGGTGGTGATTCTGCATCCGCATCGCCCTGAACCAGTGAACAAGGAAGTAATGATACAGACGCCGCTGGCTATGCAGGAATACCTATCTGAGACCACTCGTGCCGTAACGAATATGATTAGTCGCAACGTGCTGGCCCGCTATCCGAATGTAAAGGTGGTGGTGCCCCATTGTGGAGCCTATCTACCGCTTGCCGTGCCTCGCATGAAATCGCTGACACCCGTGATGCAGGCCAACAAGATGGTGGGTGAGATAGACTGGGAGGCCAACCTTCGCGCCCTGTACTACGACCTCGCAGGCGCACACAGTCCAGAGACCATCCGCATGATGCTCACCATTACCACGCCCGACCATCTGTTCTACGGTTCCGACTATCCTTACGTTGCTACACAGGTGCTCACCCAGAGCCTCGCCCGCATGAAGGACTATCTATCGAAAGAGCCCGACCTTGCGCCATTCCAAAAGATGATTCTTTCGGAGAATGCCCGTTGGCTTTTTGGTCAAACCACCAATAAGCCAACCGCTGACGTACCTCACGCTGATACGATGTTGTATCGCCTGGCTGAAATCGAGATTCATCCGCAATACTTGAAAGAATACCTTGCTGCAGCCGCAGAAATTCAGAAAGCGAGCCTTGCCGAAGAACCAGGCGTAATCTGCCTGTTCCCAACACAAACAAAGGAAGATAGCTGCCAAATTCGTATCCTCGAAATCTACGCCTCGCAGCAGGCCTACCAGCACCACATCCAGACTGCCCATTTCCTGAAGTACAAGCAGGGCACCCTACACATGGTGAAGCACCTGAAGCTGCAAGACCTGCAGCCGTTGACACCAGAAACAATGAACATGGTTTTTAAACGAACAACAAAATAACAAGACAATTATGAAACAGAATATCGGACAGAAAATGACACTCTATCCCACACCAGCAACAGTTGTTGGCACGGTGGATAGCGAAGGAAAAGTAAACTGGCTCTTGGTAGCCCATGTAGGTATCGTAAGCCACTCAAAGCTATTGCTAAGCGTGCATTCGTCGCACCATAGCATCGCAGCCATCGACGAGAGCAAGCGTTTCTCCATCAACATCATCAGCGAGGATTTTGTGGCTCAAGCCGACTACACAGGAACAGTAAGCGGAGCCAATACCAACAAATCGCAAGTGTTTGAGTATCATCTGGGCGAGGCTGGCATGCCTGTCATCGAGCAGTCGCCTATGGTGATGGAATGCGAAGTCATAGACGTGTACGAGATCGACGGCTTTAAGAACTACATTTGCAACGTGTTGAACAACTACGTGGATGAGGATAAACTGGACGAGAAAGGCAAGCCCAACTACGAGAAACTGCGCCCCGTACTGTTCGAGATGCCTACCTATAAATATCTGCGTACAGGCGACATCATCGGTGACTGCATGAAGATGGGAAAGGCATACGGTGCAGAGGTTATCAATAAGGAATAAGGGAACAATGAAAAGAGTCGCAACATTATTATTTGCATTAGTAATGATGACAACAGTAAATGCACAGACGCTGACGGAACGTCAAAAGGGATTGGCGGCATGTGCCTGTCTGATGGCACAAGGTAACTTGGAACGCTTGGAACCAGTCGTGCGACAAGCACTCGACAACGGCGTAACCATCAATGAAGTGAAAGAGGCTTTCTCGCAACTATATGCCTACACGGGCTTTCCGCGTAGTCTGAATGCACTGGGCGTATTAAACAAGGTATTAGAAAATAGAAGTAAAAACTGGCAGGAGGGTAAGCCTTGGATACGCCCTGCCGAGTGGGACAATACCCGCAAGGCATATGAACTGGGCACGAAGAACCAGACGCAGCTATCTGGCAGTCCGTTCGATTACACCTTCTGTCCGCAAGACGATTACTATTTGAAAGCACACCTCTTTGGCGACATTTTCGCCGGCGACCAACTCACAAATGCCGACCGCGAGATAGTGACCGTTGCAGCCCTAAGCGGTCTTGAGGGTGTGACACCTCAGTTGGCTGCCCACAAGAAGGGCGCCGTAAATATGGGCAACCCGCAAGAACTCGTCGACGAGCTCTGTGCTTGGCTTGATAAAGAAGGGTACACGCTGAAGAGTAAATGGCCGAAGGGCGAACCCAACACGGGCTATGCGCAGTATTTCATCGGCAATAGTTATTTGTCCAACGTTGGCGGTGATGTACATAATGTCACCTTCGAGCCACGCTGTCGCAACAATTGGCATATCCATCACAAACAGGTGCAGGTACTGATCTGCGTAGCAGGTCGCGGCTGGTATCAGGAATGGGGCAAGGAGCCTGTGGAAATGACTCCAGGCACCGTCATCGCTATTCCCGCCGAGGTGAAGCACTGGCACGGTGCAGCCAAAGACTCATGGTTCCAGCATCTGACGTATCATAAAGACGTAAAAGAAGGTGCAAGCCATGAGTGGCTGGAACCTGTAACGGATGAGATATACAACAAACTACAGTAAGATATGAAAAAGATAGTAATGATATTGACGGCACTCTTGGCTATGAGTCTGAGTGTATGCTCACAAAAGAAGGAGAGTAAAAACATGAACAAAGTATTAGTTGCCTATTTCTCGGCTTCAGGTGTGACAAAGGATGTGGCCCAGCAGTTGGCAGAGGTAACAGGTGGAACACTGCACGAAATCAAGCCAGCACAGCCCTACACAGATGCAGACCTCGATTGGCGTGACAAGCAGAGCCGTAGCAGCGTAGAGATGCAGGATAAGTCATCTCGCCCAGCCATCACGGACAAACTCACAAATATGCAGGCCTATGATGTCATCTACGTCGGCTTCCCCATCTGGTGGTACACCTACCCCACAATTATCAACACCTTCATGGAGGCGTACGACTTCAAGGGTAAGACCGTTATTCCCTTCGCCACCTCTGGTGGTAGCAGCATCAAGAAAGCCTGCGAAGACCTGAAAGCCGCTTATCCTGAAGTCAACTGGAAGGAAGGCAAGTTACTGAATAGAGTATCAAAGAAAGATTTAGAGAAACAAGTTAATAAACAGTAAATCTGCCTCCTACAATCAAAATTTCGAGCTGTGTCACTGTGCGGCACAATGCAATAAAAGAACTCATTTTACGTTATATTACATACGCACTGAAAGTCCGAAGCACTGCCCTATCACGAACAGACGTACAGAATAAAAAAACAAATATCAACAATGCTGACAATCAACACACAAGCTCCTGATTTCACACTGCCCGATCAGGATGGAAAAATGCACAGTCTGAGCGACTACAAAGGCAGAAAGGTAATACTCTACTTCTACCCCAAAGACAACACCTCGGGATGCACCAAACAGGCATGCAGTTTCGGCGACTTGTTTCCGCATTTCAGAGAGAAAGGCGTTGAGATATTGGGAGTGAGTAAAGACAGCGTGGCATCGCACAAAAAATTTCAGGAGAAGTTCAACTTGCCGTTCACACTTCTGTCCGACACAGAGAAAACCGTTATTCAGGCATACGATGTTTGGAAAGAGAAAAACATGTACGGCAAGAAGACATTCGGCGTTGTGCGCACCACATATCTGATTGACGAGAACGGAATAATCGTAAAGGCTTTCTCAAACGTCAAGGCGGCTGAAAATCCGGGACAAATGTTGGAGGAGATATAAATTCGTCAACTATGCATTACAACAAAATTATCACCCTAAAAAACTCCGCACTCTGCACTCTCCGCAATGCCGATTTTGCAGACGGTGCGGCGGTGCTCGAAGTGTTTCTACTCACTCACGCTCAGACAGATAACTTGTTATCGTACCCCGACGAAAACACTTTTACTGCCAACGACGAGGCGATGTATCTTAAAGAAAAATCCGACAGCCAAGACGAGATTGAAATCCTCGCAGAAATCGACGGCAAGGTGGTTGGCACGGCGGGAATTTCTAAAATTGGCAAGCACGCAAAGGTAAAGCACCGCGCTGAATTTGGTATCGGCATCGACCAAAATTATTGGGGCTTGGGCATCGGCAAGGCTCTCACTGCCGCCTGTATCGAATGTGCGCGAAAAGCAGGTTACAGTCAGTTGGAACTCGAATGTGTGGCAGAAAATCAAAAGGCTTTGAACCTTTACCGCAGTCTTGGTTTCATAGAATTTGGGCGCAATCCGATGGGTTTTAATTCGCGAAATTCGGGCTTTCAGGAGTTGGTGATGATGCGATTGCCGCTATAAAAAAGTTGCTATCCTAAAAAAACATTTCTACATTTGCAAAAAACGCATGTCTGTTTCGACTTTCTTCTGCATCTGACTGCAAGGCTTTCCAACCGAACTACAAGGACATGGGCAAAGAAAATCATAAAAAACAACCAGATATGCCCCCAAAAAGCATTATCTTTGTCGAAATTCTAACTGAATACAATAACAACTATTTTTTTTTAAAACAAAAAAGCATGAAAAACAAGAAAATGTTCGCCGCGCCGCTCTCTTTCGACGGCAGAATAGGACGATTAGAGTATTTTCTGACACTCCTTATTGTGTTAGCTGCAATCCTTGCGTTTTTATACTATAAAATAGTATATAGCAGTAGTTTTGCCGTCAGCTATAGTGAAATGATACGCAATCATAACACACACGACATGGACGTTAAAAACGTTCTTGACAGCTTAGCCCTCGTTATATTCATACCATTGGCTGTATGGTTCGAGATGGCACAGGCAATCAAGCGATGCCATGACATCGGACATTCCGGTTGTCTGCTACTGATTCCGCTTATGCCTATTATCATCCTCTTCATGAAAGGCGATGAGCAAGACAATGAATACAGCATTCAGGCAAATAATGAAAATGAAGTTGCGGCAAACATTGCCAATAAATCAGGCACAATGAGCAGCTCTTTCGTCAGATTTTATCTCTGCCTGATGATGCTTCTTGCAAGCGGCAGAATGGCTGTGGCAGATACATGGTGGGAATACCTTGGCAGAAACTCAGAATGGACGATAATAATGACATTAAAAATGGTGTTTGAAGGTCTTTACCTAATTGGTATTCTGTTGCTGTTCCATTATCGCAAGATTAGATTTTATTTCGTACTAAGCGGCGGACTTTATATTTTTATCATCTTCATTGTTTATCTAAAGTCCACGATAAATGAATTCGAAATAATACCAATGACTACAATCTATAAATTTATTGTAAACATGTTGTATTTATTCGGTCTAATTTTCCTATACAACATCCTAAAGGAGACAGACGAGTGGGAAAAGTTAGAAAGCGGATTAAAGGGTATAAACTGGAAATCAATTCTGACGTATTTACTCGTACTCGAATTTGCTAGACATACAGCTGAAAAGTTTATAAGCTTCTAACTTAAAAAGAATAGCAATATCTCTCCCTCGCTATGTATCTGACGGTCGTCAGCATCGCATAAGCGAGGGAGAATTGTTTTTCAGAAAAACAGCGGCTACCGACATCGAAAAACGTAGGGACGGACTACCAATTTCACATTTTTTAGGCATTATTCGGAAAAGTTTTAATATTTTTGCGGATTATAACAATTTACAGAAAAGTTGATTGAGAAAATATGGATATAAAGGCCGATGACTACTTTGCGGAACTTGAGGACTTGTTCAACAGAACGAACGATGTTGACATTGCTGAAATATACGATATTTTCAGCCATATTTTCACACGAATTGCCGACGACTGCACACGAGAACTGAAGATTCTATTCAGCGGACAGTTTGCCAAGGTTGACTATCTGCTGAAGCAGAACAACATCAGCAGCGAACTTTCTTATCGGATTCACGACCTGCGAATAAGACTCAAAGATACTACAAAATTCAACCAGAACCAACTGATTGAACTTTGTCCGCACGACCTTCAAACGCTTTGCGAATTCATAGCAAGCATTTTCTCGGCTCACATTCCTGCCGAGTTGCAGAAGCATTTTCCGCTCGTAACACGCAAGATTTCGGGCAGGAAACTCGCCGCCGAATACTTCAGAATAGTGGTGAGTGGCTGGGACAGCACTTACATTTACGGAACGGCAGAATACAACGACCTTAACGAGGTGAAAATCTGCTATAACTTTAGCGACAAGTACAGCCTTGGCGACTGGACTTACATTGAGCCGATGCTGTCGGAAAGCTGTCAGTTGAACATCGTCAAGCCGCGAATAGCCAACGAAATCTATTATCCCGAACTAATCATTTTCGAGCCAGACTACCTTATCGACATCTCGCAGATTGCAGCGTGCTTCGAGAGTTACGGACACAGCCCGGAGCAATATCTGCTGAATAAGATAAAACTGTATCCAAACACGAAATACATTCTTCTTGGAAATCTTGCTGGACAATTCCTCGATGAGGAGATTCACAACCTCGACAAGGATGTGAGATACGAGGACAGCATAAACCGATTCTTCAAGAAGAATGCCATAAACTTTGCAACGTGCTGCGAACTCGACGGCTCGTTTCACGAAGAGGCACGACGACAGCAGCAATACATCAGAAATACCGTAAGAAACGCGCTGAAAGAGAGCGTAAAGACGTTCGACATAGAGAAAGTTCTGCTCGAACCGTCGTTCTTCAGCGAGGAACTTGGAATACAAGGGCGAATGGACCTTCTGCTCAACGACAATACCGTTTTGATTGAGCAGAAAAGTGGAAAGGCTAACACGTTCTCGTCTGATTCAGACGTTCCGCAGCCACAGGAGAAACATCTCGTGCAACTTCTGCTCTACATGGCTCTGATTCACTACAACTACGGCCTCAGAAACGAAAACATCTACGCATTTCTGCTTTATTCGAAATATGCCAAGAGTCTGGTCAAGTGCTCGCCTGCCCCGAAAGAACTTTTCGAGGCTTTCAAACTGCGCAACGAGATTGTAGCCAACGAACTTTCGTATCCGCAGGGAACGATGTCACAACTGCTCGACATCACGCCCGATTCGTTGAACATAAAATGCAACTACGGCTTCTTCTGGGAGCGATATCAAGAGCCTCAGATTCAAGAAGTTCTCGCGCCGCTGCACAATGCCATCAGTCTTGAGCAGAAATACTATCTGCAATTTATGAAATTTATTGCCACGGAGCATATCCTGTCGAAAATAGGCAACCGTCAGCAGCCGGCATCGGGCTTTGCAGCCCTCTGGAACTCGTCGCTTGCCGAGAAGCATCTTGCCGGAAACATCTACGACAGTCTGTCTATCTGCAACAAGAAAACAGGCGACGACGGCATCACAACCATCACTCTGAAGATTCCGGAAAGCGACACGTTCGACAATCCGAACTTCCGCGTGGGCGATGTGGTGATTCTTTACAGATACAATTCAACGGAGATTCCCGACGCACGAAAGACGATGGTTCATCGAGCATCAATCGAGGACATCACGAACGAGGAGATAACGCTTCTGCTGAGGGCGGCGCAACGCAACGAATCGGTTTTTTATACACCGAAAAACTACAAATGGGCGGTTGAGCACGACTTTATAGACTCATCGTACAACGCGCAATACAAGGCTATGCAGATGTTTCTGCTTACCACCGAAGACCGCCGCGACCTTATCTTGGCACAACGAATGCCCGAGGTTGACAAATCTGTTTCGCTAAACAACGACTACGGCAACGACGACTTCAACACTCTGGTTCTGAAAGCGAAACAGGCAAAGGACTACTTTATCATTATCGGTCCTCCGGGAGCAGGAAAGACATCTTACGGAATGTTGAACGTGCTGAAAGAAGAACTCTCTGAACCCGACGGCACGGTTCTCGTTGTATCATTCACCAACAGAGCGGTTGACGAGGTTTGCAGCAAGTTGGTCGAGAACAACATCGACTTTATGCGCATCGGCACAAAACTGTCGTGCGCCAAGGAATATCGCCCGTTTCTGATGGAAAACAAACTGAAGTCTTGCAGAAACATAACGAGCATAAGGCAGGCGGTGGCGCAGACGCGTGTAATCGTGGGCACAACGACGAGTCTGAGCAGCAACACTAATCTGTTCGACCTGAAGAAATTCAGCCTTGCCATCATCGATGAGGCTTCGCAGATTCTCGAACCGCATCTTCTCGCCATCCTCTCGGCAAAGAACGGCAACGAGGTGGCTGTCAGGAAGTTTGTGATGATTGGCGACCACAAGCAACTCCCGGCGGTAGTTCAGCAAGAAGAATACGAATCTGCCGTTGACGACGAGGTTCTGACGGAAATAGGACTGACAAACTGCCGTCTGTCGCTCTTCGAACGACTTCTGAGGCTGAACCGCGACAACGACGACATCGTTCATCTGCTGAGCAAGCAAGGACGAATGCACACCGACATCGCCTTCTTCACAAACCAAGCATTCTACAACGGCAAACTCGGAATCGTTCCGCTGCCCCACCAGACAAAAGAACTTTCTGAAGAGGCTGAAGAAAGCAACGGCATAGCCCGAATGTTGAAGACAAGCCGAGTAGCCTTCATCGAGGCTGAACTGCCCGAACATTCGGTATCAGAGAAAGTAAATCAGAATGAGGCTGACATCATAGCCGCCACGATAAAGTCGATTTTCGAAATAGAAAAAGACAGATTCGATGCCGACAAGACCGTGGGAGTCATAGTTCCGTACCGAAACCAGATTTCTGCCGTGAGAAAAACGGTTCAGAAACTCGGCATCGAGGCTCTCAACGGCATAACCATCGACACGGTTGAACGCTTTCAGGGAAGCCAGCGCGACTACATCATCTACGGATTCACCGTTCAGAAGATTTATCAGCTCAACTTCCTCACCAGCAACGTGTTTACCGACACCGACGGCGTTGTCGTAGACCGCAAGCTAAACGTGGCTCTGACACGAGCACGAGAGCACATGATAATAACAGGCAACAGCCGTCTGCTCTCGAAAAACTCGATATTCAGCAAATTATTGAGCTACATAAAGAAGAATGGCACATATATTGAAGTGTCAAAAGAAAACTATTGTAATGGCAATTTCTAAAGAATAAATATGGCACAAGGACAGACCGCTATAAAAGACCGTCAGAAAATCGATTTCCAAGAGCCCAAGAAGTTCAAGGTGATAATGATGAACGACGACATCACAACCTTCGACTGCGTAATAATGATTCTGAAAACCGTATTCATGAAGCCGTCCGACGAGGCAGAATATCTGACAATGAAGATAGACCGCACCGGACAGGCTGTCGTGGGCATCTACTCCTACGACATTGCCCGCTCAAAACAGCGAAAGGCAACATCCATGGCACGAAACCTCGGCTTTCCATTAGTTATAAACGTAGAACCCGCAGAATAATAATGAGTCAGAAAGATTTTGTAATAAATGCACTTAACCGTGCCTTCGAAATTGCCAGCATCCAGCGCAACGAGTTCGTAACGCCCGAGCATATAATCTATGCCATAACCGAGCACATTCCGTTCAGGGAGGTGTGCCAGAAGATGGACTACGACATCGACGAAATCTCGACATGTCTTGCCGACGAAATATATAAGTACGAGCATGTTAGCGACGACATCGAATACATGCTCGAAAGGTCTTATCAGGCCGAATACATCATGCAGAACTGCATCGATTTCTATGCCGAGGAAGACGGCGTTCAGGCTGACCTCTGCGTTCCGGGACTTGTCTTTGCTGCGATATCGCTCACAAACTCAATGGTTTCAAACCTTCTGAACAGCGTCGTTTCGGACACTACGCTGTTCCTGAGCGAACTGTCGAAATCATACAAATGGGCTGAGATGAACAATTCGTTCGAGGTTAAGAGAAACCGCGACTTTGCCCACGACAAACATTTTGAGCACGACGAAGATGAGGATTTTTACGACTCTGATTTTGATGAAATGAACAACAATACTGATGAAAAGACGGAAGACGAATGGAAGAAATTTACCGTCTGCCTGAACGACAATATAAAGAATTACAATCCGTTGATTGGCAGGGAGAAAGAACTTGAAAGAACAATTCAGGTTCTCTGCCGAAAGGACAAGAATAATCCGCTGCACATCGGCGAGCCGGGAGTCGGAAAAACCTCAATAGTGCGTGGACTGGCAGCACTCATCGAAGGCGGAAAGGTTCCAGAGCGTCTGCGCAATTACCGAATCTATCAGATTGACCTCGCCGGAATGCTCGCCGGAACTCAGTATCGCGGAGAGTTCGAAAAGCGCATCAAGATGGTTATGGACGGCATGATGAAAGACGGCAAGGCAATCGCCTACATCGACGAGATTCACAACCTTGTTGGCGCAGGTGCAAGCAACGACGGCTCGATGGATGCTTCGAACATCTTGAAGCCTTATCTTGAGGAAAACAGCATCCGCTTCATCGGCTCAACCACGTTCGATGAATACAAGCGTTATTTCGCCAAAAGCAAGGGCATGATTCGCCGTTTCCAAGACATTGAGATTGCCGAACCTTCGACCGACGAGTGTGTAAAAATCATCAATGGTCTGAAAAACAAATACGAGAAATATCACAACGTGAAATATGGCAAGGGCGTTATCGAATATGCAGTTGACATGAGCGCGCGGTTCATCAACAACCGTTTTCTTCCGGATAAAGCCATAGACCTTATCGACGAAGCTGGAGCATTTCTCGAAATGCATCCGTTAGAAGAAAAAAAACAACAGACAGTTACAAAACAGCATATCGCCGATATTCTGAGCAAGGTCTGCAAGGTTGAATCAATGGCGATAAAGAAGGAGGAAGACAAGGGCATAAAGGACTTGGAACAGAACATCAAGCAAAAAATATACGGTCAGGACAAGACCGTAGAACAGGTTGTTGAGGCTATCCAAATGTCGAAAGCCGGATTGGTGGACGAAAACAAACCTATCGCAAGTTTCCTCTTTGTCGGACCTACTGGCGTTGGTAAAACCGAACTCTGCAAGGTTCTTGCCGAACAGATGGGCATCCAACTCGTGCGCTTCGACATGAGCGAATACACCGAGAAGCATACCGTTGCCAAACTGATTGGCGCACCAGCCGGATACATCGGCTACGAGGACGGCGGACTGCTGACCGATGCCATCCGCAAGTCACCAAACTGCGTGCTTCTTCTCGACGAGATTGAGAAGGCTCACAGCGACATATACAACATACTTCTGCAAGTAATGGACTATGCCCGACTGACCGACAACAAAGGTCAGAAGGCCGACTTCAGGCACGTCGTACTCGTCATGACATCGAATGCAGGAGCACAGTTCGCAAGTCAGGCAAGCATCGGATATTTCCCATCGGCATCGAGCGGCGAAAGCATGATGAAGCAAGTGAAAAAGACTTTCAAGCCCGAATTTCTGAACCGTCTCAACGGCATAGCGGTCTTCAACGACATGGATTTGACTATGGCAGGAATGATTCTCGACAAGAAAATCGGCGAACTACAGACGCGTCTTTCTGCCAAGAACGTAGCCCTCAGTATCTCTGATGAGGCTCGCGAAATACTTCTGAAAAAGGGCTTTACGAAAGAATACGGCGCACGAGAGATGGATCGTGTAATCCATAAGAATCTCGCCACTCAACTTGCAAAGAAAATTCTCTTCGGCAACCTGAAGAAAGGCGGAAATGCCAATGCCTCCGTCAGCAATGGCGAAATCATAATCGAATAAAATTCAGCATTTTATGATATTTCAACTCGACGACTCCATATCTTTTCCCGACCCTCGTCTTGGCGAGCCGAACGGATGCTTCGCCGTAGGCGGAGACCTGTCGGTAGACAGACTTCTGCTTGCATACAGCAACGGAATTTTTCCGTGGTACGACTACAAGAACTGCGAACAGATTGTATGGTACTGCCCTATGCAACGCTTCGTCATCTTCCCCAACGAGATTCATATCTCGCACTCAATGCGCACGCTGCTCAACAAGGACAAATATAAGTTCAGCATTAACAATGCGTTCGAAGATGTTATGCGCAACTGCGCCGAGGTGAACAATCGCAACGAGCTGGAAGGCGCGTGGCTCGGTGAGCACATAATAGAGGCGTACACCGAACTCTACAAGCAGCGTTTTGCCGCCAGCGTTGAGGTGTGGGACGAGGATGACAATCTGGTTGGCGGACTCTACGGCGTCAATATCGGCCACTATTTCGTTGGCGAAAGTATGTTTTCGCGCGTGCCAAGCGGCTCAAAACTCGCGCTTATCTATCTGGCAAAAGTCCTCCAGAGAAATGGAGGCACGATGATTGACTGCCAGCTCAAAACACCGCATCTGGAAAGCATGGGCGGCCGATACATCTCGTACGACGAATACATGAAAATCATCAAAGACGAATAAAAAAAGCCCCGACGCTTGATTGCATCGGGGCGAACTATATATAAGAAAAACTTACTTCTTAACTGGAATCTTGTCAATTCTATTCTGATGGCGACCGCCTTCAAACTCAGTAGAGAAATACTCGTCCATGATAGCCTCGGCTGTCTTTGTGTCGATAAAACGACCCGGCATAACGAGCACGTTTGCATTGTTGTGCTGACGGGCAAGATGAGCGATTTCTGGAATCCAGCTCAATGCTGCACGGATTCCCTGATGCTTGTTCAGAGTGATGGCAATGCCCTCTCCGCTGCCGCAGATGGCGATGCCCGGATAGCACTCACCGCTCTCAACAGCCTCTGCCAGAGGATGAGCAAAGTCTGGATAGTCGCAACTGTCGGTTGAGTTTGTTCCGAAATCCTTGAATGTGTATCCTTTCTTAGTTAGGTATTCCTTAACGAACTGCTTTAGTTCGTAACCTGCATGGTCAGATGCAAGTCCAATTGTTTTTACTTCCACTGTTATTAAATTTGATGTGTTAATTTTAGTTCTGCAAAAATAATAATAAAAAGAAGGATACACAAATAATGCGTAACCTTCTTTCCATATCTTTTAACTATTTTGTTAATGATTCATCGAACCTGCCACAATATCGAGCAACTCGCTCGTAATTGCCTGCTGACGGCTCTTATTATACATCAGCGTAAGTTCTTGAAGCAAATCGTCAGCATTATCCGTAGCCGTCTGCATGGCAACCGTACGGGCTGCATGTTCGCTCGCGTTCGAGTCGAGCAACGCGGTATAGATTTTCAGATGCAGAACCGTCGGAATCAAAGCCTTCACAACCTCTTCCTTGCTTGGCTCTACGATATAGTCGAGATTCTGATTCTGCGCACCGTCCTTGAACGCATCAAGTTCTATAGGCAGAAAAACTTCACGACGCAAAACCTGTGAGGCCGTGTTCTTGAAGTGATTGTAGATGATTTCGACCTTGTCAATCTCACCAGCAACAAACTTCTGCATAAGTTCCTCGGCCACCTCGCTTGCCGTCTTGAACGACGGATGCTCTGCCAATACGGTATAGTCGGCATCAACACCCATAACGTCGAGTTTCTTCACAGCATCGGCAACCTTTCTGCCTATCGGATAGACAATTATATTTTCCTTGCCAAGATGCTTGTAGTCGTCAACAGCCTTTGTTAGCGATTTTATCACGTTTGCGTTGAATCCACCGCACAGACTCGAATTTGAGGCATACACAACCAGCGCAACCTTCTTCACGGCACGTTCGGCAGTGTACACAGAGTCAATCTCGATGTCGCCGCTCAAGAAATTGCCCAGAATCGTGCTCATCTGAGTCTCGTATGGCAACATATTCTCAATTGTCTGCTGCGCCTTGTGCAGTTTGGAAGAAGCAACCATCTTCATGGCCGAAGTGATTTTGCGCGTGTTGGTCACCGACGCGATTCTTCCCTTAACTTCTTTTAAAGATGGCATAGTCTGAATTATTTAAGTTGTGCTGAAACTGATGCTGCAACCTCTCTGATAAGGTTTGTAACCTCATCGGTGAGCTGACCCTCTGCCAATGGCTTCAGAATCTTGTCCTGATACATCGTTCTCACTGTGTCTAGGAAGATTCTCTGAAATTCAGGAACTGCATCGACAGAAATGTCCTTCATCAAAGAGTTTACGCCACAATAGATGATGGCAACCTGCTCTGCTACCGACATTGGGCTATACTGAGGCTGAACAAGCAGTTTGTTGTTTTTTCGACCGCGGTCGATAGCCATCGCCGTTACAGGATCCATATCGCTCGAGAACTTAGCGAACGACTCCAACTCACGATACTGTGCTTGGTCAATCTTCAGCGTTCCGGCAACCTTCTTCATTGACTTAATCTGAGCCGCACCACCTACACGAGAAACCGAGATACCAACGTTAATAGCCGGACGGAATCCCTGATTGAAGAGGTCTGTCTCCAGATAAATCTGGCCGTCGGTAATTGAGATTACGTTTGTTGGGATGTATGCCGAAACGTCGCCAGCCTGAGTCTCGATAATCGGAAGCGCTGTAAGCGAACCACCGCCCTTAACCTTGCCTTTCAGACAGTCAGGAAGGTCGTTCATCTGCTCGGCAACCTCCTGCTGAGCGTTAATCTTCGCAGCACGCTCAAGAAGTCGTGAGTGAAGATAGAACACATCGCCCGGATAAGCCTCACGACCAGAAGGTCGCTTCAGAATAAGCGATACTTCGCGATAAGCCACGGCCTGCTTTGACAAATCGTCGTAGATTACAAGCGCATGACGACCAGTATCACGGAAATACTCGCCTATCGCAGCACCAGCAAACGGAGCGTAGTACTGAAGCGCAGCAGGGTCTGAAGCAGTAGCCGAAACAACGATGGTGTAAGGCATTGCTCCATACTCCTTCAAAGCGTTAACGATATTGGCAACCGTACTTCCCTTCTGACCTACAGCAACATAGATACAGTAAACAGGGTCGCCTTTCTCAAAGTTCTCCTTCTGATTGATGATTGTATCAATAGCGATGGCAGTCTTTCCTGTCTGACGGTCGCCAATGATAAGTTCGCGCTGTCCGCGACCAATAGGAATCATCGAATCGACAGCCTTCAAACCTGTCTGCAAAGGCTGATTTACCGGCTGACGATAGATTACGCCGGGGGCCTTTCGCTCAAGAGGCATCTCGAAAGTCTCTCCTCCGATGGCACCCTGTCCGTCGAGCGGCTGTCCCAGCGGATTTATAACACGTCCAAGCATCTGCTCGCTCACATTGATAGATGCGATGCGCTTGGTTCGTGTTACTGTCATTCCCTCCTTTATCTGGTCGGTAGGACCAAGAAGAACGGCACCGACGTTGTCTTCCTCAAGGTTCATTACAATACCCATGATTCCGTTAGGGAATTCCAGCAGTTCGTCGGCCTCGGCATTGCGAAGTCCGTAGATGCGCGCAACACCATCGCTCACGGTGAGCACGGTGCCCGTTTCTTCAAACTCCGCATTGTTCTCTATGCCTTGAAGTTGTTCCAAAAGGACTTTAGAAACCTCACTGGAATTTATGTTTTCAGACATTTTTATCTTTTTTTAGTTGTACACTTGTTACACCTTCTGCCAATATATTCAGCATAAATGTAACGTTTCTGAAGCACTAAATGATTATTGCACGTTTAACTGTTGTAACGTTCTTCTGAGTGTGGCACTGATACTTGAGTCAAGACGGTTATTGTCATATTCAAGGATAAAGCCACCAATTATGCTTGGGTCGACTTCGGTAACAAACTCCACACGATTGTGAGTCCTTTCCTCAACCATCTTACACATTCTTTCTCTCATGTCAGAAGAAACCGAAACAGCAGTAATCAACTTGCCTCTGGTAATGTTATTCTGTTTCCGATATAAATCCACATAAGAGTTAGCCATAAACTGAAGCAAGTTTATACGTCCGCTCTTCAATACCAACGCAATAAAATTACGCGTGCTATCACAAACAGAACCTCCACAAGCCGTTTCGCATAGCTGAATTTTTCTGTCGTCACTCAGCACAGGATTATCAAGAGATGTTCGAAGCCTTGGCACATCAATGTAACTTTGTGCCAAAACTCCCATCTCAGCATAAACCTTATCCGCATCACCATTAAGCGTAGCGTATTTCAAAAGCGCACGTGTATAGCGCATTGATATAACTCCTACATTCATATTTATCTAAATCTTATTTAGAAACAGTTACCTCGTCAAGCAATCGTGCTATCATATCCATCTGCTTGTTCTCCGATGAAAGTTCCTTACGCAATATCTTCTCAGCAACTTCTACAGAGAGTTGTGCAACCTGCTTTCGTATATCTGCGATGGCGGCTTCCTTCTCCTTCTGTATTAACTGACGAGCATCCTCAATAATGCGGGCACCCTCGATATTGGCTTTGTCTTTCGCATCGTTTACAATGGCATCACGTGTAGCAGCGGCTTCCTTCAGAATCTCTGCTTGCTTTGTGTGTGCCTCCTGCAGGATTGCTTCACTTTCAATCTTGATATTAGCCAAACGTTCGTTTGCCTCACGCGCATTCTTAAGGCTCTCGTCGATGAAAGCCTTACGGTCGTTCTCCATCTTGATTATAACAGGGAAGCCATACTTCCACAAGATAAAGAAAACAGCCAAGAATACAACGGTCATCCAAAAGAACAGACCAAAATCCGGCGTGATTAAAGACATAAGCAGAATTTGTTAGTCTAAATAACTATTCTAAGTTTATACAAACAAAGCAATAATACAGATTACAAGAGCAAAGAATGTTGCACCCTCAATAAGGGCTGCCGCCAACACCATTGCAGACTGTAGTCCTGACATTTTCTCTGGCTGACGAGCCATTGCATCCAAGGCGCTGCTTCCAATACGACCTATACCAAAAGCTGCACCTACAACTGCTATACCTGCTCCGATAGTTGCTGCAGCCTTGGAAATACCTGCAGCCGCCAATAAAATAGAAAGACTAATCATAATCTAAAATTTTTAATGTTAATATTTTTCTGTTTAATTTTTTTCTTTTTTACTGAGTTTCAATATATTTGAACAAACAATTAACTATGCTCATGCTTATGATTACTCATCATGATAAATACTGCACTTAACATTGTAAACACCATAGCCTGAATGTAACAAACCAAGACTTCAAGTACCATCATAAATATACTCATAAGCACACTTACAACTGTTATACAACTGCCAAGCACTTGTCCTAACAATCCTTCAATTGCGAACATCACGAATATAAGGCAACTCAAAGATATGGCAATTACGTGTCCAGCCAGCATGTTGGCAAACAAACGAATCATAAGCGCAACAGGCTTGATGAAAATGCCAAAGAACTCGATAAATGGCATTAGAGGCACTGGAACTTTAAGCCACCAAGGCACGTCGCCCCAAAAGATTTCCTTCCAATAGTCTCTTGAACCGGTTACATTCACTACAATGAATGTACACAATGCCAAAAACATAGTACATGTTATGTTACCAGTCAAGTTTCCACCTCCCGGAGGGAAAGGAACAACACCCAATAAGTTGACAATAAAAATAAAGAAGAAACATGTCAACAAATATGGAGCATACTTATCAGCCTTCTCACCAAGTGTCGACTTTACGATATCTTCATAAACCGACATTATGAACATGTGCATAAGTCCGGTAAATCCCTTCGGTGCAGGATCATCAATTTTATGTTTACGACACCATCTGGCAGGAATCAATATACACAATAACAAAATTATGGAATCAATAAAAAGAACCAGAACTGTTTTTGTTATTGAAATATCAAACATTACTGGTTTCAACTGACTACCAACCATTTCAACGACTTGTCCTTTCTCGTCGTGTCCTCCTTTAATATAGAAGCCATCCGGACCTTTACGCAGAAGATTTGCATCTGGTTCATGCTCAAATTGAGATGAACAATATACATGGAATCCAGTAGACTGACTGTAGAATATCATTGGCAAATGCAATACAACTGCATGTCCGTTGAAATCCGTAATATGCCATTGATATGCATCTTGAACGTGTCCGAAGATCACCTCCTTCAGATCAAATCCCCCCTTTTCTCCCCTACTTTCACCAGCCTGTACTGGTACAGCAGTCAGAAGCATTACAATAAGAAAGAATATAGGTTGTAAAAATCTCATTTGATTTGATTCTTTAAGAAATTACTTGTTTAGTTTTTTCTCGGCATAGGACATATATAGAGTATCGAACACCAAGTCTGAAATATAGGCTGCCAACAAATGAATGGCAAACAACAATATCGCACTTCTTTCATGCAGAATGAAACCTGCCACCAATATGACTATACCACCAAGCAGAAAGCGAAATCCTGAAACTGCAAGATAAAATTTGCTGCGCACTTCTGGAGCCTTGAGAACAACGTATTTCCATGCTATGCTGTAACTGTATAACAATATAAAACCAAACAATATTGCTATCATCGGATTTAGCATGTCAACCTCAATATTCAGAGTTCCCAACACCAATGTCGTCAAAAAGACTACAACTGCTATTAGCAAAGAGCCATAACAAAAATGGTTTCTCGCAATAGCCCTTACTTGCTTTTCATCCATTTCACTCTTCTACACACAAATTTACTTTGTTTTTATGAACCTCAACAAATCCGTTTGATATTGGTATTTGCTGCTTACCTTGTGATGTACCAATCTCTACAACACCCTTTTCCAAGGTTGAGACAATTGCGGCATGGTCATTCAAGATTTCGAAAGGTCCTTTCGTTCCCGGAACAAGAACGCTGTCCACCTCTCCCTCATACACCACTTTTTCTGGCGAAACGATTTTCAGTTTCAAACTCATAAACGTATGTATTATGCGTTAGCCGCAGCAAGGAGCTTCTTACCCTTCTCGATGGCATCCTCTATCGTACCGACATTGAGGAACGCCTGTTCTGGAAGGTAATCAACCTCGCCGTCCATAATCATATTGAATCCCTTGATAGTGTCCTCAATAGAAACCATCACACCGCTAACACCTGTAAACTTCTCAGCAACGGTAAACGGCTGTGAAAGGAATCGCTGAACGCGACGGGCACGATTCACAGTCTGGCGGTCCTCATCAGACAACTCGTCCATACCAAGGATGGCGATGATATCCTGAAGTTCCTTGTATCTCTGCAAAATCTGCTTTACTCTCTGTGCACACTCGTAGTGTTCCTTGCCCACAACCAAAGGGTCGAGAATACGAGATGTAGAATCCAACGGATCGACAGCAGGATAGATTCCAAGTTCGGCAATCTTACGGCTCAACACGGTTGTTGCGTCAAGATGCGAGAATGTCGTTGCCGGAGCAGGGTCTGTCAAGTCGTCGGCAGGCACATAGACTGCCTGAACAGATGTAATAGAGCCGTTCTTTGTTGATGTGATGCGCTCCTGCATTGCTCCCATCTCGGTGGCAAGCGTTGGCTGATATCCTACAGCCGATGGCATACGGCCAAGAAGAGCCGATACCTCAGAACCAGCCTGAGTAAAACGGAAGATATTATCGACAAAGAACAAGATGTCGCTTGCCTTTCCTGTCTTTGCACCCTCATCGCGGAACGATTCAGCAACGGTAAGTCCAGACAACGCAACAGATGCACGCGCACCCGGCGGCTCATTCATCTGACCATATACAAGTGCAGCCTGTGACTTCTGCACTTCGTTGTAATCTACCTTGGAAAGGTCCCATTCGCCTCTTTCCATAGACTCCTCAAACTCCTTTCCGTACTTGATTACACCAGACTCAATCATCTCTCGCAAAAGGTCATTTCCTTCTCGTGTGCGTTCACCTACACCGGCAAAAACAGAGAAGCCATCGTGTCCCTTGGCAATATTATTTATAAGTTCCATGATGAGCACGGTCTTTCCCACGCCAGCACCACCGAACAGACCAATCTTTCCACCTTTTGAATAAGGTTCAAGAAGGTCGATAACCTTAATTCCTGTTGTTAGAATTTCTCGTGTAGTTGAAAGTTCCTCAAACTTAGGCGGCTCACGATGAATAGGATATGCGCCCTCACGACTGAGTGGCTTCAGACCATCGATATGGTCACCTGTAACATTCATCATTCGTCCCTTAATCTGGTCGCCAACCGGCATTGTAATAGGACTTCCTGTCGGATAGACATCCATACCTCTTCTAAGTCCGTCAGTACGGTCCATAGCGACAGTACGAACGGTATCTTCACCAATATGCTGCTGAACCTCGAGAATCAAATCTCCTCTTCCCGGACGTTCAATCTTTAAAGCATCGTGGATTTTTGGAAGTACATTTTCGGCATCTTCATTTTTTGTGTCAAAATACACATCAATAACAGGACCGATGACCTGCGAAATATGTCCAATTATTTGTGACATAAGCTTTATTTATTTTTATATTTTTACTATCCCGAAATGATTTCACTTATTGTTTATCAAATGCGAATTTAGTAAATATTTCTTAATAACAACAAAAAAAACGGCTTTTTTTTGCCTATAGTACAAAAAAGGTCGAAAGAAATGTGTTTTAGGCATAAAATATGCTTATGATAACAAAAAGTGCCGTACAAAAAGCATTTGCACGACACTTTATCATTGTAATCGGTGATTTCGATATTATATTGACAATTCATCGAGAACCCTGATAAGCTCCTTATTTATAGGTTTCTCTTTCTTGATTGCATCGACAAAAGGAACATAGACAACATTGTCCTGCTTGATTCCAATCATAACATTACGCTGTCCGTCGAGCAGAGCATCGATTGCTCCCGCACCCAAGCGGCTGGCAAGTATTCTATCGCGTGCCGATGGACTTCCGCCTCTCTGCAAGTGTCCAAGAATAGAAACACGGACATCGTACTGAGGATATTCCTTTCTTACGCGCTCTGCATAATACATCGCACCGCATTTCGGACTCTCGCTCACAATGACGATTGATGAATTCTTTGACTTTCTGATACCTCGGCCGATGAAGTGCTCCAACTGGTCGGCATCCGTATTATCCTCTGGAATGATGGCAGCCTCTGCACCTGATGCGATGGCACTATTCTGCGCAAGGAATCCGGCATCACGTCCCATAACCTCAACAAAGAAGATACGCTCATGCGAATTAGCCGTATCGCGAATCTTATCAACACAGTCGACGATGGTATTCAACGTTGTATCGTAACCGATAGTGAGGTCTGTTCCATAAAGGTCATTGTCGATTGTTCCCGGCAGACCGATGCAAGGCACATCATATTCTTCAGCAAAGATTTTTGCGCCCGTCAGAGAGCCGTTTCCGCCAATTACGACAAGCGCATCGATTCCGTTAGCAACCATGTTGTCGTATGCCTTCTTTCGTCCTTCAGGAGTCTCGAAGCCCTTAGAACGCGCGGTTTTCAGGATCGTTCCGCCTCGTTGTATAATGTTACTTACGTTTTCTGTAGAGAACGGAACAATTTCATTGTTCATCAAACCCTCATAACCGCGATAGATTGCCTTCACGGTGAAACCGTTACAAATACCACTTCGTGTTATCGCACGTATGGCAGCATTCATTCCCGGAGCATCGCCTCCGGAAGTAAGAATACCAATACACTTTACTCTTGCCATAAGCTATAGATTTTTGCGTCTGCTATAAAATTATCCTAAAAACAATATTCGTACAATATTTCTGTTACCCAATAAACAATAAGTCCTGCACCCCATCCCAGAAGAACCATCCATGAGAAGTGGCGAAGATACCATTTCAGTCTTATTCTTTCAACTTTCATCACAGCGAATCCAGCCTGAGAACCAATTGTCATCAAGCTACCGCCAACAGCACTACAGTATGCGAGAATCTGCCAATACGAACCGTTCTGACTGAATGCGCTGGCATAGTCACTACCTGTCACATCGGCTGGGTCGACAACATCGTACATAGAGATGCTACTTGCCACCAACGGAATATTATCAAGCACACTCGAAACAAATCCGAGCGCAACACTTATTATATACACGTTGTGAATATTCTCGTCAAGCCAGTTTGCCATTGTTTCCAACGCGCCTGTCTCTTCTATCGCACCGATGGCAAACCAAATACCCAAGAAGAAGAGGATAAGCTGGCTGTTCACATCCTGTATTGAATAAGGAACTCGCTGGTTATTAACCATAACATCGTTTCTCATTCTCTTCAGATTACAGACTTCGTAAATAATCCACAGAATTGAGAGAATACACATTGCCCCGACAAAAGGCGGCAACTTTGTGAGGTTATGGAATGTAGGGATTGCCCACAGGCCGCCGATGCCTACAAACAGCATCAGGAGTCTTTGCCAACGGCTCAAAACGCTGTCGTCACCGTTATACATTCCCAACTGAGATGTCAGGCTCACCCTTTCAGGAAGAACTCTCGAAACAAGATATGTAGGGATAGCGAGTGCAACCAAAGCTGGAAGAATAAGGCCGACCGTAAATGCCGTAGGGGTAACCGCACCCTTAACCCATATCATCAGCGTTGTTACATCGCCGATGCACGAACAACATCCGCCGCAGTTTGCTGCAAGAATCACAACGCAGTTATACAATGCACGGTCGTGTACATTCGGAATCAACTTTCGCAATATCACAATCATCATCATGACGGTTGTAAGATTGTCGAGATTGAAAGATATGAGGAACGTTACGAGAGCAACCATCCAAACAAGTTTCTTGCTGTTTCTCGTACGCATCCACTCGGAGATGAAATCAAAACATTCGTTGGCATTCAGTACCGAGACGATATTCATCGTAGCAACAAAGAACAAGACGATTTCAGCTGCGCTTGCAACATAGCCCACAAAGACATGCTGTGCTATGAACGAGCGCAGAGACCATACGTTTTCTGCCGTTCCGCTAAGATAAGCCGAATATTCAAGTGGATAATTTTCCGATACGTAATATTCGCCGAAGAACATATAGAGCAGCCAACCTATTACACCCAGAAACATAGCTACCGAGGCTTTGTTTATGTTTGTAATATGCTCTGTTGCAATTGCAACATAACCCAATAACAATATAAGGACAATAATTAGGGTCATTGCGGCAAATATTTGTGCATTTTCTTTTGAGCGGTTAGCGGGTCTCGAACCCGTGACCTTCGGCTTGGGAAGCCAACGCTCTACCAACTGAGCTATAACCGCATTAAGGTTTCGTTTTGTTCAAAATAGTTTCAAAAACGAGTGCAAATATAATAAAAATATTTGCACTCGTAACATTTTATCCTATTTTTTTACAATATTTTCATTTTACTGTAACTTTTGCCGCAAGAGCCTTGCATTTGTCGCGCAAAGCATTCTGGTCGGCATTCAAGTCGTCCCAGCATACAACAACTCCCATACGTCTGCCAACGTGAGCCTCGGGCTTGCCAAAGATGCGCAGATAAGTCTTTTCTGCCGCGCAAACATCTTCCATTCCTTCGTAATCAGGATTTTTCTTCTCGATTTCTGAAAGAATTACGGCACTAACGCCCTGACGCTCCTGCGAAATGCATGGAATAGGAAGTCCGAGCACCGCTCTGGCATGAAGTTCGAACTCGCTGAGATTCTGTGTTCCGGCAAGCGTAACCATACCCGTATCGTGCGGACGCGGGCTCAACTCAGAGAAGAAAACGCCGTCTTTGTTGCTGAGGAAGAACTCAACACCCCAAATTCCTGCTCCTGTAAGTGCCTCGGTAACCTTGGCAGCCATACGCTTAGCCTCTTCGAGTTGCTCTGGCGAGATTGTTGCCGGCTGGAAACTCTCGCGATAGTCACCACCCTTCTGCACATGTCCGATAGGATTGCAGAAAAGCGTAGGACCATTCTTCTGAGTAACGGTAAGCAGAGTGATCTCGCTGTCGAACTTGATGAACTGTTCTACGATAACCTCCATAAGGTCGCCACGAGCACCGCTGCAAGCATAGTCCCAAGCCTTCTTCAAATCGTCGGCAGAATCTACCTTGCTCTGTCCGTGCCCCGATGATGACATCAGAGGCTTGATGATGCAAGGGAATCCTACTTCGTTTGCAGCAGCCTGCAACTCTTCGAAGGTTGTGGCATAACGGTAGTTGGCTGTCTTCAAACCGAGTTCGGTATGAGCCAACTCGCGGATTGCCTTTCGGTTCATTGTGAAGTTTACAGCCTTCGCACTTGGAACAACCTGTATTCCTTCTTTCTCGAAATCGTACAGTTTTTCGGTACGAATAGCCTCAATCTCTGGAACAATCACATCTGGCTTATGCTTACGCACCACAGCCTCCAAAGCCTCTCCGTCGAGCATCGAGAAAACCTCACACTCGTCAGCCACCTGCATAGCTGGCGCTTTTGCATACGAATCGCAAGCAATGACATACTGTCCCTTGCGTTTGCAGGCAATTACAAACTCCTTACCTAACTCTCCTGAACCCAGGAGCAGAATTTTTTTCATTTTACGTTGAATATATTGATTATTTTTCTTTGATTACTTCTGATGCTGCTCACGAAGCAAGTCGTTCACGGTCTTAACCGGATTGAAGGTGATAAGCGGAACTTCAACAAACACGGTATTCCAGTTGCTCATCGCGCCATTCCACAAGCCCGGAAGTTCGAGAGCCTTCAAATCCTTGCCGTTCTTTGACTTGTAAGAGATGAAGCCTGTGCTCTTGTCTACATACTCAGGCAGGTTGAATTTCTCGCCCTTGTAGTTCTTCAGACTGCAAACGAGGTCTACCGGATTGAAGTGAGTTCCCTTTGTGAACATCTCCATGCTTTCCTTGTTGTTCTTGTCAATCTGAGAACTCTCGAGAATCTGCAAAGAAATTGTTCCGTCGGCATTGTAAACCAAGAACGGACCGCCGCCCGGCTCGCCGATATTCTTGACCATTCCGCACACACGCATCGGTCTGTTAAGTTTGCCTTTCAGATAGATTACGAGGTCGGCATCCTCCAACTCCTTTATCTTTGGATTGCGACAGCACAAATCTTGCTGAACAAAACGGATAATCTCTTCGAGGTCGGCATGAGTATAGACTCCGCTATCCAACTTCTTCAGATATGCAAATGCCTTCTTCTGCAATGAAACGAGCAGTCCGGCAAGAACCATCTTGTATTTTACGGTCTCGTCCTTCAAGCAATCAGGAACAAGATTGTCGATATTCTTGATGAAGACAACGTCGGCATCGAGGTCGTTAAGATTCTCGATAAGAGCACCATGACCGCCCGGACGGAACAGAATCTTGCCATCGCTTGTGCGGAACGGCTGGTTATTCATCGTGCCGGCAACCGTATCGGTGCTTGATTTCTGCTCAGAGAACGAAACATTGTATTTGACGCCGAACCTATCCTCGTACTTCTTAACCTTCTCTGCCACGAGTTTCTCGAACATCGCCCTGTGCTCAGGACTTACGGTGAAATGAACATTCACGTTTCCTGCACCATCGGCAGCATAAAGCGCGCCTTCTACCAGATGTTCCTCGAGCGGAGTGCGCGAGCCGTCATCGTAAGAGTGGAACAGGAGGAGTCCCTTCGGAAGTTGTCCGTAGTTAAGACCGTCCTTGTCGAGCAGAGTGCTTACAACGGCCTTATACGAGCCTTCAGCCACGAGTTCGTCGATATTCTTACCTTTTGTTTTCTTACAAGCCTTATCAAGCGCATCGTAGAAGGCAAACTTCTTTATCTCTGCAAAGAACTTCTTTTCAAAATCCGATGTAGGTTCATCATATTCAGCATCTACAAACTCAAAGAGATTCTTGAACATTCGGCTTGCTGCTCCGCTGGCTGGGACAAACTTAAAAATCTTTCCGCTGTTGCTCTTCTTATACTCTTTCCATGTGTCGAGATATCCGCTTACAGCCGCATCATCACAAACCACAATGCCCTTTCCAGCCTCGGCCGCACCTGCAAGCTTCAAAAACGGGAAGCCTCTCTCCAAATCCTTCAACTGCGCAGCAACCTGCTCTTCTGTTATTCCCTTTGATGCAAGGAATTCCTTGTCCTGTAGTGTCAACATACTTGTATATTTAAAAGGTTGATATTAAAATTTATTCGTCAAAAATACAAAAATATATTGTATTTGCACCATGTTTCAAAAAAAAAACTTATTTTTGTAACTATAAAACTATACACAGACAGGATATGAACGAAAACACATTCTTCACAAACGAAGAAAAGGTTATGCTTTTCACCTTGTACCGTCAACTACTAAAACTGTCGGAAGATACATTACGACATGACGATTGTGCAAAAATAAAGGATATTCTGATAGAAGCCGTATCAAACAACGGAATAAAACGCGACCAGTTCGGACTAAACCCCATAATTTCGGATATGCAGACTGCCATCATCGTGGCGTCCGAGATTGGCATGAGCCGAGCGTCGGTTCTAAGCATAATGCTGCACGACTGCGTGCAGAACAACACAACTTCGACCGAACAGATAAAGAACGATTTCGGAGAGGATGTTGCCGGGATTGTTTCGGGATTGATAAAGATTAACGAACTCTATTCAAAGAAACCGACGATCGAGAGCGAGAACTTCAGAAACCTCTTGCTGTCGTTTGCCGAGGACATGCGCGTAATCCTTATTCTGATTGGCAGCAGAGTAAATCTGATGAGGCAGATTCGCGACACCGACAACATTTCGGCGCAGAAACAGGTGGCACAAGAAGCGGCGTACCTCTATGCCCCACTCGCCCACAAACTCGGTCTGTACACTCTGAAATCGGAATTGGAAGACTTGTCGCTTAAATATCTTGAGCACGATGCCTACTATATGATTAAGGACAAGCTGAACGCTACGAAAAAGGCGCGCGACCAATATATTTCGGAATTCATCTTGCCAATCGAGAAAAAACTGAAGGATGCCGGACTGAAATTTCACATGAAGGGAAGAACGAAGAGCATCCACTCGATATGGCAGAAAATGAAAAAACAGAAATGCGCTTTCGAGGGCGTGTACGACTTGTTTGCCATACGAATCATTCTCGACTCCCCCGTTGAAAAAGAAAAACAGGATTGCTGGCTCGTCTACTCTATCATCACGGATATGTATCAGCCAAACCCCAAACGATTGCGCGACTGGCTTTCAATTCCGAAGAGCAACGGATATGAGAGTCTGCACATAACCGTTATGGGTCCGCAGGGAAAGTGGGTCGAGGTGCAAATCCGCTCTGAAAGAATGGACGAGATTGCCGAACGAGGCCTTGCTGCCCACTGGAGATACAAGGGCATCAAGGGCGACAACGGCATCGACGAGATTCTGACAAGCATTCGAACGGCTCTCGAAACCAACGCCGACGACCGCAACCTGATGGACCAGTTCAAGATGGAGTTGTACGAAGACGAGGTTTTTGTCTTCACCCCGAAAGGCGATTTGTACAAACTGGCAAAGGGTGCGACGGTGCTCGATTTTGCCTATCGAATTCACACAAACGTGGGAAGCCGATGCACATCGGCACGCATAAACGGAAAGATTGTAAACATGCGCCACGTTCTGCAAAGCGGCGACCAAGTTGAAATCATCACGTCGTCAACTCAGACACCGAAGACTGAATGGCTGAACATCGCTGCAACTCCGCACGCACGCACAAAAATCAGGCAGTCGCTCAAAGAAACCCTCATAAAGCAGGCCGAATTTGGCAAGGAAGAACTTCAGCGAAAGTTCAAGAACCGCAAACTCGACTATGACGAGACGATAATGATGCGTCTGATAAAGAAACTCGGCTACAAAATAGGCTCTGAATTCTATGCTGACATTGCCGAGAACAAGCGCGACGTGAACAGCGTTCTTGAACTATACTTGTCTATGCTTAATCCGGAGACAGGGACAACCGTTACAAGCGCAGACACCTACATCAACAACACGAATGCTCTGCCACAAGGCATGGGCAACGATGTTCTTGTGATTGACCAGAACATGAAGGGCATCGACTTTACGCTTGCACGATGCTGCCACCCTATTTACGGCGATGACATCTTCGGATTTGTTACTGTAAACGGCGGAATAAAGGTGCATCGTTCCGACTGTCCAAACGCAACCGAACTTCGAAAACGCTTCGGCTACAGAATAGTTAAGGCAAAATGGGCAGGCAAGGGCGGCTCGCAGTACGAAATAACGGTTAGAGTAATCGGTAACGACGACATCACAATCGTGAACAACATCACTTCGATAATATCAAAAGAAGAAAAGGTTGTTCTGCGAAACATAAACATCAGTTCGAACGACGGACTTTTCTCCGGAAACGTGACAATTATGGTCGACGACATCACAAAACTCGAGGCTCTTCTGCGCAAACTCAGAACAATAAAGGGTGTGAAACAGGTGAACAGAATATAAAGTCAGGTGCTCTATATGTTTCATTTTATGGCAAAAAAGTATTTCGAGCAGAAAAAACACGCTACGAATTTTCGGTATTTATAAATAGAAGTTGTACCTTTGCATCGTTTTATAAGGTACAACTTTATTTACATATGAGTTTTGGTAAAAAAATTGTTAATACAACAATATTTTCGTTTATTATAATTTTGGCATCGTGTAGCGGGTCTACGGATTTGCCAACCTTCCAACTGAAAGGGAAGGTAAAGAAATATGTCATCAACGATGATACCTTATATTTCTCGCGAAGTGGCAAGCTTACATCCATTAGTTCTGGCACATACAGCGACGTGTACGTTAACCACGACAACCACGACAACATTTCAACTGTCATCTGCAAGACGAGCGACCGCACTCTGACCATTCAGTTTGTCTTCGATAAGAACAGACAACTTACGCAGACTATCGAGAAATGCAACAGCGACCACAATGCCTGCAATGCGTGCAAGCGCAACGAGATAATAAAGTACACATACAAAAACGGTCTTCGTCATCATGAATCGCATATTTTCAATGGGATAAACCATGATGAGGAAAACCGCAACTATGCCATAGACTATATGTATCTGACTTTCGACAATAACGGGAACTGGACTAAGCGAAAGCTAAAATACAACAACAACGGCAAGGAATTTATAGAACAGAGAGAGATTTTCTACTATTGAATCTCCTCTGCTTCAATTTCACTCTTATAGGCCCTCTTCTTGTCTGCACCATTCAGCAGACTTCCGTAGAAGAAGAAATATATACAGAAAAGCACAATATTAACAACCGATGCAACAAGGCTTATCACAAAGACTGAAAGACCTTGCAACGCTCCGAAATATCCAGGAAGCGAAACATTATCGCCCATCTCCTTACTCTGCATAAACATATTCTCCGACAGGAAAAGAATCATTCTCGGGCTTGCCACAAGCAACATCGGAACAACCAACGCACAACAAATCAGGATTAACAGAACGAGGGAATTCACAAAATTGCCGTAGCCTAATTTAAACGAGTTTGCAAGCGAGAAGCCATATCGGTAATCTGTAATGTTGAACTCGACCTCCCACAAGCCAAGCGGAATTGCAAGAAGAATACACGCCACAAAAGCCACAAGAATAAGAATAATAGCCATATCCCATGACAAATTCGCTTCTACGGAAACAAAAGCAATAAATGCAAATATAAGTGTATAAAATAAAATATTTGTTATTATTGTTGCCAAAGCCTTCCATATTTTCTTCATAACAAGATCAAACATCTCTTTAAGCGAATATTGAGGCACTTTGTTGTAAACACTATAATATTCCATATTAGCGGCAATAAACGCCAGCAATAAAGAATTGGCAAAGATACTAAACACCGCTTCCACAATAAAAATCAGAATGTTCTGTAAAATAAATTCAGGGTTGTAAGACATATTCAACAACGCTGTAAACACTGCCAACAATAGAATATAAGGCAAGCCCTTCAGGAAAAGCGACTTGAAATTATTGCAAAATACCGATGTTCCAACGGCGATATTTTTCAACACACTACGTTTGTCATAAAAAAGAACAGTCTTGTTTTCTGTTTCCATCACCAAAATTATTAGTTTAACTTCGGCAAAGTTAAGACAAATGTATTGTTTTTGCAAATAGTTATTTATAAAATTTGCAGAATCACATAACCAAGCATACATTTCTTACGCCAGTTCGGGATAAATTCGATGATATTTTATTGCTTTGACAACGTGGCTATGGATGCTCCGTGATAAGCTGGCACGGCTTCGAAAAATCCCATATCGTTGTTTTTTCAACTTTAAATAATTGTCAATTGTCAACTGTGAATTGTGAATTATTTTGGCTTGCTTCCCCGAACCTTCCCCGTAGCTACCTCGTTGCTACCCCGAATCTTGAACGTACCTACAACGTACCCTGAACGAACCTTGCGGCTTGTCTTCCCGTACCTTTAACGAAACTTCCGGCTTGGCTGCGTCTTACTTCCCCCTACCTTGAGCCTATACTGAACCAGCCTTGACGTGCATAACGATTCATTGTCCTTCTGCATATTATTGCAGAATTGCTTATGTCGGACTCATGCGTTTTATTGCATCACGCAAAAAGGCGAATTCTACGAAATATGGCACAAAAACACAAAAATTCACATTTAAAGCGGTAAAAACATAGGCAAAGCACGGACGATAATTTGTTTTTTCATTTTTTTGACTTATTTTTGTAACTTCTAAAATGTAAGTAGCTAAAATATGGACAGCATAAATAACATAAAACAAATAAAATGGGGCTTCATCGGCTGTGGTGAGGTGACTGAGAAGAAAAGCGGACCGGCTTTCAGCATGATTGAAGGCTCGTCGGTTACTGCCGTGATGAGCCGCGACCGTCAGAAGGCACGCTCGTATGCCGAAAGACACAACATTCCGAAGTTCTACACCGACGCTCAAGAGTTGGTCGACGACCCAAACGTAAATGCTGTCTATATAGCCACTCCGCCTTCATCGCATGCAACGTATGCAATTATGGCGCTGAAGGCTGGCAAGCCGGCTTATATCGAAAAACCGATGGCGGCAAGCTATGCCGACTGCGTGAGAATAAACCGTATCTCAGAACAGACTGGCGTACCATGCTTCGTTGCGTACTATCGCCGCTATCTGCCTTATTTCCTGAAGATAAAGGAATTGATTGATAACGGCGAGATTGGCAAGGTGGTGAACGTACAGATTAGATTCTCCGTGCCTCCGCGCGACCTCGACTACAACAGCAAGGACATTCCTTGGAGACTTCAGAAAGATATCGCCGGCGGCGGATATTTCTACGACCTTGCTCCGCATCAACTCGACTTCATTCAGGAACTCTTGGGCGTCATAACCGAGGCTCACGGATTCTGTGTGAACATGGGTGGACTTTACAATGTTGAGGATAATGTAAGTGCAACGTTCAAGTTTGCCAACGGACTCGTAGGCTCGGGCTCGTGGTGTTTCATCGGTCACGAATCGGCAAAGGAAGACCGCATCGAGATAATCGGCACAAAGGGAATGATATGCTGCTCGGTATTCACCTTCGAGCCTATCGCCCTGCACAACGAGAAAGGCAGAATAGAGTATCCGATAGAGAATCCAAGCTACGTTCAGCTTCCGCTTATCAAGGCGGTTGTCGAGGATCTTCAGGGACTCGGCAAATGCTCGGCAACAGCCATCAGCGCAACGACTACAAACTGGGTGATGGACAAGATTCTTGGCAAACAGTAATTTACCTGAAAAACAAACGTGGGAAAAATAAAAGCAACATACCTAATTTCACTATTTTTGTCGCTGTGTACGGCATTGTATGCAAACGACATCGAAACAAACGACAGTAACTCACAGCGCAAACCTTTAATAAACAAGGTGGGCAAATTTGTCGTTGACCAAGGAAAGATGACGGGAAAACTCTTTGAAAGAGGCGTTGAGAGCACCGTCGGAGCAACACTCAGACAATTCGATAAAAGGGGCGACACTATCTGGATTTCGCCAAATCAATACAACTATGCCGTGATGCTGGAGACAAGCAACTGGTACGAATTCTACAACATCAGCAGTTCTACGAGCAAACAGGAAATAGATTTCAGTCCGAATGCCAACTACAAACTCGGTCTTTACTTCGGATGGAAATGGATTTTCCTTGGATATTCGGTAGATGCAACCAGACTATTCAGCCGTTCGACAAGCGCAAAGCGCGAGTTCGAACTGAGTATCTACACTAATATGATTGGCGGCGACATCTATTGGAGAAAATCAGGAAATTCACCAATGACACTCGACGACTACACAGGTTTTTCCGACGATTCGCAAATCGGAAAAGAATGTAATGCCCTCGACGTTTCGATAAAGGGTCTGAATGCATATTACATCTTCAATCACAAGCATTTTTCGTATCCGGCGGCATTTGCACAGAGCACAAACCAACGGCGAAGTTGCGGCTCGTTCTTGCTCGGCATAACCTGTTCAAAACACGAAATAGACTTCAATCACGAGAAACTCCCAAATAAAATGGTCGAAGAACTCGACCAAAGCATGATGTTCAACAAACTGAAATATTCGGACTACAGCATCAACTTCGGATACGCATACAACTGGGTTTTCAAGAGAAACTGCCTGCTGTCGGCATCTTTGCAGCCAGCCATCGGTTACAAGGAATCGGAGGTAAAAATCAGCGATATAACGATGAACCAACTGAAGAGGCAGATGAAATACATCAGTCTGGATATGTTCAGCCGCATCGGAATAACTTGGAACAATGCAAAATACTACACAGGCCTGTCGTTCGTTGTTCACACCTATAGTTTCAGACGTGAGTATTTCAGCGTGAACAATACATACGCATCACTCAAGTTCTATGCAGGCTTCAATTTTGGTAAAAAGAAGAAAAAGAATACAATAGAACTACCTGTAAAAGAGCCGATTATCGAGAAATAAAAAAAACCACAACCTATTAAAGATTGTGGTTCATAAGTCTGTATTCTGCCATTTTTTCGTACTTCGTTCCCGGCTTGCCGTAATTGGCATACGGATAGATTGATATTCCGCCGCGCGGAGTGAAGATTCCTGTAACCTCGATGTACTTCGGATCCATCAGCTTTATCAAATCCTTCATAATCTTGTTTACGCAATCCTCGTGAAAATCTCCGTGGTTGCGGAAACTGAACAGATAAAGTTTCAAGCTCTTGCTCTCTACCATGCGCTCGCCCGGAATGTAGTCGATTTTGATTTCTGCAAAATCGGGCTGACCAGTAATAGGACAAAGGCTTGTGAACTCTGGACAGTTGAAACGCACCCAATAATCGTTGTCGGGATGCTTGTTTACGAAGCTCTCGAGCACCTCGGGAGCATAGTCTTGTCTGTATTCGGTCTTCTTACCTAAAGCCTGAAGACCTTCTTTTTCTCTATTCTCGCTCATTTTCCAGTCAAAGCTAAGTTTTTAATTGATAGATACTTGTCGAGTCCTTCCTTTCTGAGTTTGCACGAAGGACACTCGCCGCATCCGTCGCCCTGAATGCCATTATAGCATGTTAGCGTATCGTTGCGAACGATGTCGAGCACGCCAAGATTGTCCGCCATCTCCCAAGTCTGACACTTGTCAATCCACATCAGCGGAGTATGGATTACGAACTGCTCGTCCATCGCAAGATTCAGGCTCACATTGAGACTCTTGATGAATGCATCGCGGCAATCAGGATATCCGCTGAAATCAGTCTCGCTGACACCTGTTACCAAATGATTTATGCCACGCTCGCGAGCGTAAACGGCTGCGATGCTGAGAAAGAACAGGTTACGTCCCGGAACAAATGTGTTTGGAAACGAATCTGACGGTTTATCCTTGTCCATCGGTATGCTCGAATCTGTAAGCGAATTCTTACCGAGTTTGCCTATGAAACTCACGTCCATGCAAGCCCACTCTACTCCCGCCTTCTCGGCTATCTTCTTTGCCAGTTCAACTTCCTTAACATGCTTCTGTCCGTAGATAAAACTAAGGGCGAAGACCTCCTTGAAGTTCTTCTTTGCCCAATATAGGCATGTTGTTGAGTCCTGACCTCCACTGAAGACCACAAGAGCCTTCTCTTTGTTCATTGTCATCATAATTTAACTCTCCGTTTAATCAAATATTTCGTCTATACCTCCACTTTGTTTTTGCTGAGGTGCTTTATTTGTGTTTCCTGTTGCAGAAGAAGCGGCATCTCCCACCTCCATAACCTCTTCCTTTCCGTAACTCTGCTCGTTGCAAAGGCTGAAATTCTCAGGGAACGCGAATGTCGCGCTCTCCTTGTACGGCAGAGACTCGTCGGCATAAACCATCTTCATGTACTTGCCGTAAATTGGCAGAGCTTGCTCGGCTCCCTGACCGTTTGCCATGTTGTCGAAATGAATGTCACGGTCTTCGCCACCAACCCAGCAACCGCTCACAAGTTCTGGAGTGAAGCCCATGAACCATCCGTCGGAGTTGCGGTTTGTCGTACCGGTCTTACCGCCCATATCGGCCTTTATCTTGAACATCCAACGGATTCGGGCAGCCGTGCCGTGATCAACAACGGCTCTAAGCATATCAACCATCTTCAGACTGCTCATCTCGCTGATAACCTCGTTTACCTGAGGCTGGAATTCGGCAACAATATTGCCTTCGCTGTCCTCAATTCGGGTTACGAACATAGGCTGAGCACGAATTCCCTTGTTGGCAAAGGCAGAATATGCGCTAACCATCTCAGAAACAGAGATTTCGCAAGGACCGAGGCAAAGGCTCATCACAGGGTCAATCTTCTTGTTATTGATGCCAAACTGATGCATCAAATCGACAAGCTGTACTGGGTCGAGCTGGTTCATAAGCCATGCGCTAATCCAGTTGTTAGAGTTGGCAAGTCCCCACTTGAGCGTAACCATCTCGCCATAGCGGGCGCGGCTACCGTTTCGCGGAGTCCAGTCTACCCCATTTATATTATACGTTTCCTGAACATTCGGAGCCTCGTCGCAAGGCGTGAATCCGTTCTCCATCGCAAGCGAATAAAGGAACGGCTTGATTGTAGAACCAACCTGACGACGTCCGAGAGTTACCATATCGTACTGGAAATGAGTATAATCCAAGCCACCGACGTATGCCTTAACCGCACCTGTCTTAGCGTCCATGCTCATAAATCCGCTGCGCAAGAAATGCTTGTAATATCTGATTGAATCCATCGGAGTCAACATCGTATCGACCTCGATGATATCTACATTCTTAACCGCACCCTTCTCGTCGCGACTTACAACATACTTGGCAACGCTCATCTCTGTCTTTGTGCTGAAAGCCTCGTCAATCTCGCTATCCGAGCAGCCTGCCTTCTTCATCATGATGTAGCGTTCGCTCTGCATCTTGCTTCGCTTCATGATTTTCTCGACATCGGCTGTCGAGAGCATAGAACTGAACGGAGCGGTCTTCTTGCGGCGTTTCTCCTTATCGAACGCAGGCTGCAATTTTCCGGCGATATGCTCAATTACTGCCTGCTCGGCATAAGCCTGCATGCGCGAGTCGATGGTTGTATAGATTCGCAATCCGTCTTCGTAAATGTTGTAGTTCTCGCCGTTTTTCTTCTTGTGCTTGTTGCACCAGCCGTATAGCGGGTCTTTCTCCCACGAAAGTGAATCCTGATAATACTGCTGATAGTTCCACTCCGGATATCTGTCGCGTTCAGGCTTCTTTGCCATCATCACACCACGGAGATACTCGCGGAAGTAAGTCGCAAGTCCTTCCTTGTGGTCAACACGATGGAAGTCGAGCACCAGAGGCTCTTCCTTCAAAGTGTCGTACTCCGCCTTGGTGATGAAGCCAGCCTTTAGCATCTGACCGAGAACCACATTTCGACGACCGCGGCAACGCTCGTTATGTCTTACGGGATTGAAGAGAGACGGATTCTTGCACATTCCGACAAGGGTTGCAGCCTCGTTGATGGTGAGTTGCGAAGGGTCTTTTCCGAAATATGTCTTCGAGGCTGTCTTTATTCCGACTGCGTTGTTAAGGAAATCGAACTTATTGAAATACAGCGTGATGATTTCCTCCTTTGTGTAATATTTTTCGAGCTGAACGGCAATAACCCACTCTATCGGCTTCTGAAGGGCGCGCTGAACGCTGTTCTTAGCAACATTAGTATAAAGCTGCTTTGCAAGCTGCTGAGTGATGGTTGAGCCACCGCCCGCACTCTTCTGCATAAAGATTCCGCGCTTTACCAGCGAACGGAAAAGAGCGCGCACGTCGATTCCCGAATGCTCGTAGAAACGCGCATCCTCGGTAGCGACCAATGCGTTTATCAGATTTGGCGAGATGGAATTGTATTCGGCATAGATTCGGTTATCTTTCGAGTACGACCATGTGCCGAGAAGCTTTCCGTCAGACGATATAATCTGAGTTGCGTACTTGTCTACAGGGTTCTGTAAATCCTCAATTTTAGGCAGGTGTCCAATCCAACCTTTAGATATTGCGGTGAATGCGCCGACAACACCTAATATAATAAGCAACAAAAGTGCCCAAAGAACATAAATAATTTTTCGTCTCATATCGATTGCAAAAATACTTATTTTTTTTTGACCTAATATCAATCGAACAACAAAAATATTTTCATATATTTGCAAACGCTTAACAACAAATGTGTAAAAACGATAAACACACCACCACAAAACTTTATAAGATTTTGCCATAAAATTATGGTAAAAATAGCAGGATAGCAATGTAATTTTCATAACTATCACAGCGATAGCTTTTTGCAAACTTTATTTAATGTTTTACTATAAAGTTTTCCATTTCTATTTTTTATATTATTGATTTTCAGCGTTTTAATATTTTTAACAAATTTAAAAGTTGAAAAATTTTGAAATTCAAATCTTATATTATACCTTTGCAGCAATTAAAAAATTAACAATTCTAACTGACAAGAAAAAAATGATACAGACAGTCGTTAAACGAGACGGTCGAATTGTTGGATTCAACGAATCCAAAATTTCTGGCGCCATACGCAAGGCAATGCTCCACACCGAGATTGGCGAGGACGCAAACCTCATCAACCAGATTACCGATCACATTGCAACCCGTGGAAAATCACAAATGACAGTTGAGGACATTCAGGACGCGGTTGAGCGCGAGCTGATGAAGTCAAGCCGTAAGGATGTGGCACGCCAGTACATCTCTTACCGCAACCAGCGCAACATTGCCCGAAAGGCAAAGACAACCGACATGTTCCTCGAAATCATCAACATCAAGTCTAATGATATTACACGCGAGAACGCAAACATGAATGCCGACACCCCAGCCGGCATGATGATGAAGTTCTCGAGCGAAACAACAAAGCCTTTCGTTGACGACTATCTGCTGAGCGAGCCGGTACGCGATGCCGTATCGCACAACTACATACATATTCACGACAAGGATTATTATCCTACTAAGTCGCTCACTTGCGTTCAGCATCCGCTCGACCATATTCTTGAGTTCGGATTCAGCGCAGGTCACGGAGAATCACGCCCTGCAAAGCGTATCGAGACAGCCAGCATACTTGGATGTATATCTCTCGAAACAGCACAGAACGAGATGCACGGCGGTCAGGCAATCCCTGCTTTCGACTTCTATCTTGCACCTTATGTTCGCCGCAGTTATATAGAGGAGGTTAAGAATCTTGAGAATCTTTATGCTCAAGACTTCAAGCATCTTTACGACGCTCCTATAGACGATTACCTAAACACTTCGCTCGACGGGCTCGAAGGCGAGGCTCGCGTAAAGCAGCACGCTATCAATAAGACTGTTGCACGCGTTCATCAGAGCATGGAGGCATTCATCCACAACATGAATACCATCCACTCACGCGGCGGTAATCAGGTTGTATTCAGCTCTGTAAACTACGGAACAGACACTTCTGCCGAGGGCCGATGCATCATCCGCGAGATGCTCATCAGCACATACGAGGGCGTTGGAAAGGGCGAGACAGCCATCTTCCCTATTCAGATTTGGAAGAAGAAGAGAGGCGTGAACTATCTGCCGGAAGACAGAAACTACGACCTTTACAAACTGGCTTGCAAAGTTACGGCACGCCGATTCTTCCCTAACTTCCTGAACCTCGACGCAACTTACAACCAGAGCGAAGAATGGAAGGCTGACGACCCTAAGCGCTACATTCACGAGGTGGCAACAATGGGATGCCGCACACGCGTGTTCGAGAACCGCTTCGGACCAAAGACATCAATAGGACGAGGAAACATCTCGTTTACAACAATAAACATCGTTCGCCTTGCCATCGAGTGCATGAACATCAAGAGCAAGGAAGAGCGTATCGCACAGTTCTTTGCAAAACTCGACAACGTGCTCGACATCACGGCACAACAGCTTCACGAGCGTTTCATGTTCCAGAAGACAGCCGTTGCAAAGCAGTTCCCTCTCGTAATGTCATCATTGTGGCTCGGCGCAGAGAAACTGAAGCCAACCGACACAATCGAATCGGTAATCAACCAAGGAACTCTCGGAATCGGCTTCATCGGCTTGGCTGAATGTCTTGTGGCACTCGTCGGCAAGCATCACGGCGAAAACGAAGAGGCTCAGGAACTTGGAATTAAGATTGTCACATACATGCGCAACCGTGCGAACGGATATTCTGAGAAGTACGGACACAACTACAGCGTTCTTGCAACTCCTGCCGAGGGTTTGTCTGGCAAGTTCACTCGCACAGACCGCAACGAATTCGGCGTTATTCCGGGTGTGACAGACCGTGACTATTACACAAACTCAAACCATGTTCCGGTTTACTATAAGTGCAGCGCGCTTCACAAGGCTCAGGTTGAGGCACCATACCACGACCTTACACGCGGCGGCCATATCTTCTATGTTGAGATTGACGGCGATGCTACTCACAACCCTGATGTGATTATGCGCGTGGTTGACATGATGGACAAGTACAACATGGGATACGGCTCGGTAAACCACAACCGCAACCGCTGTCTTGACTGCGGATACGAGAATGCCGACCAGAATCTTGACACCTGTCCTAAATGTGGAGGCACAAACGTAGACAAGCTCCAGCGAATCACCGGCTATCTTGTTGGAACTACCGACAGATGGAACCGCGCAAAGCTTGCCGAGTTGAACGACAGAGTGGTTCACGACTTCAAGAACTAAAAATATCTTTGAAATACAAGATATGATTAGCATCATAAAAATTATTCATGACACAACAGTTGATGGTCCGGGCTTCCGGACCTCAATTTATTGTGCCGGTTGCGTAAATGCATGCAAAGGCTGTCAGAACCCCAGCACATGGGACATTAACGCCGGCACAATGACATCTACGGAAGATATCCTGAAAGAAATCCTTGCCGATGAATTTGCCGACGTGACATTCACTGGCGGCGACCCGATGTATCAGGCCGAAGGATTCGCAGAATTGGCAGAAGCCATAAAGCGTTCGAGCAGCAAGAACATCTGGTGCTACACCGGCTATACGTTCGAGACGCTGAAACAGAATCCGCAGGCTCTCCGACTTCTGAAGTCGATAGACGTGCTTGTAGACGGTCGGTTTGAGGAATCCCTGCACGACCCTGATTTACTATTCAGAGGAAGCAGCAACCAGCGCATCATCGACGTTCAGGAATCGCTCAAACAGCAGAAGACCGTTCTGCTCGACTACGACCCTACCCGCCTACTCTAAACATAAAAATTCCGGGATAACAAGCAAAAATGAAAATCATACAATTCTTAAGAAACTGGACTCTCCCGATAGCCATGCTAACGGGAGTTGCTGCATATTTTATATACACGGCAATTCCACAACTCGACGAAACACACGAATTTGTATCCGAGGCAATAGCATACATTCAGCCGCTGCTGATATTCTGCATGTTGTTTCTTACTTTCTGCAAGATTGACCCTAAGTCACTTCGTCTGACAAAATGGCATCTCTGGCTCATCATGATACAAGTCTGCACATTCGTCCTACTCGGATTGCCGCTCATCTTTTGTCCCGAAAATCAGTATCGCGTTGTTCTCGAAGGAGCAATGATTTGTATGATTACCCCAACAGCAACGGCAGCCGCCGTCATCACCGGAAAACTGGGCGGAAACGCACAAACCCTTGTCAGTTACACGATGCTTGCCAACCTGACTTCGGCAATCGTCATTCCGATTGTTGTGCCGATGGTACACCCAAGCGAAGGAGTCAGTTTCCTGCCGGCATTCATTGCCATCCTGCGAAAGGTTTTTCCGCTGCTCATTTTTCCGCTTTTTCTTGCGTGGTTAGTGCGAATCTTCATGCCTAAACTCCATGCAATGATGCAGAAGCCAAAGAATCTGGCATTTTACATGTGGGCAGTCTCGCTGTCTCTTGCCATTGCCGTAACAACCCGAAGTATCGTCCATAGCAACGAGGACTTGATTATGGAAGTCGGCATAGCCGTGGCTGCACTCATAACATGCGCCATTCAGTTTGCCCTAGGAAAGATGATTGGCGGCAAATACAACGACCGAATCAGCGGCGGACAGGCTCTCGGACAGAAGAATACGGTCTTCACCATCTGGCTTGGGGCAACATTCCTTACGCCAGTAACGTCAATCGCAGGAGGATTCTACTCCGTATGCCACAACGTCGTAAACTCTTATCAACTTTACAAGGTGAGAAAGACGGCTGAAAAGTCTCAGGAACAAGAAAAAGCATAAAAACCGAATATTTTTGCCGATAAAATTTGCAGATTCGAAATATTGTTGTATCTTTGCATCGCTTTTCCAGAACAGCGATTCTGGTTTAAGAAAATATAGTTTTAGGTGCGTTAGTTCAGCTGGTTAGAATACATGCCTGTCACGCATGGGGTCACGGGTTCGAGTCCCGTACGCACCGCCAAGCAATCAAGATTTTTCTTGGTTGCTTTTGTTTTATAAATGCAGAAAAACAGACCACTATGAATATCGAACTCAATCTGGAACAACTTACAGAAGAGGTTAAAAAACTCGCAGTACTTAATGGAGCAATGGTTCGCGACGAACGCAGTAAGTTTGAACGCGGAAAGGTAGAGAAAAAGGCGGCTCACGACTATGTCTCGTACGTTGACAAGGAAAGCGAGAAACGACTTGTCGGCAAACTTCACGAACTTCTGCCATCAGCCGGATTCATCTGCGAGGAAGGCTCGGCAGGACTAAACGATGAGGAATTCTATTGGGTTGTCGATCCGCTCGACGGGACAACCAATTTCATACATAATCTCACTCCTTATTGTATCAGCATCGCCCTTCGCTCAAAGAAGGAACTGCTTATAGGTGTGGTTTACGAATGTACACGAAACGAACTTTTCTGGGCTTACAAAGGCAGCAAGGCATATCTTAACGGCGAGGAAATTCGCTGTACAAACATCGACAAGGTAGACGATGCACTCGTTGAACTCGGCTTCCCTTACAATGCCGAGGCATTCAGAGATTTCGAAACAAAACTCGTCAACAGACTCTACGGAAATGCTTGCGGACTTAGACTTATCGGCGCATGTGCAACCGAATTATGCTACATCGCAGCCGGCAGAGCCGAAGCGCGCGTGGAGGGCTTGCTCGGTCCGTGGGACGTTGCAGCAGGCGCACTTATATTGATGCAAGCAGGCGGAAGAATCACCGATTTCAGCGGCGGCGACAACTTCTACTCTGGCAAAGAGGTTCTTGCCACCAACGGCAAGATTCACGAAGAAATGCTGGAGATTGTGAATGAGATTAGGAAATAAGTTAAAACAAAAGAAATAATAAGGCTCTTTCACGCTCGATTAACATTTTTCAGCAGGCACAAATGTAGGATTACAGTAAATATTTGTATCTTTGTCTGATTTTAATACTAAAAGAACAAAAATGGACTATATTCATTGGAATCCTTCATTAGAAATATTTTCTGTTTGTGGAACTCCCATACGATGGTATGGATTATTGTGGGCAATAGGTCTGCTTGGTTCTTCAATAATTGTCGAGAAAATAAATAAGTATCATAAAGAACATTTGTTGGTTGAACAGTTGTTCTATTTTTGCTTTGTTGGAGTGTTAGCCGGTGCACGTATCGGGCACTGCGTTTTCTATGGAGCATCTTATTTCTTGAGCAGTTGGTCCCACTTTCTAGAGATTTTCATTCCTATCAGAATTCTTCCTACCGGTGATTGGATTTATACGGGATATGCGGGTCTTGCATCGCACGGAGGCGTAATTGGATTAGTCTTAGCCCTATATTTATATTGTAAGATATACAAGTTCAAGCCTCTTCTTGTGCTTGATATGGTTGCATTTGCAGCGCCATTCTGTGCCATGATGATAAGATTAGGAAATCTGATAAATTCTGAAATTATAGGATGTCCGACGAATGTTCCGTGGGCCTTTGTTTTTGAACGAGTTGATTTAGTTCCAAGACATCCGGCGCAGTTGTACGAAGCCTTGTTTTATGGTTGCGTTTTCGTTTTTGGTTTGTTTTTGTACCGAAAGACATCATTAAAAGATATGGGAACAGGCTTTTATTTCGGATACTGTATTTCTACCATTTTTACATTCCGCTTTTTTGTAGAATTTATAAAAGAAGTTCAAGAAGATTTCGAAAGCGACATGCTACTTGATATGGGACAAATTTTGTCAGTTCCACTTATTGTAATCGGCTTATATTTTTTGTATACAAGCCTATACAAGAACGGTTATAGCCATGCTAAATGAAATATGCTAAACAAAAAAAGTTATTGTCCGGTATAGTCCAGACAATAACTTTTCTGTTTTAATCTTCTTCTCCGTAATAATCTTCCTCGTTGTGACGAGGCTTGAAGACAGGCTTTTTCAGTTCCTTTGTAGGAGCAGGACATTGCGACGCTCCCTGTTCGAACAACTTCTTGAACTTTGGCGGATAAGGCGTCTCAAACTCAAGATTTGCGCCTGTAACAGGATGACGGAAACACAACTTGAAAGCATGGAGAGCAAGTCTGCCAATCGTGTCGATGCCATTTCCGTACTTGCGGTCGCCAATAATCGGATGCTTCAAATCCTGAAGATGAACGCGAATCTGGTTCTTTCTTCCCGTATCAAGTTTCAACTCAACGAGCGAATAGCCGTTTGCGCGCTTTATCGTCTTGTAGTTCGTAACGGCATATTTTCCACCGTTGTCGTAAGGCGTTGAGTAGCTTACAAACATTCTGTTATCGGTGAGCCACGAAGCCACCGTACCGCTGTCCTTCTCCATATCGCCACTCACAACCGCAATGTATCGGCGGTCGTAAACATAATCCTTCCATGCCTCCTGGAAAGTGAGACGCGTCTTAATATCCTTGGCGAAAATCATCAGGCCCGAAGTCTCGCGGTCGAGACGGTGAACGGTGTGAACGCCACTGTTTCGTCCTTGTCTTTTAAGATATTCGTCGAGAATATCGTGAGCCGAATTCTTCTGTCTTCCGGTTGAGACCGACAGAACGCCCTCGCGCTTCTCAACAACAAGCAGATAGGCATCTTCGTAAACGATTTTCAGGGCATCACTATGGAATTCCTTGTGTCCCTTGTAATGTCCAATCTGAACCTTGTCGCCCTTATGAAGTTCGTGATTCCACTGAGACACATTCATATTATTTACAGAAACACACTTCTTGGTGAGCAGTTCCTTAGCCTTCGTGCGGCTTATTCCGTGCATCGCCTGCATGATAAAAGCCATCAGTTCGCCCGACTCTTTCACCACATATTCGTTTACTGTATTTCGTTTGTTTACAAACTGTTTTCTTGGCTGTGGCATAATTATTTCTTTTCGAGTAAAACAACATTCTCGACATGCTGAGTATGAGGGAACATATCAACCGGCTGAACGGCTGTGACCTTATACTTAACGTCGAGCAATTGCAAATCGCGTGCCTGAGTAGCAGGATTGCAACTAACATAAACTATCTTCTTTGGCTCTGCAAACAGCAGAACATCAATCACATCCTGATGCATTCCAGCTCTTGGAGGGTCGGTGATAATCACATCGGGGCGACCATGCTCGTTAATGAAGTTCTGAGTGAGCATATCCTTCATATCGCCAGCGAAGAAGAGCGTATTCTTTATTCCGTTTACTTCCGAATTTACCTTAGCGTCCTCGATTGCATCTGGAACATACTCAATACCAACCACTTTCTTAGCCTGATGAGCCACGAAGTTTGCGATTGTTCCAGTTCCCGTGTAGAGGTCGTAGACAAGTTCGTTACCCGTCAGACCAGCAAAGTTTCGAGCCACCTTGTACAACTCGTAAGCCTGATCGGTATTTGTCTGATAGAACGACTTCGGTCCAACCTTGAAACGAAGATTCTCCATCAGCTCGAAGATATGGTCATTGCCGCTGTATGTCTTTATATCAAGGTCGTTTATCGTATCGTTAAACTTCTGATTATTGACATACATAAGGCTTGTAATCTGTGGGAATGTCTCTTTGAGATGCTGCATCAGAGCCATTGCCGATGCCTCCTCGTCCTTATTTGTCCAGCAGAACTGCATGACGAGCATCCACTCGCCCGAATTGCTGTTGCGAATCATCATGTTGCGGAGCAGACCCTTGTGCTCGCGAAGATCGTAGAACGACAGGTTGTTGGCATAGGCATAGTCGCGCACATCGTTACGAATAGTGTTGCAGAGATCATCCATCAGCCAGCACTTTTCGATAGGAAGAATCTTGTCGAAACAGCCAGAGATATGGAAGCCTACGCCGTCCATGTGCTCGTACTTAACGCCGCTCTTCACCTCCTCGTTCGTGAGCCAGCGCTTGTTGCTGAATCCGAATTCGAGTTTGTTGCGATAGAACTTTGTCTTCTCGCTTCCCAAAATCGGACTGATTTCAGGAAGTTCAATCTTGCCTATTCGCGTCAGATTATCTGTTATCTGCTGCTGCTTTGCCTTCAACTGCTCCTCATACTTCAGACACTGCCACTTGCAGCCTCCGCAAACGCCGTAGTGCTCGCAGAAAGGTGTGTCGCGCAACTCCGAATAATGATGAATGTTCACAACCTCTGCCTCGGCATAGCTGTGCTTCTTTCGGCGGACTTGCAAATCCACCACATCGCCGGGCACGACGTACGGAGCAAACACCACAAGGTCATCGACCCTTGCAAGCGACTTGCCCTCGGCAGCCACGGCCTGTATCGTAATATTCTCCAGCAAAGGGAGTTGTTTTTTCTTTCTTGCCATAATTTACCTTCGTTTATTACTCAATCTTTTTTTCCATACTGATAGTACCACCAGTATGTCTTGCCGAAATCTTCACGGCATCTGTTCTTCAATTCTGTTTTGTTCTTATATTTCTTCTCCAACATTCGGTAGTCGGAGTAATTACTTTCCATTTCATTGTCGTTGTAAACCACCTGAACGCTGTCAACCTGCATATATTTGTACAGAAGAAGTGCCTCGGCATAATGCTTCGGAATCTTGTGATTCTTTGACACGTCGTAGTGCTTTACGAATTCCGAAACGAACGACTCGATATCTTTATCAAGCAGATAGGCACACATAAGATAATGCTTCACCGGGGCTTTTGCCTGCTGCGGATGACGGTTCAGAGCCTCGAGATATTGTATTGCCGTGCGATGCTCGCGACGCGGAAGCGCACCCAGATGTCTGTACTGCACAAGAGGCGAAAACAGCAAATGAGTTGTATCTGCCATGCTGATGAGCAATCCTTCAGAACCGTAATACTGCGGATATTCGAACAACCGCTCACCCAATTCGCCTTTCTTTGAAAGAGCGAAGGCACGCATCGCCGTAATATCGTGGTTTGCCACCTCAGATTCGCTACCCTCTGCCAAAACTGCATCCATGTCGCCGTCTACGATATAATTCTGCATATTCACATCGTAATGAAACTCATCGTTTGTGTTCGAAATGCACGCCGTTATACCGAACAACACAGCAAGGATGATGGCATTTCCGCCATACTGACGCCAGAACTCAACATTTCTGTCATCTTCCTCAAAATCGAAGATTGCAAGACGCTTTATCGGCTTGCTCAGAAGGCAAAAGACGATGAGAAGGACGAGCATCAGAATCCATGTCCACGAAAAATTCAAGCCCGAATAGATTGACGGTCCGAAACTCGTGTAAAAGCCCAGCACCACGCACGACGGCAGATATGACAGAGCGTACAACTGACGGGTAAAATGCAGCATCTTCTGCACGCCTATCTGCAACAGCACCAGCAGAAACGTAGTGATGCACGCGCCGATTATCGGATTGTACGATGTCTGTCCGTGCGCAAAGGCATACTGTCCGGCACTTATGATACTTCCCTGCATTCTCCAAAGGAACAAGAAGCAGAATGCAACGAAAACAAGACCGCACACAACAATGACTGAGCGTACGGTCTTATTACGGTTTATACTACTATAACTCATTATTCTTTATGCCTCTTAAACTTTTTTTAGAACCACAGCAGTACGCGATGGAATATACAACTTCAGCCAGCCTTTGCCTGACGACTGATAAAGCGCGTCGGGCTGGGTGAAATGTTCTACCGTATCGTCGGTCAATCCACCGCCGCCAAATTCAGGATTATCGGTATTAAGCACAACCTTGTAGCTTCCTTCCGGAACCAACATACCGTAGTCGCTGAACGACTTTGTAGGGTTGAAGTTGAAGACGAACAGCAAGTCGCCTCGCTTGAACGCCAGAATCTGGTCGCCGTCGTTGTCGCAAATCTTTATAACCGCCGTCTTCTGGATGCCTCGGCTCTGCTTCATCAGATTTATCATCGCCTTGTCAAACTCGCCAAGATAGTTGTAGCACAACTCCTTGTTGTCTACCAGATTCCACTGGCGGCGAGCGTACTTGTAACTCCAGCCGTTGCCGTCGCGCGGAAAGTCAATCCACTCAGGGTGACCAAACTCATTTCCCATAAAGTTGAGGTAGCCACCGTTTATTGTTGACAGCGTTACCAGTCTAATCATCTTATGCAGAGCAATTCCTCGCGAAGCCTGAAAATTCTCGTCACCCTTCTTGAAATGCCAGTACATATCCGAATCGACTAGTCTGAATATCAGAGTCTTGTCACCTACAAGTGCCTGATCGTGACTTTCGGCATACGAGATTGTCTTCTCGTCGGCTCTTCTGTTAGTCAGTTCCCAGAAGATGCTGCCCGGCTTCCAGTCCTCATCAGCCTTCTCCTTGATGGTCTTTATCCAATAGTCCGGAATATTCATCGCCATGCGATAGTCGAATCCGTAGCCGCCCCACTCTATCGGTGCAGCAAGTCCCGGCATTCCGCTCACCTCCTCGGCAATGGTTATTGCCTTAGGATTGATTTCGTGAATAAGGTCGTTAGCCAACGTGAGATAGCAGATTGCGTTATCGTCCTGATGACCGTTGTAATAATCTTCGTAGCCGTTGAACGACTCACCCAATCCGTGGCTGTAATAGAGCATCGATGTCACACCGTCGAATCGGAATCCGTCGAAGTGGAACTCTTCCATCCAATACTTGCAGTTGCTCAGAAGGAAGTGCAGGACCTCGTTCTTGCCGTAGTCAAAGCAAAGCGAATCCCATGCCGGATGCTCTCTTCGGTCGCCCGAATAGAAATACTGGCAAGGATCGCCGCAGAGATTGCCCAAGCCCTCGTTCTCGTTCTTGACAGAGTGAGAATGAACAATATCCATTATGACGGATATGCCCATCTGGTGAGCCTCGTCGATAAGACGTTTCAAATCATCGGGCGTTCCAAAACGTGACGACGACGCAAAGAAACTCGAAACATGATATCCGAAACTTCCGTAGTAAGGATGCTCCTGAATAGCCATCACCTGAATACAGTTGTATCCGTCGGCAGCCACTCGTGGAAGCACGTTCACGCGGAATTCATCGTATGTTCCGACTTTCTCGGCATCCTGCCCCATTCCGATGTGACATTCGTATATCAGCAGCGGATTAACGTTCGGCTTGAAGTTCTTCTTTTTGAAGCGATATGGTTTGTCGGGCTCGTAAACCTGAGCACAGAAAACCTTGGTCTGCTCGTCCTGCACCACGCGCTGGCACCATGCCGGAATGCGCTCTCCGCATCCGCCGTTCCAATATACCTTCATTTTGTAAAGGTCGCCGTGCTTTATCGTGCTCGGAGGCAGAATCAGTTCCCAGTTGCCCGACTCTGTAATCCTTTTAAGCTTAAACTTTTCGCTTTCCTTCCAGTTGTTAAAGTCACCGATGAGATAAATCTCGGTTGCATGCGGTGCCCACTCGCGGAAAGCCCACCCCTTTGATATCCGGCGCAAACCAAAATACAGATATCCAGTAGCAAATTCGGACAGGGTTTTCTCGCCGTTGCCCGTAAGTTCGTTTTTCTTGTCAAGATAATGTCTGTGCCGACCGTTAATCGCCATCGAATACGGTTCAAGCCAAGCATCTTTCTTAAGTATTTTAAGTTTTGCCTCCATGGTATAAGGGGATTTATTTAAGGATAGTAGGTTTGTTATTTCGCAACTTTAACTTTGAAAATCACTTTCTGGATTTCAGCCTCGTCAGAGATGCAAGGAGCATGTCCGTCTTCTGGGAAGAAGATGGCAAACATTCCCGGCTGAACCTTTATGTACGACTCAGATGCCACACCCGGATACTTTGTGATGTCCTTCTCTGCATTGTACTCTACCTGTGGGAGTTTGCATGCAGGAATGTAACCCATTGTCTCGCAAGTATTGATAGGAATCTGAATATCAATCATCTCGATGTGAGTCTCGAGTGTAGCCTCGTCGGCTTTCTTGCCCTTGGCAGTAGTGAAGTTAGCAAAAAGGTCTTTATCCTGAATGAAGACTTTTCCAGCCTCGTGAGAAGCGAGATCAGTATTCTTCAAAAACTCTACAACCTTTGGGAAAAGTGGATTAAGAGAAGCGTACTTTTCCAAGTTTTCCAATCTATCAATTACCATAGTTTTTTATTTTATATATGTTGTTTCGAATTATATAATAGTCACTTACAAATACAAAATTATGAAAATATTTTTAATTACGAACGAAAAACGGCGCATTATTTGGCTGATGTGTCCAATTTTCCGTTGGTAAACACGCCTTTCTGGGTTACGTTGCCGTTTTTATCCATCTCTACGAACGGACCGTCTTTCATTCCGTTCTTGAAGAATCCTTCGAAGCGGACGCCGTCTTTGTCTTCCATAACACCCTTGCCGTCCTTCAGTCCGTTTTTGAAGCCGCCCTTGTATTTTGTACCGTCTACCATGCGGAGGATGCCCTGACCGTTCATGTTGTTATTGCGCCATTCGCCCTCGTAAACATCGCCGTTGGCCCAGCGGTATTTGCCTTTGCCTTCGCGCTTGTCGTTCTTCCACTGGCCTTCGTAAACGGCTCCGTTCTTCCAAGTAAAAACACCGTAGCCGTTCTGCTCGCCTTTCTCGTAACGGCCAACATATTTGTTGCCGTTGCAGAAGTGGAAGATGCCCTGACCTGTGCGCTCGCCCTTGACGTAATCGCCCTCATACTTGTCGCCGTTCTTGAACTCGTATATGCCCTTGCCTTCCTGCATATCGTTTACCCAATCGCCAATGTACTTGTCGCCGTTTACATAGACGTATGTGCCTTTGCCGTTGCGCAGATCGTCGCGCATCATGCCTTCGTAGCGCGAACCGTCCTTCCAGTCGTACACGCCTTTGCCGCATTTATGGTCGTTCTTCCACTCGCCGGTGTAAGTAGGGCCGTTGCTCCATGTGTATGTACCAAAGCCGTCGCGCTTATCCTGCACCCAGTTGCCAACGTATGTATCGCCGTTGTAGTAATACATCGTGCCCTGTCCCTGCTGATAATCGCGGTTCCACTGACCTTCGTAGCGGTTGTTGTTCATAAAGTAGTATGTGCCCTTGCCGTGCTGCTGGTCCTGAAACCATTCGCCCTCATACTTCTCGCCGTCGGGAAACGAATAGATGCCGTAGCCCTCGCGCTTGCCTTTTACATACTCGCCTTCGTAGACATCGCCATTCTGGAACACCGTTCTGCCCTTGCCGTTGGGTTTGTTGCCAACCATCTCGCCGCTGTACTCTGCCCCGTCCTTGAAGGTATAATTACCTATCTTTATTTGTTGGGCGCAGACCGACGACACGCTCAAGACAAACGATATATATAATAATTTAAATCTTTTCATTTCAAGAAAGCAATCATAATTAGGGCATCAAAGTTAGCAAAACAATGTCAAACAAGCAAAAAAAATTAAGATTTGTTTATCTTTTTTCCTGCTATCGCCTCTAAAAATCCATCTTCAGTAAAGTATTTCTGTGCCAGAAGATGCAATTCTTCGGTTGTTGCAGCATTCGCCTCGTTGAAACATCTTGCCAGATGACCGCGACCAACATTGTTGTAATCCATCGAGATGTACGCGCCAATCATCGTGAGCGGATCTTCGTATGTGCGCATCATATCGCCTTGCAGATAGTTCTTCACCTGTCGGAGTTCGTCTTCCTCTATTTTTACATCGCGAAGCAGAGCCATCTCCTTGTAGACTTCGGCAATGAGCGGCTCGACATACAGATTGTCGCACTCCGACGAGATGAGCATGTAACTTGCATCAGGAACGTGCATATAACTTGCGTTGATGCCGTATGTGTAGCCTTTATCCTCGCGGATGTTGCTCATCAGACGGCTGCTGAAACTTCCGCCGAAGAGGCTCATCAGCAGACGGAGTTTTGCATAGTCGGGATGCTTGCGCGGAATGAGCATCTTGCCCATCTTAACAGCACTCTGAGTGGCATCTTTCTTCTCTACAAAGACTCGTTTTTCTGATGTTTTGCAAACCGTCTGAGGAATGTACCGGGTAGGCTCGGAAATCTGCCCCCACGAGGTTGTGCCCACAAGTCTCTCTACATCGGCAACGACTTTGTCCGTCACCATTCCCGAAAGATAGATGCGGCAATTTCCGCTATTATAATGCTTTCTGAAGAAATGCTTCAAGTCATCGTTCGTAAGCTGGTTATAATCAGCATCATCAGCATATCTTCCGCAGATATGTTCAGAGCCGAAGAAGTTTGAATGGAACGCGCGGTTCGACATCACCTCAACCTTCTCGTTGTTCACGAGCCACTGGTGATACTGAATCTGACGGAACTTGTCGAGCTGCTCGTCGGGAAACTGCGAATCGGTTATCGCAGCCACAACTATATCCATGCTCTCTTTCAGATATTTGTTGAGAGAGAACAGCGTGACGCAAGTGTATATAGTAGTTGACTGAACCACCATCCACGAGCCGTAGAAATCGAGTTTTTCGGCAATGTCCTGCCTGCTCATGGTCGACGTTCCTTCCTTCAGCATCATGCCTGTGAAATATGACACAAGCAGCTTTTCCTGATGCATCTTGCCGGCATTTATTACGATGTCAACCCTCACAATGTCCTGTCCGCCTACGTTTAGGACGGAAACGGGGATGTTGTTTGAGAATGTTGAGTCTTCGGGAACCGGCAGAACGAAATCGCCAAGAGGCGACAATTTCGGCTGAATCGTACGGTCTAACATCTGCCTTCCTTTAGGAATTTCTCTGCTCTTTCGAGATCTTGAGGTGTATCGATGCCGACAGTCTCAATCTCGGTGATTCCTACCTTTATTTTATAGCCGTTTTCGAGCCAGCGGAGTTGTTCGAGCGACTCGGCAATCTCGAGCGATGACTGAGGGAGCGACGTAATCTCCTTCAGCACGCCTACACGATAGGCATACAGTCCGATGTGCTTGTAATATGTGTGCGAAGAAAGCCATTCTTCAGGCTCTTTGTTTCGAAGATAAGGGATTACCGAGCGGCTGAAATACAGCGCGTTGAAGTTTGAGTTGAGAACAACCTTCGGAGAATTAGGGTTCTGAAGAGCCGCAAGTCCGTCGGCTGGAGTGAAAGGCTTTACAAGCGTTGCGATATCGGTAGTGTCATCGTCGAAACAAGCCTTAATGCTTGCAATCTGCGATGGATGGATGAAAGGCTCGTCGCCCTGTATGTTTACAACAACGTCGAAGTCGCCGCCAACCTTTGTGTAAGCCTCGAAACATCGGTCTGTACCACTCTTGTGGTTTGGCGATGTCATCACAACCTCGCCGCCGAACGCCTTGACAGCCTGTTCTATACGCTCATCATCAGTAGCAACAACAACCTTGTCTAACAAATCCTTAACCTGTTCGTAAACTCTCTGAATTACAGTCTTTCCTCCGAGCATTGCCAGTGGCTTGGCAGGAAAACGCGTAGATGCATATCTCGCCGGAATAATACCAATAAAATTCATATTTTTATTATTTGGGCGCAAAATTACAAAAAAAATGTTAAAATTTAATTTTAATAATGTAATTTTGCAGCCATGATTCACGAACATACCTGTTTTATCTGCATAGGAAGCAATTTTCGCGCAGAGAAATCTTTAAATAACGCACGACTTGTGCTCGAAGCGTCTCTAGGTAAAATAACATGGGCTGAACCTACAAACTCTGATGCTATAGGACATCCCGACTGGCCGCCATTCATTAACCAATGCGGTGTATTCAAGACCATAATACCGCTTAGGCTGATAAAAATGCAGCTGAAAGGAATTGAGGATATGTGCGGACGAAACCCCGAAGAGAAACGCGACGGATGTATTGAGATAGATATAGACCTTATTGCCTTCGACGGCGAGGTTATAAAAGATACGGACGTTGACCGCGATTATATTAAAAAGGGAGCAAAGCAACTTGGCATTGCCCTCTGATAAGCAGTCATGGCTGTCTGGCAATATTTCTCTGTTGTCTGACAGCCATGATTATGCGTATGCAAGATAAAACTCATCTAAAACTTAATGTTCTGCCGATTTTCCGCGCTCGACCTATGGTCGCTTGCTACTGAAAGGACGCAAGAATTCGGCTGAGAAAAGAAATGGGAATTTGACATTCGAACTCCGTTCGCTTGCTACCGAAGGGACGCAAGAATTTCCACTACTGAATTTCGTTCGCTTGCTACCATACAGACGCAAGAATTCAACTTCAGAATTTTCATTTACGAGCATTGTCAATTATGAATTGTGAATTATGAATTAAAATTCCCACCGCTTAGAAACGTCTGTTTTTTGATGCAATGTTTTGCCGCTTTGCGACAATGGGAGTTACAAACTCCCGACCCGACTAATGATGCTGCCGAATTCGGAAATTCGGCAGAACAAGGGGGGAGCAAACGACCATATGTCAAGCGACACCCCCAACAGAACGAAAGAAAGTTGAATTTGCAGACGCTGGAAGCGTCTCCGCTCAGTAACCGTAGGTCGGAACGACCTGCGGAAAAGCCACCAACCAACAACAAGCACTCTGAAGGAGTGCCCCATCTGCTGCAATACGATGCACTTCTTTTAGCCGAACGTTTCTGTTTTTGCCAGCATTTTGAAAAAACAAGAGCGGAAAAACGAAAGGGTTTGATTCTTCGTTTTTCCGCCCTATTGCTTATTTTGCAAGGCTATGGGCTATGCATTGGGCATTACAAAATGCTTTATCTAAAATGAAAGCATCTTGTTTTGATGGATATCTAATCCACACAAGAAAACTACACATCTTTGAGAATAGGAAATTGTGAATCAATAGATACTGGAACTTATGTCTTTTGTCCAACCTTCAATTAAAGTTCCGTCTGTACCATAAAAAGATGTTTTTACCCAGAATCCCGTTCCGTCGTATAAGAAATCAAGCACGGGCAAAGCTGCTGGCTTTTCTTTACAAGGAAAAGAATCGGGATAATCCCCAATAATTACCGTCGGAGATTTCGCATCATTTGGCGATTTATAGATATTGACACAAAATTTACCTTCCGAAAGGTATTTTCCTCGCAAATAAATTCCGCAATCCGTTTTTTTTACCCACCCCTTAATCAACAACAAATCGGGGTGTTGCTCGTTCTTTATTTCCACAAGATATCGACAAGCACTTTTTTGAAGGATTTTTACATTATGCCAATTTTCCAGCAAAGAATCTTCTTTAATTTCAGCACATTCCTCATGGCTGTTCTCCGAAAAAAAGACTTTCACTTTTTCATTCACAGCATTTCTGAAAAATACTGTGAATTTTTCTTGCGAGAAAGAAACATAACACTTAAAAAGCAGCAATACAAACAATATTTTTCTCATTTCCTTTGCAATATAACTTTAAACGACTTTTTTCCTACTTTTTGCTCGAATCTACCCCATTGCCTACCATCAATCAATAAACATCCCACAGACACTCTACCACCAGCATACCCATTCAAATTAGTACGATGAATAAATATTTCATTTTTTTGTGTAGTTGAATATCCATTATCATTTCTATTTCCATCAATGGTATCAATAGGACCACAATTGTTTAACATATAATTTTTAGGAATTTTACCAGAACCTGCATAATCTCTCCAACTAACATCATAACAACCATCAGCTATTGCACCATATTTGTCAAAATCAGATGTCATTGTAAATGCTCTAAATTTGGTTATATCTTTCTCGCCACCTTCTCCATATACTGTAGCAGTTGCACATTTAGAATCTGGACCTCCCAATTTGTTATCTGTACCAAGTTTTTCATCATAATATCCATCAAAAACGACAACCGTTTCTCCTAGATATTCGCCTTTTATTCCTTTTTTTGACAGTTGTTCCTGTGAGCAACATTCTGTATAGCGAATACGGACTACAGCAGATATTTTCCCATTAACAAGTACAGAATCTTTTGTTGAATACCAATCCATTCCATTTGGATCAACCAACAAAATAGGATTATTCCCACAATACACATACGGACTTACATTGTAATAACTTTCACAATGAGGGTCGAGCGATGTAAACATAGGCAAAAAGGCATCATAGTTGCGTGCCCCATAGTCGTACCAATCGAGTCCGTGAGTGCGGTCGAGTTCCTTGCCGTTATACTTGTATGGCTGCAAGTCGTCTCCGCTGTTGTATGCCGTGGTGCTAAACACTCCGCCAAACGGGTAATAGTTCGTTACCTGTCGCACATCGCCAATTTCGTTTATAACGGCGCGATCGTTGCTATTGTAAAGCCTGTTTTCCACGATTTTATATCGGTATTTTTCGGCGGTAAATGTACAAAATTATTTTTGATTGAAGCCTTTTTTACCTGCATTTTGAAAAACAAGAGCGGAAAAACTAAAGAGTTTGATTCTTCGCTTTTCCGCTCTATTGTTTATTTTGCAAGGCTATGCCTTTGTGGGCATTATAAAATGGCTTATAATGCAAATATGTATCGATGTTTATAAATCCAAAAGTTAGCAATCATCGTTTTATCATAACTATGTCACCTTGCTCTACAAACTGAGATGTAAACGCAGAATTGCAATAAATAACAGCAATCAGACAATCGTCTTGTTCTCCAAGTCTGAAAATGGAATAATTCTTACACAAGCCTTCTGTCATGTCTATATAATTGAATGCTCGTCCTTTATTCTTAACTGAATATCTTTCCATAATGTCTTTTACGAATGTTTCGTCTAACTTAATTTCGTTTTCTGATAACAATACAAAAGAAGAACCGGGATCGAACATCTCACAAAAAGCAGTTTCTATTGTTTCATCGTTCCCGAGCAACGAAACAGCAGCAATCACACTTCTTGTTTTTCCAACATAATACTCGTATTGAGCGTTAGGAACTTTTTTCTCGCAATCGCTCAATATCCCTTTATAGCTTCTTATTCTATTAGCATCATTCTCCCAGTCTTTCTTAACAAGATAGGCATAGCCTTTATAAGAACTAATAAAATCTTTGAAGAATTGTCTGAAATCATCTTCTGACTCCTTATCATCAACACACCAATATTCAAAATCAAAAGAAATGGCATCAAATTCAGAGAACAGACATAGTTCGTAGTCTTTGTTCAAAACAAAGTGTTGGCAACAAAGCAAATGCATCATTATATTTACCATCAACAAATTGCCTGAACACATTAATTTTCCTATTATTCTTCATTTTTCTATTATTATTGCGGAATCGAAACAAATATTATTCGTTGAAATAATGATGTTGTTTTAATTTTGTATTTCCGTCATATTTTTGATTCGTCGCCCTCGCCGTAGATGGCAGAGGTAAGGCGGTTCAGTCCGTCGTAGCTGAACTTATATCCGCTCTTTGCAGCCGATGCGCCGTTCTGCCACTGCATGCTGCTTATGTTGCCGTTGTAACGTTAGTTTTTCACAATTTAATTTGATGTTTTACGGCTGTAAATATACAAACTATTTTATGAATGAAGCCTATTTATGACAATATTTTGAAAAATAAATGCAAAAAAGTGATTCTATGTAAAGCCAAAATTTACCATTCTTCCTCTATTCGCTTGGAGTCCCAACCGTTCTGCCGAATTTGCAATTCGGCTGAGAAAAGAAATGGGAATTTGTAATTCCCACCGCTTAGAAACGTCTGTTTTTGATGCGATGTTTTGTCGCCTTGCGACAATGCGAGTTGCAAACTCGCGATATAATCGCCGCTGCCAAATTACAAATTCGGCAGAACAAGGGGGGTAAAAATCCCACACCACCAAAGAATTCACGAGAAATTGAAGGAGGTGTGGGAATGATTGTTGCTTTATTTATGTTCTATGTCTGCATTATAGTTCCTTTAACACTACTAAGTTCTATTTGGCAGTTTCAATCAAAGTCCTGTGCAATTTACTTTCCTTTGTGTTATAGATGAGAACCTTCTTGATACTCTTGTGCCAAACCCAAATCTGAAGACCTAAAGTATCAAACTCATACACATGACGCAATTCTTTTCTTCCGTTAGCATCTACGTATATCTGCTTGCTGACAGGAGAGGTCACGTCAAAAATCCTTAGGAAAGCATCATACCCTAAACCGACAAGATTAACAGTTTTGTTTTGGTATTCATAGGCACATATGCTTTCATTTATTATGGTATCAACCAAATCATTTCTACACCATATTTCAACTTCGGGTGAATAAAATTGGTAACGCTTGAATGGGTGAGTCGTATCTGGATCTAATTCCTTGTATTTCTTGTAGAAATAATTTGAGATAGGTACATTAAGTTCAAATTCTTGATATGATTTGTTCAGAATCAAGTCTGTACAATTTGAATAATCACCAATTATCACCGTGCGAATTTTGTTACGCCACACCCATATCTGCAATCCTTCCTTGTCGAAATCATAGACATGCTGATTCTGACCATTCTTTCCCTCACCGCCTTCAAGCCAAATAACATCTTCATCATCCGGAGAAAAATGAAATCGGTTCAGGAATTCATCGAATTTCATCCCTATCAGATTTACTCCTTCGTATATGCATGTTGTTTCACAAAAGATAGAGTCAATAATATTGTTTTTACACCAGACTTCAACTCCGTCGTCATAAAATTCAAAACTGACTATATCATCATAGGGACTATCACTTGCTACACCCTCCTCATGCCTCTTATCGAAGTAATCAGAGACATGAGTTCCAAGGATAAAATCATTGTATGATGTGTTTAGAATAAGACCTTTATTCATAAAACTAGTTAAATTCTAAAATATGTAAACTCTGCTTAGGTGATCATTCTGCCACTGCATGCTGCTTATATCGCCGTTGTAACGCAAGTTTTTCACAATTTAAATTGATGCTTTACGGCGGTAAATATACAAACTATTTTATGAATGAAGTCTATTTCTGACAATATTTTGAAAAATAGATACAAAAAGGTTGTCTCTATGTAAAGCCAAATTTACCGCACAAACATTGTTCGCTTGCTGCCAAATCCTCTTCGAGATGCACTCGGGATTCGTTCGGGATTTTACAAACGACTGGCTTATTTCTGAATTCTCAGGCAACTCATCATATATCTTACATCCTCCTTACATATAGCTTACATATACCCAACATATAGCTTACATATACCTTGACATTATTTTGTATTTACCAAAAGACTAAATATCCCACTTTTTCTACAATTATAAATTGTGAATTACTCCCCACTTCCTTGGACCTACCTTGGACCTACCTTGGACCTACGAACAATTTCTGACGAAATTGTTCGTAACGACTCCTAAGTTGTCAATCGTGAATTGCCTAAGATTTTTAAACTTTCTCTAATTATGAAAGCAATTTTGAATTATGAATTATGAATTGTGAATTGTCAACTGTCCATTGTCAACTGCATTGTATCAATATACGCTTCGCCGAACCTTCCCCCTTGCTACCCTCTTGCTATCTCCTTGCTACCCCCTAGCTATCCCCTACCTAAAAAGGAGATTTTTTGCCATTTTCTGCATAATGATTCGCTTTGCGTCTGCATATTTTTACAGACTGCGGTTTTCAGAATAACAAAACAGAAAACGTCTTTCCTTTAAGTCTCGTTCAAAATACAGAAAAACGTTTTCTTGTTCAGGACCGGCGTATCATTCATTAAGCATTGGCGTAGCTGTGCATTCCGCCGAGCACATAGTTCACTCCGAAGTATGTCATCAGAATGGTGAGGAATGCCAAGAGCATATACCAATGGAAGAACTTTGGATTGCGCAGAATCTTGATGCTGTCGCTATGAAAGCCAACGCTATAGACCATGAAGGTTATAAGCGCCCAAACCTCTTTAGGGTCCCAAGCCCAATATCGCCCCCACGACACGTTTGCCCATACCGCACCAAGGAAAATTCCGATGCCAAGGAAGAAACATGCCGGATACATCATCACCTTGCTGAGTACGGTGAGTTGCTCAACCTGCTCTTCGTTTCCGCCACGCATCATGCACAGAGCAAGGATTGCGTTGAACATCATGAAGGCAAAAAGCGCGTAACTCATCATAATCATCGATACATGACTGCTGAGCCACGGCGACACAAGCACCGGCATCAGCGGAGTTATCTGCGGGTTCATCTGACCGAGATAACTTACCAGCAGAGTGAAGCCCGAAAGCAGGAATCCGAAAGGCAAAACGAAAAAGAAACGGCGATAGAGAGCACACGAGATAAGCAATACGCACAGAGCCACAAACTGCATTGTCTCGAATCCGTTGCTGAGCGGAATTCTGCCGCCGATATACCATCTCAGAACATATCCCAAAAGATGAAAGGCCGTTGATGCAAACAGAATTACAGAAAAGGCAACCGTAGCAAAACGCATTTTCTGCTTTTTCTTTAATCCGCAGTAAAGCAGATAGAAGAACGCCAAAAATCCCATCGTGAGGTTTAGCATGAACAGAATCTTGGTAAATGGCACGCGGTTGTAGAACAATTCGGCATCGATTTTAGAATCGGAAAGCGGAGCAACGCTGCCATCCTTCGGGAGTGGTTTTACGAGCGTTCCGTTGTTCAGCATCAAGATGAGGGCAACTTTCTCGTCGAGTTCCTGAAGTTGCTTGAAACTCTTGCTATGCTTGTCGGTAATCTTGCCGTACAAGGCATTAAGCTTGTACTCCCTGCCGACGAACAAATCTTGCATACACAGATATTTGTCCTCTGCACCGAGTTCCTTTCGCAAGGCGGCATCCTTAACGTAAATCATCTTCACCTTTGACCAATCCTCGGGATAAAGCATCGTGCTTACGACGATTTGTTCGGCACTCAAGCCTTTGAACGATGATTTTCCGGTTATCTTCTGAACAAAATCGAGAGCGAGTGTGTTGAACGGCACAACTCTGTCGTTATAAACCACCTGACGACGCGCCATCTCATCGGCCTGCACCCGTTTTACGGTTCGCGGAGCAAAAGCCGAAGCATTGGCAACGACAAGCATCAGCATGAGCGAAAGAAAGCCTCTCTTCAATGCCGGATTCTTCAGCAATTTGCGGAATCCGCAGTTTTTCGACAGAAGGACAAGTATCATAGACAAACCCAGAAGCAGATATCCGGCATAAGTTATGCCTGTTCCCCAAGGGTCGTAATTAACCGACAGCCAAGAGCCTTGCATATCCTCGTCGTACGATGACTGGTAGAACCGATAGCCATCTTTCGCAAAAATATTGTTCATAGAGATGCGTACATTCTCATCGCCTACCGAAACATAACTGATGTAATCGGAAGGGGCTTCGGTTCCCTGATAGCACTCAACCACAAAACTGTCGAGCTCCATCTTGAAGGGCAGTCGCATCATCGAACCGCGGTCGGGAATGATGTATGAATCGACTGGCATCTCCTTGCGAATGTGCAACATGCCTTTATTGCTCGTAAGAAACGTGGTTAGCGCGCCAATAAGAATAACGATGAACGAGGCATGAAGCAATGCAACCGGAACTCTCCGCCATAAGCCTCTGACAACAAAAAGCACAACCGACAAAACAGCAAGCGCAGCCCACAAAGCGCAGAACCACGCCGTATGATAGACATTTTCTGTAACAAAACGAGTGCCATAGCTGTTCTCGACAAACGTTGCAACCGCAAGGACAACAACTATGACACTGTACAGAAAGACAATTGCTTTCTTAATCATCTTTTTAATATGCTTTGAAGGATTTGTTAGTCTGACGCTTTGCGCCCATGCACTCCATCTCGATGAGCCAGCCCGGACGACACACAGGAGCAAGGGTTATGACCTTCGGAGTTGAAGGGAATCGTTCGTCGAACATACGTTTTACTACGGCATAATCAGCCATATCGCGCAGATAGACAATCATTTGTCCCAAATCATCGAAAGAACAGTCAGCCTCTTTCAGAAGAGCTCCGACATTCTCCCACATTCTCTCTACCTGCTTTACGATGTTGCCGACATGAACCACTTCGCCCTTGTTGTTTATGCTCGCCGTTCCGGAGATGAAAACATGGCGACGGTCGGCATAATCGACGTAAGTTCCGCGTTCGAAAGCCACGCCGTACTCGTATGTAGGATTAAGATGAGTTGGTGCATAAAGGAAGTTAATCTGCCCCTTTTCCAAGCCCGAAACAGCGTAGTGGTCGAGTTCTACAAGCACCTTGTGATTGGCATGTCTGCCGCCGATGCCCGTGCTGCTGATGTAGTGCGTGTCTGAAGTCAGATTCTGCGTCTTGAAGACTTCGTTGCGAGCCTTTACCACGCCTCCGTAGTTGTTGTCGATGTCGTGGACAAAGAACCAAGTTCTGATGCAGTCGTCAGCCAGAGAGCAGCCAAGTTTCTGCAACTGGGCAACATAATCAATCAGAAGAGTGCGAGTCTGTTCCTCGGAATCCTTGCCGTCGGAATAGTTGTATCCGCTCCAGATATGCTTGAAATCGCCGTGCTTTGCCACGAACATTCCGTTGCCCGCAGATTCGACCTCTACATCGGTCTGAAGATAAGCCCACAAAGCGACTTTCGTTCCGTTCAAAGGCGGCTGCTCCACGACCGAAACGGCACACTCGGACTGCTTTTCGGCAATAGCGAAAAGCGCATCGGTCTGCGTTGCCGAATCGCTCAGAAAATAGCGTTTAAACACGGGTTTCGCACCCAATTCAGAAGCGGCATCGGCAAAAGCATCTGACACCGCGCTCGCCTGCTCGGCGAACGTCAGCATCGGGTTTTCCACATGAATCATCACATGATACTCATTCACACTGTTTTCAACTTCAAACTTAGAAATTTCTACAGATATATTTTTTCCTTGTTGCATCTAATTATATTCCTTTTTCTTTATGTTTCAACTATTTTTTTGCGCCCTCGTTTATCCAGTCGGCAATGAGTGCGCGCGTGGTTGTGCTGAGAACCTCGCCCGAGTGGTTGTAGTGCCATTCCGAAGTAAAATCGTTGTCTGCCACAACGCGGTAGAACACCGATGCTTCGGCATTTCCGGGCTCAACCCTCTTCATCGAAGGCATTCGGCTCGACTGAACGCCCTGTCCATCGTCGCCAACCAAGTACTGGTAACTTTTTCCTTCGGTAAGATACAGTCCGCGTGCCGCCGTTGTGCTTGCTCCGTGACAGTTAGCGCACGTTTTCGAAAAGACTTCGTTCTGAATGGCGTTGAACATTCCGACATCGAGCGTGCCGACATCAGCTGTTGTCTGCTCTTCGTTTCCGGAATTCTGAATCTTGAAGAACGATGCCGCTTTCAGACGGATTCGGTCTACGGCACAGATTTCAATCGTCTCAATATCAGATTCAATGTTCGTCAACTGGCAGTCGATGTTTCCGTCGGCATCGGGCACGAGAACTCGCTGAACGCTTGAATATTCGGCTCCGCCAGAAAATCCGGCGAGAACGATTTTATAGTTATCGGGCCACGAATCGTATCCAACCAACTTGCCGGTAACTCTTACCGTTCGTCCGTCGGAAGACGAATATGTTTTCGACTTAATGTCGCCGTCGTCGCACGAAGCGAAGGCAGCCGCCAGCAAAACCGACACAAAAATAAAACTTATTTTTTTCATTAACGAATGTTTAAGTTTAGAATGTGTACTGAAGCATAACTTTTGCCGAATGAACGGCAAGACCGAGGTCGTCGTTGTCGCGGTCGAGCTGAGTGTCGTGACCTGTTCGGCCTGTGTACTGATACATTGCCTGAAGTTTCAGTCCTGTGCCGCGGAAGAAGTAGTTGACGCCCACCGCAGGCATATTGATTGAGCCGTTGGCATCAAGTCCGTTACGGTTCATAAAGTCGTAGCGCAGAGCAAGTTGAGTGCGCGGAGCAACGAAATATCCGCCCTGAACATATCCGCCGATGTAGTCGAAACCTTCATCAATCTTCTGTCTTTCGGTAAAACCGACGTGCATATAGTAGAATTCTCCGCCCAGATAAAGTTTGTTCTTCAGCATAGCAAACTCAAGTCCGGCGCGAAAATCGTTTGTGCTCTCGCTTTCGCTCTCAACATTGAGCGATGTCGATGCGGCAATCATGTACTTGTCCTCGTTCAATCGGTTTGGATTGCCCTGTGTTGCAGGCATCACGCCCTTTGGCATCAGACTGATTCTGCCTGCGTAGAGCAGAGACGGAATGTGCCAGTCGTCGCTAAAGGTCTTTGTTGCCGAGTTGACCGAAGCACCCGTTCCGTTGAAAATTCCTACCTCGTAGCCGAATTTTCCGCCCACGAGTCCGTGGATTTCTGCACCAAGGTCAAAGCCCGTTCCGATGTTAGGAGTTACGGCATTGAGCGAATATGGCAAGATGACTGTAGCGGTGAGCGATGTTGGAAGACTTGGCATCAGCGTCTCGCCAAGCGTTGTGAGATAAGCGTGCGAGAAAGGAGTCTTGAACTTACCTACGCGAACGCAAAACTCATCCTTCGCCTTAACGTCGAACCATGCCTGCTGCAAGATTCCGCTGCCGCTGCCAGCCGCATTTATCGAGAGATTGTAAGTAACCTTTCCGTATACTTTTCCGGTAAAACCGAGCACCGCATAAGGCACGGCAAAGCCTGAATTTGCCACATTGTCCTGATTGTAAGCCTTGTCAAGACCTTCGTCGTCGTAATAGTTGAACGCCGCACTGGTCTGCACAAGCATATATGGTTTAAAGGTGAATGCGCCGTCTTTCGATGCTATCTGAAAGCCCTTGCGCTCGCCTATCGAAACAATTCCGTTTTCTGTATCCTCGTCGTGTTGCGCAGCGGCTGTAAGAGTCATCGAAGCCATCAGCGCAATTGCAAATATTTTTTTCATTGTTTATTCTATTTATTTTTTTTGATTTTAAAGCGATTCCAAGAATGCGATGAGTGCCGAGCGATTGCTCTTGCTCATGTTCTTGAAGATGTTTTTAGAGGCCTCGCCCTCGCCTCCGTGCCACAAAATTGCCTCCTGAAGGCTGCGCGCGCGACCGTCGTGCAGGAAGTAAGTGTGTGCATTAACCTTCTCCTGAAGTCCGATTCCCCACAGCGGAGTTGTGCGCCATTCGTTGCCTCGCGCCAGACCACTCACATAGTTGTCGTTCAAGCCTACGCCCATGATTTCCGAACCCATGTCGTGCAGCAGATAGTCTGAATAAGGATGAATCGTCTGTCCGCCGAGCCAAGGAAGTTCCGTTCCATTCAAGAGCGTTGCGCCTCGCGGCTTTGTGTGGAGTGTTGTGACATGGCACAGATGGCATTTTGCCTGATAGAACATCTTCTCGCCCATGGCAATGTATTCGCGTTCTGAAATCTTCTTGCCATCATAATCCACCATCTTCGTCTTGCTTCCAAGGCGGCGAGCCGGAACGCCGAGTCCGTGCAGATAGTAATCAACATTTTCCATATCCTCGGTAGAGACATCGAGCCGGTCGTATGCCAAACCCATCATCGAGCCTTCCTGCATCTGAAGCTGACCTTCGCAAATCTTCTCTGGATAGCGTGAATTTGTTGCGCCCATATCGCTCGAAAATCCCAGTTCGACGGTCAAATCGGCATGCTGAGCCTTGTTTCCGCTAAGTCCGAGTTGTCGTTTTCCGCGCTCGGTTATGTAGTTGCACCTACCGCTGATTCCGTATTCGGGATAGTTGCTTTTCTGCGCCAGAGCCTCAATCTCGTTAGGGTCGAGAGCCATCATCTGTCCCATTCCCACGTGGCGCAGCGGAATTCTTACCGAGCAGAACAGTTCGTCGGGATTTATAGGGTCGCTGGTGTTGCCATAGTTGGCGTACCAATCGGTTATGGTGTACTCAGGATAGCAGAGTTGATAAGCCTCGCCGTCAGGGAACGTGAAATCCTGATAATGCCAGCGGCACTGAAGCTTTCCCTCGGCGGTTACTCCGTATATGCTCTGGTCGTGAATAACGCGTCCGTAATTCTGGAAGAATGCGCCATTCTTGCGGGTAACATACACAAGCATAGACGAGAATCCGTATTCGCCCGAGCCGTAGACTGGCGTTCCGTCATCGTCAGTACCAACCTGAGTCCACAGCGCAGGCTTTGTTCTTCCGGCGTTGCGATGGCACGAGCCGCATGAATATCCGGCATAAACAGGGCCCAGTCCCATACTCTGCGTCATGAGGTCGTCGTACAGTCCATCGCCCTTGATAAACCGCCTCTGATTGTCGGGTATGTTCGAAACCCAGTCGGCATCGGTATCGTAGGCATAACTTGAATTGACAAAAACCGTTGATGTTCCGGCACTTAGAGCGTAGCCGTCGGGCACGTCAATATCCATAACATCCATGCTATCGTCCTCGCAGGACGATAGCATGGCTAACAATATTATGGAAGAAAATAATATCTTCTTGTTTTTCATCTTTTATTTTATGGTACGAGCAACTCCATCCTTAAATATCAGGAACTCAAGTGTATGGAAACCTCTAACATTCTGTGCAGCGCCGATAGTCTCGCCTGCCTCGCCTTCTTCGGTAAACTCGCCTTCCCACTCAAGAGCCGAGAAGTCGCCGTTCTTCAGAATATTGCCGATGGCATCTTGGTCGAGCGGCCATGAATCCATGTTAGGGTCGAGACCAAGTTCGGCAACCGGACCGAAGAGGAATGCCTCAGATGTCTCCCAAGGCTCGCGGGCAGCCTGCCAAGCAGATGCAGCCTTCTTGAAGTTGTCGTCTGTTCTGTTTGCATTAAGAGCCACAACTGCATCGCGAAGCGCTGTTGTCTTCTTTACCAAATCAGAATATGTTGTAAGAACCACATTGTCAACATAGTTTGCAACGATAAGTTTCAGGTCGGCATCGGCACCTTCGAGGTTTGTGAAGTAAGGCAGAAGTTTGTTTGTGAGGTCGGCATTGAGAGTTGCGCAAGCCTCCATCGCCTCGACAACGCTCTTGTTTCCGATATGGCTGCGGAATGGAGCAACCATCGAACTAACCTTTGTGATGGCGTTGCTGATGTCGTTCTTTATTGTTGTGTAGAGAGCCTCGTCGTTCTTCTTCAAATATGAAGCGATAGAATTTTCAGCCTCTGCGCTTGTACGCGAACCGTTGAATGCGTTACGGATTGAATACAAGTTGTTTGTATAGTCGTCGATTGAGTGGTAACTGTACCATGACTCAACGGCATAGACAGCCTCGATATACTTGCCCTTCTCCCAAAGGTCGCGTGGCTCGCCTATTTTTGCAGTTCCAACCTCGTTTGAGATGTCGGCGCATCCGTTGATAATCTCGGCAAGACAGTCGTTGTATGACTTGTACGAGCCTTTTGCGTTCTTGAATTCATCGGCATAGCCGTTAATCCATGCCTCGTTTAGGTCTGTTGCATCCTTGACAAGAAGATTTGCAACGGCAACGGTATATTTGTGCCAATTCTCTTCGTTGCCTGCGTATGCAGCCTCGTCGATTGAAATCTCCACCTCGGCAGTACCTTCAGGAAGAGTGTTCTCATTCTTATCATCATCAGAGCATGAAGTAATGCCCAATCCAAGGGCAACAAGCCCCATCAGAAGAAATTTGTTTTTCATTGATTTTTTATTTTTAAATTGTGTTGATTTTTCCGTTTATTTCGATGCCAGCCAGCCTGTCCATGCCACGGCTACGGCAAATTCGTTTTCTGAGTTGTATGCTCCGCCGCCAATCTTGCGAGCCGTATAGTCAGCCTTAACCACAATCTGCGGAACTGGCTTCCAGTTTATGCCGGCAGTCCACATCGATGTCTTCAGACGGGCATCGGCAACGAGCGGCGCAACTACATCTTCCTGCGAGTTGTAATATTCATATCTCACAAAAGGGAATATAACCGGACAGTTATCGTTTCCGACAATGCCCTTTACGTTCAGACCAACCTCACCACCGTAACTTACGGCTTTATGCGCAATCGGAGCAGTTCGGCTGTAAGGCGATGCACTCGACAGTTTTCCGTTCTTCGAACTCAGTTTGCTACTGTTCGAGATGTTTCCCCATAGGAAGTTGCATCGTGCCGTAACATATCGGTTGATATACTGCGCATCGGCACTGAAAATCCTGACCGGAACAACGAAATTGTAAGTCTGCTGCTTGTCTGAGTTCGATGCGGCATCCTTGCAATAGTAAAGAGAACCGCCAAGTGTCAAGCCCGGAACTCCAACATAATCCAATCTAGCAACGTATGCAGGGCTTGTAAAGTTGTCTTCCTCGAAGATTCCCTGACTTGCTCCTCCAGCCCAGTTGTTACGGTCGAATCCGTTGGCATTCAATCCCTCAACAACCTGAACCTGATAGTTGAACGAGCCGTAGCCGCGACCAAACTCGCCGAAAAACTCGACTCCTGTTTCGTGCCATGTGTTTGGAATTATTGTCGTCTCACCTTCAGGGCGTGTTGTTCCGAAGAAGAAAATCGGCTCGTGACTTTTGTTGTTGCGTCCAACAGGCAGAACCATGTGTCCCACACGGACATTGAACGACGGATGAATCATTCGGGTTATGTGAAACTGCTCGATGGCAACCTCGCCACCCTTCTCGACCTCAGTTTCGTACTCGCCGTTCTCTGTGTTCTCAATCTCGTAGGCAATACCCGTGCCGCCCGATTCAAACTCAATCTCCGCACCGAGAATCCACTTCGAATTAAACTTATAGTCACCGGCAATAACAAAGCGCGGAATGCTTATCGCGCCTCGGTTCTTCTTGGCCGAGCCCTCGCTGCTGCCGTAGAAGCGGTTGTTTCCGTAATCCTTCCACGCCGCACGCATCTCGCCATATCCGCCAATGCGATATTTCGAATATCCGTCTTCACTTTCTCCGTTTTCCTGAGCATAGACCGTCATCGTTGCCATAGCCGCAACCATACCGAATGCTCCCAAGAATTTCTTAAAACTCTCCATAATTCAACTTGATTTTTCGAGTGCAAAAATAGTATGCTAAAAAACATAAAGCAATCACTAAAATTAGTGAAACGAATTGTTGTCGTCACTAATTTTAGTGATTTTAGTCAGATTATCGTGTGCGATACCATGACTCATTAAGATAAGGTTGCAAATAATGCAAACAAAATTTTTTGAATATACGAAATTTTATATTATTTTTGCCGAAGATTACGTTTTGGTTAAATAAACACAAAAATATAATAATGAATCTATACGTTCGTTTTTTTGATCAGGAAGTTGTAGTGCCTAATGTAGAGGCTGCACTCGAATTTCTTGAAAGCATACCTGAAGTAAGTTTAAAGAATGTGCAGAAAAAGCAACTTATCGACTTCGTAGAAGGTCCTAAAAGTTATCCATGCAGAATAAAGTTAAAAGGTCAAGTATATTTTCTTGTAATAAAGACAGAGGTTTCAACGCTCGAGGAGTTCAAGAAAAATGCAAATTCAAACTCAAGCGCATCTAATGCGCCAAAGGCGATGGCTCCGATTCCCAACGGAGACACATCTGTTAACCTTAGTGCATCGGATTTCCCTTACAGCGACCTTATCTCTACAGGTCCGAAACTTATTCCGAGCCGCGTAGACATTCTGATGGAAGAGAATCCGGGATGGTACGAGTGCAAGTTGATATTCAAGCGCGCCATTCCAAAGACAGACTACTCGCCTTTCAGATACGAAGACACTCAGTTCGTTGTTCAACTTAAGGGCAAGAGCGGATTCGACTGCTACAGCCAGATGATTAACCATCTGAAGAACCGTCAGGACATCGACGCACGCAGCCAATACCCATCAATGAAGGGAAACAACTTCTCGTTCAAGTTCCTTGGCGAACATGCCGTTGAATACTAAAGACACTTCTCACAGAACATAAAAAAATCCCCAAGGATTACTCCGTCCTTGGGGATTTCTTATTTTTTAGCGTTATGTGTTCCTTCAAAAACAAAACCAATAAAACTTCCTATTACGGTATTAACGTTTTTCTCACATTTTTCACACTTTGTGGTTAAGTTCCATTCAAAAGCCACATCATCTTCGGAATTGAAGAGAGCACAATAGAAATAAAAGGGAAGATAGGTTTCTTTATCCGTATGCATCCTGTCACAACCAACGACTTTCTCTGGCAAGGTGAAAAGATTTTCCAATTTCTCTGTATCCTTACCGTAACTCTTCATCTTATACTCAGAGAAGCCCGGCTCTATACAATATACATCATATCCCACAGATGTAGGAATCACAACATATCCATCTCCTCTACTACAACCGTATAACTCACAAACAAAGCAGCGATGACCGCTAAGAATACTGTCAAATCTATATTCCTTCAATTCCTTCTTTAGCTTCTCACGGTAACACTGATATTCATTCTGTAAACGCTTATCAATATCAGTAGCGCTTATTTTTAGCGAGCAAATCAGAAACAAAGCGAATATAGCGACCTTCATATTTAGAAGCTTTAATCTTCCACTTCCTCACCAAGTATTTTGGCAATGGCATCGCGCATATCATAAACCATCTTGATGTACGATGAGTACGTTATGTTGTCGTACCGAGAGGTGACAAGCTCGCGCAGCGACAGATATGTGTACTGCGGATTCATGCTCGAAGAACAGTTGTCAATCTCTATCTCCTGAGGAAATCTGTCCATGTGGCTGTCCATCCATGCCACAAGTTTTTCTATTTCGTCCTTGCTGTATTTCGGCTTATATTCCATATTATATCAGCGATGCAATAATAATTCCGACGTAAGTCATGTTTACGGCGGCAACAACCATCTGCATATCAGAGTTACGATAGCCATTTCGGTTATACTGACTCGAAACAAACGACACTCTGCCCATCTTCAGTATGATGTAATGAACGATGCTGTAACATATCAGTCCGATAATGATGCCTGCAAGCGCTCCGCACACTACATCTCCCGGATAATGAACTCCGAGATATATGCGTGAAAACGATGCAATCATTGCCCACACAAACATGCTGAACGAAACTCTGAAATCCTTGAACAACATCGTTATGTATATGGCAACCGCAAATGTATTGGCGGCATGACTCGAAATGAAGCCGTACAATCCGCCACGGTAATTATCAACAGTATCTACCATATACATTATCATTGGGTCGTGCGTAGGACGAAAACGCATGAAGTACGGCTTACACAAATTCGATGCGAACTGGTCTGCCAAAAGCACCGACAAAGCCAGAAACACGAAGATTACAGAAATATGCTTTACCTTGTTGTTTCTGATAATGGCAATTAACAGCACCAGCAGCGCGGGAATCCACGCAACCGTGGTTGAGACGTTTGTCATCACACGATCCCAAAAGATTGAATCGCTTCCGTTTAGCGAAAGCAAAAGGTCGATATCATGTTGTTTTAGACTCTCGAGCATACGAATCAGATGATTTCAATGGTTGATATTCTTACCCAGCCTTTCTTTCCGTCCTCGAGATGGACTTCCTTCCACTCAATCATCGATGGGTCGTCAATATACACCTTCGTTCCAGCATGAATACTCAACACATCGGCACTATTGTCTGATGGCGCGCCCTTCAGCGATGTGGCAGGAACAATAACGATGGCAGAACGACGCTTAATCAAGTTATCCTGCTGAACGTAAGCGAAAATATTTGCCACAACAAAGAGCACAAAGAAGAAGATTCCAGAGAAAAAAGCAACCTTTCGGAACAACTGATTTCCGTAGAAGATAAACACCAAAACAAGCATCAAAGCAAGCGAAAAACTTACGATTGCCGTAGTTGCCCACCCTTTAACACTTGTGCTCAGAATGAGAGCCTTAGTCCAAGTAACAAAGAACATCTCGCTCTGCGGAGTAATCTTGTCAACAGTCTTGCTTCGGGCAAGGTCAAGATTAAATTTGATGTCGGCATCCGATGGGTCGAGCAGATATGCACGCTCGTAGTTCACAATCGCCTTGGCAATGTTGCCCGTGCGATAATAACTGTTGCCCAAGTTGTAATAAAGAGCGGCGCTTACTCGCTCTGTCTTGTATATCGAAGAATACAAGTCTATTGCATCCTTGTAACGTTCCTGCTGATAGGCATCGTTAGCCTTTGCCATCGTAGCATCCTTTATAAACTTCTCAGCGTTTACAGTATCGCGGAGAGCCCATGAATTCTGGACTCCCGCAAGAATAAACAATATATATACTATTATCTGTTTCATTTGCTCAAAAGATTATCGAGTTTATTGATAATGTCCGATGCCTTGCCATACAAAGACTGCATCTTGTCGTCGGCATCGCCCGGTGCGAACTTGGCAAACTGGCACTCGTCGAGCACATCAACAAGTTCGTTGGCAACATCGGCAGAAACGCCTGCCTCGCTCAACTTGGCAATGATATTCTCCTTGGTCATATCTACTGTCGGAATGTTGAACTTATCGGCAACATATCCGCTAAGCGAGCGAAGTATCTCGTCGAAGAAGGCCTCGTCTTGTCTATTCATCATCTCGCTGGCAGCCTGAAGTCGCTTGTTGGCAAGTTTGCTTGCGCCCTTCTTGCGTTTCTTTGTTACGTTGGCGTTATCTGCCATGATTTTTCGTATAACGAAATATGCAATGATAAACACAACGAGCGGAATAATAAAGCCAAGATAGAACGTAAACGAGCCGAACAGATTGTCGTTTATCGGATACAAATCCTCGTCGCCGAGTTTTATAGAGTGGATATCGTCGTCGCGCTTCGTGTAATCGGCAGTTGCATTACTCTTGCTTGTGCCATCACCCTTCTCAACATGAATGGTGAAGACTCTGCTTTTTACGGTCTTGTACCGCTTCGTCTTGAGGTCGAAATATACGAAATCCACGGCAGGAATTGTGTATTCGCCCTTGCTTCGCGGAATAAACATGTACTCGAAAGTCTTGTTTCCCTTCACGCCGTTCGGGGTGAGTTCGGTATTGTCTGTCACCTTAGGGTCGTATGCCTCCAATTCGCTTGGCACTTCAACCTTCGGAGCAGTCAGAAGCTTCATGTTTCCGTTACCCTCTACGGTTATCTTCAGCGTAAGAGTCTCGTTCTCTTTCAGTTTCGTTGTATTCACTTCGCTCTTTATGTCGAAATCGCCAACTGCACCCGAGAAGTTATCTGGCTTGCTTGGCAATGGCATTACGTCGATGGTGATTTTCGGAGTAGGAATGAACTTTTTGACTGGAACTTTGCCATTTCCGTTGAGCATTGCATCAAACGGATCGTCAGAACCGTTATCCTGAAGAACGACTGCCTCTGCCTTCAAAGCAGGGATTTCGAGTTTGCCACTCTGCTGAGGGAAGAGAACATACTGCGACCACACACAAGTGTTGTAATTTATTCCGTTGCGTCGCTCAACCTCGAATGTCTTTTCCTTTGACAAAGGCACTTCCTGAGTGTGGAAGCCCTTCATATCTGGCATGTTGAGCGCAAACTGATTGAGTTCGACAAGGGTGTAAATCTTGTATGTAAGCAAGATGGCTTCCTGCTCATAGACCTTAGATTTGTTTACGGTCGTAACCACAAACAAATCCTTCTGGGTGATGGCATTTCCTGCCTTGCTTGCCTTTGTCGAAGAAGATGACGATGCACCAGCCGACGAACCGCTTCCTGCCGCATTGACCTTAACGCTTGTTGTCGATGATGACGCAGGCTTGCCGTTTACCGATGCCGACGCTCCCGGAATGGTATATGTTCCGGGCTTCGTTGCCAATACGATATAAGTGAACTTTGTGCGACCCTGTCGCGTAGTCTTGCCATTTATCATGGTAATGCTCTGCGACGTGCTTTGGTTAGGACCACTAAGAATGTTCAGTCCACTAATGTTCTTCGGACCGTGGAAATGATTTACATCGACCGATTCAATAGTGTACTCTACCCTGAATTTATCTCCTACCGAAACCAATCCCGGCGCATAGATTTTGATTGTCTGCGCACCGGCATTGATTATCACACCAAAAATGATGCAAATTATAACGAATATTCTCTTCATACTATCTACTACCAGTTTTTCTCAAGACTACGACGGTTGCTCTGAACCCTCTGTTGCAACTTATTCTGAACATTTTTCTCGTCCTGCATTACAGCGTTCAGCATCTGCTTGGCATTCTGCTTAGTCATGCTGCTCTTCTGAGGTTCTTGTTGCTGCTGCTTCTTTTCTTCTTTCTTTTCCTCTTGCTTCTGCTGTTGCTGTTGTTGCTTCTTCTGTTCCTTCTTCTCGTCGTCCTTTTTCTGATTCTTAGTCTGCTTCTTGCAGAGAATGTAGTTGTAGCGTGCCTCATTGTCGTTAGGGTCGCAACGCAACGCTTTCTTATACATCTCGGCAGCCTGATTAAGGTTTCGAACACACTGAAGAACAACACCCATGTTGTGATAAATCTTGGCGAGTTTAGTCTTGTTGTCTGTCATCTTCGAAGCCTTCTCAAACTGCTCGAATGCCTCCTTGCCTTTCTGCTGCAACAGGTAGGCGTTTCCGAGATTGTAGACCGCCTCGACGTTGTTGCTGTTCCGCTCAACAGCCTTGAGGTAGTATTTCTCTGCCTCGACAAAATTGCTATCTCTCATCATTCTGTTGCCCTTGCGGATATAGTCGCGGTCGGTCTGCGCCATGGCACATACCGGCAGAATCAGCATAATTATAATGAATATGAAAAATTTCTTCATGGTCATTTAGAGAATAATTTGAACTTCTTTGACAACGGATTCTTCTTTTCAAGAACGCAGATGTCGACTACAAACAACACAAGCACAAGCAACGCAAATGCCTGAAACTGCTCGTCGTATTCAGAATAGATTGTACTCTCCATCTCACTCTTTGCCAACTTGCTGATTTCTGCGTTCAGTTCGTTCTGCGCCGAGTTCGAGTTGTCAACGTGGATATACTTACCCTTGCCCGACTGCGCAATCTGACGGCACATCTCCTCATTCAGACGGGTGATAACCGTATTGCCCGAATGGTCGGTCATATATCCGCCATTTCCATCGGGAATACGAGCTCCGCTAGCATCACCAATACCCAAGATGTAGATGTTTATGCCTTTCTTCTGAGCCTCTCTTGCAGCCTCGATTGCTCCGCCTTCGTTGTCCTCGCCATCGGTAATAAGGATGATGGCTCGACCAACCTTGTCGTTCTTCGAGAAACTGCCAGATGCAATATTTATGGCTTTCTTTATATCTGTTCCCTGAAGGTTTATGAGCGAAGGATTAGCCCCGTCGAGGAACATTTTAGCCGAAACATAATCGGCAGTCATAGGCAACTGTGTGAAAGCATCGCCGGCAAAAAGCACGAGTCCGACTTTGTCGTTATCCATGTTGTCGACAAGTTTCGACACAATCATCTTGGCACGTTCCAGACGGTTTGGCGAAACATCCTCTGCCATCATCGAGTTCGAGATATCCATACAAATCATCGCCTCGATGCCACTTCGCTTAACCGTATCCATCTTTGAACCGAACTGCGGACGCGCCAGCATCACGATAACAAGTGCCAACGCCACACACACCAGCCAAAACTTTACATCAGGACGGTAAGACGAATAGTCAATCATCAATTGCTTCAGCAAATTCCATTCGCCGTATTTTGCCATACGGCGTTTCTTATGCCAGTTCGAAAGATAATACAATGCAATCAAAACTGGTATAATAAAAAGTATATACAGATAAGTAGAATCTTCAAATCGAAACATTGTACACTTGTTTATGGAATTCTTTTTAATATTGTGTTACGCAACAGCAACTCGGCAAATATGCAGAAGAATGCTATCCATGCAAACAACTGATACGACTCGCTGCGCTTGCTGTATTCCTTAACACTCAACTTTGTTTTCTCAAGTTTGTCGATATCCTTGTAAATCTGCTCAAGTTGCTCCTTAGATGTGGCACGATAGTACGCTCCGTCGGTAGCGGTTGCGATATCTGTAAGCGTCTTCTCATCAATCTCAACAGGAACGTTGACATACTGGATTCCAGCACCAGTATCCATCGGGAATGGAGCATACCCAACCGAGCCAACACCGATGGTATAGACTCTGACCCCAAGACTCTTGGCAATCTCGGCAGCCGTAGCCGGAGAAATATCGCCTCGGTTGTTAGAACCATCGGTCAACAGAATGATAACCTTGCTCTTAGCCTTGCTGTCCTGAAGACGGCTCACACCTGTAGCAATACCCATACCGATGGCTGTACCATCCTCAATCATACCGCGCTGCGCGATGTCGCATTGCACGTTGTTGAAGAGATTGAGCAGAACGTTATGGTCGGTCGTCATCGGACATTGGGTGAAACTCTCGCCGGCAAATATTGCCAGACCGATATTGTCGTTCGGACGGCTGTTGATGAACTCGGCAGCCACCTCCTTAGCCGCCTCGATGCGGTTCGGCTTCAAGTCCTCGGCAAGCATACTCGTACTCACGTCCATACACATCATGATATCGATTCCTTCGACATCCGACTCACTCCAACTGTTGCGGGTCTGAGGGCGCGCCAGAACGCATATCAGCATAACAAACGCTATTATGCGCAAGACGAACGGCACATGCACCAGATACTCCTTGTAACTGTGCGGAGCGAACTCGAACATGTGCGTATCTGACACCTGCAATGTAGGTTCAGACTTCTTGCTTCGGAGCAGATACCACAAGATGTACGGTATCAGCAGTATGAGCAGAAAAAAATATTCTGAATTTGCAAAAGTCATTTCAAATTAGTTATAAAGATTGTAAATAATATAGATGATGTAGCACAATCCTGCTGCCGAAAGGGCTGCAAGCACAACCATAGCCGCAAGCATGAAGTACTTGCTCTTTTTGGTCTTTGTCTCCTCAACTATAATTACCTTTGGCTTGGTGTCCTCAAGCGTCTCTTCAATCTTAGTCTCGTTAATGTATTTTACTGCATTAACCAAATTCTTGTCATTCTCATCAATAACAACCTCATACTTTGCAAACTTCACAAGGTCGGCAGTCATGAAAAGGTCGCGAAGTTCGTCCAAAGCCTTGTCGTCGTGCATCTCCGTGAGTTTGGCGATGATCTCGCCCGATGTCATCTCGAGCGCACTAAAGTTGTAACGCTCCTTTATGTACTCACGAATAACATCGGTAAGTTTGGTGAAATAGTCCTTGCTGTCAACCGATGCATCGACATTTTTGATGCTCTGAATCTGCGCCATAGCCTTCTGATGAGCCGGAATCTTTGGTTCAACCTTTATTCGGCGGATAATCGGCTTGTTCTGCTTGAAGTTGATGAAGAGGTATGCAATAATAACGACTACCACAATCAGAAGCAGCGACACATAGAATATTCCTGCCCAGTCGTCCCACGAGAATGGAACAACCATCGTAGGCTTTGGACCGAAGAATTTCTCAGGATGAAGCGTATCAACAGGAATAGACAGAACCTTGAGCACCAGTCTGTTTGTCTTGTACTCCTGATTTCCGACCTTTACCACCATCTCTGGAATGGAATACAAAGCCGAATCCCACGCTGTGATGATGTAGTTCTGCGTCAAGCGCATTCTCGTACCATCATTCAAGTAGGCCGTATCCATCTTTTCCTTCTCAACCAATTCAATACCTTCTGCCACCGGCACGGAGTCGTTGAACTCAGGGAAAATAGCCTTCTGCGACTTGTTGAGCGTAACCTCAAGACGAATCTTTGTCTGCTGACCAATCAGCATCTGCAAGGAATCAATCTTCGATGTTACCTGCACCTGAGCCATAGCCGATGAGCCGACAAGCACGGCAATCAACACAGCACAAAGTCTATTTAGAATATTGTTTCTCATTTGCTAATTTCGTTTTGCGAACAGGTTCATCAAAGCCTTAACATAGTCGCCGTCGGTACGGATAGACACAGAATCAACGTTGCTCTTTGTAAATGTTTCGGCAAGCTTGCGCTGATTTCTAATCCACCATTGTCTGTGCGCATCACGCACCTTCTTTGATGATGTGTCTACATACTGCTCGTAACCTGTTTCGGCATCGCGTACCTTTATCAATCCAACATCTGGCAACTCGGCTATGCGTTGGTCGTACAACTGAATTGCCACGACATCGTGCTTGCGGTTTGCAATCGTAAGCACCTGACTGTAGTCGTTACTGTCAATAAAATCGCTGAGCAAGAATGCTGTGCACTTGCGCTTCATCACGTTGCTCAGATATTCGAGAGCCAGCTTCAAGTCTGTCTTGTTGCTCTCCGGCTCGAAACTTATCAGTTCGCGTATTATGTACAATATGTGCTTACGGCCTTTTTTCGGCGGAATGAACTTCTCGATTTTGTCAGAGAAGAATATCACACCAATCTTATCGTTGTTCTGAATTGCAGAAAAAGCAATTGTCGCAGCAATCTCAGTAGCCATGTCCTTCTTCATCATGTTCTTTGTTCCGAAGACAAGGCTCGAAGACACGTCGACCATAAGCATCACAGTTAGCTCACGTTCCTCCTCAAAGACTTTAACAAAAGGCTTGTCGAATCGGGCTGTCACGTTCCAATCGATGTCGCGGATATCGTCGCCAAACTGATATTCGCGCACCTCTGCAAACGACATACCTCTACCCTTGAAGGCTGAGTGATACTCGCCCGCAAAGATATTGTTAGACAAACCACGTGTCTTTATCTCAATACGGCGGACACGCTGTAAAATCTCACTTGTTTCCATTCAATTAAGGAACTTGAACCTGATTAAGAATCTTAGTTACAATATCGTCAGAAGTAACGTTATTAGCCTCTGCCTCGTATGTAATACCGATACGATGGCGCAATACATCGTGAGCAACGGCACGGACATCCTCTGGAATTACGTAGCCACGACGCTGGATGAATGCGTATGCTCTTGAAGCAAGGCATAAGCTTATTGACGCACGAGGAGAACCTCCGAATGAGATAAAGTTCTTGATATCCTCCATGCCATACTTCTCAGGGAATCGGGTTGCAAAGATAATATCTGCAATATATTTCTGAATCTTCTCGTCGATATAAACCTTCTTAACAACCTCGCGAGCCTTAAGAATCTCGTCGGTAGAAAGGATTGGAGAAACCTCCTGCTTGTCGCCGTTAATCATGGCGCGCATAATCTGCATCTCCTCCTCTATCTTTGGATAAGTGATTACTACCTTCAACATGAAACGGTCCATCTGTGCCTCAGGCAACGTGTATGTACCTTCCTGCTCTACTGGGTTCTGTGTTGCCAATACAAGGAATGGCTTTGGCAAGTTGAATGTCTCCTTGCCAAGAGTTACCTGACGCTCCTGCATTGCCTCAAGAAGTGCAGACTGCACCTTAGCCGGAGCACGGTTAATCTCATCGGCAAGCACAAAGTTTGCGAAGATAGGACCGCGGTTTGCGATGAACTTGCCTTCTGTCTGGCTGTAAATCATTGTACCGATAACATCGGCAGGCAACAAATCGGGAGTGAACTGAACTCGACTGAACTGTCCGCTTACGAGGTTTGCCAATGTCTTAATTGCCAATGTCTTAGCCAATCCCGGAACACCTTCGAGAAGAACGTGTCCATTTGACAACAAACCAATCAACAAAGACTCTACAAGGTGAGTCTGACCAACAATAACCTGATTCATACCAGCCTTCAGACTGGTAACGAATGCGCTCTGCGCCTCAATTTCAGCGTTAAGAGCCCTGATATCTATAGATTCTGCCATAATTCTTATTTATTTTTTGTGCAAATTTACATTTTATTTCCAATAACGACGAAATTACACTATTATTTTAACTTTACTTAACAGGTTCGAGCTTTGGAATAGCCAAAACCGTACCTTTATTAACCTTATTTGCATCCTTAATTTTGTTCAGTTTTACAATATACGATGCACATTCTGCCGAACCGTATTCCTGCTCGGCAATCTTAAGGAGCGACTCGCCGTTCTTCAGTTCGTGATAGCGTTTTATGCCCACGACCTTGAACTTATAGTCGGAGCATGACGCAAAGGTTGCGTACTTTTTACCCTTCGGCTCCTCTTCGGCGGCAGCCTGCTCCTTCTCTTTCTTCTGACTTTCCTGCAACTGTTTCTTTTCGCGTTTCAGTTTGTCGGCCTCCTGCTGAGCAGCCTTCATAGTTTCCTGAGCATTCTGCAACAACGGAACGTACAGTTCTTTCGTCTGCTTCTCGCCTGCGCTCTTGCCTGTAAATCTTCCGATGAAGAAGAACAAGATACAAACAATAACAGAAATAGCAACTACAATCCAAATCTTCTTGTCGGCAAAGAAATTGCTTTCTTCTTCCAACTCTACAATTCGGCTTGGACGCGGTGTAACTGTCTGCCCCACAGAATTTGAATCAGTCTGCTGAGGACAGACAGGTTCTGATGTCGCATTTCCGGCAGACTGCAAAGGCTTATCTTGCTGAGGAACGGCATTATTTGCAGCAGAATCAGCGTTTCTTTCTTCTATTTTTTCTGAAGATGGAGCGACATCATTCTGCACATTTTCTACATTTTGAGATGCTACGGTCTGCTGCTCAACAGGCTTGCTTTCGACAACCGGAGCAACCGATGGCTTTTCCGCATGCTCAGTCTTTGGCTCGACAGACTGTGGAGCGATATTTTCGGTTGATGATGCGTTGTCATCGGCACCGACCATAGTCTTTCTTTCCACGACAACCACATTTGGCGATGGTTGCGCGATTTCCTGCTTCGTTTCAGAAAGCGAGGAAGATGTGTTTTCATTTTTAGGGTGAAGCGGCTGAATTCTGATAACCTTAACTTCACGTTTAGATTTTTCGGGCATCACGGTTATAACTTTCTTTTGTTTTTCAATAGCAGGCTTCTCTTCTAAAGCGATATTTATTTGGTTTTCAGGTTTTTCCTCATTCTCAGCAACGATTTGCTCCGAATTGTCCGCCACAATTTCAGCGGAATCGGTTTCTTCAAACTCTGCCCCGGCATTCTCTGCCAATGTGGTTTGCGTAGTTTCTTCCTTCTCAAGGTTTTCAGAAGGTGCTACGATAGTAAAATCTGCATCTTCCTCGGCTGGTGACATATCCTTTACAGATGCAGTATCAACGATGTTTTCGTCAGTTTCGTCGAAAACATCGTCGTCCGAATCGTCATCATCGCCATATACGATATTGGTGTTCTGTCCGATAAGGTTTGCCACCTCGTCGGAAACGATTTTAGTCGTAGTAAAGTCGGCAAACGGACGATTCACTTGCTGTTTCAATCCGTTTTCGGGAACGAACGTAATCTTTGTATGTCCCGAAATCTCGAAACGCTCCCCTGTCGACACATTTATGCTTTCCCTGCTTTCCACATTTACAAGCTTGAATGTGCCGAGTCCCTTTATCTTAACAATACGATCCTGTTCAAGTCCTTCAAGTACTACATCAAAGAAAGTGCTAATAAACACCTTTGCATCATTCTTCGTAATCTTGTGCCTATCCATAAGGACCGTACACAGATCGCTAACCAAAAGTTTGTTATTATCACTCATTTTTATTTTTTGAATTTTATTTTCACCGAAGGATAAGGTTTGAAGCCGACCACGAGTTTTGGCGGAACAAGCATCCGCTCCTTGCTTGTTGGGTTGACGATTATCCTCTCCTTCTTTTTCTTGACTTCGAATGTTCCAAAATTCGGTACTGTTATGGATGATTCAGAAATCAGCTTTTCGGCAAACTCCTCGGTAAAGGATTTCTGCAACTCGGCAGCATCCTTCGCGCTATAGCCCAACCGATTGGCCATTTCTGTTATGAATTCCTTGTTATTCACGTCCTAAAGTTTTTCAACATTGCCGTACAAATCAAAGTCGTCGGCTGATGTTATGTGTACATTATAGAATTTTCCAATCTCCAGTTTGCTATCATCTGATTTAATCAGCACCTCGGTATCAACATCAGGCGAGTCGTATTGCGTTCTGCCAATATAGTAATCGCCTTCAAGACGGTCGATAATCACCTTGTAAGTGTTTCCGACTTTCTTTTCGTTGAGTTCGGCAGATATTTCCTGCTGAATAGCCATCAGCTCGTCAAGTCGTCTCTGCTTCTCATCCTCAGGAACATCGTCCTCGTAGTTCTCACCAGAGAAAGTTCCCTCTTCGGCCGAATAAGCGAAAGCTCCCATTCTGTCGAAGCGTGCCCAGCGGACAAATTCCTTCAGTTCCTCGAAATCCTCTTCGGTTTCGCCCGGGAAGCCAACCATCAAGGTTGTTCTGAGCGTCAGTCCCGGAACTTGCTCGCGGAACTTGGTTATCAAGTCGTATGTCTGCTGCTTGGTTACATTACGCTTCATTCGCGTAAGCATATTGTCGCTTATGTGCTGAAGCGCGATGTCCATATACTTGCACACGTTGTCCTTCTCGCGCATAACTCTGAACAAATCCTCTGGGAAATGTGCAGGATATGCGTAGTGAAGCCTTATCCACTTTACGCCATCTATTTCTGAAATCCTTTCAATGAGTTCGGCAATCTTCTGCTCGTGATACAGGTCGATGCCGTAGTATGTCAGTTCCTGAGCAATTACCTGAAATTCGCAAACACCTTCAGCCACAAGTTTTTTTACCTCATCGAGAATATCCTCGATTGGACGTGACTGATGCGCGCCCGTGATTATCGGGATAGCACAATAAGCGCAATGACGGTCGCAACCTTCCGAAATCTTCAGATATGCGTAGTGCGATGGGGTTGTAAGAACACGTTCGTTGCGCAGTTCGTGCTTGTATTCCTTGCCCAAATCCTCAAGCAGATTTGTCCAGTTAAACTTACCGTAGAACTTGTCAACCTGAGGGATTTCCTGCTTCAGTTCCTCGAAATATCTTTCTGAAAGACAGCCCATAACATACAATTTCTTAAGTCTGCCTTCTTCCTTTGCCTGACAGAACTCGAGAATCATGTTTACAGACTCTTCCTTTGCATCGCCGATGAATCCGCATGTGTTTATCACGGCTATCTCTCCCTGCGGATTGTCAGAATCGTGTGTCACACGATAGCCGTAATTCTTGAGCTGGCGCATAAGTTTCTCCGAATCAACAAGATTCTTCGAACAGCCCAGACTTATTATATCAACTGTGTTACGTTTCATAAAGAATGACCTCCGAAAAGGGAATCGACAAACTCTTTCTTGTTAAATGGCTGCAAATCATCAATGCCCTCGCCAAGACCGATGTACTTGACAGGCACTTTAAGCTGGTCGGAAATACCGATAACTACACCACCCTTGGCTGTTCCGTCCAACTTTGTTATGGCAAGCGATGTAACCTCGGTTGCCTTTGAGAATTGTTCAGCCTGAGAAAAGGCGTTCTGACCTGTTGAGCCGTCGAGAACAAGAAGCACCTCGTTTGGAGCGTCGTCGACAACCTTCTTCATAACGTTTTTAATCTTTGTAAGCTCGTTCATCAGGTTAATCTTGTTGTGCAGACGGCCTGCCGTATCGATTATTACCACATCGGCATTATTTGCCACGGCAGAACTGAGCGTATCAAATGCAACAGAAGCCGGATCGGCACCCATCTGCTGTTTGATTACCGGGCAGCCTATGCGCTCGCCCCAGATGCACAACTGCTCGACGGCAGCGGCACGGAATGTATCGGCAGCACCAAGATATACATTCAGCCCAGCCTTCTTGAACTGTGCCGCAAGCTTACCGATTGTAGTGGTCTTGCCAACGCCGTTCACTCCTACGACAAGAATGACATAAGGACGCTTAGTTGATTCAGAAAGATTGAAGCCCTCGACATCCGAAGTGTTGTTTTCAGAAAGAAGGTCGGCAATTTCCTCACGAAGAACGTTTCCAAGTTCCTCGGTTCCAACATATTTGTCGCGAGCCACACGTTCCTCAATGCGCTTGATAATCTTCAGCGTAGTATCTACTCCGACATCTGAAGTAATAAGCACCTCCTCCAAGTTATCGAGCACGTCATCATCAACCTTGCTCTTTCCTACAACCGCACGCGTAAGCTTATCGAAGAAACTGTTTTTGGTCTTAGACAGACCTTTATCCAACGTTTCCTTCTTATCCTTACTGAAAAAACTAAAAAATCCCATAAAGCATATTATTTTAGTCTACAAAGATATAACAAGAAACTGAAATAACGAAAAACTATTTGCTAAAAAAACTAAAAAAGCCTTCCCCATATTGCATAGGGAAGGCCTTTGATGGTATGTTAATGTTATTATTTCTTAAAGAAATCCTTAACAGCCTCGTTAGGAACCATCTGCTCATCAAAAACGTAAGCACCAGTCTTAGGTGACTTAACCATCTTGATGACCTTTGTATATGAACGACCCTCTTTCTTACCAGTCTGAAGGGTTGCAACTACTTTCTTTGCCATTTTGTTATAGTTTCAAAAATTACTTAATTTCCTTGTGAACTGTAACTCTCTTAAGGATAGGATTATACTTCTTAAGCTCCAATCTCTCTGGAGTATTCTTTCTGTTCTTTGTAGTGATGTAGCGAGATGTGCCTGGAAGGCCGCTCTCCTTCATTTCAGTACATTCAAGAATTACCTGAACTCTGTTTCCTTTAGCTTTCTTTGCCATAAGTCTTCCTCCTTACTTTTTTAAGCGATTACTTTAATGCTTTTCCAATCACAATAGCCCTTAGATACAGCTTCCTTCAAAGCAGCGTCAAGACCTACCTTGTTAATCAAACGAAGGCCTGCAGCACTGATGTTCAAGCTAATCCAGCAATCCTGCTCTACATAGTAGAACTTCTTAGTGAACAAGTTCACGTCAAATGTTCTCTTAGTTCTAAGCTTTGAGTGCGCAACATTGTTGCCAATCATAGCCTTCTTACCTGTAATTTGACAAATTTTTGACATTTTATATCTATTTTTATAGTTTCAACATGAGTCTATCTCAAACAGGGTGCAAAATTATATGATTTTTTTCAAATATCCAAATAATTCAGCAAATATTTGAATCTCAGTCCTCTTTTTGACGACTTATCAACAATTCTTTTAACATTGTAAGCGCAACTGCCGCCGCTCTTGCCATGTTCTTTTCTCTACCATCGTTATCCTCAAGTTTGCGGACAATGACATCGTACTGATCGCCAACGGCAATCCAGATTGTTCCTACAGGATTCTCTGCCGTTCCGCCGCCAGGACCTGCAAAGCCTGTTACGGCAACGCCATAGGTCGTATCCATCAGACGGCGAACGCCCTCAACCATCTCTCTGGCTGTCTGTTCGCTCACTTCGGTATATTTGTTGATAGTTTCCTGCCTTACGCCCAAGACGTTAATCTTAATCTCGTTTGTATAGCTTATTACTCCGCCCTTGAAGAAGTGAGAACTTCCCGGAAAGGTAGTAATTGCACTCGAAATCATTCCGCCTGTGCAACTCTCGGCCGTAGAGAGTGTCTCGTCATTCTTCCACAGCAGCAGGTTTATTTCCTTGCTTATAGCCTTAATTTCTATATCCATGGTTATATTGTTACTCTTGAATAAGCCGGTTTGTCGATGCTACAGAAATCCTTGTCGAGATATTTGAAATATCCTGTTATTCCAATCATTGCGGCATTATCTGTAGTATATCCGAACTTTGGTATGTAAATATTCCACTTGTACTTGTCGGCATGTTCGTGGAAGGCATTTCGCAGACCATTGTTAGCCGATACGCCTCCGGCAACAGCCACATGCTTGATTTTCGTATCCTTTACGGCCTTGCGGAGTTTAGCCATAAGAATGTCGACGATTGTACGTTCGAGCGATGCCGCAAGGTCTTCCTTGTGATGTTCGATGAAATCAGGATCGTCCTGCATCCACTCTCTGAGAGAGTAAAGGAACGATGTCTTCAGACCGCTGAAACTGTAGTCGTAGCCCGGAATCTGAGGTTTTGCGAACGAATAAGCCTCGGGGTTACCCTGACGAGCCAAACGGTCGATTATCGGACCGCCCGGATAGCCGAGCCCCATCACCTTCGAGCACTTGTCGATAGCCTCGCCAGCCGCATCGTCGATGGTCTGGCCAAGGATTTCCATATCCTTGTAACTATTAACCTTTACAATCTGCGAATTTCCGCCGGAAACCAAAAGGCAGAGGAACGGGAACGGCGGATGATTCTGGTCGTCGTCGCTCTCTTTTATGAAATGCGCAAGGATATGTCCCTGCAAATGGTTCACATCGATAAGCGGAATATTAAGTCCGCGGGCAAAGCCCTTGGCGAAAGACACGCCTACGAGCAGAGACCCCATCAAGCCCGGACCGCGAGTGAAAGCAACTGCGTTGAGTTGTTCTTTTGTTATTCCGGCCTTTTTAAGAGCCTGATCGACAACAGGAACAATATTCTGCTGATGCGCTCTCGAAGCCAACTCGGGAACCACTCCTCCGTAAGCCTCGTGTACAGCCTGCGATGCCGTGACGTTACTCAGCAATACTCCGTCGCGCAAGACGGCAGCAGAAGTATCGTCGCAACTTGACTCTATGCCCAATATATAAATATGTTCTGAATCCATTTTGCCTTTAACTACTAATGTGTTAGAATCTCAAGACCGTTCTCAGTCATTACGAAATGATGCTCGAACTGCGCACTTGGCAATTCATCTTCAGTCACAACCGTCCAGCCGTCTGCCTCGTCAATGAACACCTCGTATGTGCCCATGTTTATCATCGGTTCGATAGTGAATGTCATTCCCGGAACGAGCAACATTCCTGTGCCCTTTCGTCCGTAGTGCTCAACGTCGGGGTCTTCGTGGAACTCGCATCCGCAGCCATGACCGCAAAGGTCTCTCACCACGGTAAAACCGTTTTTATGAGCGTGCTTCGCGATGGCATTGCCCACATCGCCAACAAAACAGTATGGCTTGCATGCCTCCATGCCCACTTCGAGACATTCCTTAGCCACGCGGACAAGTTTCTCCTTCTCGGGCGATGTCTTGCCAATGATGAACATGCGGCTTGCATCAGCGAAATATCCGTCGAGAATCGTTGTGCAATCAACGTTGATGATGTCGCCCTCCTCGAGCACATCCTCCTCGCACGGAATGCCGTGACAAACCACCTCGTTTATCGAAGTACAGCAACTCTTCGGAAAGCCCTCATAATTAAGGCAAGCCGGAATTGCGCCATGCGAGACTGTGAAATCGTGCACCAGATTGTCTATCTCGAGAGTAGACATTCCGGCATGTATCTTTTCGGCAACAAGATCGAGAACCGCCGTGTTTATGACACCTGCGCGTCGTATTCCCTCAATCTGCTCCGGAGTTTTTATTAGTTCTCTTGTTGGGACAAGTTTTCCTTTGTTCTGCCAGAAAAGTATTCTCTTGTCCATCTCGGTCAGTTCCTGACCTTTTTTAACATGCCAATTTCTTGGATTTTTCTTTAAAAACATCTCTAAAATTATTTTCAGCTGCAAAGATAGTTGTTTTTTTAATCTTTTGCTGTTCTATGGCATAAAAAAATGTCAAGACACGCCGATTGCAAATAGCCGTCTCTGCAAGTTATCCTTTATTTCAGTTTAAGAACGTCGCCCACCCTGAGCGTATAATTCTTGCCCTTTCCGTTAAGTTTGTAGAGCGCGCTGAGGGTGATGCCGAAGCGTTGCGATATTGAATACATCGAGTCGTTCGGCTTTACGACATACTCTTTCTGAGTGCCCGAGTACGAACTCTTCTTCTTTTCGAGATAGATGAACATTCCCGGCTCGAGTTCCTCATCATCGCCAAGAAGTTCGTTGTCGCGTGCCAGAAGGAAGCGCGAGCGTTTCATGCTCTTCTCCAGACTTCTGAACGTGTCGCCTTTCTTGACCTTAATGCAATAGCAGTCGTTGTTCTTGTATATTGTATGGTCGAAGCCAGAGCCTGTGAAATCGACCGCCGTTGTAGATTTCCTTGCCGTAGCCTTAGGAGCCTCTTTCTTAACTTTGTGCGAAGCCGATGCTGTTGCTGCTGGCTTTGAGGCTTTCTTGGCTGTCTTCTCGCCAGATGACTTCGGAGACATAGACTGAGTTATATTCTTTATTGCCGTTTTCCACGAAGAGCCAGCCTTGTGCTGACTTGTCTGCGGCTTATGCGGAGTATTCTTCGTTGTATTCTGAGCACCTACGCGCGCATATTCCTCTTCGTAATTCGTAATCGGTCTTTGGTCTTGCGTCTCCTGCAACTTTGGCGACGACGTGGCCAGAGAATAGGCCGACTGCTCGTTGTTAGAAGCCGAAATGCCAGTCATCTCCTCTTCAATCTCCTTTGCCGATTCAATATGGTCGAGTTTGTCAAGTTCATAGAGTTCAATCAGATTTATAAGCAACGAGGCATATTTCGGATTTGTGGCATATCCGCATTGTTTAAGACCGTTTGCCCATCCTTTGTAGTCAGTATGCTTCAGGTCGAACAGTTTTGCATAGCGCGAACGTCCTTTCAGGAATTTTGAGTGGTCCTCATAACTTTCGAGTACGGTAGCATATTTTCTGAAACATTCACCCTTTGAGTCATCATCGTATGTGATGCTCTCGCCCGTCCAGTCGCCGCCACACTTTATGCCAAAATGATTGTTGCTCATCTTGGCAAGATTCGACTGCCCCGCGCCGCTCTCGAACAAGCCTTGCGCAATGGTTATGCTGGCAGGAATATTGTATTCGTACATTTGCCTTACGGCTATGAATTTATATTTGTCAATATATTCCTGATATGTGCTATTCTTCTTTGTTGTCTGCGCGACAGCCACACCAGTAAATATCAATACGAGGAATAGTATTTGTATTTTATGTCTCATAAAAACCGTTAAACTTCATAGATTCTGCAAAAATAATTAAAAATAATGCATATCGTTTATTTTTTTTCTTAATTTTGTATAAATAAATTCATTAAGCAGAAAAAACATGAGAAAAAAAAGTATCGTTTTTAATGCTGACATCTACGATTGGGACGAGCTGAAAAAAGCCGACCAAGAACTTCTGACAGCAGCAAAAAATGCAATAAATGGTAGTTATGCACCTTATTCAAAATTCAAGGTCGGAGCGGCCGTAAGGCTTACCGACGGAACGATAGTCTGCGGAGCCAATCAGGAGAATGCGGCATATCCGTCGGGATTGTGTGCCGAGCGAACCGCCATATTCAGCGCATCGGCAAACCACCCGGAGAGCAGGATAACAGAAATTGCCATCGCGGCTTATACCGACGGCGATTTCATAGATGAGCCTATCTCGCCTTGCGGAAGTTGCCGTCAGGTTATCTCGGAGGAAGAGAGAAGAGCCGGCAAGCATATCCGCGTGATGCTTTACGGCAAAAACGGTACGATGATTATCGAGGATGGAATGAAATCGCTTCTGCCCTATTCGTTTTCGCTTTGAAAATTTTAATCAATTAACTCTGAATTTAGAATTCAAAATTGATAATTCATAATTGCTGAGTTTTTAAAGGACAATTACGACACGAAGTGTTCTTTTTGGAAATACAAAATAGCGGGAAGGAAGAAGGTAGAAAGAAGGTAGGAAGAAGGTAGATAGAGGGAAGATACATCCAAGCAAGCCGAAAGGTACAGGAAAGGTACTGGGAAGGTTCGAGAACGATTCGGAGAAAGTCTTAACTGAGTCTTAACAAGCAAAGCATAGGAAGACGCAGAAAATCCCGAACGAATTTCGAAGGCATCCCGAAGGAAATGTCTATCCAAACAGAAACAGCATAAGTAGCCATTTGTTACAGAGGCTACTTTTTTTTGCAAACGAAAATCCCGGCACCGGATGTTGCTTAGTCCGACGTCGGGATTTCTCTATGAATCTTCAAGAAAAGTATCAGATATTAGGTTCATTCCATACTTTTGTTGTACTGCATTGGATTTTCTGAGTCTGGTCTCCGATTTTGATTACAAAATCGCCCTCCTCTATAATCCATTTGCCGTCTGCTCCTACGAAAGCCAGTTCGCGCGCAGGCAGTCTGAATGTTACGGTCTTGCTCTCGCCGGCCTTCAAATCGACTTTTGTGAAACAACGCAGACGCTTGTTGTCTGGCACGATTGATGCAACCAAGTCTGACGAATACATCAGCACAGGCTCTTTTCCGTCTACGTTGCCGACATTCTTCACATCGACAGTAACGGTCAATACGTCGTCAGAATTGAATGTAGACTTGTCAACCCTCAGATTGCTGTACTCGTACTTTGTATATGACAATCCGTAGCCGAAAGGCCACATAAGCGATACCTTTGCGTCGTAATTGTATGCGCCCGACATCGTTCCAACCTCCTCGCTTGCCTTGTAATCGTAAGTATTGAGCGAGTTGATTTCGCGCGGATAGGTGTAAGGCATCTTTGCCGAGAAATTGGCATCGCCAGCCATAAGGTTAGCCAAGGCATCGGCTCCGTAGTTGCCGGGCAGGAAGATGTCGATTACGCCCTTTGCCAACGGCTCGATGTCGGTTATAAGACGAGGGCGTCCTTCGTTCAGGATAAGGATGATAGGCTTGCCTGTCTTTGCCAGTTCTTTTACCAGATTGCGCTGATTCTCAGAAAGAGTGAGGTCTGTAAGGTTTCCGGGAGTCTCGCAATAACTGTTCTCGCCTATGCAAGCCACAATAACATCTACATTTGCGGCAGCCTTGACAGCCTTGTCTATCTCAGGAGCATTTTCCTCGAAATATTGTCCTTCTTCGTTGTAGGTTACGCCCTGCTCAAGAACCACGTTCTGCTTTCCGTATTTGTTGCCGAGAGCCTCGAAGATTGTGTTGTAGTTGGCAGCCAAATCCTCAACTCTCGAACCTTGCCAACTGTAAGTCCAGCCTCCGTTAAGGCATCGCATCTGATTGGCGTTAGGACCTGTTACCAGAATCTTGCAGCCCTTCTTCAGCGGAAGGATGCCATCGTTCTTCAGAAGGACCTCGCTCTCCTCTGCCGATTTAAGAGCGCGGTTTGCAAACTCCTCGCTACCGAACTTCTCGTAGCCCTTTCCGCCTGTGTTAGGCTCGTCGAACAAGCCGAGGCGATATTTCAGACGAAGAATTCGGCGAACGGCATCGTCAATTCTCTCCTGCTTTACCTTACCTTCGTTTACAAGTTCCTTCAGGAGTGTGCAGAAATCAACGTTGTAAGGGTCCATACTCATGTCGATGCCGGCATTTATTGCTATTCTGATGGCATCCTTACGGTCTTTTGCCACATGTTCGCGAGTGTAAAGATTGTTAATGTCAGCCCAGTCGGTTATAATCATTCCGTCCCAGTTGAGGTCTTGTTTCAGCCACTTCGTGAGATACTCGTAGCTTGAATGAACCGGCACGCCGTTGATGCTTCCGGAGTTGACCATTATTGTAAGCGCGCCAGCCTTTATGGCAGCCTTGAACGGCTCGAAATACTTCTCGCGGAGCATAGCCGGAGAGATGTAGGCAGGAGTACGGTCCTTGCCCGAGAATGGTGCGCCGTAGGCGAAGTAATGCTTAACGCTTGTTGCCACCTTGTACTTTCCTATATGGTTAGGGTCGTCGCCCTGATAACCGTTGATTTCGGCCTCAGCCATGCGAGCGTTTACGATGGCATCCTCGCCGAAACTCTCCCAAAGGCGCGACCAGCGAGGGTCTCTGCCAAGGTCGAGCACCGGATTGTAAACCCACGGACAGTTTCCGGCACGAGTCTCGTAGGCTGTAATCTCTGCCATCTCACGAGCAAGCTCGATATTGAACGAAGCACCAAGATTTATAGGCTGCGGAAAGATTGTTCCGCCCTGCGTGTATGTAACGCCGTGGTTCTGGTCGAGTCCGTAGATATCGGGAATGCCGATGTACTTCATAGACTTCTTCTGAATAAGCCTTATCCACTCCTGCCACTGGGCAACGGTTGCCGCACGCGACATCGGCACGTTGAGGATTGAGCCAATCTTCCATTTAGAAATTACGGTATCGAGCGTCTGCTCGTTCAGTTTCCACACGGGCTTGCCGTTCTCTACGGTAATTTTGCCCATACCGTCCATATTAAGTTCGAGCATCTGCCCCACCTTCTCGTCGAGAGTCATCTTCTTGAGCGTAGCCTCAACTTTCTGCTCAATCTTCTCGTCCCTCGGAATGGCAGGCTTCTGCGCCATTGTCATCTGCGCGGCAAAAAGGGTCGCAAGAATCAATATTTTCTTCATTTGTATCTAAATTATAGTTTTTTACACGATTTATGGCAAAGTTATAGAAAAGATACCGTAATGAAAGAATATGCAAGTCAGATTTTTTCCCGTTTTCGCACCCGATTTTTCTCCATGAAATAAAGTATTATAAATTATGTTGGTAAGTATCATTTGTGAGCACGAAAAAAATTTTTTTCATTCAGATGCAACCAAATGTGCATCTCGTTGCGTCTAAGCAGTACAAGAGTAAAAAACAATAATTCAAGACATACACATGAAAACAAAATCAACACTTCTGGCACTTCTTACAGTAGCATCGCTAAGCAGCTTTGCCAAGTCAGAAAAAATCGACGGCAAAATTATCGACACCAAGGGCAACCCTATGGCATACGTAAACATCTCACTTCTGTCGCTCCCCGACTCAACCTTTGTAAACGGAACGATTTCGGATGAGAACGGCAAGTTCAACATATCTGCAAACACAAGCAACTGCGTTCTGAAGTTTTCGAGCGTGGGATTCCAGACTCAATATGTAAACTTCGGAAAGGCAAACGAGCCTATCACCATGGAAGAATCGCCCGAGACACTCAACGAGGTGGTTGTAAAGGCTCAGCTTCCGAAGACAAAACTGCACGGCACATCGATGCTTACGCAGGTTCAAGGCTCGGTTCTCGAGAAATCGGGAACAGCCGAGGAGATGCTTACCAAGATTCCGGGACTGAGAGAGACTCAAGACGGACTGGAAGTGCTCGGAAAGGGCTCGCCTGTAATATACATTAACGGCAGGAAACTTCAGGACAAGGACGAACTGAAGCGTCTGCGCTCCGAAGAGATTGAGAGCGTTGAGGTTGACATGAATCCCGGCTCGCGATACGATGCCACGGTTACATCGGTTGTTCGCATCCGCACAATAAAGCGTCAGGGCGAGGGCTTCGGATTCAGCTTTAATGCCAGCGACAACTATCATCTGTATTACAATCACAACGACCCTAACGTATCGCTCAACATGAACTACAGATACAAGTCGCTCGACTTCTTCGGAAACGTGAACTACTGGGCATGGCACAACAGAAACAAAACTGAGGCTTTACAGAATTCGTGGTTCTCGAAAGCAAACGAAGTAAAGTCAATAGAGCAGGAAAACAGAATGAACTCTGAATGGCACGGCTACGGCATGAACTACACATTTGGCACAAACTGGCAGATTTCGCAGAAACATTCGGCAGGATTCAGAATTGAATGTAACAAGAAACTCTACGGTATTGACAAGGACGAAACTAAAAGCAAGATTAATCACAACAACGAGATAACCGAGAATACATCGGGCCTGAACATGACAAAGGAGCGTCAGCCTTACAGTTGGCAGGGCAACGCCTATTACAACGGCGAGTTTGGCAAACTAAAAATCGACCTCAACACCGATTTCTACACAAACAAGAGCGAGGAGGACGGTTCTATAACAGAGAATCATCCGAACGAACCGACAACCCTGATGAACTCAATAAAGACAGCATCGAGCAACATGATTGCCGAGAAACTGATTCTGAGTTATCCGATATGGAAGGGTATGCTGAACGTGGGCGACGAGATAACACTCGTGAACCGCAAATCGACCTACGCCATCAACAACGCGATGATTCCGAGTACCGACTCGAAGACTGCCGAGACGAACATCTCCGTTTTCTTCGACTACAGTTTCAGTCTGCCGAAAATCGTAGACGGAAGCATCGGTCTGCGCTACGAGCACGTTGGTCTTGACTATACCGACCATCTCGACGCAAGCAATAGTCTGAACAGAGCCACCGACGACTTCTTCCCAAACATCGCGCTTTCAAGACAGTTCGGAAAGGTTCAGACATCGTTAAGTTACAGCGTGCGCACACGCCGCCCAAACTACTGGCAACTGAGCAACAGCACATATTATCTTAACAGTTACACCATTCAGAGTGGCGACCCTAAACTCGAGAACCAGAAGAACCACGAGCTGGGACTTAACGTCCGTTGGCAGTTCGTTAACCTATCGGCAAGTTACGAGCACATAACAAATCTGCTTACCGAGTGGTCGTACCTCTACAACGACGAGGGAACGATTCTTCTGACAAACATCAACCTTGCCAACCCGATAAACAATCTGTCGGCATTCCTAAACGCATCGCCAACCATCGGCGTGTGGACTCCAAGTCTGACGGTAGGCATCCTGAACCACCGCACGACAATAGACCTTGCCGACCCTCGCGAGGCAAGCGGAAAGCGCACCATCAGTCTGACGAAGCCTCTCGCCATCGCTCAGCTACAGAACACATTCAGACTGAAGCACAGTTGGCAGTTTGAACTCGGCTGCGAGTACAACTCAAAAGGAAACGTGCAGAATTTCTATCTCAAATCGCATAAGTACAACTTCAACGCAACAATCCAGAAATGCTGGCTGAAGAACGATGCACTCTGCCTGAGAGCTACTTACACGAAGTACGACGGACAAAAGGCGTTTATGGACTGCGGATATTATACTATCGACATAAACAATATCAGAAACTATCAGCGTCTGAACGTGTCGCTGAGATACAACTTCAACACAACGAGCAGCAAATATAAGGGCAGCGGCGCCGGCAAGGAGTCGAAAGCTCGTATGGGCGACTAAAATTCTCTCTCTTACACAAAAATAACCAACGAGGCGCGTATCTGCATTCTTGCTCGATACGCGCCTTAATTTTTTATTCTTCGTTAAGAATATCCTTTAACAAGTTATACAGACATAAAAACTACCATCTCCGGTGAACGTAATAATTATATCTTACGCCATTATTACCGTTGTCCGAAAGAGGCTCGGTGTACTCACAATACGGGAAGTTTGTGCATCCGACAAACCAATGTCTGTCTTTGCTCTTGCGTTTTACAAGGAAGCCTCCGCAATACGGACATTTCTTCGGATTAAGCAGAACTGTAGCATCACGAAGCGTGTATCGGCACTTCGGAAAGTTGGAGCATCCGACAAACGATTTTCCGTTATGCTCTACCTTAAGCAGATTGCCAGTTTTGCAGCACGGACACTTTGTCTGATTCTCATCCGAAGGCTTTCTTATCGCCGCAAAGCAGACCGATTTTGACTCGGAGAACTCTTTGAAGAATGGCGACGGAATCTTATTGTCAGTCAGAATGAAAGTTCTGTTCTTGGTTCGCGTTATTGCAACGTAGAACAGACGGCGTTCTTCGGCAAACTTGAATTTCTCGGACGTAGTCAGAACAAGATTCAGAACATTATCATCGGCAATCTGATTCGGGAAGCCAAGTTTCTCATTCTTGAAGTTCAGAAGAATAACATTATCTGCCTCCAATCCCTTCGACTTGTGAACCGAGATGAACTCTATCGGCAGTTCCGGAATTGGAATGTAATGAAGATTTTCCTTCTGATTCTCGTGCGTAACCTTGAACAGCCCAGTTCGTTTTGCAATCTCAACATCATAGTTCGTTCGTCCCAAAAGCAAGATTGAGGACTTTATTCCGAACTCAGACACAATTTTGTTTATCGCCAACTGCAATACCCTTCCGGCATCATCGTCGAAGCCCCAGAACACGAGCGGATAGTCGAGGCGCTTGTCCGACCGCAAATCCTTGCGCAACTGCATAGGATTTTTCAACACAAAGCGCGAAGCCTCATCTATAAGTTGCTGCGAATTTCTGTAAGTCTTTTCTATTTTCAGAACTTTTGTGTAGCCGAAATATCTTTCAAAATCGGTAAATAACGAGATATCGCTTCCTGCAAAACGGTAAATAGACTGCCAGTCATCGCCCACACAGAAGAATTTCGCGCCCGTTCTGTCGGCGATAGCCTTCAGAAAATTAAAACGCGACTTCGAAATGTCCTGATATTCATCTACAATCACATACTTATATGAAGTTATTTCGCAACCCTCGGCAACCCTTTCGGCGGCGTTGTTTATCATGTCTGAAAAATCGATGGCATTGTTTGCAGAAAGATAACCCTGATAAGCCGTAAGGATTGTTTTTATAATGTCGAGGAAAAGGTTTGTTCTATCTCTCAAGAATTTGTCTTTCTCATGCGATATGTTTTCCCTTCGGAGAACCTCGATATATTCTACCTTATAATTATTTGATTTGAAGAGCGTTACAAAAGTACAACAGAGCTTTATAAACTCAGAAAAATATTTGTTACTCTTGCTGGCATAAACGGTATTGAAGACATCTGTAAAATCGCGAGACGTTAATTTCACGCCATTGCTGAGCAGCATTTCCTCGAGTTTTTTGAACAGAATGCCTTGCGAGCTATAGAATGAATACGTTTCAATCAGCTTTGTGCCGTGTTCCTGATGGAATTTGCGCTTCCAATCTATTCCGTCAAGATATTTCATTTCCTCCACCCTTGAAAGCCAAGGCAGTCTGAAGTTTTCGGAAACGCCGAAATGCTCAAGATAAATGTCATAGTCCGTCAGATAGAAATCGGGACAATACGACTTGCGCAAAGGGTCGTCGCTCTCGAAAGGATAAGGCTTTTCGTACTCATAATTCACGCCGTGCATGAACAGGAAGTTCGCAATCTTCGTCTCTTCAAGGCTTTTAACTTTCTCGTTGTTCAGCGTCGTATATTTCTTCGCATTTTCCGAACTTTTCTCCTGAACAAACTTCTCGCGGTCGTATTTCGATTTCAGCGTTTCGAGGTCGGCATTCTTTTCAGCCTCGTAATATTCGCCGAGCGAAGAGAAATCCTCAACTTTATCGGGAATTTCAAGGAAATATGTGAAATATTCGGTCAGATTCTTTATCAAATCGGGATAGTTCAGAAGTTCCTTTTCGAAGAAATTGTGAACAAAACGATTCAGCACGCCTTCGTCCGAGATATCAGGACATCTGCCCTCAGCATTTTTGATGATGTCGAGTCCCAGTTTGTGAAAAGTCGTAGCCTCTGCCATAATGCCAAGTTTGTTGCAGATGCGCTCAGTCATTTCTTGAGCCGATTTTCTCGTGAAGGAAATAAGAAGAATATCCCTCGGACTGACCTTGCGAACCTCGCAGAGATACTTCACTTTTGCTGCGATTGTAAGCGTCTTTCCGCTTCCTGCGCCAGCCAGAACAAGAACCCTGCTCTCGTCGGTAATGACGGCGGCGCGCTGCTGAGCGTCCAATGACTTTCCGTCGATATTCGAAAACAGATAGTCGTACATTGCCGATTCCTTCTTGATGAAGTTGTCGTTTGCCGTCTCGAAGAAATTCGGCAAAGATTCGTAATTGTTTTTGAAACGCTCAAACTCAGAAAACGATTCGTGAACCTCGGGAATACGAAAATCACGAACTTGCAGATACAGACTTTGCCATTTCTCGATGAACGGCTTTTTCTCCTGCTCGGTTACATAACGTTCACGCAAGTCGTTACATTCACAAAAGAAACGGTTCATCGGCTCGCGGAAAACAGATATTCTCTTGTTCAACTCCTCGATATATCTGTCGTTTGATGCAGAGAATGTTTCGTGTAACGACAAAAAAGCGTTTTTGAAACGTTCTATCTCAGCAAACGATTCGTTCTTTTCTGAAATATGGAGTTCTTCTGCCTGTGCATACAGACTTCGCCATTTCTCGATAAACTGTTTCTCGTTATCCTCAGAAACGAAATCCTTCTGCATTTTGTCACATTCCGAAAAGAACTTTTTCGCCATCATCTTAACAGCAAAAATCTTTCCCTTCGACTTCAGTTTTGTTCCGTAGAAATAACCCAGAACAATCAATACTGCAACAATAATAATAGCCAAAACAAAAATATACATCATGTTATTTTTATTCAAAAAACCTGCAACTTTAACACTATCGGCAAAAATAATCACTTTTTTCCGTCTGCCAAAACATTCGTCAAACAAAACCGCCATTCGCCCCAAACTGCCCATTTTACGGGCATTTGCAATGTCATTCGTCACAGAAGGATGCAGAATATCCCAAAAATTTGGAAGATTGGCGAATTAAGCATAATTTTGCATTCGTCAGCCGGAGGAACGCGACTATCTACCGAGAAAACAAGGCGACAAAGGCGGCATAAACATAAACACTTGCACACAATAAACAAACGCTCGAAGCGTTATTAAGAGTTGCAAGAATAGTAATTTTTTCGTTAATTCAATCAGTAAAAAGCAAAAACATTAACATTTCAAATGAAGAGTTTAACATTATTTTTGTGCCTCGGGGCATTGGCGAATACAGCCTCGGCACAAATTGTAAAACCCTTGGGAGAACTGAACGACAGTATAGAGGAGATTGTTGTAACTTCGACTTCGGCACTTAAAAGGGTTAACGAGACGCAGATTGGCGTTGAGAAGATAAACATTGCCGAACTTGCCAAAGTTCCTGCACTTTTTGGAGAACACGACATTATGCGCTCAATCCAGTTGCTGCCGGGCGTTAAGTCCGAAGGCGACGGCTCGTCGGGCTATCAGGTGCGAGGCGGAACGGCAGCGCAGAACCAGATTCTGCTCGACAATGCCACAATCTACAACTCGGGACATTTGATGGGAATTTTCTCAGCCTTCAACGACGAGGTCCTATCTAACGCATCGCTTTATAAAGGTCTGATTCCGGCGCAATTCGGCGGAGCAACATCGTCGGTATTCGACATCAGCACAAAGAGCGGAAGCACCGACAGATGGCATGGCGGAATAAACATCGGTCTGCTGGCAACGAAAATCAATGCCGACGGTCCTATCGGAAAGAAACTAACGCTTATCTTTGCAGCACGACGCTCTTATCTCGACCTTTTCCTGAAAGGCACAGATGAATACAAGGATAACACTCTGTATTTCTACGACATAAACGCGAAACTGAACTTCCGCGTGGATGACAAGAACAATCTTTCGCTATCGGTTTACAAATGTCGCGACAACATGGGGCTGAAGGATTTGGCTGACATGAGTTGGGGAAACATCGCCGTAACAGGCCGATGGAACCACATGTTCAACGAAAAACTGAGCCTCACATCGTGCGCCGTGTACTCATCATTCAACAACGACATGGCAATGCACTTGTCCAAGCAGAACTACGAGTGTGGCGGACATATCCGCCAGGCTTTGCTGAAAGAGAACCTGTTATGGAATCCGAACGACAGCCACAGCATTAACATCGGCGTTCAGGGAATGTGGCAGCAGATTAAGTCGGGCGACTGGATGTTCAACTTCTTCCACGATAAGGAGGTGCGAAGCGCGAACAACAACGACATCTGGATTAACGACGACTGGAAGGTTTGCGACAAACTGAACATCTCGGCAGGTCTGCGACTCGACATGTACTCGCCTCTTGGCGGCTCGCCTTACTACGACATCGATGCCAACGGATACATAACAAACACATACAACTACAAGAGCAGCAAGTTTGTAAAGACATACTTCAACCTTGAGCCACGCCTCAGCATGAAGTACAACATCGATGCAACAAGCAGTCTGAAACTGGGCTACAGCCGCACCACCCAGTCGGTACACGCCACACGCTCGTCGGGCATGTCAATGCCATACGACCGCTACACCATAAGCACCAACAACATAAAGCCCGAAGTTGCCGACCAGATAAGCCTCGGCTACATAAAGGCAACGAACAACGAGGCTTACGATTTCAGCATCGAAGGATATTACAAGGACGTGAGGAACATCTACGACTACAAGGACGGAAAGGCCGAGTTCTCGGAGATGGAGATTGAGCGAATCGTTCTGGGCGGAAAGGGTCGCGCATACGGAGTTGAGGTGTGCGCACGAAAGAATCTGGGCAAGTTCACGGGCTGGATTGCCTATACCCTGTCGTGGTCGGAGAACAAGATTGACGGCATTAACGAAAACCGCTGGTACACAGCTAACAACGACCGTCGTCACGACCTCAACATCGTTGCGATGTATGCCTTGAACAAGCAATGGAATCTGTCATCAACCTTTACCTACAACACAGGTCAGGCTCTGTCTGCACCAAGCGCAAAATACGATTTCGACGGCGACATTCACTACTATTACGAGCAGCGCAATGGCTATCGCGCACCTGCATACCATCGTCTTGACCTAAGCGCAACATACACCAAGAAACTGAAGCACGTAGAGAGAGAATGGGCGTTTGGAGTGTACAACGCATACAACCGCTACAATCCTTACGTCATCATGTTCCAGAACGACGAGGAGAAACCTTCGGGCACAGTCTGCAATCAGTATTCGCTCTTCGGAGTTATTCCGTTCGTGTCTTTCGGACTAAAATTCTAACAAACCACAACTCTTAAAAAATGACAATGAAACTAAGAAAGATATACATTCCGCTTGTGGCAGCCGTGCTCTGCTCGTGCGAGAAAGAACTCGATTTCAAGTACGACTCTGTTGAGCCAATTTACGTTATCGAGGCAACGGTAAGCAACGAAGGCACAAAAGCCGTAATTACCCAGACTCGCGATGTAGAAAGCACCGCCGACGCTCCAACAGTAAATGACGCAAATGTAACGATGACCGGCAGCGACGGCTCACAAACAGCCCTCACCAACGAAGGCAACGGCATTTACACATCGCCAGTAAAGGGTGTTGAAGGCGTAACATATACGCTGAAAGCAAATATCGGAAACGTAACCACGCAATCGACATCGGTCATGCCCGATGAGATAAAGTTCGAGGACAGCTACTTCTATCGTATGCCGATGTTGGGCGACTCACTCTACGTATACAAGATAACGTTAGCCGACGACGGAAAGCAGCCTCGCTACTACTACATCCGCATTATGCGCAACGACAAGATGTATCGCTGGATGCTCTCGGACAACAAGGTTGCCAACGACGGAAAGATTGTATTCAACTGCAGCCTCTTCGCAAACAACGAAGGCGACGACGAGAAGGAAAAACGCGAGGAATGGCTGCACGACGGCGACAAACTCGACATCTCGGTGAGCCTCATCGACGAAACAGCATACAACTACTTCTTCTCGCTGAGCATTGCCGAAAGCAACAACTGCAATCCGCTGCCAAACTTCACATCTGGAGTGCTCGGTCTGTTCTCTGCCCGAAGCATCTACCGAATACCAACGATAACATACAACCAGTCGAGCATCGGCGAAGACCCGGACAAATAAAGGAAAAACGCATTTCCTTGCACGTTTTATGCAAAGCACAAAAGAAACTGATACAACGGTCGGCTACATCATTCAGTAGCCGACTTCTTTTTTGCCTAAAATCTTACAAAAAGTTCGGAATTTTCGGCTATTTAATGTATATTTGCACACAGAAGTAAAAAAAAACAATCAGTATGACACGAGAAGAAACTGTCCTCAACTATCTCAGAGAACATAACATTCCGTTTACGAATTACAATCATCCCGAAGGTAAAACCATAGAAGAAGCCAAACGCTGGTGGAAGGAGGACGGCTCTGTCCATTGCAAGAATCTCTTCTTCAGAAACCATAAAGGCAACAAGCACTATCTGGTGTGCTTCAACTGCGACTACGACCTAGACATTCACGAACTTGAGCATATTCTGAAGGAATCGCTAGTGTCAAAGGGTCTGCCATCGTGCGGAAAGCTGTCGTTCGCATCGCCCGAGCGCATGATGAAGTATCTTGGTCTGAAGCCGGGAAGCGTTTCGCCTTTCGGACTGATTAACGACGAGGAACATCACGTTCATCTGTTTCTCGACGAGAATCTGAAGGATGCCGAAAGCCTGTCGTTCCACCCTAACGACTGCCGCGGAACGGTGGTAATCTCGCGCGAAGCGTTCAAACAATATCTTGACGGCATCGGAAATACTTACGAGTATATCAAGCTTTATTGAATTGAAAATTGAGAACGGCTGAATTCATAATTCAAAATTGATAATTCATAATTTTGAATTGTCAACTGTCAATCGTCAATTAAAATCTGAAATAACAACCAACAAAAACATATATGAACAACAAAAAGATACGCCTTGCCGTATTTGTGAGCGGCGGTGGAACGAATCTCGAAAACATCATCAATTATTTCTCTGCCGACGAGCAGGTTGAGGTGAGCATGGTGGTGAGCAACAAGGCTGATGCCTACGCACTTCAGCGAGCCAAGAATCATGACATTCCCAACGCGGTTATAAGCCGAAAGCAGTTTGCCGAGGACGAAGCCACAGTAATGGCTGCCGTAAAGGATTGCGACTTCATCATCCTTGCCGGATTCCTAGTAAAAGTGCCAGATTATCTTATCGACGCCTATCCTAAGCGCATCATAAACATCCACCCCGCCCTGCTGCCAAAATACGGCGGAAAGGGAATGTACGGTCATCACATTCATGAGGCAGTAAAGGCTGCCGGAGAGAAAGAGACGGGAATAACCATTCATTTTGTGAATAACGAACTGGATGCCGGCGAGCATATTGCGCAGTTCAAGGTAGCACTTTCCGATGAGGATACTGCCGACACCATCGCCGCCAAGATTCACGAACTTGAGCAGGCTCACTTTCCAAAGGTTATAGAAAGCGTTATAAAGGCATAAAAAAGAAGGCTGTCATCTACTAATGAGAGACGACAGCCTTCTTTCTTTTTTGTGTACTACAACTAACAATCAGGAAACAGCAAGCCGCATCTTGCCAATTGCTTCAACCTTGCCGCAATAACGCTCACATTGCACGCACACATCGTAACCAAGCAGAGTGCCCAAGATGAAATCCTGCTCTGGCGTAAGCTGGTTCAGCGGACATCTGATGAGGCAACGCACCGTGTCGATGCACTCGTCTCTTCCGAAGAAGAGATTAACGTTGTTCTTGCCTGCCGACAATACATAGTAACTTATACCCTGATGGGCAAGGCGCTCAACGGCAAAGTCGAGATACTTTCGGTTTACCGTGTAGAGAACCATTCTGCGTACGCCCTTCTTGTACTCGTAAATGTGATTGAACAGGACCTTCAGGTCGGCTGGGTTGAAATCTTCTGATACTTGCATTGCGTTTCCTTTCAAAAATTATAAAACTTTCTTCTTTCTTTATGCCAGATAAGGCTTTAAAGCATCGGCCCAAGCCGATACGCGAGCGTCGGTCTTGCTGCTCTCATTTACATCGTCGATGGCAAGACCGATGAACTTGCCGTCCTCTACAGCACGGCTGTCGTCGTAAGAGTAAGCCGAAGCATCAACAGCACCAACGAATGTAACGCCCGATGATGCCAAGCCAGCCTTCAGCTCAGCCATTGCATCGCAGAATGTTGACGAGTAAGAGTCTGAGTCGCCGCAAGCAAAAAGCGCAACGGTCTTGCCCGAAAGATTGGCACTCTTCAGCACCGAAAGACCGTCGTACCAGTCATCCTGAAGTTCTCCGTCGCCCCAAGTAGACGAGCCGAGCACCAATACATCATAACTCTCCGCCTTGTCGGCTGTAAGGTCAGTAACGTTTATAACGTTGTCTGCCGACACGCCAAGTTTTTCAGCAACCGTTGCTGCAAGGCTCTCACATGTACCTGTTGTTGAGCCGAAAACAATTCCTATATTCTTCATACAAATAAACGTTAAATGTGTTTGTTAATAATCATTTAAACTTTCGAGTGCAAAAGTAAATGCTATCGGGCATCGGCACAATCACTAAAAACGATGATTTTGAGGCGCGGAATCACTAATTTTCGGTATCGGCGGTTTTCTTCTGAAACGAAAAAAAGACTGCCGAGGCTTTTCCGTTCAGCCCCGGCAGTCTTCACCTTATTTCTTTCGGAATCAGAATATTATCTGTTGAAGTATTTCTTTCCGTTCTTTACAACAATGCCTTTGTAAGAAGCATCTACCTTAACGCCGTTGAGATTGTAGACAGCCTCATCGTCTGTGCTGATGGTTGTTACTGAAACGCCATCGGTTGTAGCAATGCGGCGGTACAACTGAATAGCCTTCTGGTTGCCGCTCTTGTAGCAAGAGAATACGTTGGCGCTTGCGTTATACTGAAGCTCGTTGCGACCGCTCACGTTTACGAACTTAATAACCGCGCAGCCGTCGGCAGCCTGAGTGATTGATGCCTTGGTTGTATTTTCAGCCTTGTCGGTTGTGCGCAACCAGTTTGAAGAAGACGATGCCGCGTAGAGATAGCCGCCGTTTGTCTTCAGCAGCCAGTAGTCGCCCGTGCGTACAAGGGTTACAACCGCCATATCGTCGGCATAAACAATCTTATCGTCTGTAACGGTTGTTGTCACGGCAGGACGGTTATTTGCCGACTGAGTTGCGCTCATCACACAATTATCCGATGCAATAAGCAGATTGTCGCCAGTCTTAAGGTCGCCAACGTTGGTTACAAGGATGTATGTGCCCTCAACCTCGCCAGTCTCAACATCATCGATATTATCGTCGTCGTTGCTATCTCCGCCGTTGCCGCCGCTCTCGTTGCCGCCGTTTCCACCAGCAGAGCCACCATTGTCGTTATACTGATATGATGCGTATCTGTCATCGTCCGAGCAGGTTGTAAGCGCGGTGTAAGGGTCGAACTCCGCGTCGATACTGTCTCCCCACACATATTCGGCAAGTGTCGGATAGTCTACAAACAGGTTTCTGTTGCCCTGAATATTGTACACGGCATTGTTGCGGTCAACCTCAATCTGGTCTACCTTGTCGGTTCTCGTCCACTTCAGATATAGAGTGTAAGCCCATTGCTGAAGCGTCGGCCACACGTTCTTCTCGAGCGATGTGAGAGCCTCGCCCGTATATTTTGTGTTCAGATTCTGATGAGCGGTTGCCATATACATGTACGATCTTGAGAAATCGCCCTTCCACTTGTCGGCAGGCTCCCACAGGTTTACGTTAGAGCTTGAGCCTTTGCCCGTACCAACCTTTGTGCAGCCGTTTGTATCCTTTACATTGTCTACAACGCCCATGCCATAGTTGCTCTTTGCCGAGTTTATCGTCACTTCCGACGGCATAAGGTTGAACAGATCCATATACGCGCTATTCTTTGTGCCGCCCCACCACGATTTAGGGAAGCTGTGCTCTATGTTAAGTCCGGAAACAACCGCGCCACGACTTCCAAACTCGCGACGGTCGTCGCAATAGCGGTCAATGCAGTAGTTATCAGCGGTGCGATCGGTATCGTAGAATCCGTCCCAAGTATGCCCGCTTCCGCTTCCGTATTCGAGTACCGTTGTAGGGGTCATAAGTCTGTACATAGCCTCTTTCAGTTCAGCCTTCTTCAATCCCTTCAGACTGCTGGCATACTCGGCAAGCTGCTTGCGCGTTACGCCGCCGGTTGCATACGCCATGTTGACAATTACGGTTGCCGAAAGAACCGCAATAAGAATTCGTTTAATCTTGTTCATCTTTGTTTAGTAATTTAACCTATATATGCTTTGTTGAATGATAGTAACACCAATATTCTGCAAAGATATTGATATTTGGCTAAACACAGACAAAAATGCACGACTAAGTTTTTCGGAAGTTTTCATTTTAAGTTCATTCGAGTTTACTTCGGGATACGTTCGGGTTTTATTTTGTTTGAAAGAGTTAACCCGACAAAATTGCCTACACAAAAGACAAATGAAAATTCACAGCTTTACAGATTTCATTTTCTATGAAACTATAAAGCCGTGACAATTATTTGGTTATTAAACTGATATCATTACTTTACGTCAAAACTTCATCTCTGAAGAAGATGCAGAAGAAGATGTTATTGCAGAATAAGATATATTGTTTTCTTCCAAAAGATCATGATAAAATTCTGCCTGTGCAGTATAAATATAAGGTTGCAGCCACAAGAAACCTATTCCGCAAGTCAACAGACAAAGAATTCCCCATCCAATAAATGTAAGATGAAGATAGAACAATTCAAATTTATGTCCATTCATCAACTTCATACTCATCTCTATTGCATCATTTGCACCAATACCCGGATTATCCTTAACAATATAAGAAGTCATAGCATAAGAATACGCCTTTACTATTCCCGGAATAATAAATAAAAGAAGCCATAATCCAATGAAAATACGTTTCAAAACACCTGCCACAAAATAGTCCCCGTATTTATTGAATAAATTTTCTACACTTAATGCCCTTTCATCACCTCGCAAATGTTCAAGAAAACAAACCTCTAAAACAAGTTCCATTGGATATAAAACCAATGGTACAAATGGTATAAAAAAAGACATTCCTACACCAACTAATGCCAATATGGAAAACACAAAAAACAAAAGAACTGCAGAAATCCAATGACCTCTTAAAGCAGACAAGGCAACGTATTTCAACTCACTAGGTTGTTTCATAATCAAAAATAAATTAGAAGTTAATTGTTATAAAATTTTCGCAAAAATAACGTTATTCTAAATAATGAACAAAATTACAACATATAAAATATTGATTTTTTCTTTTCATAATAATATCATATAGCAATAAAATACTTTATACGCAATGCTATATAAAATCACGGCTTTACAGATTTCTTTTTTCTTATGAAACTATAAAGCCGTGACTATTATTTGATTATTAAACTGATATCAATATCTTATATCAAAACTTTACTTCGGTAGAAGATGTAGTAGTAGATACTTCACTTTCTTCCAAAAGGCTCTGATAAAAAGCAGCCTCAGTTGCTTGATAATAAGAAACCACAAATAAGAATCCTATACCACAAGTAAAATATGCCAAAAAGAACCATCCAATGAATGTAAGCTGAAGGACAAACAAATCCAACTTGTGACCACGCATCAACTCTTGACTTGCCTGAATTGCAGCATCTGCACTTATTCCAGGGTTATCCTTTACGATATAAGGAGTCATTGCATAAGAATAATACTTTATTATACCCGGAATATAAAGCAAGAGAGACCAAGCGAATACATAAAGCAATCTCAAAAATATTACACCCAAGTTCTTAAAACCAAAAGAAAAAGCATCCGACACTTTCAATGCTTGATTATCGCCTCTTACAAAATCTATAAATGTCATTTGCGTTCCAAAAACGTAAGTGACAATAAAGAAGAAGAACAGCAGATAAGCAAAGAATATTATTGGCAAAGCCGCCAGAAATGCAGAAGGTTCACCACTGAAGGCAGCTGAAAATAATGCACCAAAATACACCGCAAAAAAAACGCCACAAGCCAGAAAAGACACGAGTTGCAATACTATAGCTCTTCCCCAATTGCCCTTCAATGAAGACAAGGCAATGTCTTTCAACTCACTAGGTTGTTTCATAATCTTAAATAAATTAAAAGTTAATTGTTATAAAAATTTCTGCGAAAATAACTCTTTTCTTAATAATGAACAAGAATAAAACATGAAAAAATGTTAAATTATATTTCAAAATAATATCATTTGGCTACGAAAACTACATCGGCAAATGCAAAAAAACATTCTGAGAATCAAAACCGTTCGGACAGATAAATCAGCCATACATCACACAAATTCCGCAAAAGACAAACAGACACAAAATTTAAGTAATCGGTATCTTTTTGGCATCGTCAACAGCATTCGTAGTTAAATATATAATGTATATATAGCAAAATGAACTAAAAACATATCTCAAACAAAAAAAATCGCTTTTTTGTTTGGCGGTTTGATGATAATCTGTAACTTTGCAACCGAATTAAACAACAATTTACAACAGAAAGAATCATGCAGTTTACAGTTAATACATATTGGTGGTGGCGCTCTCAGACTTCAAACGGTCGTGAGTCACAGCCTTGTATATATAAGTGAACTGTTTTTCAGGATATTACAAAGAAGGCTTGTCGTACTTGCGGCAAGCCTTCTTTCTTGTTTAAGACAAACCGAGACAATAGTAAAAACAACAATAAAAAAACAAAATAGAATATGAAAACATATCAGGTTGACGAGAATGGTTTCTACGGAGAGTTTGGCGGTGCCTACATTCCCGAAATCCTCTACAAGACGGTTAAAGACCTCGAGGCGGCTTATCTGCCGATAATCGAGAGCGAAGAGTTCAAGAAAGAGTACCACTCATTGCTTAAAGACTATGTTGGCCGCCCTTCGCCACTATACTACGCAAACAGACTGAGCAACAAGTACGGCTGCCACATCTATCTTAAGCGCGAAGACCTGAACCACACGGGAGCACACAAGATTAACAATGCCATCGGTCAGATTCTGCTGGCAAAGAAAATGGGCAAGACCCGCATCATTGCCGAGACAGGAGCCGGACAGCACGGCGTGGCAACCGCTACCGTTTGCGCGCTTATGAATATGCCTTGCCGCGTTTACATGGGCGCACTCGATGTTGAGCGTCAGCATGTTAACGTAGAAAGAATGAAGATGCTGGGCGCAGAGGTGTTCCCTGTTCAGAGCGGAAACAAAACGCTGAAAGACGCTACTAACGAGGCTATCCGCGACTGGTGCTGCCATCCTTCCGACACATTCTACATCATCGGCTCAACGGTAGGACCTCATCCTTATCCTGACATGGTGGCTCGCTTGCAGAGCGTTATTTCAGAAGAGATAAAATGGCAGATTAAGGAGAAAACAGGACGCGACTATCCCGACTATCTGATGGCATGCGTGGGCGGAGGTTCGAACGCTGCCGGAACAATATACCACTACATCGACGACGAGCGAGTAAAGATAATCCTGTCGGAGGCCGGCGGAATGGGCATCGACACGAAGGAGACAGCCGCATCAATAACCATCGGAACACCGGGAATTCTGCACGGCTCGCGCATCAAACTGATGCAGACAGAGGACGGACAGATAATTGAGCCTTACTCAATATCTGCCGGACTCGACTATCCGGGCACAGGACCGCTGCATTGCAATCTTGCAGACAAGGGACGCGCCAAGGTAATTCCGGTAAACGACGATGAGGCTCTGCGCGCAGCATTCGAACTTACACGCCTCGAAGGAATCATTCCGGCTCTTGAAAGTTCGCACGCACTTGGCGCGCTGCCAAAAGTAAAGAGCATTTTCAAGCCCGACGACGTGGTGGTGCTTACCGTGAGCGGACGAGGCGACAAGGATTTGGCAACTTACTTGGCTCACAAAGACGACGAAGGTATTAACGACTAAACAACAACACACAATGTACAAATATCACACAGCCAGCAAAACAATACTCGGCGACCTTAACACGCCGGTATCAACATATCTGAAGGTTCGAGACGCCTATCCGCAGTCGGTTCTGATGGAAAGTTCGGACTACCACGGAGGCGAGAACAGCAAATCGTTCATCGGACTTCACCCAATCGCACAGGTAAGCATAGAGCACGGCACGGGAAAAATAAAGTTCCCCGACGGAACTCAGACTGAGCACAAAATTGACGAAAACTACGGTTCGGCTCAAGTTATAAACGAGTTTCTCGATGCCTTCGAGATTACAGGAGAGAACAGCAAATACTGCGGATTGTACGGCTACACATCGTTCAATGCCGTAAGATATTTCGAGAATATCAACGTCAAGGACGAGACTCTTGAGAAGAACGATGCACCCGACCTTCTTTACATTCTGTATAAGGACGTTATTGTTTTCGACCACTTCAACAACCAACTGACAATCATCGAGTTGCTTGCCGACGGCGAAGAGGACGACCTCGATGTTCTGGAGCGTGACATCACTCAACGTCCTTATCAGGCTTACGGCTTCCGCCCTGTGGGAGACTTCTGGAGCACTCTTACCGACGATGAGCATCGCGAGAATATCCGCAAAGGCATTGCCCACTGTCTGAGAGGCGATGTATTCCAGATTGTTCTTTCACGCCGATTCAAACAGAGATACGAGGGCGACGACTTCAAACTGTATCGCGCCCTGCGAAGCATCAACCCAAGCCCTTACCTCTTCTACTTCGACTTTGGCGGATTCAGAATCTTCGGTTCATCGCCCGAGACCCATTGCCGAATTGATGGTAACAAGGCATACATCGACCCTATTGCCGGAACAACCAAGCGCACAGGCGATGCCGAGCAGGACCGCAAGAATGCCGAATATCTGCAAAAAGACCCTAAGGAGAATGCCGAGCACGTTATGCTTGTTGACCTTGCCCGAAACGACCTTAGCCGCAACTGCCACAACGTTCATGTTGAGTTCTACAAGGACATGCAGTTCTACAGCCACGTCATCCATCTTGTGAGCCGCGTTTGCGGAGAACTCGACAATGATGCCGACCCAATTCAGGCATTCATAGACACCTTCCCTGCCGGCACTCTGAGCGGCGCGCCAAAGGTAAGAGCAATGCAACTTATAAGCGAGTACGAGCCTCATAACCGCGGAGCATATGGCGGCTGCATCGGTTTCATCGGATTTAACCGAAGCCTTAACCAAGCAATAACCATCCGCACATTTGTCAGCCGCAACAACGAACTGTGGTTTCAGGCTGGCGGCGGCATAGTTGCAAAGAGCGACGTTGAATACGAACTTCAGGAGGTAAACAACAAACTCGGAGCACTACGCAAGGCTATTGCAATGGCAGAGAAACTATAAGAAAACAACTACAAACCATAGGCACAATGAAAATTGTAATAATAGATAATTACGACTCGTTTACATATAATCTGAGCCACTTGGTAAAGGAATTGGGCGCAGAAGTAACGGTTTTCCGCAACGACAAGTTCGAACTGAAACAACTTGAGGCGTTCGACAAGATAATACTCTCGCCCGGACCGGGAATCCCAAGCGAGGCCGGTCTGCTGCTCGATGTAATAAAGACCTACGCTGGCAAAAAGCCAATCCTTGGCGTGTGCCTCGGACATCAGGCAATAGGCGAAAGTTTCGGCAGCAGCCTTACAAACCTCAGTTCGGTATTCCACGGCGTGGCAACACCATCTACTACGATTGCCGACGACTATCTCTTCGAGAATCTGCCTAAGACATTCGAGGTTGGCAGATACCACTCTTGGGTGGTAGACAAGAAGAATCTTGCTGACTGTCTTGAAGTAACCTCGGTGAGCGATGAAGGTTACATTATGTCACTCCGCCACAAGCAGTTCGACATACGCGGAATTCAGTATCACCCGGAGAGTGTTCTTACTCCCGACGGAAAGACAATTTTGAAAAACTGGTTAAATCATTAAAAACACAACACACATTATGAAAAAATATCTATTAAGACTGATTGAGGGTGACATTCTGTCGCAGGAAGACACCCACAACATAATGCTCAACATCATAAACGAGCAGTACAACGAACATCAGATTGCAGCCTTGCTGATGGCTTTGCAGACACGCGGCGTAAGCGTTGACGAACTTCTTGGCTTCCGTCAGGCTCTTCTTGAAACCGGAAAGTACATCAATTTTGATGATTTAAACACGCTCGACATCGTTGGAACAGGCGGCGACGGAAAAAACTCCTTCAACATCTCAACCTGTTCGGCATTCGTGATTGCCGGTGCAGGCTACAAGGTGAGCAAGCACGGAAACGGTGGTTCTTCGTCGGTTAGCGGCGCAAGCAACGTTCTGCAAGGACACGGAGTAAAATTCACCGATGACGAGAGCAAACTGCGCCGAAGCATCGAGGAGGCCGGCATCTGCTACTTCCACGCGCCACTCTTTGCCTACGGAATGAAGTTCGTTGGTCCTACAAGAAAGGCTCTCGGCGTGCCGACATGCTTCAACCTGCTCGGTCCGTTGGTAAACCCTTGTCATCCAAAGAATTCGCTTCACGGAACGGCAAACCAGAGCCTGATGCGACTCTACACCAACATTCACCAGAAAATTGGCGACAACTACGGAGTTATTACAAGTTACGACGGCTACGACGAGATTTCGCTCACAAGCGGATTCAAAATCTGTACAAACAACTTCGAAAAGGTTTATACTCCAAAGGAACTTGGTCTGAACTACGTTGAGCAGAGCGAAATCTACGGCGGCGAAACGGCAGAAGAGGCAATGAAGATTTTCGATGCCGTGCTCGACGGAACAGCCACAGAGAGCCAGAAAAACGTAGTGATTGCAAACGCTGCATGTGGAATAAGCATCATGGAGAAGAATCTGTCGATGGAAGAGACAATAGCAATAGCGCGCGAATCGCTCGAAAGCGGAAAGGCTCTTGCCACATTGAAGAAATTCATTGAGATAAACTCTTGATTATGAAAGATATCCTAAGCGAAATATGTGCATACAAGCGCATCGAAGTTGCCAAACAGAAAGAAGCCGTGCCGTTCGACACCATTGTTGAGATGGCTGGTAAACTGATGGCTGAAGACGGCAGTCCGAAACGCTCGATGCGAGGCTCGCTCGAAGAATCGAAAAGCGGAATCATTGCCGAGTTCAAGCGCAAATCGCCGTCGAAAGGCTGGATTAAGGAAGACGGCAAGCCCGAAATCATTCCGCCATCGTACTCAGAAAACGGCGCGGCGGCACTCTCAATCCTAACCGACGAGAATTACTTCGGAGGCAGCATGGCGTTTCTGAAAACAGCGCGTAAACTGGTCGAAACGCCTATTCTGCGCAAGGATTTCATCATAGACGAATATCAGCTTTATCAGGCTAAGATAATCGGAGCCGACGCAGTTCTGCTCATCGCCGCCGACCTAACGAAGGAAGAATGCAGGAATCTGGCACACACGGCGCACGAACTTCAACTCGAAACGCTACTCGAGATACACAGCGAGAGCGAACTTGAATACGTTGGCGACTGCATCGACATGGTTGGAGTGAACAACCGCAACCTCGGCACATTCCACACCGACGTGCAAAACTCGTTCAGACTATCCGAACTTCTGCCGAAAGACATGCTCCGCGTGTCGGAAAGCGGAATTTCGAATCCCGACACGGTGAACGAACTGAGACAGGCAGGATTCAGAGGCTTCCTCATCGGCGAGAATTTCATGAAGACAGAAAATCCGGGCGCGGCACTTGCCGAGTTCATCTCAAAAATAAGATAAGCCATGATTCGTAAGGTATGCGGAATGCGCGAGGCTCAGAACATTCGCGACGTTGAGGCTTTGGGCATAGACTGGATGGGCTTCATCTTTTGGGAGAAGACAAAGCGAAACGTTGCACATAAACCCGACTATCTGCCCGAGAAATGCAAGCGCGTGGGCGTATTTGTCGATGCCGACATCGATTTCATCGAGCAGAAGCAGAAGGATTACGGGCTGGATATCATTCAGTTGCACGGAAAGGAATCGCCCGAATTCTGCAATATGGTGAAGAAAAGACTCGGCATAACGGTAATGAAGGCTTTCAGTTTCAAAACGGCTGAAGATGTTGCAAAAACCAACGAATATGAGGGCACGTGCGACTATTTTCTGTTCGACACTCCCACCCCAAACGCAGGCGGAAGCGGCAAGATGTTCGACTGGTCGCTGCTTGAGAGTTACAAGGGCAACACGCCGTTCATACTCAGCGGCGGAATAGGCATCGGAAGCGTTGAGGCTCTGAAAGCATTCAGTCATGACAAATGGGCAGGAATCGACGTTAACAGCAAATTCGAGGTCGAACCGGCATTAAAAGACGCCGAATTGCTCCGCTCATTCTTCGAATCACTTTAACAAGACAAGAAAATCTTAAAAATTATGAACAGGATAAATCAACTTTTCAGTAGCAAGAAGGAGAACATTCTTTCAATCTACTTCTGTGCAGGACATCCTACACTCGACGGAACGGTTAACACGATAGAACAGTTGGAGAAAAAGGGCATCGACATGATTGAAATCGGAATCCCTTTCAGCGACCCAATGGCAGACGGTCCTGTTATTCAGGATGCTGCAACAAAGGCTCTGCGCAACGGAATGTCACTCCGCCTTCTGTTCAGTCAGCTGAAGGACATTCGCAAGAGCGTTAACATCCCGCTCGTACTGATGGGCTATCTCAACCCAATCTATCAGTACGGACTGGAGAAATTCTTTGCCGACTGCGCCACAATAGGCATCGATGGCGTGATAATCCCCGACCTTCCGTTCAAGGACTATCAGGAAACAGTAAAGCCGATTGCCGACAAGAACGACGTTCGCACCATCATGCTGATAACTCCAGAAACGAGCGACGACCGCATCCGCTTCATCGACGAGAACACAAACGGATTCATCTACATGGTTTCGTCGGCTGCCACAACGGGCGCGCAGAAGGAGTTCGACGCATCAAAGCAGGCTTACTTCAACAAGGTCAACGCCATGAGTCTGAAGAATCCGCGAATGATTGGATTCGGCATTAGCAACAAACAGACGCTCGAGAGTGCACAGAAAAATGCCGCCGGCGCAATAATCGGCAGCCGCTTCGTAACGCTGTTCGACCAACTTCAAGACCCAGCCAAGGCTATCGACCAACTTCTCGAAGACTTAAAGCACTGACAACACAAACACATCGAAGATAGCATCTGTATTGATGCGAAGAAAGCGTTCTGCTATGACGGCAGAACGCTTTCATTTAATTCATTTGTTTAGCCATCGCAATGCCCGAACCTGCATATTCTTGCGCAGTTGGTCGCGATAAAGCCAGATTTCGCGCGAGTGATAGTTGCCCTCCTTGCCAATGAGCGGCAGAACATAATCGGTTGCCGAGAAGCCATCGACAAGCAGAAGATTAGAAACCGTATCGAGCGTAACCGTAAGATTATCTTTCTTTTGCTGATTCAGAGGGATGAAAGGCGACGGCTCAGTAACAAGATTAGCTGGAGTGGCATCGGTTCGCCAGTTCACAGGATTGATGCAGACAGTACTACGCGGAAAGATGGCGCACGAAGCATCGCGCACCGAATTGTAGCAGATAGTTACGCCAACATCATCGGCTCGCCGTGCCGGACGGATACGCTTGCATTCGTCGAGCATCTTCTGCGGTATACTCGCCCCAATTATGTAGGCGGCAATCATCCTATTGCAAACAGAATCGTCCATCTGGCGCATCAGTTCGAGGGCAATCATAGCACCTTGACTAAATCCGGCAAGAATGAACGGACGACCTTTATTTTCGTGTCTCAGATAATAGTCGAACGCCTTGCGCACATCGTCGGTAGCCAACGGCAGTCGCGCCGCCGTAAGACTATCGTTCACGAACGACTGGAGCGAGCATTGTCGATAATATGGAGAGTAGAAATTAAACTTTCCACCCAGCAGATTGTCCACACCCTTCATCTCGCTTAGCATCGGTGCACGAAGGCTGTCGGCGTACGTATCGGCACAATGGCAGATTTCGTTCATCGACAGAGAATAGTCGCCCGTTTCGGTGGAAATGATGTAAAAAATATCGGCTTCTCCCCCACGGTTAGTCATGTACCACTGCGACGCGTCGGCATAGTCGGGCTGCTGCGGAATAATCTCGCGTTGCGCCGTCACGCCACCATGTTCAGCGCACGAAGCGAAGAATATTATTCCGCAAAGCAGAAAAGCAATTATGGAACAGAAATTTGTTCTTCTCATAGTATTCTTGCGTTATATTCGTTGAGCGCAAAGATAGACAAGAAATCGCGAAAACAACACAAAAGTACAAAAAAATAGAGGTCGAATTTCTGACTGGGAAAAACGACCTCTATTTTTTATTGTTTCCTTGCCTTCATCAACTCAACCGCCTCTTTTCCTGTCAGGTGCTCGATGTCGAATCTGATTGCAAGCATGTGAGAAAATCCGCTCTCAATCTCCTTCGTCAAGCCCTCCTCATCGTTTGGATTATAGCGTTTGCCGAGAAGTTTTATTATTTCCATCTTTTCTGCCTCATCTTCAACAATATGTATCCGTCCGAAAGCAATCACGCTTCGGAAGAAAGTTGTGTACTTTTCGGGGCGAACCTCGTCTTTCTCGACAACACAAAAAGAAGCCTTGTCGTGCTTGCGTATTGCATCAACCTTATGCCCACTCAAAGCGCTGTGAAAATACAGCCGTCCGTCGTTATAAACAAAACTTATCGGGACGGCATAAGGATAATCCTCATCGCCCAGCAAAGCCAATGTTCCTGCAGTTGCCGTTTTCAAAATTCTAATGCTTTCCTCGTCTGATAGTTGCTGGCGTTTGCGCCTCATTTCTCTGAAATTTTCCATATTTTATGATAGTATTTTTAGTCCGATAACCGATGCTACGAGCGTTGTAATGAAGAATAATCGCCAAAATGTGACAGGCTCACCAAATACGAAAATGCCGACAAGCACCGTGCCAGCAGCGCCAATGCCAGTCCATACAACATAAGCCGTACCAATAGGAATCGTCCGCGTGGCACACGCAAGCAAAATCATACTGAGAACCGTGAACAAAAGGAATCCGCCCCACCATGCCCAAAATTCAAAACCTGCTACGGCCTTTGCACGACCTATGCAATAGGTAAATCCTACTTCGCACAGTCCAGCAACAAATAAAAAAATCCAGTTCATAAAAATAACCTTACAGTCTGTTTGAGGGCTGCAAGACTATCTCGGCGACTCCTTCTAAGACGGTGCAAAAATACTATTTTTCCGTAAAACAATCACAATTTATGTTGGAGAATTCAGAAGAATTTACTGTTCTCTCAATGGTCGTTTACTGCCGAATTCGATATTTCGTCAGAACTGAATGTGCTTGTTGCTAATCTTTTGCATCCTCGAAAATGTGAAGTGTATTCATGAACAAAAACGTGACATCACAACAGCAAAGACATCTTACGTTTTTTCCACATAGTTTAATCTTTATGATATAACATAAGTCTGGAACATTTCTTTGCAACAATATTCCAGACTTACGTTCTTATCCATCTCACAATCAGCAAGATTACATATTGAATTTATAAAAATGGTTTACCGGACCGAAACCGTGACCAATCTCATAATCAGCCCCTGCAATGATGGCTGAGTTGATGTAGTCTTTCGCCAATTTTGCCGACTCGGTAAGCGAACAGCCCTTTGCCAGCATACTTGTAAATGCCGACGACATTGTGCAGCCCGTTCCGTGAGTGTTTCGCGTCTCGATGCGAACTGAAGGCAGTTCAACAACCTCGGCATCCTCGGCATTGTAAAAAATGTCTACAAGTCTGTCTTCGGTCAAGTGTCCGGCTTTCAGAAGTACCGACGTGCCACATCTTTCGGCAAGGACACGAGCGGCATCCTTCAAATCCGATTGTCTGTCGAGTTTCGCTCCGCCCAGCAGAATCTCAGCCTCTGGAATATTCGGCGTAATAACGCGACTCATCGGCATCAGGCCCGAAACGAGGCTCTCAATGGCATTCTCCTCAATCAGCCTATGTCCCGAAGTAGAAACCATCACGGGGTCGAGAACGATATTCTGCACGCCATACTTCTGCAAAACACGGGCAACGGCATCGGCAACATCGACAGAATGTAACATTCCAATCTTTACGGCATCGACACCGATATCCTCTATAACCGCCTCAATCTGCTGGGTTATAACCTCTACCGGAATGGCGTGAACTGCCTTTACGCCGAGCGTATTCTGCACCGTTACGGCGGTGATTGCCGATGCAGCATAGCATCCGCACGCCGAAATTGTCTTTATATCAGCCTGAATGCCGGCACCACCGCCAGAATCGCTTCCGGCGATGGTAAGAACTCTTCTGTATTTTTTCATTGCATCATCTTGTTTTTTCAGACCACAAAGATAATACTAATTAGCCGAAAGACAGAAGAATCGTGGCTGAGATTTACATTTTCATCAGTTTGCTGACATTTATGTCGCCACTGCCTGTTACGCGCTTGCTAAATTTGCGAGCCTTTCCGGCAAGTTCAACATCGCCGCTACCTGTTACAGAAACTGAGACATCGTAACTTGCAATATATTTGCATTTTACATCACCACTACCTGTAACAGACACTTCTGCTCCGTTGGCTCTAACATCGTTTGCATAGATGGTGCCGCTGCCCGTTACGCTCATCTTTATTTTCGTTGCCACAACCTTCTGCAACTTAACCTCGCCGCTGCCACTTACCGATGTTTTAAGTTCGTCAACCTTCAACTGGTCTCTTACATCGAGGTCGCCGCTGCCTGTAACCGAAAATTCCTTTACGGTTGGCGACTGAACATAGACAACAAGTCCGCTCAAATCAACATCTTTGCTGAAAAACGGAAACTTTATGCCATCATTATCAATATAAACGCTTAGTTTGCCATTCTTTACCTGAGTCTTTACGCAGGCAACAGCATCTTTCTTGCCAACAACCTTAACGCTGTACCGAGAACCTTGCGTGTAAACGATGTTTATGCTTCCGAGAAGACAGACGCTGCTGAACGTGCCCACATTTCTGACCTGGCTTATGCGGTTGTTGCCCGACGGCTCGGAAGAATCATTGCTTGAAAAATACGGGCTGTCAATCTCGCCCGAAAAAAAATCAGTAGACTTGTCTCCGCCATTTGCAAATGCGAACATTCGTGCCGCTGGAAGCATTACCAGTACTAAAACAGACAATAGATAAACGAGTAAATTTTTCATGTTATGTATTTTTTAATGATTTCTGCGCATTAGACGCAACAACTATATGGTAACGTTGCAGCAAAACAAATATTTTTTTTACTTTTGCACAAATATTTGTAAAAGAAACGCATATTTAAACAAAATTTTATTGAAATAATGGAGACAATACCAAGTTTTGCAGTTGATCACACCAACTTGCGCCCGGGAATCTACATCTCAAGACAAGATTCAGTAGGAGACGAATTCATCACTACATACGATATCCGAATGACTGGTCCGAACCAAGAACCGGCTCTCGCACCTGCTGCCATTCACACCATCGAGCACATCGTTGCAACATATCTGCGCAACAACGACGAGTGGAAGGACAACGTAATATACTGGGGACCAATGGGATGCCTTACCGGAAACTATCTCATTCTGAAAGGCAATTATCCTTGCGAGCAGATTCGCAGTCTGATGATTGAAGCGTTTCAGTATGTAGCCGACTACGACGACAAGCAGAACGCCGTTCCGGGAACAACAGCTGCAACCTGCGGAAACTATCTGATGCACGACCTTCCTATGGCAAAATGGGAAGCAAAGAGATACGTTCAGCGACTGAAAAACGAATTCTGCTGCGTATATCCGGGAGTTGAGCGACCAACTGACAACAATGGTCTGCAATTCTTCGACGCTTAACAACACTTTTTATTATAACGTAAAATGGACTTGAACGCATTAGACATAGCCAGTATGGCTGGTCATATAATGCTTGAGAACGGAGCTGAGATTTCACGTGTTGAGGAGGTTATGGAAAGGATTGCATCGAGTTTCGGTGCAGATTCACGAAAATTCTTTGTGCTCAGCAACGGAATTTTCACCACCGGAAAAGGCTATGCCAATGTTGAATTCATACCGATTCACGGTTCACAACTCGACAAGGTTATCGAGGTAAACCAAATGTCGAGAGACATCGAAGCCGGAATGTACACAATCGAGGAAGCCTACGAAAAACTCAAACAGATAAAGGGCATTCCGCCCCACCCCGTATGGGAGCAACTTTTGGGCTCGGCACTCGGTTCGGCAGCTTTCTGCGCCATATTTGGCGGCGGACTGGCAGATTGCGCTCTTTCGCTCGTGTCGGGAGTGCTTCTGTGGATTTTCGTGCTATATGTCAGTATGCCGTGCTTCTCTAAAGTCACGGGCAACATTGTTGGTGGCATCTTGGTCACGATTTTCAGCATAGTGTGCTATAACTTCGGAATCGGGCATCTCGACAACATCCTTATCGGAGCAATAATTCCGCTGATTCCGGGAGTTGCCTTCACTAATGGAATTCGCGACCTCGGAGCCGAAGACTACATTGCCGGCGCAACGCGAATGCTCGACGCGTTGATGGTTTTTCTCTGCATCGCAGTCGGAGTGTGTATCACCTTCTTGATTGACAGCCATATAGAAGGCTATATGATTCAGCTTAAAGGCACTCTGATTGACCCTATCACGGCAACGTGGCCTATACAGATTATTTCGGCATTCGTAGGCACGGCGGCATTCGGCGTTCTGTATGGCGTTCCACGCAAATACTACGTTCCGTGCGCCGTATGCGGAACAGCCGGCTGGATTGTCTATCTGGCTATGCTAAGATATGCCGGCACAAGCACGGTAGAATCGGCTCTGTTTGCCACTATGACGGTGGTTATATCAGCCTATTTCTATGCCTTCAGGCTGGGCTGCCCAGTCATCGTTTTCCTTATCTGCGGAATATTTCCGCTCGTACCGGGAGCCGGCATTTTCTGGACAAGTTACAACATCGTGAGCGACCACCTTACCGCTGCTCTCGCAAGCGGATTCGAGGCCGTAAAACTCACATTCTCAATCGTCTTCGGAATAATAATAATTACGGAGATGCGACGGCAAATCTTCAAACGTAAAAAGACAAAATAACACAAAAACAGGAAAACTATGCTTATCACAACACATACACCATCGGTCTTGCTGATTTATACAGGCGGAACTATTGGAATGATTGAGAATCCCGAAACTGGGGCTCTCGAAAGTTTCAAGTTCGATTATCTTGCCGAGCAAGTTCCTGAGTTAAAGAGATTTAATTATCGAATCGTAACGTATCAGTTCGACCCGCCAATCGACTCATCGGACATGGAGCCGCAGATTTGGTCGAAAATCGTGCAGATAATCACCTACAATTACAATTTGTACGACGGCTTCGTGATTCTTCACGGAACGGACACGATGGCTTACACGGCATCTGCCCTCAGTTTCATGCTCGAAAATCTGTCAAAACCAGTTATCCTTACGGGAAGTCAGCTTCCTATCGGACAACTTAGAACCGACGGAAAGGAAAATCTGATAACGAGCATCGAGATTGCCGTTGCAAAGCATCCCGACGGCACGCCAATGGTTCCGGAAGTGTGCATCTACTTTGACAACAAACTGATGCGCGGCAACCGAACAACGAAGATAAACGCCGAGAATTTCTCAGCCTTCTGCTCTTACAACTATCCGGTTATTGCAACCGCAGGAATCCACATTAACTACAACGAATCGCTGATAAGAAAGCCGAGCGACAAGCCTCTCAACCCACATTACGTCTATGATTCAAACGTAATTGTGCTTACGCTTTTCCCGGGAATTCAAGAAAACATCATCAGACAAGTTGTTACGAGCAATACGGTTCATGCCATCGTTCTGCGCTCGTTCGGCTCGGGCAATGCTCCGCAAAAAGAATGGCTTGTTAATTGCCTGAAATATGCCGTGGACAACGGAATCGTCGTGGTAAACATCAGCCAATGCCTTGCTGGAAACGTTGAGATGGACCGTTATCAGACTGGTGTCCAACTGCTTGAGGCCGGCGTTGTGAGTGGCCACGACTGCACACTCGAGGCTACAATTACAAAACTGATGTTCTTGCTCGGTCATGGAATGTCGCCAGCCGAAGTAAGAGAAAAAATGACACAATCAATCTGCGGCGAGATTACCCAATAATCAAGGCACAGCCAAGGTTATAACGTACTCATCAGCAAAGTGATAATAGACTTTCAGAGTGTCGGCAAAAGTCGCATTTACAGATTGTTTCATCATCATGAAACCATCAGTAAACGCTCCGTCTGACCGTTGATAATCAATGACTTTCATCTGTTTCTTAAAATCAACGCCTTCCTTGTCGAGAAGTTTGTAGGCCGCCTCTTTGCCCGACCATACGGCAAGTGACGAATCTTCGAGAAGTTGCTGACTTTCAATCCATAAAGGCTCATCAGTCTCCATATAATGCGTGTGGATTCTGAAAGCCTGCGGCGACTTCTTTTCCAAATCCAAGCCGATCGGATGCTCGTTGCACAACGCAACAGAAGCCCACCCTCTTGAATGAGAAATAGAAATATAAACATCTGACTGTCTGAATATTGGAGAACCGTTTTCTTTATACACAATCTCCTCGTCAAGACCACGGACAAGATACAGAAGAAACCGCACGCCAATCCATTCAAGTTTTCGGCTCGACGCCTTGAAGGTGTCAATCTTAGCCTGATAACGAGCCTTGTTTGGCAGACAGTTGAGCATCATGTCGAGCGGTTCGCTCAACTTCATAGCATAAATCCTAACCGCACCGCAATGGGCAGCAAGAAAATGCTTGCCTTCAACAAAACGACTGCGTTCAACTTTCCATTCCGAAAAATCCATCAAGCCTTTGCCTCCTCTTTCGATTTAGGTTTGTCGCCTTCGGCAGCCGATTTTATTGTCACCTTCACCTTCAGAATACGACGGTCGTTCATTTCAAGAATCTCAAAATCGAAATTTTTGTACGGGATGACTTCGTGAACCTTCGGGAATTCTCCCTTCAACTCCAGAAGCAAACCGGCAAGCGTATCGGCATCGCCTTCGGCATCTTCGAAAACATCATCTTCGAGTTTCAGTATTCGGTAAAAATCAGAAAGCATAACCTTTGCCTCAAAGATGTAAACATTCTCTTTTATTTTTACGAACAGAGCATTTTCCTCGTCGTACTCATCATTTATCTCGCCAACAATCTCTTCGATTATATCCTCCATCGTAACAATTCCGCTTGTTCCGCCAAACTCGTCAACCACGATGGCTATATGTACCTTGTTTGCCTGAAAATCGCGAAGCAAATCGTCGATTTTCTTTGTATCAGGCACGAAGAACGGCGGACGGATTAGCGACTGCCATCTGAAGTTGTTCGGCTTACCAAGATGCGGAAGCAAATCCTTGATGTAAAGCACACCTTTTATATTATCCTTGTTTCCAAGATAGACCGGAATGCGCGAATAATTGTTCTCGACGATGCACTTTAAAACTTCGTTGAACGGCGTACTCATCTTAAGGTCAACCACATCGAGGCGCGATGTAAGCACCTCTTTCACCGTTTCGTCGCCAAATCTGATAATGCCCTTCAGCATATTTCGTTCCTCGGCAATCTCCTTTTTATCAGTCAGTTCGAGTGCCTGATCAAGTTCCTCCACACTTATTGAATGAGACTCTTTCGAAGCCACCTTCTCGGCAATAAACGAAGAATGAACCAAAAGCGATGAAAACGGATAGAAAATGGTACGCAACAACGAGATTGCAGGCGCGGCTATCCGGCAGAACGAAAGCGTGTGCTGAGCCGAATAGATCTTTGGCATTATCTCGCCAAAAAGAAGCAGCAAGAACGTGAGAATAACCGTTGTGAACACAAACTCGGCAACCTCAGAGCCTACGCCAAAATGCAGAACGCACGAGATAATGTAGTTGCACAGCATGATAATCAGCACATTAACAAAATTGTTTGCAATAAGAATGGTAGCAAGCAATCGCTCAGAATCTGAGCGCAGCGTGATTATCCTTTTGTCGGTAGAACTGTCACCTTCTTCTATTTTATTAAGGTCTGTCGGGGCTAAAGAGAAGAAAGCTATTTCAGATGCGCTGACAAATCCCGACATAAACAGCAGCATCAAAGTTATAATCATAGCAATGACTACTCCCACAGAAGGAGTAGTCAGGCTTATGTTACTAAAAATCTGTAAATAAGATTCGGAGTCCAATTAAAATCAATTTAGTTCAACAATCAAAACGGCGTCTGTTCATCGTTAGATGTCTGCACCTCTGGCTGAGCCACAGGCTGCTGTACCACCGCAGGAGCAACAACCGTCTGTTCCGGACGTCGTCCTCCTCCCAACAATTCCATATTGTCGGCAATAATCTCTATAACACGTTTCTGCACACCATTTCTATCGTCGTATGTGCGAGTTTTAATCTTGCCCTCGATATAAACCCTGTCGCCTTTGTGCAGATACTGCTCGGCGATTTTTGCCAGACCTTTCCACAGCACGACGTTGTGCCATTCTGTCTGTTCCGGAACTTCTGTACCATTGGCAAGTCGGTAGCCCTTTTCGGTCGTAGCCACCGTAAATGTTGCAACCGGCACGTCCTGCATTACATATCTTACTTCAGGATCGCGTCCCAAGTTGCCAATAAGCATGACCTTGTTTAATGACATAAATACTTTAATTTAAGTTTATCAATTATTATATAGCAGCGCAAATATAATGTATTTTGACAATAAAAACAACTACAATGCTAATATTTAGCCATTTAATCAACTTTTTTATGATTTTATTTTCGTGGTTTGACGAAAAGCACTATATTTGCACTCCGAAAAGTAATAATAGTATAATTTAGATATGACTAAAGCAGATATCGTAAGCGAAATTTCAAAGAAGACAGGTATCGATAAAACAACCGTTCTAACTTCTGTTGAAGCCTTTATGGATGTGGTTAAGGAATCACTTAACAATAAGGAAAATGTTTACCTTCGCGGATTCGGCAGTTTTGTCGTTAAGACTCGCAAGGCTAAGATTGCCCGCAACATCTCAAAGGGTACAGCCATCACCGTTGCAGAGCACGATGTGGCATCATTCAAGCCATCTAAGGCATTTACTCTTGATAAGTAATTGCCTATAGAATAAGAGAATTAGTTAACAAAATTATTAATCATTTAAATTTCTAAGCAATGCCAAGCGGAAAAAAGAAAAAAAGACACAAGATGTCTACTCACAAGCGTAAAAAAAGACTAAGAAAGAACAGACATAAGAGCAAGTAAAAAAGCTAAAGTCTGTCAGACTTTATAAAAGAACAAACTTGTAAGCCCTGAAACTTATAGGTTTGTTCTTTATTTATAAGTCGACAAGTAGTTTTGAGTACTAACCAAACAGTTCGTAGAATGAAAAGCGAAGTTTTTGTTGATGTTCGCCCCAAAGACATATCAATAGCACTACTCGAAGACAAGTGCTTGGTTGAGTTCCAGAAGGAAGGCCGCGCAGCCTCTTTTTCTGTGGGCAACATCTATCTGGCAAAGATACGCAAGCTGATGCCGGGACTGAACGCATGTTTCGTCGATGTCGGCTTTGAACGCGATGCATTCCTACACTATCTTGACCTTGGTCCTCAATTCAACTCTCACGCCAAATATTTGAAGCAGGTTTTAAGCGACCGCAAAAAACTCTACCCTATTTCAAAGGCCACTGTGCTGCCCGATATAGACAAGGGAGGCAGCGTGCAGAACACTTTGCAGCAAGGACAGGAGGTTCTTGTTCAGATTGTTAAGGAGCCTATATCTACCAAAGGTCCGCGACTAACATGCGAAATATCATTCGCAGGACGCTACCTTGTACTGATTCCTTTCAACGACAAGGTTTCGGTATCATCAAAGATAAAATCTGGCGAGGAAAGAGCCCGTCTTAAGCAACTTATACACAGCGTAAAGCCAAAGAACTTTGGCGTTATCGTACGCACCGTTGCCGAAGGCAAGAGAGCCGCCGAACTGGATGCCGAGCTTAAAATGCTGCTCAAACATTGGGAAGACGCACTTGCAAAGTGTATGAGCGCCCAGAAAACGCCTATGCTTGTGCACGAAGAGACAAGCCGTACGGTAGCTTTACTGCGCGATCTTTTCAACCCTTCATACGAGAACATCTATGTAAACGACGAGAAGGTGTTCCACGAAGTGAAGGATTATGTGTCGATAATCGCACCCGAAAAGACCGACATAGTAAAACTCTACACGGGGCAATTACCTATCTTCGACAACTTCGCCATCACAAAGCAAATAAAGTCATCCTTTGGCAAGACAATCAGCTACAAGCACGGTGCATACCTTATTATAGAGCACACAGAGGCTCTGCATGTGGTTGATGTGAACAGCGGAAACCGTTCGAAATCGGAAAACGGACAGGAAGCCAATGCCCTCGACGTAAACCTTGGTGCTGCCGATGAGCTTGCACGACAGTTAAGACTGAGAGATATGGGTGGAATCATCGTTGTAGATTTCATCGATATGACTCAAGCCGAGAATAGACAGAAACTTTATGAGCGCATGTGTCAGAACATGCAGAAAGACCGCGCGCGCCATAACATTCTGCCTCTTAGCAAGTTCGGTCTGATGCAGATAACCCGTCAGAGAGTACGCCCTGCAATGGATGTAACGGTAGATGAGACATGCCCTACCTGCAACGGAAAGGGCACGATAAAGTCGTCTATCCTGTTCACCGACATGATTGAGAGTAAAATTGACTATCTGGTTCACAAGTTGGGAATCAAGAAGTTTAAGTTGTACGTACATCCTTACATTGCCGCCTACATAAATCAAGGCTTCATCTCGCTCAAGAGAAAATGGCAATTCAAGTACGGCTTTGGCTTCAAGGTAATTCCTTCACAAGAATTGGCCTTCTTACAGTACGAATTCATCGACGAAAAGGGCGAGGAACTCGACATGAGAGAAGAATCGGAAATAATGTAAAGAAATTACGCACAAAAAAGTATTAAGGAGGCTGTCTGCAATCATGTCGACAGCCTCTTTCTTTTTCTCAAAACAGAAATCGGCAACAAAATACCGGCTAACATTTTTATATCTAGCAGCATAAAAAGTTAATAAAAATGTTTTTCAACTACTTTTTTTTTTGCAAATTTGCAAATCAAATTCAATAGACTAAAAAATGAATCAAGAAAACAGAGAGACACAAAATCCGTTTCTGCAAGAATGGACTACTCCGCACGGAACAATCCCGTTCGACAAGATACATGTTGATGACTTTGAGCCTGCACTGAAAATAGCACTCGACAAAGCCAATGATGAAATAGAACGCATCACATCAAACCCAGATGCACCGACTTTCGAGAACACCATCGAGGCTCTCGCAAAGCCAAACGAACTTCTGGACAACGTGTGCAACACTCTGTTTAACTTGATGAGTGCCGAGACCAACGACCAGATTGACGAGGTGGCACAGAACGTTTCTTTGAAACTCACCGAGCACAGCACCGAGGTGATGTTCAACAAAAAACTCTTTGCACGAGTAAAGGCAGTTTACGAGCAGAAGCCTGTCCTCAATGCTGAAGAATCAATGCTTCTGAACAAAACGTACAACAGTTTTGTGCGAAGCGGCGCAAACCTAAGCGACGAAGACCAACAAAAAATGAAGGCTCTCGAGGCAGAAAAGTCTCAACTAACAATAAAGTTCTCGCAGAACAATCTGAAAGAGAACGCAAAATTCATTCTTCACATCACAGACGAAGACGATTTGGCAGGGCTTCCTGAAAGTTCGGTAGAGGCGGCAAAGCAGGCTGCCGAAGAGCGCAATCTGGACGGCTGGGTATTCACGCTCGAAGCACCAAGTTACAGTCCGTTCCTGACATACGCAGACAAGCGCGAACTGCGCGAGAAAATCTATCGTGCCTATAACACAAAATGCTTCCATGACGATGAATTCGACAACAAGGAAATTGTAAAGAGGCTCGTAAACATCCGTCGCGAGAAGGCTCAACTTTTGGGATTCAGCACATACGCCGAATACACTCTGAAAGAGCGCATGGCAGGCAATTCTGAAAACGTTTACAAGTTACTGAACCAACTTCTCGAGGCTTACAAACCAACTGCACACAAGGAGATTGAAGCAGTAAAAGCCAAGGCTAAGGAACTTACCGGCTCGGACATCGAAATGATGCCGTGGGATTTTGCCTACTACTCAAACAAACTGAAGCAGGAACTGCACAACCTCAACCCAGAGATGCTGCGCCCTTACTTCCAACTCGACAAGGTTAAGAAAGGTGTCTTCGGTCTGGCTACAAAACTCTACGGAATAACATTCAAAGAAAACAAGGATATCCCCGTATATCACCAGGATGTAACAGTATACGAAGTGTTTGACAAAGAGGGTTCGTTCCTTGCTGTTCTCTATACCGATTTTCATCCACGAAAGAGCAAGCGTTCGGGCGCATGGATGACATCGTTCAAAGAGCAGTATATCGATGAAAACGGAGTTAACCACCGTCCGCATGTAAGCATTGTGATGAATCTGACGAAGCCGACACCGTCAAAACCAGCCCTGCTGACACTAGGTGAGATAGAGACGTTCCTTCACGAATTCGGACACGCGCTTCACGGCATGTTCGCCAATACGAAGTATGCCGAACTGAGCGGAACAAACGTATGGTGGGACTTCGTAGAATTGCCATCGCAGTTTATGGAGAACTATGCCGTTGAGCCTGATTTCCTGAACACATTTGCATCGCACTTCGAGACAGGCGAGCCGATGCCTTCGGAATTGATTGACAGAATCATCGCAAGCCGAAACTTCAACTGCGCATACGCATGTCTCAGACAAGTGAGTTTCGGACTCCTCGACATGGCTTATTATACAAAGACCGAGGCTTTCGACGAGGACATCAAGACATTCGAGCAAAACGCATGGAAAGAGGCTCAGGTTTTGCCTGTCATCCCAGAAAGTTGCATGACCGTTCAGTTCGGACACATCATGAGCGGCGGATATTCAGCCGGATATTACAGCTACAAATGGGCAGAGGTGCTTGATGCCGATGCCTTCTCGCTCTTCAAGCAAACAGGCATATTCAACACAGAAACAGCAGAGAAATTCCGCCGCGAGGTTCTTTCGAAAGGCGGAACAGAGCATCCGATGGAACTTTACAAGCGTTTCCGCGGACAAGAGCCAAGCATCGATGCCCTGCTGAAGCGTAACGCCATTATATAAACTATGAACAAAAAAGAAGAACTCGATTCGAGATACATGAGAATGGCCCGCATCTGGGCCGAGAACTCGTATTGCAAACGCCGTCAGGTCGGAGCCTTGATGGTGAAGAACAACATGATAATTTCCGACGGATACAACGGCACTCCGTCGGGATTTCCGAATGTCTGCGAGGACGAGAACAACGTAACATTCCCCTACGTTCTGCATGCCGAGGCTAACGCAATAACCAAACTGGCACGCACGAGCAACAGTTGCAGCGAGGGAGCAACACTCTATGTAACGGCATCGCCCTGCATAGAATGTGCCAAACTGATTATTCAGGCTGGCATAAAAAGAGTTGTCTACGGCGAGAAATATCGTCTGAACGACGGAATCGAACTTCTTGAGAGAGCAGGCATCGAGGTAGTTTTCCTTGATGTTCACGAAAAAAAATAAGAGTAAAAAGAGAAAAAGTTAAGCACTATGAGCAATAACCGTTCACCACGTTTCGTACCTCTGATAATAGCCGTGAGCATTGTTGTGGGCATCATCATCGGAATGTTCTACACCAACCACTTCACTGGCAACAGATTAGGTATAATAAACACATCTTCCAATAAACTAAACGACCTTCTGAGAATAATCGAAGACCAGTACGTTGATTCAGTAGATGAAGCCGAACTTGTTGAGAATTCGATGTCCGAGATTCTGTCGGAACTCGACCCCCACTCTGTCTACATCAGCGCAAAAGACGCGCAGGCTGCCGACGATGATTTGAAAGGCAGTTTCAGCGGAATCGGTATTCAGTTTACAATCCGCAAGGACACAATCCATGTGAACAACGTGATTAAGGGCGGTCCTTCGGAGAAGATTGGCATCATGCCGGGCGACCGAATCATTTCGGTTGACGGAAAGCCATTCGTTGGCAAAGAAGTCACAAACCAAGAGGCAATGCGCCGTCTGAAAGGTCCTAAGGACAGCAAGGTTAAATTGGGCATCAAGCGTCGCGGAGTTAACAAAACGCTCTACTTCACCATAATCCGTGGCGATATTCCTGTCAGAAGCGTTGATGCCTCTTACCTCATCACCCCAACCGTTGGCTATCTGAAGATTAACAAGTTTGCCGAGACAACTTATTCAGAAATGATGATTGCCCTCGCACAACTCAGTCAACTTGGTATGAAACAGCTCATCATCGACCTTCGCGGAAATACAGGCGGAATAATGGACGCAGCCATAAACATGTCGAACGAATTCTTGCAGAAAAACCAGCTTATCGTTTACACGCAAGGCAGAAAGCATCCTCGCAAGGATTACCGAAGCGACGGAAAAGGCGCATACAGAAACATTCCGCTGTGCGTACTGATTGACGAAGGCAGCGCATCGGCAAGCGAGATTTTTGCCGGAGCAATGCAAGACAACGACCGCGCTGATATCATCGGCCGCCGCTCATTTGGAAAAGGTCTGGTTCAACAGCCTATGGGCTTCCGCGACGGCTCTGTAATCCGTCTGACGATAGCAAGATATTACAGTCCTTCGGGCAGATGTATCCAAAAACCTTACGAAAAGGGACACGACGAAAACTACGAGATGGACTTGATTACCAGATACGAGCGAGGAGAATTCTTCTCACAGGACAGCATAAAGCAGAACGGTCCTAAGTTCAAGACACTGAAAGGGCGCACGGTTTACGGCGGTGGTGGCATCATGCCAGATATCTTCGTGCCAGAAGACACAACATCTATAACATCATATTATAGAGAATCCGTAAACTCAGGTCTTGTGCTCGAATTTGCATATCAGTACACCGACGAGAACCGCGAAAAAATGCAGAAATACGGCACAAGCAGCGAACTCGCCAAGTATCTGAAAAATCAGGGATTGGTTCATCAGTTTGTAAACTATGCCGAGAAGAAAGGCTTGAAACGCAGAAATCTGATGATTCAGAAAAGTTACAACCTGTTCGAGAACACACTCATCGGAAGCGTAATCTACAATATGCTTGACATCGAAAGTTACATAGAGTTCAAGAACAAGCAAGACGCAACCGTAAAGAAAGCAATTTCGCAATTCGAATGAACAAAAAAGAAATAAGAAAACATATCGCCTCGGTCAAGAAGCAGTATACTCCACAGCAGTTGCTCCAATACTCTAACCAAGTGTTGGAGCAACTTGCAAGTAACCGTCACTTCAGCGATGCAAAGACAATTCTGCTATATCACTCGCTTCCCGACGAGGTGAACACGCACGATTTTGTAAAATTACTGGCAAAGAAGAAGACGGTTCTACTTCCTGTCGTGGTTGGCGATGTTCTCGAAATAAGAAGATACACCGGCGACAACGACCTGAAACTTGGCAGTTTCAACATTCTTGAACCCTGCGGAGAGCCGTTTACAAACCTTAAAGAAATTGATGTTGCCATTGTTCCTGGAGTTGGATTCGACCGAGAGAACAACAGACTTGGACGTGGAAAGGGATATTACGACAAACTTCTGTGCCAGATGCCCGATGTCTACCGAATTGGAATATGCTTTCCGTTTCAGTTTTTAGACAAACTGCCATGCGAGGAGCACGACATCAAGATGCACGAAGTCATCAGTGGAACATTATAGACGTAATAACCTGAGCACCAACTTTTTCATTGAGTTGCTGCACAAGTCTGTCGCGACGCAGAAACAAATCGTGCTTCAGAGCCGGCGATTTAATCTCGACATGCAAAGTCTGATTTTTGATGAACATATCGCCTGTGTAGCGCATAATGGCATTGCCCAGAACATCGCGCCATGCCGAGTTCATCAGATGAAACTCGTTTAGCGGAGATTCAAGTCCATTCTGGCGCAAGAAAAAATTCAGCACCTCGCCTATCGATTGTTCCTTTCGTCTAAACATGTCTTTCTTTTATTTCGCCTGCCGACACATCAAATAGTTTATACTCGCCATTCATGCTCGACAGAATGGCATCGAGATTATCCTTGTTTGTGTCGGTTATAAATGTCTGACCAAATTCATCGCTCGCCACAAGTTTTACAATCTGCTCTACCCTACGCGCATCGAGTTTGTCGAAAATATCATCGAGAAGCAGAATCGGAGTCGTCTTTCTACCTGTTCGGCGGAGAAAATCGAATTGCGCAAACTTCAGCGCAACGACAAATGTCTTGCACTGCCCTTGCGAGCCTTCCTTCTTTAGCGGAAATCCTCCGAGCGACATTATCAAATCGTCCTTGTGAATGCCATGAAGCGAATATCCGACAATTCTGTCCTTGGCCCTATCGCGCTGTATTACATCAAGCAGATTGCCTCTCTGTCCGTGCGAAACATATTCGAGTTCAACAGTCTCGTGCTCTGACGATATTAGTTGATAAAACTTCTGAAAAATAGGCATGAACGCCGAGATAAACTCGGTTCTCGCCCTGAAAATCTTGTCACCCTCGATAGCCATCTGTTCTTCCCACAACGAGACGAGTGTCCAGTCAGGCTCTTCTTCCATCTTCAGCAGAGTGTTTCGCTGCAAAAGTGCTTTATTATAACGGATTAGCGCGTCGAGATATTCGCGGTCGTACTGCGATATTACGACATCCATAAACTTACGCCTAACCTCACTTCCGCCCGAGATAAGTTCAGCATCGTCGGGTGACACCATCACCAGCGGAATAAGTCCGATATGCTCGCTCAACTTCTTGTAATCCTTCTTGTTGCGTCTGAAACGCTTCTTCGTGCCGCGCTTCATTCCGCAGTATATGTCCTCGGCATCATTTTGTTCAGAGACATACTGTCCCTGAATAACGAAGAAGTCATCACCGTGGCGGATTACCTGCGAATCTACAGAATTGTTTGCGCTCTTGCAGAATGAAAGAAAATATACTGCATCGAGCATGTTCGTCTTTCCCTCGCCGTTGCTGCCGATGAAACAGTTCAGTTTGGGCGATAACGACAAATCTGCTTCCTGTATATTCTTGTAGTTTAAAATCGAAATATGGTTTAACTGCATATCATCATTTGTTCGGACTGCAAAAATAAACTTAATCTTCAAGAAAAAGTAAAAAAACTGCAAATAAATTTCATCAATCGGAATAAAAAAACTATTTTTGCACGCCGACATAGAGGCTAAAACTAAGAAAATAATAAAAAATAAAAAATAATGGCAGAAAATAACAATCTGAAAGAGACTGCTGCTAACGAGCAGCACAATGATGAGAGCAACGGATTTGCAGAGACCATCTCTAAGTCTGAGGCATTCATCAGCGACCACAAGAAGGGTCTGCTTATAGGAACAGGCGCTGTTCTTGCAGTGATTGCGGCCTTCTTCCTTAGCAAGGAATTCTATTTCGGTCCTCGCGAGATTAAGGCATCAACAGAGCTTGCAAAGCCACAGCAACTTTTTAACGAGGGCGATTTTGAGAAGGCTCTGAAGGGCGACAAAGGCACTCCGGGCTTCCTTTCAATCATCGACACATACGGCTGCACCGATGCTGCAAACCTTGCAAACGCTTACGCAGGCATCTGCTACGCACAGACAGGCAAGTACAAAGAGGCTGTAAAATATCTTGAGGACTTCGACGGAAAAGACCAGATGGTTGGTCCTTCAGCACTCGGAACACTGGGCAACTGCTACGCACAACTCAAAGAGTACGACAAGGCTGTAAGCACCCTCAAGAAGGCTGCAAGCAAGGCCGACAACAACTCTCTCAGCCCAATCTTCCTTGTTCAGGCAGGCGAGATTCTCGAAAGTCAGAACAACTACAAGGAGGCACTTGAGTGCTACGAGCAGATCAAGACAAAGTATGTTCAGTCAATGCAGGCTCAGGATATCGACAAGTACATTGAGCGCGCAAAGGCAAATATTAAATAATATACCTTATATTATAAATAATCAAGGTGCGCTCTGACAATAGAACGCACCTTTTAATTTTTCAACCCACAAACAAAAAACTAATATGGCTACAAAATATCACAATCTGTCGGATTACGACTTCGATTCAGTTCCAAATGCCGAGGGCAAAAAGTTCGGCATCGTTGTTGCCGAGTGGAACAGCAACATAACATTTGCACTTGCCGAGGGAGCACGCAACACTCTCCTGAAGCATGGTGTTAAGGAAGACGACATTGAAATGAAGATGGTTCCGGGAAGTTTCGAACTTATCTACGGTGCTCAGAAGATGAGCAAGAGCGGAAAGTTCGACGCCGTTATCGCCATAGGCTGCGTTGTTAGAGGCGACACACCGCACTTCGACTACATCTGCGCTGGCACAACTCAGGGATTGGCTCAACTCAATACCGAGGGCGAGATTCCTGTTATCTACGGACTTCTTACAACCAACAACATGGAGCAAGCCGAAGAACGCGCAGGTGGAAGACTTGGAAACAAGGGCGATGAATGCGCCGTTACTGCCATAAAAATGGTGAACTTTTAATTTGAAAAGCATTATTCTGAAAAATATACCAATATTTTCTTGGCTGTTTCAAAAATAAGTGCTATCTTTGCATCGCTTTTGAAAAATAAAGCGGCCGGGTAGGTAGGTAAGTGGTTAAAACGGGCAGACTGTAAATCTGTTGCTTCACGGCTTCGGCGGTTCGAATCCGTCCCTGCCCACAGAAAACATCAACAATAACTTTGTTGGTGTTTTTTATTTTTCAAAACAAGCAAATGAAAAAATATTTGTATATTTGCATATGCGCATTAAAACGAACTATTGTACAACTCTAAAAAGTTTAAGAAGATGAAAAAATACATTGCACTCCTTATATTCTGCCTATCGTCTACGTTTATTCAGGCTCAGGACATCTATGCAGAAGACCTTATTGCACTGATGGACAAATCGCTGAGACAGGCAACAAACTTCCTTAGTCCACGAGGTCTGCAATATCAGTTTCAGACCGAAGAAAATGGTCCGAAGCGAATTGTATGGGCAAAGAACGTTACAGTTTCCGAAGACAACAGCATGAAGGTTAACGATTCGCCATACGCAACCGTTACGATAGAATACGACCCGGTTCAGGGAAATCAGATTAACTACATGCACTCAAACAAGAAAGCATTCAAGCAGATTCTGAAATATTTTAAGGGACGCGGCTATGAGCCAGGCGAAGAACAGGAAAGAGCAGGCGGAATCCGAGTTGAATACATAAACAACGAAGGCGACTTTGACGTTACATACAACGAGTGGGATGAATATGCATCGCTGACCATTGCTCAGCGAAAAAGATAAGAAATAATGTTATAAAACATACTTTTAAAGCACCGTTTTCTTGATAATAGTCAAGAAAACGGTGCTTTTTTATATATTTCTCATTATTTTATGTTGTAAAACATATTTCATTCGTATCTTTGCAATGTCAAACAGAAAGACATTGAGTATTAACTTAAAAAAAAAGAAGCTTTATGAAGAAAATGAAATTTGTAGCAGCTAAGGTTAAGAAGATCATCAAAGAAGGTCTTAACGAGAACGGTAAGAACTACATGATGTATCCTTACAACTTCTAAGAGAAGTGGGCTGACAGAAGCAAAATGTATTAAGAAAGAAGAAAAGAGAAAAAAGAGTTACAAACAATTTAAATTTTAAGAGATATGAATACAATGATTAAATTCGCAGTAAGATTTGCAAAGGAGTTTTTCAAGGGCTTGAACGCTAATGGTATGAACTTAATGAACAACCCTTATGCAATCTAAGAGATCAGAACATCAGGTTGGACAATGCACCAACGCAGTTGAAAACTAATGCGCCGTAATCACACAAAGAATGTTGATTACGGCTTTTTTGTGCTCTTTTTACATATTTTCCACATAAAGTTCAAATTTATTGCTATCTTTGCTAAAACAAAATAACTATAACCATAATAAATTATGTACACAATACAAGCTAACGAATCAGGTACACGCTCAATCAACATTCTTGACGAGCACCTTAACACAATCCACAAATACTCACTGTTTCAGAACCTTATAGACAGTAATGGAATCGTTGACGAAGGGGTTCTTGACAAACTGAAAATGACAATACGCTCGATGATAGAGTCGCAGACAGAAGACAGAAAAGACCTGCTCGACCTCTGCTTCGACGTTATTTACAATAGCGATATGAAAGCCTTTGGACTGCACAACCTCATTTTGCTTTACATTGAGTGGTGCGGCAAGACTACAGAACAAAATTAACTAAATGAAGGAGTTCAAATTATCAGACTGGCTTCCTACAACAAAAAAGGAATTAGATTTGAGGGGATGGGATGAACTTGATGTCATCCTGTTCAGTGGAGATGCATACGTTGATCACCCGTCGTTCGGAGCGGCAGTAATTGGCAGAATAATCGAAGCCGAGGGGCTGAGAGTTGCCATTGTGCCGCAACCCAACTGGCAAGACGACCTGCGCGACTTTCGCAAGTTGGGCAGACCGCGTCTGTTCTTCGGCATCTCGCCGGGCTGCATGGACTCCATGGTTAATAAATACACAGCAAACAAGCGTCTTCGCTCTGAAGATGCCTACACTCCCGACGGTCGTCACGACAAGCGTCCGGAATATCCGAGCATCGTATATTCAAAGATTCTGAAGCAACTGTGGCCCGACGTTCCCGTTGTTTTGGGCGGAATAGAAGCATCCTTGCGCCGACTCACCCACTACGATTATTGGCAGAATTCGCTGCGCAGAAGCATTTTATGCGACAGCGGAGCCGATATGATTCTCTACGGAATGGGCGAAAAAAACACGGTGGCTCTATGCCGTGCTCTTCTCGACGGACTTCATTACGACGAAGAGAAGGTCACGACCGAACTTTTTAACGAGATTCTGTTCAGACATCCTGTCAATCAGACGGTTATGTGGCTGAAAGAAGACCGTATTCCCGGTGGAATAAGGAGCGACGACCTAATTCTGCACTCGCATGCAGAGTGTCTGAAAAACAAGAAGTTCGAGGCCGAGAACTTCCGCCACATCGAGGAAGAAAGCAACAAGTATTCGGCTCAGCGAATACTTCAGGAGACCGACGGCAAATATGTCGTTGTAACTCCGCCATTCCAGCCAATGACGCAAGGCGAACTTGATGCCTGCTTTGACCTTCCGTACACTCGTCTGCCCCACCCAAAATACAAGGGTAAGCGTATTCCGGCATACGATATGATTAAATTCTCGGTAAACCTTCACCGAGGATGTTTCGGCGGATGCGCCTTCTGCACCATCTCGGCTCATCAAGGAAAATTCATTACAAGCCGAAGCAAGGAGAGCATCATGAAAGAGGTGAAAGCCATAACCGAGATGCCCGACTTCAAGGGAAATCTGTCGGATTTGGGCGGTCCGTCGGCAAATATGTACGGAATGCACGGCAAGAATCTCGACATCTGCCACAAGTGCAAGCGTCCGTCGTGCATCCACCCTTCGGTATGCAAGAATCTGAACACCGACCACAGTCAACTTCTCGACATTTACAAGTCTGTGGACAAGATTCCGGGCATAAAGAAGAGTTTCATTGGAAGCGGCGTGCGATACGACCTTCTGCTGCACGATTCGGGCGACGAGAAGGTGAACAAAGTGAACCGAGAGTACACTAAAGAACTGATTACGAAGCATGTAAGCGGACGTCTGAAAGTAGCACCGGAACACACTTCGGACAAGGTTCTGTACCTGATGCGCAAGCCTTCGTTCACGCAGTTCTACGAATTCAAGCACATCTTCGACCAGATAAACAAGGAGACGGGAATGCACCAGCAGATTATTCCGTACTTCATAAGCAGTCACCCGGGTTGTACTGCCGAAGACATGGCAGAGTTGGCGGTTCTGACGAAAGACCTAGACTTCCATCTGGAACAGGTTCAAGACTTCACTCCTACCCCAATGACCGTGAGTACAGAGGCTTGGTACACCGGATATCATCCGTACACGATGGAGGAGGTTTTCAGCGCGAAGAATCCGCAGGAGAAACTTGAGCAGAGGCAATTCTTCTTCTGGTACAAGCCCGAGGAGAGGCGCAACATTGCAAACGCTCTCCGCCGAATGAACCGCAAAGACCTTCTGGACAAGCTCTATCATGATGTGCAACCGCAAGATTACAGGGATGATAGAAAGCAGCGACGCGACGAACCTCAGAAACCAAAACCGAACAACAAAAAGGGAAAGAAAGAGCAAGACAAAAAGAAGTCGCACTTCGACTACCACAAGGATTTTGAAAAGAGGATTCACAAAAGTTATAAAAAGTAAAAAAACTCGCAACCAACACTTTATCGGTTGCGAGTTTTTTTATTACCATTTCAACTCAGTAGAATTCATGTAGTTTGGAGCGAGTTTTATGCGTTCGCCGGCAAGTTCGAGAAAGACGGCTACGTTGTATTTCTGTCCGGGTTTTCCGCTCGTAAAATCGCCGCGAAGGACGAAATTCTTCTGCGTTCCCTGTTCCATGCTGATTTTCAGCGGAACAGTATAGGCAAGCGAGTTGCCACCTTCGACAGGGAAGACGAAAGCGTAGATTTCGGCATCGGGCAAAGGCTTGTTCGCCTTCAGATTTACAACCACCTCAACTTTGTTTCCAACGCCTTTCACAGCCTTTATGCCGCTTGTGAGAACCACCCCGAAGCCTTCAGCCTTGATATTAAGACGCGGAGGCTGCAAACCACGCTGAAGCCTCATCTTCTTGGCAACGCTCGTTCCGTCGAGCATATAAGCTGGATAAACGAGGTACGAGCCACCCTCGGTTATATCCTCGCTCCTGAGTTTTATGCGACTGAAATAATGACGCGATTCGAGTTTGCTGAATTTCTGGTACGGAATGAAAGTCTCAACCTTTGTAGCCTCGTTTACAACGATGCAGCCGAATGTTCCGCTCATGTCGAACATCGAATAGTTCTGGAATTTTCCCTTCAGTTCGAAAACATCAGAACCGCCTTCCTTTACAACACCTCCGGTGAGCGACTCGAAGCAACGCATCTCGCTTTTGTAGAACTTCGAACCCCTTGGCTTTATGCCTGTAATGATATAGTGCAGACAGCCCGTAAAAGTAAATTTCTCGGCCATTCCGGGTTTGAGAGCCGACATCAGATAATATCCGTTCTCATCGCCCTCCCACCCCATATTATAGTGGAAATACCCCAGTTGGTTTATTCCGTCGCAGACAAAAGTGTGCGCACCGAGTTCCGTGCGGATGCTGTAAACTACGGGGCGACCGCTTGAAAGTTCGGCACAGATGATTTTCCGCCATTCGTCGTCGGAATAGAAGACTCGTTCTTCATACATCATCGAAGGGTCGTAGCCGTATTTATCGCGCAAAGCCGAAACAACGTCAACCATCGGCGCACTCGTCTCCTCGCCGTAAGTAGCCTTGACACTACGACCGCAATCGAGCATCAGTTTCGATACGGCATCGACATTCGCCTTCGGAGACTTTGAATTGTACGAGCCAAGCATACTCTGCCACGGATAGCCTGTTGCAGGATATTTGTAGAAGTTCATGACCTGAGCCATAGCCGTAGCAACGCAGCCTGTGGCACAACGTTTTCCGCCCTTTACCGGGCAAGCCGAATTATAGGGCTCGTACTGTCCCCAAGCCGTTTTCAAGAGTGGCTTGATGGCAGTCTGAGGCTTCACGAGCGAAGTCGTCTTAGATGCCAGTTCGGGATGTTCTATGGCGAAAGAAATCTGCCTTCCGTAGTCACTAATCATCGTCTTCATGCTTATCGGAAGCAAGTCCCAGTCGAACTTTCCGCTTTCGCTGTACATCAGCACATCTTCGGTATTAGTATCGGCAGAGACCATGATATATCCGCCGTTGTTTGCCCTATTGAAGATGTAGACGAGCTTATGCTTGCTGTTCAGCCCGATGTGGGCAAGGGTTAGCGACGAACTTTTGCCGGGCGCATACTTCTGCAAGAAAGCCACGGCAATCCTCTGTGCCTGAGCAGAATCGCGCTGACTGGCACGCGCGCCGACGACAACAGTCAGCACGGCAAACAAGACAAGCAGTATTCGTTTCATAGTCGTTATAATTTATTTGTGTTGAAATTTACTTTTCGTAGCGGCTTCCCCAGCACCTCATCATCCGTTCGCGGTGCTTCTGCTCAGCCTGATTTTCCTGAGCGTGCCAGATTCTTACGTTCTGCAAATCGTCGGGCATAAACTGCTGCTGGACGAAATGTTCGGGATAGTCGTGACTGTACTTATAACCGTCGCTGTAGCCCAAATCAGCCATCAGTTTTGTAGGAGCATTGCGTAGATGCAGCGGAACAGGCAGATTTCCTGTCTGCTTTACGAGTTGGAGCGCACTGTTTATGGCATTGTAGGCCGAATTGCTCTTAGGACTTGTGGCAAGATAGATTGTGGCTTCGGCAAGAGGAATGCGACCTTCGGGCCAACCAATTTTCATCACGGCATCGAAGGCGGCGTTTGCCAAAAGCATAGCATTTGGGTTGGCAAGACCGATGTCCTCGCTCGCACTTATGACCAACCGTCGGGCGATGAATGCAGGGTCTTCGCCGCCCTCAATCATGCGGGCAAGCCAGTAGATTGCGGCATCGGGGTCGCTTCCGCGGATACTTTTAATGAAGGCAGAGATGATGTCGTAGTGCATCTCACCGTCCTTATCATAAGCCAACGGATTCTGCTGAAGGCGGTTCACAACCTTATCGTCGGTTATAACGATTTCAGAATCGTCTGACGCACCTTCAGCCTCAACGACAAGTTCGAGAATATTGAGGAGTTTTCTGGCATCACCGCCAGAATACCGGAGCATTGCATCGGTTTCTTCGAGCTTGATATTCAGTTTATTCAGAATATCATCTTTCTTTATTGCCAGTTGCAGAAGTTCGAGCAAATCGTCTTTTTCGAGGCTCTTCAGAACGTAGAGCTGGCATCGCGACAGAAGCGGTCGGATTACCTCGAACGAAGGATTCTCGGTTGTTGCGCCGATAAGGGTTACAACGCCCTGCTCCACCGCACCGAGAAGCGAATCCTGCTGCGACTTGCTGAAACGGTGAATCTCGTCAATGAAAAGAATCGGACTTGCCTGCGTGAAGAAGCGTCCGTTTCGGGCTTTCTCTATTACTTCGCGCACATCTTTTACGCCCGAAGTGACAGCGCTCAGCGTGTAGAACGGCACCTCGAGTTTGTGGGCGATGATGTTGGCAAGCGTAGTCTTTCCCACTCCCGGAGGTCCCCAAAGGATGAACGACGAGATTCGTCCGCCGTCAATCATCTTCCGTAGCACGGCACCCTCGCCAACAAGATGCTTCTGTCCTATGTAATCGTCGAGCGACTGAGGTCGCAAGCGTTCTGCTAATGGCTTCATAATCTGTTTTTTAGAAAGTTACTCTAAACATAAACCTAATGCCCCACTTCGTGCTTGTCGGAAGGTCGAGATAGTTGAGTCTTCTGACATATTCAACATGAACGAGCTTGAATATATTGTGAATTCCCACGATAGCCTCGACGTATGGCACTTTCGGGTCCATAACGTAACTGCGGTAGATTGGATTCCCGTCCTCGCCGATGCGATATGTTCCGTCGGCATTATAGTAAGCCGGAAAATCCATCAGAATGTCTGAATTCTGATTCTGCGCAAGGAACGGATTGTTCTTGTCAGTAAGCTTTCCCCACAACACGTTTACACCAATGAACTCGCGCCATTTAAGTTTCTTCAGCAGAGGAATTCGGTTGAAAATCTTTCCGTTCAAATCCCACGAAGTCTGCAAAGAGGCATAGCGGTCGTTCAGAAACTCCATGTTGTTGATGAGGTTGAAAGTCTCGTCCTCCATGATGTACGACAGATTCGCCGCCGGCGTAATAAGCAGAGGATAAGGCACCTTGTTCCACTGTGCACCAGCCTTGATGTGCGTGTCAATCTTTCCCCACGAAGTGAGCCACAAGCGTTTGTAGAAAGTTACTTCTGAGAAATTGTACTTGTAGTCTCCGCCAAGCACATCCTTAAAACCCATTGTGTGACTGATGGTAAACACCGGCGCATCGAGGTTGATAGGCACTCGTCGCTGCTTTGTGTTGATGAATGTCTCGCCCGGCGCAAAGCGGAAGAAGACCGTCGCCTCGCTAGTAGTGAAATCCTTGCGGTCGTAGTAGAAATTAACGTCGCGGTGGTTTGGCAGATAACGATATTTCAGCTGGTCGCAAGCCTCGTTGTTGCTGTTTCGTAACTGAACCTGCATCTTGAAACCGTTCTCGTACTCGCGCTCGTATGTAATCTGACCGTAACGCTCGTAAAGCATCTGGTTCACATCGGTAAACTTGAACGAGGTGAACATATTGTCCTTATCGGTATGCACAAACTTGTCGTTTGGCGAAACCACATCGTACTGATAGTGGAAGGCGATAGAGTTTTTTGGGAACTCGCGCGGAAGATACTCCTTCTTGTTGAACGAATATTCAACCTCGCCCATGTACTTCCACCGGCTGTCGCGGAATCCGTATGCGCCATAGCCTTTGAAGAACCAATGCTTGTTGAGGTTAGCCGTTGTCTGTCCGCTCGCTCTCAGACGCAATCCATCTACCGAATTCTGCGTGATGATAGTGTTGCACGGACCGATATCAATCTTGCTCGGATGGTCTTTGTCGCCCGTCTCCACAAAGTTCTCGATTAGGGCTTTCAGGCAGAAGAGGACGTACTTGAAGCCCTTTATCTGCTGAAGACTCTTTACAAACACATCCATGTCGCCCTCGCTCTTGCTGAGTTCGACCTGTCGATATTCCTTCCAGAAGCTGTCATCGCGCATCATTGCATCAGCCTCCTTAATCTCCCTGCCCTTGCGCTTGAAGAGTTGCTTCGGAAGTTCGTCGAAAGCAAAATCCTTGTATTTCGTAATTCTTCGAACCTGAAATGAATTCATGAAGTTTGCCACCTTCAGTTCGACAAGCATATCGTCCGACACAAGCACGCGCTCGCCCGACGGCAGCGTTTCGAACTCCTGAAGAATCTGCATGTTATCGACAAAGTTGATGTCGCTTTTCTTCGGAATGTTGAGGTAGCATTTCTTTATCTGATAACTCGAATCGGCAAAGATATAAACATGACCGGAAAATCCGAAATCCTGCGAATTGTTAGGCACGAAACTAACGTCGATGCACCTGGCGTTGTCAACCATCAGCGTGTCCATTATATAGTATTTGTAGAACCCGATTCCGGCGTTGCTCACAGGGCTGTTGAACGGATATTGCAGAAGTCTTATCTCATCGTCGTAGATGTTCACATCGGTGAATACGTCCTTCATCACGGTTGTGAGAATGTCGCCCGTGTTGAGCAGCTCGTTCACACCCTGATTGTTCATTCCCTTTATGATGTCCTTCTCGCTCTTAGGGTCTTTGCGATAGATGCGCTGCGTAACCGTCTCGTTTACCGACACAGGCAGAATCTGCTTCTGCGTTTCGGGGCAGACTTCGAGTTGCTTCTTGAGTTGCGGCATATTCTTGAAGATTCCCTCATTCATCTTTGTCGAATCCATGTTGTTGAACGAGAGCGTTATCTTCTGATACTTGTTGTACTGATAAAAATCGTGCTGAGCCAAATCGCTCTGCTTCTTAGCGGCAATAACCTTCTTCATCAGTTCTACCGCCGGATTGTTCTTACGGCTGTACTTCTGCTTTTTCGGTTTTACCACAACCTCGCTCAACTGAACATCGTCGGGCTGAATCTTGACCTTCAGTCGGCGCGTTGACGAACTGATTGTTATCGTCTTCTTAACGTATCCAACGGCAGAGAACGTAAGTTTCTTCCACTCCGGATGAAGCGGCAGCGTGAAGTTTCCATCAACATCAGAAATCGTACCGATACCCTTGCCATCGTAGAATATATTCATATAAGGAATAGGCTCGCCGGTTGTCGACTCTGTTACAACGCCGGTAATCTCCTGAGCCGACGCAACAATATAAACAAAGCACAGAACCAAGGCGATAAATAGTTTCTTCATTACAAATCTTTACCTTTAATATTAACAACAATTATTTGATGTTTAAGCCACTCTGCAAAAAACAGATTCGTGTACGGGCATAACATCTGTTTGCGGCGCAAAGATAATGAAAACTCAAACACGCGCAAAAGTTTTCATACATTTTACACACATTTTTAGACATATTAGCGAAGCAAACACCAATAATGTTTTATTTTTTTATAACTTTGCAGAACCGTTTTTATTATAGAAGCCACTAAATTATATATGATTTCGATTCTTATACCAGTCTACAACAATAGTTGCGACAGACTCGTTTCCGACTTGCACAAGCAGGCCGAAGCACTTGGTATTGAGTTCGAAATCATTGTGATGGACGACTGCTCTACCGACGATGAGAGCAAACTAAAGAACCGCACGCTACGAAATCTCTGCCATTGCCGATACATTGAGAACGCGCAGAACGTGGGACGGTCGAGAATCAGAAATCTCTTGGCAGCCGAAGCCCGATTCGGCCTTCTTTTGTTTATGGACAGCGACGCCATCGTTGTACGCCCCGACTTCATCGCCAAATACTTGGAGGCGGCAAAGCAGCACGATGTTGTATGCGGCGGAATATGCCACTCCACAACGCCTCCGCCAGCCAACATGATTCTGCGATACATCTACGAAATCGAATCGGAGAAGAAAGTGGTGAAGAATGCAGATGACAGCGACCCGTGCTCACCGTTCAAGACATTCAACTTTCTGATAAAGAAAGAAATCTTCGACCAGATAAAATTCGACGAACGATACAGCGAATACGGTTTCGAAGATGCAAAATTCGGCATCGACCTGAAGACCAGAGGCTACAGCGTATATCAAATTGACAATCCGTTGCAGCACGACGGACTGGGCACAAACGAGGAGTTCATCAACAAGGTCGAGACATCGTTGCACACACTCTACAAGTTCAGCGACGACCTCAGACTCTACACCCGCTTGTTGCAGATGACAGACAAGCTCAACGCCCTTCACATGCTTCCGATAGCAAGAATAGCATATCGCATTTTCGGCTCGATGATGCGCAAGAATCTGTGCAGCAACCATCCTTGCATCAGACTTCTGAACATATACAAACTGTGCTACTATTCGGCTATCAGAAAGTAATTTTTCTGCGTCACAAACTATCTAATACAACATCAGCGGACTACTTCAATATTTTATCTGACAAAACTGCCCGATAATTCAGCATAATTTTGTATTTTTGCATCCAAATTTTTGATTTATTATGGCAGAAAACATTGCAAACGAGGCCGCTGAGAAAAAAAGCCTCAATTTTATCGAACAAATTGTTGAGAAAGAGTTGGCAGAAGGAAAGAACGGAAAAAGAGTACAGACACGCTTTCCGCCAGAGCCAAACGGCTACCTTCATATCGGTCATGCAAAGGCAATCGCGCTTGATTTCGGCATAGCCCAGAAATACGGCGGCGTGTGCAACCTTCGCTTCGATGACACCAACCCCATCAAGGAAGACACCGAATACATCGACTCAATTAAGCAAGACATCGAATGGCTTGGCTTTAAGTGGGGAAACATATACTACGCATCTGACTATTTCCAGCAGTTGTGGGACTTTGCCGTTGAGCTTATAAAGCGCGGCAAGGCTTATGTCGACGAGCAGTCAGCCGAGACTATCGCCGCACAGAAGGGCACACCTACACAGCCGGGAACAGAGAGCCCGTTCCGCAACCGTCCTATCGACGAGAGTCTTGCCCTCTTCGAGAAGATGAACAGCGGAACAGTTGAACCGGGAAAGATGGTTCTGCGCGCCAAGATAGACATGGCAAACCCTAACATGCACTTCCGCGACCCAATCATCTACCGCGTGCTTAACATTCCGCACATCCGCACAGGCAACAAATGGAACGCTTACCCGATGTACGACTTCGCACACGGTCAGAGCGATTACTTCGAGGGCGTAACACACTCACTCTGTACACTCGAGTTCGTTGTCCACCGTCCGCTTTACAACCTCTTCATCGACTGGCTGAAAGAGATTCGCGGCGACGAGGGCGACATGGACGACAACCGTCCACATCAGACCGAGTTCAACAAACTGAACCTCAGTTACACTCTTATGAGCAAGCGAAACCTTCTCGCTCTCGTAAAGGAAGGTCTGGTTAACGGCTGGGACGACCCACGAATGCCTACAATCTGCGGATTCCGCCGCCGTGGCTACAGCCCTGAATCAATCATCAAGTTCATCAACAAAATCGGTTACACAACATACGATGCCCTCAATGAATTCGAGCTTATGGAGAGCGCGGTCCGCGACGACCTCAACAGCCGTGCCACACGCGTAAGCGCAGTACTCGACCCGGTAAAACTCGTCATCGTAAACTATCCTGAAGGTCAGGTTGAGGAGATGACAGCCATCAACAACCCAGAGAACGAGGCAGACGGCACTCATACAATCGAGTTCAGCCGCGAACTGTGGATTGAGAGCGACGATTTCCAGGAGGTTGCCGAGAAGAAATTCCAGCGTCTTGCTCCGGGCAAGGAAGTGCGTCTGAAGAATGCCTACATCATCAAGTGTCTTGAGGAGAACTTCTGCAAGAAAGACGAAAACGGCAATATCGTAGAGATTTATGCCGAGTACGACCCAGACAGCAAGAGCGGAAGCGCAGGAGCCGACCGCAAGATTAAGGGAAAGACTCTGCATTGGGTAAGTTGCGCACACTCGCTGAAGGCTGAAGTACGTCTGTACGACCGTCTGTGGAAGGTTGAGAACCCACGCGACGAGTTGGCTCGCATCCGCGAAGAGCAGAACTGCGAGGCTGTAGAGGCAATGAAACAGATGATTAACCCAGACAGCCTTCACATCAAGACAAACTGCTACATCGAAAAGTATGTTGCCGAACTGAAGCCTCTGAGTTACTTGCAGTTCCAGCGCATCGGCTACTTCAACATCGACCAAGACAGTACTCCAGACCACTTGATTTTCAACAAGACCGTTGGTCTGAAGGACACTTGGAAGAAGAAATAATAACATTAACAAACATTTTAAACTGAATGGATTTCATACAACAGCTACTTGAGCAACTCGACTACGGAATGATTACTCTCCTGATGACACTCGAGAGCACAGTCGTTCCTGTGCCGTCTGAATTGGTCGTAACCCCGGCAGCCTACTATGCCTGTCGTCCGAACGCAGATATGAACATCTACCTCATCATATTCTTCGCGACACTCGGAGCCGACATGGGCGCAAGCATCAACTACGTTGCAGCAAAATATCTGGGTCGTCCGGTTGTATATAAGTTTGCCAACAGCAAACTTGGCAAGATGTGCCTGCTAAACGAGGAAAAGGTAAAGCACACCGAAAAATATTTCGACGACCACGGAGTAACATCAACTCTTATTGGCCGACTGATTCCGGGAATACGCCACCTCATCTCAATCCCTGCCGGACTGGCTCAGATGCACTACGGAAAGTTCCTTCTCTACACCACCATCGGTGCAGGAGCATGGCACACAATCCTTGCTCTTCTCGGCTACTATCTGAGCAAAATCGTAGAGCCGGCTCAACTTAACGGCAAAATCGAGGAATACAGCACTTACATCAAGTGTGTAATCATCGGACTGGTTGCAGCACTTGTTGTTTATTTCGTAGTAAAATACATTTTTGGTAAAAACAGAAAAACAGAAAAATAAATATGTTCGATAATCTAAGCGAAAGACTTGAACGCTCATTCAAGTTACTTAAAGGTGAAGGAAAAATCACCGAGATAAATGTTGCCGAGACTCTGAAAGACGTGCGCCGTGCCCTGCTCGACGCCGATGTAAGTTTCTTGGTTGCCAAGAAATTCACAGATACGGTAAAGGCAAAGGCTTTGGGACAGAACGTACTCACAGCCGTAAAGCCAAGCCAGCTCATGGTAAAGATTGTTCACGACGAACTTACAGAACTTATGGGTGGACAGGCTGCCGAACTCGAACTGAAGCAGCATCCTGCCGTAATCCTCATGGCTGGTCTTAACGGTGCTGGAAAGACAACCCTCACAGGAAAACTCGCCCTTCTCCTCAAGACAAAGAAAAACAAAAAGCCTTTGGTTGTAGCCTGCGATATCTATCGTCCAGCTGCTATCGACCAGTTGAAGGTTCTTGCCGAGCAGGTTGGCGTTGCCGTTTACAGCGAGCCAGACAGCAAGGATGCCGTTCAGATTGCACTCAACGGTATCAAAGAGGCAAAGGCTAAGGGCTACGACACCGTTCTTGTCGATACAGCCGGACGTTTGGCTATCGACGAGGCTCTGATGCAAGAAATCACAGCCATCAAAAACGCCATCAACCCAGACGAGACCCTGTTCGTTGTTGATGCCATGACCGGTCAGGATGCCGTAAATACGGCCAAGGAGTTCAACGACCGACTCGACTTCAACGGTGTTGTACTTACCAAGCTCGATGGTGACACACGCGGTGGTGCAGCCCTTTCAATCCGCAGCGTTGTAAACAAGCCTATCAAGTTTGTCGGTACAGGCGAAAAGATGGAGGCTCTCGACGTGTTCTATCCAGAGCGTATGGCCGACCGTATCCTCGGTATGGGCGATATCGTTTCGTTGGTTGAGCGCGCCCAGCAGCAGTTCGACGAAAAAGAGGCTGCCCGACTTCAGAAGAAGTTCGCACAGAACAAGTTCGACTTCACCGACTTTATGGACCAGATTCAGCAGATAAAGAAAATGGGCAACATAAAGGAGTTGGCAAGCATGATTCCGGGCGTTGGTAAGGCTATCAAGGATATCGACATCGACGACAATGCGTTCAAGAGCATCGAGGCAATCATCCAGTCAATGACTCCATACGAACGCGCTCATCCTGAATGTCTTAACAGTTCACGACGCAACCGCATCGCCAAAGGTTCAGGAACAGGCATTCAGGAAGTTAACAGACTTTTGAAACAGTTTGAGCAGACTCGCAAGATGATGCACATGCTGAGCGGCGGCGGTGGCAAAATGGCAAAGATGATGAGCCGAATGGGCGGAATGCCGGGAATGCCAAAACTGAAATAAGAAAAACAAAACATACAACTAACTTATGGAACTAATAGACGGAAAGGCCACAGCGGCCAAGATTAAAGAAGAGATTGCTGCCGAGGTTGAGCAGATTGTCGCAAATGGCGGCAAGCGTCCGCATCTGGCAGCCATTCTTGTAGGCCACGACGGTGGTAGCGAAACATACGTTAAGAACAAGGTTCTAGCGTGCGAGAAATGCGGATTCAAGTCAACACTTCTCCGATTCGAGGACGACATCACCGAGGAGCAGCTTCTTGCCGAGGTTGACAAACTCAACAAGGATGCCGATGTAGACGGATTCATCGTACAGTTGCCTCTGCCAAAGCACATCTCTGAGCAGAAGGTTATCGAGGCTATCGACTACCGCAAGGATGTAGACGGCTTCCACCCTATCAACGTGGGCCGTATGGCTATCGGACTGCCTTGCTACATCTCAGCCACTCCAAAGGGCATTCTCGAGCTTCTGCGCCGCTACAATGTGCCTACAAGCGGAAAGAAATGCGTAATCCTTGGACGAAGCAATATCGTTGGAAAGCCAATGGCACAGCTTATGATGCAAAAACAGTACGGCGACTCAACCGTAACCGTATGCCACAGCCGCTCTGAGAATCTGAAGAAGGAATGTCTTGAGGCTGACATCATCATTGCTGCAATCGGCAGACCAGACTTCGTTACAGCCGACATGGTTAAGGAGGGGGCAACAGTCATCGATGTTGGTACTACACGCGTTCCAGACGCCACAAAGAAGAACGGCTTCCGTCTTAACGGCGATGTAAAATTCGACGAGGTTGCCCCTAAGTGCTCATTCATCACCCCTGTTCCGGGCGGCGTTGGTCCGATGACCATCTGCATGCTGATGATGAACACTCTTAGCGCAGGCAAAAAAGAGTTCTACAAGTAAACAGATATTTAAGCATAGAGAAGAATCCCAGCACTTTCCGGTGTTGGGATTTTTTTTGCATAAAACCTACTCTGATTAGATTCACACTACACCTAAGCCTCCTTAAGACAAGCCCCACAATATCCCCATTGTCGTGCGTTGTAATCCTTGACTCCGCTTTTGATGAGGTCCCTTTTTCTGGTCTTGGGAAGTTTCCAAACATTCCATATACATACGTATTCGCTGTCTTAACCACTCATAGTTTTTTTTGGCAGAGACGCTTCATATTGGCAAGGTGATAGTAACCTGCCCATCCTCATATGTACTTCTTCGGTTTTTGCTTCCTCTTTTCATACCTCCAACCGTTGCTTCGGCTTGTCAGTACTTTAGCCGTGACTTCATCTTTGCCTTGGACTTTGGATGTACGGTGAGTTGGTATTTGCCTTTGTTCACATATAAGGAGTAGCCGAGGTATTTCACACCCTTGATGTATGAAACGACCGTATTTTCCTTGTTCTCCCTGAGGAATAAGTACCTTCCTCGCTTGCATGCCATAGGCCTTTATCAATGATTCCGCTTCGAAGGTATTTGTGTATAAGGCCGGGCTACTTTCCCAACTGGCGCATCTTGCCGTTGTCCTTAGGTATCTCAACTCTTCGGACAGGATTCTGACGGTAACTGCAGTAAAGCAAGGAGACTATCAGGGATTGTTGGGGACTTCCCCCCATTAGACAATACTCATGCCGAGCATACAAAATCTGCACATAGTCAAATTCATATATGACTATGTGCAGCATTTTATTGTTTAAAAACTACATAAGGAGACTTTTTCAGTGGCCAAGAACAAACATTGTATGTGTTCTGGCGTTGAATGAAATAGAATTGCTTTATTTCAGCAGTTCTTCTGGATATGTCGGCATGGCTCCATTCTGGGTGCAGACATATGCACTGACATGAACAGCTATGCGATGGGCCTCAGATACAGACTTTCCATTGAGGATGCTGCCGATGAAGGAGCCGGTGAAGGAGTCGCCAGCACCTACGGTGTCGGCAACCTTCACTTTCGGTGTTTTCTGGAAAGACACGCGGCCAGGTGTGAAGACATAGCTGCCGTTAATGCCACAAGTAAGCACAAGCATGTCGAGATTGTACTTGCCCAAGATGAGCCAGCACTTGTTCTCGATGTCGAGACCTGGATAGCCAAACATACGACCGATGAGAACCAACTCTTCGTCGTTGATTTTCAGTATATTGCAACGTTGAAAGGACTCGCGCAGAATTTCCTGAGTATAGAACTGCTGGCGCAGGTTGATGTCGAAAATCTTCAGGCAGTCGGCGGGCGTAGCGTCAAGGAACTTCTGGATAGTGGTGCGGCTGACCACGTTGCGCTGGGCCAGAGAGCCGAAGCAGACGGCACGGCAGTTACGGGCAATTTGGGCGATGTCGTCATCGAAAGGGATGTTGTCCCAGGCTACATTTTCCTTGATGTCATACGTGGGAATGCCATGCTCGTCGAGCTGCACCTGCACAGTGCCAGTTGGATATGGTACGCGGGGAAGCAAGTCGTTCAGACCGTGCTCCTTCAGAGCCTCAATGGTCTCGTCGGCCAGTTTGTCCTCGCCGAGTGCGCTGACAGCGATGGTGTTGTCCATGCCGAGGAACATTCCGGCATGATAAGCGAAGTTGGCGGGTGCGCCACCCAGTTTCTTACCTTCGGGAAGTACATCCCAGAGGACTTCTCCGAGTCCTACTACATAACGTTTCTGATTCATATCCTATGCGTTTTTTTGTTGTTTGATATACGTAAAGAGATAGACGACGCCCACGGACATGACAAGTACTGCGCCAGCCTGTCCCATAGCGTCGCTGGCCAAGCCCATGAAGAGTGGGAAGATGGTGCCACCGAAAAGCCCCATAATCATCAAGCCCGACACCTCGTTCTGCTTTGTTGGCATTGATTCAAGTGCGGTGGCGAAGCACATGGAGAATACGTTAGAATTACCGTACCCCACAAGGGCAATAGCAGTATAAAGCATCCACTTTTCCGTTCCGATGAACAGGCCACACATTGCCAAAGCCATCATCACCACAGAGATGATGAAGAATGTACGCATCTTTAGCGCACGGAGGAAGAACGAGCCTGTCAGGCAGCCAATGGTACGGAAGATGAAATAGAGAGAGGTGGCGAAGGCTGCATCGTTGAGCGTCATGCCCAGTCGTTCCATCAGAATCTTGGGAGCAGTAGTGTTTGTTCCCACGTCGATACCCACATGGCACATGATGCCGAGGAACGACAGCAGTACAATGGGCGCGCCCAACAGTTTGAAGCACTCCACGAAGGTGGAAGGTCTGCCCTCAACAGGAGGCTCCTCGATGGGAGTCACGAAGAGCAGAACGGTAGAGAGTATGCCTACTACGAGGAAGACGCCAAAGAGTACCCGCCAATTCAGTCCGAATTCAGGAATGACCATCGTGGCCCCCCACATGGCAAGATAAGGAGCAGAGAACGAGGCAATGGCCTTTATGAACTGTCCGAAGGTAAGTGTAGACGCCAGATTGCCGCCACCCATCACAGTCGATACCAGCGGGTTGAGCGATGTCTGCATGAGGGCGTTGCCGATACCTAATAGCGAGAAGGCCACAAGCATGATGCCGAACGACTCACCGAACAATGGCAGCAATAGCGACGCAACAGTCACCACAAGTGAGAGCAGTACGGTCTTCTTACGGCCGATTTTATTCATCAGCATGCCCGTAGGAACACTGAAGAGGAGGAACCAAAAGAATACCAGCGAGGGAAACACATTGGCTACGGAGTCGCTCAGAGCCAGGTCGGCCTTTACGTAGTTGGAGGCGATGCCCACCAAGTCCACGAAGCCCATACAGAAGAAGCAGAGCATTACGGGGACGAGATAAATAGATTTGTTTTGATTACCCATATTTCATTAGATTTTTATTTCGTAAATTGTTGCTTTGCCGCCCTTCACCTTTATATTATTATAGGGTTCCGAAGGAAACACGAGGTTGGTCATGACCATCTTGCCCTCAGCATCGAAAGCCTCAATGCTGCAGCGGTCGATGAACAGGCGGAACTGTTTGATTTGGCCATATGTCGGTGCTTCAGTCACACAAGGGAATGCCTCGCTGAAGCTCACGTCGCCACTCTTGGTGCGATCCATGCTGAAGGTCTGCTTCTGACCGTCGTATTTCATCACCACCTGCTCGCCCTTTGCGTTCGAGAGCACAATCTCAGCCAGGCTCTTCACGTCTATGAGAATCTCGCAGGCTTCCGTCGGCTTCTTCACTTTGGCACCGCGCAGTGCCAGCATCTCCTTCGAAGGCTTCACGCTGAGGTAGGTTTCCTCACCACAGGTGAACAGACCGAGGTCGCGAGGTATTGAGTTGCCCGAACGATATTGTTTCGTCGGCACCTGGTTGGCATACTGCCAGTTGCTCATCCATGCCAGCACCACGCGGCGATTGTCGGGGGCATTGTAGAATAACACGGTGGCATAGTGGTCTTTGCCATAGTCCATCCACTTGGTAACCTTCGGCATTGACTCACAGGTGAACTTACGTCCGTCGAACTGCCCCACGAAATACTGTGTGGCTGAGCCACCAAACGGACCACCAGGGTTGATGTTGCAGATGAGCACCCACTTGCCGTCAATCTCAAACAGGTCAGGGCACTCCCATACACCGCCATGGTTGCCGTACTCCTGCCCGAACGAAGACTCGTAACGCCAGTCTTTCAGATCGGCCGAAGAATAAATCTGCATCTCCTGTCCAACGGCCAAAATCATAATCCAGCGTTTAGTAGGCTCGTACCAGAATACGTTCGGATCGCGGAAGTCGGGCTTGTCGCTGGTCAGAACGGGGTTGCCCTCAAACTTCTTGAAGGTGATACCACCATCATGTGATACTGCCATTGATTGTGTCTGGTGATGACCTGCCGAAGTGTAAAAGGCAATGACATCATCGCCCTTGGTAATGCACGAGCCACTGAAGATGCAGCCTAACCAGTCGGGCTCAAAGGCCATAGGCTCTGCCTGCCAATGCACCAGGTCATTCGAAGTGGAGTGTCCCCAATGCATATTCTCCCACTGTGAGCCGTAAGGGTTCCATTGATAATAGAGATGCCAGGTGCCGTCCTTGTAGAACATACCGTTGGGGTCGTTCATCCATCCGTACAGAGGCGTGTGGTGATACACAGGGCGGAAGCGCTCACGATTGGCAGTGTCGAACGTGTCGGAGAACTTGATTTCCTTCCAGCACACAAATTCGCCCACGGCTCCTTTCTGTCGGCGGTCGCCATGAAACTCGATGTCCAAGAGGCGTGCGCCCTTCAGTTCGTAGGGTACGTAGTAGTCCACACGGTCAATGGCCAGTTTCACATTGATGCGCTGCACCATATCGTTTCGTCCGTCAAGCACGGCAATGGCCGCAATGTCCTCCGTCTCCTGCACGGGCAGCAGCACGTATTTCTTGTCCTGCGCAAGCCGCAATATTGCATGCTTCTCGCCCAACACCATCGGCGTTACCTGCGCCCATGCCGAACAAGTAAGCGCAATCATCGCCATCAGTGTAAAAAATAGTTTCTTCATTTTCCTTTTATGTTTTTAGTTATTAATTTATTTAAGTTTCGGGAGTTCTAAACTCGCCATTTTACATTGAAAAATGTACTTTCCTCTGACTGAAAATCGTAATTTTGTGCATCGGTATCGGATTGGTGAGGCTCTTTGTTAAGCATCTTAAATGTGCTCATCTCTTGCGATATATGCAAGATTTCAAAGACTTTCTTGTACCTAATATATTCACATTTATATTAACTTCCGAAACTTAAATTAAGTTATAAATCTGTTGCAAATTTAACTTCTTTCCACTAATTAGGCTGTAAATAATGATACAAAGACTATGAAAAAACGTTCACTGCAACAAAAATGCGTGCAATGAACGTTTTTTTCTGTCTCTAACTAAAACAAAAGAAAACAAGATAAAAAATATATTTGTTTTAGAAAAAAAAACAGCCTTCTTATAACCAGAGTGTTATGTTTAAAATATGCGTTAATTAAAGAAATAGTACCAAAAATCTTGCCCAATTCAAAAAAAAATAATTGTATCTTTGCACCAAGAATTTAAGAATACGATGAGTTTGATAGAAGAATTGCAGAAACTCCGTAAGCATGAAGACCACACAGAATTCAAGAAGGCAGAGCATAACTACCTGTTTGCTGGAGGCCAAAAGACCGACCCTCGTGACCGCAGGCATTGCATATTAGGATATGTTGTCGCTTTGGCTAATGAGAAAGGTGGCTGTCTGGTTCTTTGTATGACAGATGCCTATCCCCATGAATTTACCAATTGCATCAAGGAGGGCAAGCCACTTCCCGACAACTCCTATTCAGACGATTATCAGGTAGACTTACGCTTTTACGATGAAATCCCTGACGATGCCTTCCACCTCTTTGCCAAGGATTTTTGCCATCCCCCCGAACTCGAAAGTCTATGTAGAACACCGTTGATTGCTTCACATAGTAATGCACGTGCTATAAGATATAGTTGGATAAATTGTAACACTTAAACTAAACAAATATGCGACAAAGATTCTTTTTTCTATTTGTATTGGCTGCGGTACTTGTCTCTTGCTCAGGAGACAAAGTGAAGTATCGTATCGGAATATCACAGTGTTCGAATGACATCTGGCGTGACAAACAGAATGCAGAGTTGCGTATGGGTACTTATTTCCATGATAATGTAGAACTGAAGTTTGCTGCAGCCTACGATAGTGACGAGCGACAGGTGGAGCAGATTGACAGCCTCGTGAATAATGGCATTGACTTGTTGATCGTGGCACCTAATCAGGTGCAGACCATCTCGCCTGCCATCGACCGAGCATACGACAAAGGTATCCCCGTGATTGTTTTCGAGCGTAAGACAAATTCACAAAAATATACCGCCTTTATCAGTGCCGACAACTATGAGATGGGGCGTGTGATGGGTGAATATATTGTCTCGCGGCTTCACGGGCAGGGCACTGTTCTGGAGGTAAAGGGTCTAGAAGGGTCGTCGCCCGCCATCGAGCGGCATAATGGTTTCATGGATGCCGTAAATAAAGCACCCGGCATTGAGGTGGTGGCCTCGCTACAGGGTGACTGGACGGAACCTACAGCCTACGAGACCACCCAGCAGTGGCTTGCCAATAATAAAGATGTGCACGTAGATTTGGTGTTTGGTGCTAACGACCGTACGGCGATGGGAGCAAGAAATGCACTTGGTAAAGACGTATTATACTGCGGCATAGATGGTTTGCCAAGTGAAAACGGCGGCATACAATTGGTGCGCGATTCTTTGCTCGACGCATCGTATATCTACCCCACCCATGGCGACCAGATTATTGACTTAGCCATCCGCATACTCGATGGCAAGCCCTACGACAAAGAAACGATGCTGATGTCGGCCCTCGTCACCCGCGACAATGCCAAAGTGCTGCTAATGGAAAACGAGGAGATCATGCGCCAGACCGTCCAACTGGACTCATTGCACAAGAAGGCCGACACCTACCAGCATAAACTTGACACACAGCGCATCATCAACTGGCTGGCATTGGGTATCATAGTTTTATTAGTCGTAGTATTCGTACTATTCTACCTTTACCACCTTCGCAAGATTGCATTACAGAGAGAACGTGTAGTCAATACGCTGTGGAATCTTAAGCCTGAAGAAGTTCCTGTTGCTTCTGAACCTACAGCAACGTCAGATGAATCAGATAGTTCAGAGGCGTCAGACAATACTTATGACAACGAACCCGTTGCCGTCTCACATTTCATCGCCAGTTTCAAGGAGGTCATCGAGGCGCGTCTGGAGGACAGCAACGTAAGTGTCGAAGATCTGGCAGCCGACATGAATCTGAGCCGTGTACAGTTGTATCGCAAAGTGAAGGCCGTCACAGGCTCGTCGCCCGTCGAGCTTTTGCGCACCGCCCGTCTGAATCGCGCCTATCAGTTGCTGCTCACCACCGACAAGAGTGTCTCGGAAGTGGCCTACGCTGTCGGCTTTACTGCCCCCAGCTACTTCACCAAATGCTTTAAGGAAGAATACGGCATGGTGCCCGGCGACGTGAGGAAATAAGAACAAGGATTGTGAAATATCGTTCATTCCATCGCAAAAATGTTTCATTGCAACATATTTTGCACGGAGTGAACGATATTTTTTATGCCACGACATGAGATAGTTAGTATATTTACGGCAGAAATCATAACAAAAATATCAACTAAAAACGTAAGGCAAATGAAACAAACGAAACGATTGTTTTTGAGTTTCCTCTCGCTTTTGCTATGCACCATAATGTGCGCTCAGACGGAGGTAACGGGAACGGTGGTCGATGACTTCGGTGAAGTGGTTATCGGCGCCACGGTGAAGGAGAAGGGTACGTCTAACGGTACGGTGACCGACTTCGATGGCAACTTCAAAATCAAAGTAAACAAGGATGCCACCCTCGTCATCTCGTACGTTGGCTACCAAACAGTAGAAGTGCTTGCACAACAAGGTATGAAGGTAACGATGAAAGATGACGCAAAACTGTTGCAGGAAGTGGTGGTGACGGGTTACACCAGCCAGCGCAAGACCGACCTGACTGGTGCCATTTCGACGGTGAGCATAGACGATATAGCCAAGCAGAACGAAAACAACCCGATGAAGGCCCTGCAAGGACGTGTGCCTGGCATGAATATCCAGGCCGACGGTAACCCGAGCGGCGCTGCTACGATTCGCATCCGTGGTGTGGGAACACTGAATGACAACGACCCGCTTTACATCATCGATGGTGTGCCCACGAAAGCCGGCATGCACGAGTTGAACGGCAACGACATTGAGAGCATCCAGGTACTGAAGGATGCCGCCTCAGCCTCTATCTACGGTTCTCGTGCTGCCAACGGTGTGATTATTATCACTACCAAGAAGGGCAAGGACGGCAAGGTGAAGGTGAATTTCGACGGCAGTGTGGCAGCCTCGTTCTATACAAACAAGATTGAGACCATGAATGCCAGTGAATGGGGACGTGCCTACTGGCAGGCCTGCGTGAATGATGGCATCAACCCCTCGAACAACAATCTGGGATATAACTATGACTGGAGTTACGACAAGAACAGCACCCCCGTGCTGAACGGCATGACCATGAACATGTTCCTCGACGAGAATGGTACGGTACGTGCAGGTGATACCGACTGGTTTAAGGAGATTACGCGCACAGGTGTGGTACAACAATATAATGTATCGGTGAGCAATGGCTCAGAGAAAGGCAGTTCTTTCTTCTCGCTTGGCTACTATGATAATCAGGGAACCATCAAGGACTCGTACTTCAACCGTCTCTCAGGCCGTGCCAATGCCGACTATAAGCTGTTCGACGGCAATGTGGTGATAGGCGAAAACTTCACCATTAATCGCACAAAAGGCGTTGATGCTCCTGATGGCGTATTAGAGCATGCCCTTGAGTTCAACCCCAACTTTCCCATTTATGCAGAGAACGGAAAGTTTGCCCAGGCTCTTGGTGCTTATTCAGAGCGTGAGTCCCCACTTAGCATGATTGACAATACCAAAGACAACGAATATACCCAGTGGCGCATGTTCGGCGACGTACACCTGAGCATCACCCCATTCAAAAACTTCATGGTTCGCACCACTTTGGGTATGGACTACACCCAAAAGGATCAGCGTTTCTTTACCTATCCCATTGAAAATGGTAAGGTAAGGCGTACAGACTCTGCTGCCGAGAGCAAGCAGGAACACTGGATGCGCTGGATGTGGAATGCCATTGCCACTTACAATGTGGAGATTGGCAAGCATCGTGGCGACGCTATGGTCGGTATGGAGCTGAACCGTCAAAACTTTACATGGCAGAGCGCCAAGCGTTACGAACAGGCCATTCTGAACACCGACTACATGTGGCCAAGTGCAGGTGCTGGCAAACAACTGGCTGAGGGCAGTGGCGACGGGTTCAGCCTCGTATCCTTCTTCGGCAAGGTGAACTACACCTACGACGACAAGTATTTGGCTTCGTTCACCATCCGTCGTGATGGCTCCAGCCGCTTCGGTACCAACAACCAGTACGGTACGTTCCCCTCTGTCAGCGCAGGCTGGCGTCTCTCTCAGGAGAAGTTTATGCAAGGCGTGAAATGGCTCGACAATCTGAAAGCACGCTATTCTTGGGGACAGACCGGCAACCAGGAAATCTCGAACACTGCACGTTACACACTCTATAAATCAGTGGTGTCAACAGGACTCTGGGGCAGCGGTCAGGCAGGAACCTCCTACGACATTTCCGGAAGAAACGGCGGCTACGCCCTTGCCAATGGTTATATACGCAACCAACGTGGCAATGAGGACATCAAGTGGGAAACCACTACGCAGCACAATATTGGTGTCGACTTCGCCGTCCTGGGGAATGAAATCTACGGCTCGTTCGACTGGTTCCATAAGAAGACCACCGACATCCTACTCTTCATGGAAGGTATTGCCGCCATGGGTGAAGGCTCAGGCCAGTGGATTAACGCCGGCGAGGTGAAGAACAATGGTCGGGAGTTCAGTATCGGATATCGTCACACTCTGGCCAACGGATTCTCATGGGACATCAATGGTAACATCAGTAAGTACGTGAACGAAATTACCAAACTGCCTGAGACTGTTGCTGCCAATGGTAAGTACGGCGGCAATGGCGTGAAGAGCGTTGTTGGTCACCCGATGTTCTCGCAGGTGGGTTATATCACCGACGGCATTTTCAAGAGCCAGGATGAGATTGACAACCACGCACGTCAAGAGGGTGCCGGACTCGGCCGCATCCGATATAAGGACCTGAACGGCGACGGCATCATCACCGAGGCTGACCAGGACTGGATTTACGACCCTACACCCGACTTCACCTGGGGTCTGAACATATACTTGCAGTACAAAAACTTCGACCTGACCATGTTCTGGCAGGGCGTGCAGGGTGTGGACGTTGACTGCCGCGGCTATAAGTCGCAGACCGACTTCTGGGCAAATTCTGCAATCAACGTGCCTTACCTCAACAAGGGCATCCGTGCTCTCAACGCATGGAATCCTGCTAATACAGGTAGCGACATCCCCGCCCTGACTACGAGCGACACCAATAATGAAGGCCGCGTATCTTCGTATTACATTGAGAATGGCTCCTATTGCAAACTGCGCACCATCCAGTTGGGCTATAACTTGCCAAAGGGCATTATAGACAAGTTGCGCATGAACCGCATCCGCCTATACTTATCGGCCCAGAACCTGCTGACCATCAAGAGCGGCAAATTCTCGGGAGCCGATCCTGAGAACCCAGGATTCAACTACCCTATTCCACTCAACCTAACTTTCGGAGTGAACGTAGGCTTTTAAATGACCAATTTCACGAATTAAACGAATTACAGTTATGAAGACAATATATAGAACTATCTGCGCAACCTGCGTAATCTGTGGTTTGATGTCATGTTCAAACTTCCTCGAAGAACAGGTGCCGCAGGCCACACTGACTCAGGACGAGGTGAAGAGCCCTGAGTATATCGACAATGTGCTGATTTCGGCATACGCAGGACTGGTTTCCATTGAGGATATGAACGCCAGTTTCTCACTCTGGAACTACGACACTCGCTCAGACGATGCCTACGTTGGCGGTTCTGACTTCTCAGACGGCGAACCGTTCCACAGACTGGAGAAGAGCACGGGTGTAATGACCACCGACTGGCCCTTCAGTTCTATCTGGACAAAGTTATACAACTATCTCTCTCGCGTCAGTCTCTCTCTCGATATTCTGGCAAGTTCTGATCAGGAGAGCACTACCATTCAGCAGCGCACTGCCGAGATGAAGTTCCTGCGTGCCTACGGACATTTCCAACTGAAGCGTTTGTTCAAGAAAATCCCATTCGTGAACAAGCCCAATATGACGGAAGAGGACTACAACAACCTCTCAAACACTGAATACACAAACGACGAGGGCTGGCAACAGATTATCAACGACCTCGAAGATGCTTATAAGATACTGCCCGCAACGCAAGCCGACAAGGGGCGTCCTACAAAGGCTGCATGTGCTGCTTTTCTGGCTAAGGTATACCTTTATAAGGCCTACCGTCAGGATGATGCCAATACGAATCAGGTGACAAGCATCAACGAAGCAGATTTACAGAAGGTTGTTGAATACACCAACGCCTCTCTTTACAATGGCTATGGTCTTGAGGTAGACCTGCACAACAATTTCCGTCCCGAGGAGCAGTACGAAAACGGCCGCGAGAGTATCTGGGCCATCCAGTATTCCAAGAACGACGGCACCGTATATGGCAACCTGAACTTCTCCAATCGCCTTATCGTACCATGCATTCCCAAGGTTCATGACTCAGGTTGCGACTTCTATAAGCCATCGCATAATCTGGTAAGTGCCTATCGTACCAACAGCAATGGCCTGCCCATGCTCGACACTTTTGCTGAAAAAGAGTACACCGTAGGCTCTGCCGAGACTGTTGATCCCCGTCTGTTCGTCACAGTAGGTGTTCCGGGCACTCCCTATATGTTCAATACCAACTTCATGATGAGCGAGAGCAACGCCTGGAGCCGTTCGGGTGGAACCTTCGGCTACTTTGTTTCGCTGAAACAGAATGTTGATCCAGCACTAACCAACAACTATCTCTTCCTGTGCGACTCGCAGTGGGCCAGTTGCATGAACCGCGTTGTATTCCGCTATGCCGACGTGCTACTGATGCGTGCCGAAGCCATGGCTCAGCTGGGGCAGACTACCGAGGCTCTTGCACTCGTGAACCAGGTGCGCGAACGTGCAGCAGGCATGGCTACCGCTAGCGTGGTGTCAAACTATCCAAATAAATATGGCGTACACTATGCTGTTGGTAAATACAATGGTTCCTTCTCGAAGGAAGAGACAATGAAGATTATCAAGATGGAACGCCGCTTGGAGCTGGCTCTCGAGAGTGAACGCTTCTTCGACCTCGTGCGTTGGGGCGACGCTGCTAACGTTCTGAACAAGTACTACACCAGCGAAAGCCAGAAGATGAACTTCCTTAACGGCTCGCAATTCACTGCCAATAAGAACGAGTACCTGCCCATTCCATACGAACAAATGGCTGCATCTAACGGGCACTACACCCAGAACTGCGGACAATGGTAATTAGGCTCGCCATGGCAATAATAAAACAAAAAAACAAACAACCCCAAGACATGAAAACAAGAATTAAAAACCTTCTCAGCCGTGTCCTTCTATGCTGCAACATCGTTGCAGCCCTCACGGTACTCTCCTCTTGCAACGATGACAATACAGGCTCGATTAATGTCAGTGGTACTTGCTTCGTGGAAAAGTTTGTGCTCAACGGACAATACGAAGGTCTCATCAATACAGAGAAGCGCCAAGTAAAGATAAAGGTACCTGTGGATTTCACCGAGAAGAGCAACATGGAAATCACCGCTCTTTGCGTATCAGCAGGTGCCCAAACCAATATGAAGGTGGGCGACCACCTGAACTTCGACGCAGACCGCAACCTCCACGTCAGTAATGGTGACCTCGTGATGGACTATCAGGTAAGTGTTCGCAATGACGAGGCACTGATGTCGCTCTTCATGCTCGAAGGTATCAAGGGTGCCATTAACCAGGAGGACAAGACTGTCACCGTCAGCGTAATGACCAACAGCGGTATCGACCTCAGCAATGCCACCTTCGAGGTGGCGTGCAGCGAGGATGCGACTTGTAGCCCAGCAAGCGGTACGAAGGGAAACTTCACCGAGCCGTTCCAGATTACACTTAATGATAACACCGCCAACACGGTATATACGGTCTACGTCACCCAGATTCAGGATCCTGTGGCTCTGTTCGTGGGCAATGCCGAGAACATCGAGCTGCTGAACGACGAGGAAAAGGCTGCCGCAAAATGGCTCACCGGCAACATTGCCAGCGCTGCCTACGCTTCTTGGAGCGACATCGCCAACGGCAACATTTCATTGGATAAATGCAAACTCATCTTCTTCCACCGTCACTGCTCATCGTATGGCAACTACAACGGTTTTGCAGAGGCTGAACAAGGTGCTATGACTGCACTGGCACGCATGAAGGACTTCTGGCAGAAGGGCGGTGCATTCGTTCTCGGACGCTCGGCAGTGAACTACGCCATTGCTCTAGGTGCCATGCCTGAGGACGCTTATCCCAACAACGTCTGGGGTGGCGGAGGCGGCGAAGGATCCGACTTGATGGGCGACGACCCTTGGCATACCTTTGCCTACGACATCACCCATCCGCTGTGGAACGGTCTGGCTACCTATCCCGGCGCTCCCGACAATGCCGTCTATACGCTCGACAAGGACTACACCATCTGCAACACCACGTCGCAGTTTGGATTCTGGGACACCTACCAGAGCGGAAAGGATGCCGTGGAAGCCAAAACTGGCGGTCGTGCACTGACTGGCGACAACAGCGTGAACGCATGGGAGTTGAAGGCCTATAACGGCGAGTTCGGCAAGGGTGGCATCATCTGTCTTGGCTCAGGTCTCTACGACTGGAACTCTCCTACTCCTTACACGTCGCATTACCACAACAACATGGGCAAGATTTTGCTCAATGCATTCGATTATCTAACCAAATAAACAAAAAGATTATGAAGACTATGATATATTCAGTATTCGCGCTCATGTTGTCAGCCTCTACACTGACGGCATGCAGCGACAACGAATTCAGCGGCGACCCCGATAAAGACTGGGCTGAAACCACTACCTTTTTCGCCTCCACCGATGCCCAAAGTTTCGACACCTACTACACACCATCTGTAGGCCGTGTTGGCGACCCCATGCCATTCTTCGACCAGAAGGCCGGCGACTTCAAGGTGCTCTACCTGCAGGAGTTCACCAACAATCTGAGCCATCGCTTCCATCCCATTTGGGGAGTATCAACCAACGACGGTGCCCACTACGAGTCACTCGGTGAGGTGCTGCCCTTCGGCGACAACGACTTCCAGCAGGATGCAGCACTCGGTACGGGCTGTGCCTACGAGAAGGATGGCACCTATTATATCTATTATACGGGGCACAATGGCAACTGCAAGAACCGTGAGGTAGTGATGAGAGCCACATCTGCCGACTTCAAGACTTGGACAAAGGACGAGCTTTGGACGCTCAACGGCCCCGACTTCGGCTACTCTGGCAACGACTTCCGCGACCCGCAGATTTTCGTCGCCGACGACAACCTCTATCACATGGTCATCGCCACCTATCCCAACGGTGGCGGCGACCCCTGCTTTGCCGAGTTCAAGAGCAGCGACATGAAGAACTGGGAGCACGTAGGCCGCTTCAAGATGATATGGGACCGTATGCTCGAATGTCCCGACATCTTTAAGATGGGTGATTATTGGTATCTCGTATATAGCGAAAGCTTCAGAGCCAGCTGGAGCCGCAAGGTGAAGTACATGATGGCCAAAAGCTACGACGAGTTGAAGGCTTGCTTCAACGACGGTCCCAAATGGCCTGCCGACGGTCACGAGGGAGTGCTCGACAGCCGCGCCTTCTATGCAGGAAAGACTGCCTCTAACGGTACCGACCGCTACATTTGGGGATGGTGTCCCTTCCGCTCTGGAGCCGACATCCACGAGAAGAACGTCAACGTAGGTGCTGGCGACGGCAATGAGCCAAACTGGTCTGGTTCTCTCGTCTGCCATAAAATCATCCAGCATCAAGACGGCACACTGACACTCGGAGCCGTACCCGCCATGGCAGCCAAATACGGGCAGACGGCATCTGCCAACGTGATGGAGTCGAACGGCTATAGCAATGGCACGCTCAGTGGCGACGATGCATACGTGCTTTATAATCGCCTGGCTAGTTGCAACCACATTTCTTTCACGGTCAAGACCTCCAACAATTGGGACAAGTTCGGCATCTCCTTCGTCCGCGGCACCGACTCCAAGAAATACTATACGATAGTGGTAAATCCCGAGGACGAGAACCATCGCAAGGTCAACTTTGAACAAGAGGGTAAGGAAGGCAAAGGGTTCATAGAGGCAGCCGACGGATACTGGTTCGAGCGACCTGCCAATAACACCTATAACATCGACATCTATACCGACAACTCAGTTCTCGTGATGTACATCAATGACGTCTGCGCCTACACCCAACGCATTTACGGCATCCAGAAGAACTGCTGGAGCATCAATAACTATGGCGGCTCCGTCACCGTCAGCGACTTGAAGATTTGCCAAGACTAATTCATTCAGACATAAATCGTTCAATGCAGCAGAAAATGTTGTATTGAACGATTTCTTTCAGCCAATGTAATATCCTTTATTCTGGAACAGGAGGATATGCACTAATTTTGTAGCCAACATCATTTAGTCACAAACCAAATAAATTTTTATGAAGAAACTTTTACCCATGGCAAACATGTTTGTCGCAACAGTGTGTAACACCAAAGTCGTTCTATGAGACGATGAGGACAAAGATGTGGGAAACAATGTGGTTGTGACCGGTGGTGTCATCGGCAAAGGCACACACCAGAACACTCTTAGCGCAGGCAAAAAAGAGTTCTACAAGTAAACAGATATTTAAGAATAGAGGAATCCCAGCACCCCGGTGTGGGATTTTTTTTTTTGCATAAAAACCTATCTGATTAGATTCTAAACCACCTACTCTGGACGTACCTTGGACGTACCTTGGACGTACCTTGGACGTACCTTGGACGTACCTTGGACGTACCTTGGACGTACCTTGGACGTACCTTGGACGT
>FNBQ01000017.1:12414-90720 GCA_900102385.1 Bacteroidales bacterium KHT7 | reverse complement strand
CTGGGTCGTTGAGCGTGCGTTCCGCATATCTAAGGGCTCGTTGGACATGCGTCCGATGTTTCACTTTACAGAACGCAGAATTGAAGCACACGTCTGCATCTGTTTCATCGCATATAAAGTCTATAAGGAGCTGGAACGAATTATCAAGATGAAGAATATTGGCATGAGCGTGGGACATGTACTGGATGCTGCTAAAACCATTACCACTATACGTGTCAGGATGCCTGAAAATGGTAAGCTGTACTCTAAAACATTATTCTTGACGGAAAAACATCAGACAATCAAACCGCTTTTTGACATGATAAACTATGAAGAATGAATTTGGGTGACGCATTGATGAAGTCAGGAAAAGACCGTACTCTGGGAAGAAGCACGGTCTTTGAAATTATATATGTGAATTCTGTACAACTTATACAATTTTAGATTATAGCGGATAGTCCTCGAAGGCATAGAGAACGGTTGAGAGGTAGCGCTCGCCTGTGTCGGGCAGCAGAACTACAATCTTCTTGCCCTTGTTCTCGGGACGCTTTGCCACCTGAATGGCAGCATAGAGAGCAGCACCTGCCGAGATGCCTACGAGAAGTCCTTCGGACTGGGCAACATCGCGACCTGTACGGATGGCATCATCGTTCTCGACATCGAAAACCTCGTCGATGACATCAGAATTGTATGTCTTAGGAATGAAGCCTGCACCGATGCCCTGAATCTTGTGCGGACCGCTTGGTTTACCGTTCAGCACGGCACTGTCTTTTGGCTCAACGGCGATAATCTTAACGTTAGGATTCTGCTCCTTCAGATATTTGCCCGTGCCGCTGATTGTTCCGCCTGTGCCCACACCGCCAATGAAGATGTCGACCTTTCCGTCGGTATCGCGCCATATTTCAGGACCAGTTGTAGCATAATGCTTTGCCGGATTTGCCGAATTCTCGAACTGCTGCAAGATTACAGAACCAGGGATAGAATCGCGCAACTCCTCGGCAGCACGTATTGCGCCCGGCATTCCGCCCTTTCCCGATGTAAGATGAACCTCGGCACCATAAGCCTTTACAAGGTTGCGACGCTCAACACTCATGGTCTCGGGCATGGTAAGGATAAGGTGATAGCCTTTGACAGCCGACACCAACGCCAATCCTACGCCTGTATTACCGCTTGTTGGCTCGATGATGGTTGCACCGGGTTTTAGAATGCCCTTAGCCTCGGCATCCTCAATCATAGCCAGTGCTATGCGGTCCTTCACGCTGCCGCCTGGATTGAAAAACTCTACCTTGGCAATTACGGGAGTATCGAGTCCCTTAGCCTGTGAATATCTGTTGAGTTCAAGAAGTGGTGTATTACCAACCAACTCAGTCAATTGTTTTGCTACTTTAGCCATAATCCTTATATGTTTTGTTATTAATGTTTACATTGCAAAAGTAAGGTGATTTAAAAGGTTTTACAATCCCATAAATATGTCATTTGCTTACCATGATAATGTATTTTTGCACGTTTTTATATTCCCAATCCTGCCTCGAAGTTCATTTCGACCGCCTTTGTCTGCTGAATCTGCGAATTAGGAGCCACGTTGTGAGTTACCCAGATGTTACCGCCAATAACCGAATGGTGTCCGATGGTGATGCGACCCAAGATGCTGGCGTTTGAATAGACTGTAACGTAGTCTTCGATTATCGGGTGGCGTGGTATGTTGAGGATGTTGCCATCGGCATCGTGCTTGAAGTTCTTCGAACCGAGCGTAACACCCTGATAGAGTGTTACATGATTGCCGATAACGCAAGTCTCTCCTATCACCACACCCGTGCCGTGGTCAATGGCAAAATATTCGCCAATCTGCGCGCCGGGATGAATATCGATGCCTGTCTTTGAATGTGCCAGTTCGGTTATGATGCGCGGAATTACAGGAATCTTCAGTTCGTGAAGCCTGTGGGCAATGCGATAGTGCGTCATGGCATTCATAACGGGATAGCAGAATATCACCTCGCCGTAATTTGGGGCTGCCGGGTCGTTGTCGAACATAGCCTGAGCATCGGTATAGAGCAGCCGCTTTATCTCAGGCAGCGAGTCGATGAGTTGCAAGGCCAGTTGTCCAGCCTCATCAAAAATCTGCTGTTTCGACGTTACCGAATCGCGGTTCTCGCAGAACTGAAGTCCGTTGGCAATCTGCTTCGTAAGCAGCTTCAGCAGTTCTTCCATGTGCACGCCTATATAATATGAGCGGATTGTTTCGTTGCCCTGACGTTTGTTGAAGTAGTCGGGAAAGATGATGCTCTTTACCAGACAGATAATCTGCTTAACCTGCTCCACCGAAGGAAGAGGTGCCTGCGTCTGAGGCATCGTTTTCACCTCGAGTTCGGTTAGTCGCGACAGCAGATTGACGTTACGCATCAATGTTTCATTGATATTTTTTTCCATCTTATTTTTCAGTTAACACGAATCGCCGCTAATTTTCATTCTTGCAGATGAGAATTTCGCAGCAATTCGTGTTTATTTTTTTATTCCAATTCTAATGATTTGCGACCTTATCTTTCGCCTACGATTTTGCGAACCGCGATGACGAGTTTGTCAACATCCTCGCGAGTGTTGTAGAGCGCGAAGGTTGGACGGACGCTCATCTCGTAGCCGAGGGCTCGCAAGGCTGGCTGTGCACAATGATGTCCGGCGCGGACGGCAATACCCTCTTTGTCGAGCAGCGTGCCAACCTCGGGCACAGGAATGCCGTCGAGCACGAAGCTAACCACCGACACGCGGTTCTTTGGATTGCCGATGAGCGTCAAACCCGGAATCAAGGCGAGTTGCTCGCGGGCATATTCGGTAAGTTGATGCTCATGATGCTCGATGTTGCGTATGCCGAGACGGCTGACATAGTCGAGTGCGGCACCCAGTCCGATGGCATCAGCCACGTTAGGCGTTCCTGCCTCGAAACGTGCCGGCGGAACATTGTACTCCGTGCGCTCTATCGTTACATCTTTAATCATGTTGCCGCCTCCCTGCCAAGGCTGCATCTTGTCGAGCAAATCCTTGCGGCCGTACACAACACCAATGCCGTTAGGTCCGTAGATTTTGTGTCCGCTGAAGACGAAGAAATCTGCGCCCAACTGTTGCACGTCGACTGGCGTGTGGGCAATGGACTGCGCGCCGTCTATCAGCACCGGAATATGATGTGCGTGGGCAATCTCTATTATGCGCTGCACATCGTTTATCGTGCCGAAAGTGTTGTTTACATGTCCTACGCTGACGAAACGCGTGCGAGGCGTGATAAGTCTTTCGAACTCCGAAAGAATCAGGTCGCCGTTCTTATCCGTAGGGATGGCCCGAAGCGTTGCACCGCGCTCCTGACACACGCGCTGCCAAGGCACGATGTTAGCATGATGGTCGAGTTCAGACACAATCACCTCATCGCCCGGAGTGAGGAACTGCCTGCCGTAGGTCTGTGCCACGAGATTGATACCCTCGGTTGTGCCGCGCACGAAGATTATCTCCTCGGTTGATGCGGCGTTGATGAACTTCTGCACCTTCTCGCGCGCCTCCTCGTAGGCATCGGTAGCACGAGCCGCCAACGTGTGCGCGCCACGATGTATGTTAGAGTTGTAGGTGCGATAATAATCGGCAATCTTGTCAATCACCTGATTAGGCTTCTGCGTTGTTGCGCCGTTGTCGAGCCACACAAGGTCATGTCCGTTCACCTTCTGCTGCAACACCGGGAAGTCGCGCTTCACCTGCTCAGAGTTCAGCGTGTCAGCCTCCTCGTAGTGAAGGTCGCGCAACTTCTGCGTTTCGGGAATACCAACACCGAAGCCATCGTCCTTCGGGAGCGACGAAGACTGAAGATCAGCATCGCCGATGTAAGGCAACTCGCCATAGCCGCTGCCGCCAGCCAGAAGTTGTTTGAAGCCAGCCTCCAACTCCGTGAGGTTCAGACTTTCGTCGGGCAGGACAGCCTTGCGCTCAGTCTGCAAATCCTCAGGGCAGTATTTCTGTGCGAGTTCCCTGAGCAGAGCCAGCGAGCCGTCGGTTTGTGTCGGGAAGCCACTAATATTCTGTATATCTATCATAAAGAAATTGTTCTAAAATTTCTTTTTCAGGGTTCTATTTCTCTACTTTGTTGCGATGCTGATAGTCGTGATAATATCCCACCTCAACGTTCTCAAGAACGGCGATGGCATCGTCGGTAAGGGCAGCAAGCGAGAAGTACTTTGTGAGCAGATAAGATGCCACGCCGAACTTGTCGAGTCCCATCAGACGGGCACTCAACGACGGTGCAATCTCGCCCGGAATGCCGCTCTGGTGCAAGCCTATGACGCCTTGGTTCTTCTCGCCCACGCGCACAAGGATAATCTTTGTTGTGCCTACGCCGCGACCGGTAAGATACTGACCTTCAACCTCTACCTTGTCGCTCGGAATGATTGGCACGCCGCGCCACAGAATCACTCTTGTGCCAAACAAATCGGTTGTCACAGGCGGAACGCCGCGCCATGTGCACTCGCGCTCGAAGGCTGCGATGGCTCTTGGGTGAGCAATGAAGAAGGCTGGCTCTTTCCACACGAGTGAAAGAAGTTCGTCGAGGTCATCGGGCGTTGGCGAGCCGTAGCGTGTGGTGATGCGGTAAGCCGGATTAACCGAAGACAACAGACCGAACTGCTTGTTGTTGATGAGTTCCCACTCCTGACGCTCCTTGATGCTCTCGATTGACAGGCGCAACTGCTCTTCCAACTGGTTGTAAGGGTTGTTGTAGAGGTCGGACACACGAGTATGCACGCGGACAACCGTCTGCAAAGTGTTCAGAGGATATTCGGTTGGATTCTCCTCGTAGTCGATGTATGTCTCAGGAATGATGTTATCCTCCTCATGACCGCTCACAAGGTCGATGTGCTTCTCGCCATGGTCGTTCACGGTTGCCTTCAGTCTAAGCTGCTTGTCGACAGCCTTGTTGAATGTCTCGCGGAAATCAGGCACTTCCTTTATGAACTTTTCGAGTTCGTTCTGCTTCAGTCCGAGGAAAACCGACGGTGTTACGGCACGCACAGAAACGGTCGATTCGGCATCGTCGAGAAGGTCTGCCTCACCAAAATATTCGCCCTCGCCCAAGAGAGCGATGCGCAGTTCCTCACCGTGAGGGCCGCTGCTGATAACCTCTGCCTGACCGTTGGCAACGATAAAGAACTTCTGCTTGTCCTTGCCTTCCTGAACAAATAGTTGACCGATGCCCAACTCCTTTGTCTCGAACGAGCGTGCAAGACGGTTTACAATCTCATCGTCGAACTCAGAAAACAACGGGATAGTCTTCAGACTCTTTGCCGAAAACGACGGTTCGCCGTTGAGATATTGTATCGGAAGACGCTCGCTCTTGCGCAGTTCTACCTTTGTGCGGTTTACGCGGAATGTTCCGCCGCTAACCTGCACCCAAGGCAAGATTTTCAGTAACAGTCTTGGAGTTATCGAGCCCATTTGAGGGGCTGTCTTGGTTGTTGTAGCCAGTTTTCTGGCGGTTGCAGTAGTAACACTACGCTGTAGATTTGAATCTGCCATAATCTTTTTAGTTTTAAAGGTTTTACTTTTTTATTGTGATTTTATGTGTTGTTCCTTCAACATGTTCCACGCCGAGCACATTGTAGCCCTGCTCCTTGGCGTTGCGCGGAACATTGTCGAGGGGTTCGCCCTCGCTCAGAAGCACCTCAAGAATATCGCCCGACTGAAGTCTCGAAAGCTCAATCTTGACCTTGACGAAAGTCATCGGACAATGCTCCTTCGTTATATCTAATACTTTTGTTGCCATAATATTTTCATTAAAAATGATAGAATCTCAAAAATTCTGAATTCTGATTTTTCAATTATGAATTGTGAATTTTGAATTATGATTTTTTCAATTTTCAACTTTCAATTTTCAAAAAGCAATTATGAATTGTCAATTTTGAATTATGAATTGTCAATTAAATAAATAGCGTCTGTCCGCCCTCGCTCAGATTAAGGAACGAAGCCACGCCGAGCACATCCTTCACTTCGGGAATAAAATCCTCCTTCTTCAGTCCCAGAACGTGCATCGCCATCTCGCAGGCATACAGATTGATGCCGAGAGCCTTCGATGCCTCAACAAGTTCCTCGAGCGTAGCCACATTGTTCTTTCGCATAAGATAGCGGAAGATTTTCGGACCTGCACCCAGAAAGTTGAAGCGGCTCGTCGGAGTAACCTTCAGTCCGCCCATCATAAAGCCGAAGATTTTGGTGAGCCAGTTTCCGCCGGTAAAACTGCGCCCCTGCTTACGCTTTATGGCATCGAGTCCCCAGAAAGTGAAGAAGATGTTCACCTCATACCCCACGGCTGCCGCGCCAGTTCCCAACGTAAACACAGCCGTAAGTTTGTCAAAATCGCCACTAAAGGCAATGATACTCAGTTTCTTGCTTTCAGCCATAGTTATTCATTCTCGAAGTTATACAATTTGGTACTCAGATAGCGTTCGCCAGTATCTGGCAGCAAAACAACGATGTTTTTGCCCTCGTTCTCGGGACGACGAGCCAACTTGATGGCGGCAGCAGCGGCAGCACCGCTCGAGATGCCAGTCAGTACGCCGTCTTTTGTTGCCAGCAGACGAGCCACAGCAAAAGCCTCATCGTCTTTAATGCGCAGAATCTCGTCGTAGATGCCAGAATCGAGCACCTTAGGACGGAATCCCGCTCCGATGCCCTGAATCTTGTGAGGTCCGGGCTTCTCGCCGCTTAGCACAGACGAGGTGTAAGGTTCAACTCCAACAACCTTTACGCTGCTGTTATATGCTTTCAGAACCTGCCCCACTCCTGTTATCGTACCGCCTGTGCCTATGCCAGCAACAAAGATGTCTACCTTTCCGTCGGTGTCGCGCCAAATCTCCTCGGCGGTGGTGCGGCGGTGCACCTCGGGGTTAGCCAGATTCTCAAACTGCTGCGGAATGTAGGCGTTGCCAATCTCCTCCTTCAGTTCCTGTGCCTTGTGGATTGCTCCTGCCATTCCCTCGTAAGACGGTGTGAGAACAATCTGCGCACCGAGCGACTTCAGCAGCGTGCGACGCTCAACCGACATCGAATCGGGCATCGTAAGAATGAGGCGATAGCCACGGATGGCGGCAATGAATGCCAAACCAATTCCCGTATTGCCGCTCGTAGGTTCTATGATGACGGTATCGGGGTTAAGCTGTCCGTTACGTTCGGCCTGTTCAATGAGGGCCTTTGCCGTGCGGTCCTTCACACTTCGTGCTGGATTAAAGTATTCCAACTTGGCAATAATCCGGGCATTTAGTTTCAGCTCGCGCTCGGTCCCCGCCAACTCAACCAGCGGCGTATTGCCTATTAACTCAATCAAACTATGTGCTATCTGTGCCATATTATTTTGGTTTTATTTTTGTTTGTAGAATGTTTTCAAAGATATCCCAAAGCCACGATGCCGATTCCGCCATAAGTGCCATTCTATGGTTAAAAAACTGACTCCGCATCAGTTCGTGGTAATGATTATTTATGTTTGCAAAATTACGGCATTTAGAAATATCTTCCAACAGAATTTATTTATTCAGAAAATATCGCCAAAATAGTACACCATCATCAGAAAAAGAATACTAAGACAAATAATCTTTTGGTTGTCTGACAGAAAAAATATCTACGACTTGACGACAGTAAAAAATTGACAATACACAAGTTCGGCATAAGCAATTCTACAACACATATGCAAAGCAATGAATCGTTATGCAGAAAGAACCGAAAAAAACGACTTCAAGATAGAGGCAAGGTACGGGGTAGGTACGGGGAAGGTACGTTCAAGGTACGTGGAAGCAAGCCGGAAGGTTCGGGAAAGGTACGAGGAAGCAAGCCGATAGTAAGGGAGTAGCAAGGTTGTAGTAAGCCGGAAGATACGAGAAAGGGAGTCAGACATAAGCCATCAACTGTAACGATATTTTTGAATCCAAGCTGAACTGACATAGGCAAATCTTCATTTTATTACAAGACACAAAAAAGACCGCACTCAATCAAAGTGCGGTCTTTATCACTAAAAAATCCGTTTCTCAATTCAAAGTAAGTTTTACACTCTTCTGTCCAATTTTAACAATTACAACCGAACCTGCCTGAAGATTTGTTTTTATTACGGCAGAACCATTCTTAATGGTTGTTGCGCCAATCAACTGTCCGCTAACAGAATATACAGAAACGCTCTCGCCATCACGACAGCCGGAAACTGTTATCACGCTACCATCTGCCCTAATGTTGCAGACGTTTGAGGCAGCATCAATTCGAGTCGTGCCATCCTCTATAGGCAGAATTGTGCCAAATTTGTTCCAAGGTTCAGTAGTCTTATATTCATTAATTACCGAAGCTGGAACATAAAGAATGGCAGATTTTACATCAAAGTCGTCCCCATAAATTGGAGCACTACCAAATGCATATTTTTCTGTTTCAGGTATTTTCGTTGCATAACAATAAACAGATTTCAAATTTTCACACTTAAAGAAAACACCATTATCTATTTTTGTTACGCTGCTTGCAATTGAAACAGAAGTTAAATTACTGCAATGGTCAAAAGCATCATACTCTATTTCTGTAACTCCTTCAGGAATAACAACAGACACCAAACTTGTACACCAAGCAAAAGTTTGAGTACATATTCTTTTCAGACTTTTAGGAAGTGTAACAGATTTCAAATTACCACAGCCTTTAAAAGCACTCGAACCAATATCTTTTACTCCGTTTGGAATAACAATAGAAATCAAACTATTACAAAAAGTAAAAGCACCGTCATCTATCGTGTTTACATTTTCAGGAATTTCTATAGATTTCAGACTCGAACAATTTGAAAAAAGAGAACTGGTCAATCTTTGTTATGCATTCGGGAATTTTCACATATTCCAAACTTTTACAGCCCGCAAAAGCGAACCATTCAATCTCCATAATACTCTCTGGTAGATTTACAGACTTTATACCTGTGCATCCTTCAAAAGTACTAACACAAATTTTTGTCACACCACTAGGAATAGACACAGAAGCCAAACTGTTACATCCCTTAAAAGCCTCTGCTTCTATTGATTTCACACTACTTGGAATTGAAACTGATGTCAAGGCGCTACAACCATCAAATGCATTACTGCATATTTCTGTTACTCCATCAGGTATTACAACAGAAAGCAAACTGGTACAATTTTGAAATGTTGAGCAGTCAATCTTTTTCAAATTATTAGAAATTGTTATTGAAACCATACTACTGCAATTTCGGAAAGCCAAGGCTTCAATATTCGTCACACTATTTGGAATAACAATAGAGAGCAAGCCACTACATCCGTCAAAAGCACTTTGCTCTATTCTCTTTAAATTATTAGAATTTGTTACAGAAACTAACTTTTTACATCCCCCAAAAGCACAATAGTCAATGCTAACAACACTATTAGGAATGGAAACTGAACTTAATTCGCCACATTCAAAGAATGCACCACAACCAATACTCGTTACACTATACTCCGAATTATCATAAGTAACAGTCTCTGGTATCTTAATTTCACCAGAATATTCTGAATATTTTTTGGTCACAACACTTGCTGTCTTCTTTGCTACAGACAACGAATAATTTATACCATCAATCTCAACCAAAGGGTCTTGTGCATCTGCTACAATTGGCAGCAAAAGCACCAAAACAAATAATAAATTCTTCATCTTCTTATTGAACTGTTTTGTACAAATTGTTTGCAAAACATACATAAAATCCAAATAACAATCTCATTTTTCAACCTCCAGAAGTACCAAATCGGCACAGAAACAGTCGTCGCTCTCGCAATCAACCCAGCCAACTATGGCGGTACGCATCTCGGCATCGGCAAATGACGATTGCACGATGCGGCGCATCTGCTCTTCGTTCTTCTCGGCAAGGATGTAGAGCGATGTCTCGCCACGATAGCCATGGCGAATGGCAATCTCGCCCGTCATGATGTTAGGCAGAGTGTAGACGAAAACCGACGGACTTGGAAAGAATTCGTCGGCATTGCTGATAGACTGCTGATAAGCCTTGTCAGACACCACAGACGACGAACGATTGAAAAGGATAACGGCTCTGCCCTCGTCCTCGTCGGCATTGGCAGAGGCGAGCAATAGTTCGGAAGCCACGAATGCCAACTTGCTGAGCGCGTCCATTTTGTAGAATTTCGGATAGTCTGAGATATGATTTTTATAAAGTTCGGTAAGGAGTTCCTTGCCTCTTGATTCTGTTTTCAGCGCACTGCCGTCAACCACAACGCCCTCTTCTGAAATCTGCACCGAGCAGCGTTTTCTAATGGTCTTTTCAGCCGCCAAGCGAGGCTTGCAGTCTTCAGTTCTCCTGACGAGCATTGCCGCGTTGCATCCGCCAAAACCCGAAAGAATCTTCAGCATACCGCCTTTGTTTGTCTTCTGTTCTTCGGCAGAGATGCTGACTTTTCCGCTCACGCCAAGTTCGGAGAAACCGCGCGACGGAAGCACGATGCCATCGTCGAGAGCACGAAGCGTGAGGATTGTCTCGAGCACGCCGGCCGCACCCATCGTATGGCCGTAATAGCCCTTCAGAGCAGACAGCGGAATGTCCGACAAGCCCATACGCTCAACCGCCTTCGACTCCATCTGGTCGTTAAACATCGTTGCCGTTCCGTGAACTCCAACGACAGCCACGTTTCCGGCATCGCCGAGAACATAATTCATTGCACGGAACGCCCCCTCGCCCTTCGGCGACGGAGCACTTATATGATGAGCATCGTTGCGCACGCAAGCGTCTTCGATACTCCATTTTCCAGTTTTCTCCGTACTTAGTACGATGGTTGCCGCAGCCTCGCCAAGGTTCAATCCCATGCGCTCGATGTCGAACGGACGGCATTGCTCAGGCGAAACAGCCTTCAATGACTGAAAGCCCGACACGATGAAGGCGCTCTGACAGTCGGCTCCGCACACCACGGCATTGTCGTACTTGCCGGCACTAAGCAAGCGAAAAGCCAACGACTGGGCTGCAAGTCCTGAGATGCATGCGTTGCACACTACAATCGGCTCGGTGGTGAAGCCGAGTTTCTTGGCTATCAGTCGGGCAGAAGAAGCCGGCATAATGCGCTCCGAATCGCAATCAGCCGAACCAAGGAGTTCGACGTTCGCCTTCGTGGTGCTCAGAATGAATATCGACTTCGGACTCGAAACATCGATATCAGCCTGACTGATGGCACGCGATGCCGATGCAAAGGCAATAGACTCAAACCGCGTCAATCCGTCAATATGGAGCTGGCGGTTCTGTTCTTCCGTAAAGAGAGAGGCAACGAACGGTTCGGGCAGATTCCACTTGCCGCTATACGACTTAAGGGCAGACTCTCCTGCCCTTACACTGCTATAATTCTGTTCGGTTGTGAAACCCAACGGAGAAACGATATTGTCTGCCAGAATGCTAACCATGCTGAATCCCCCACTGTTTTTTCCATTCGACGAAGAAACCAGGATTGTCCCACATCAAATTGTAGTTCATATCCATGAAAACCTGAACGCTGTGGGCGGTGGCGAACACCGTACCAGTCTCAGCATCAACAATTTCGTAGTCGAACACAATCTTTGCCGCCTCGGTTGGACGATAGACAATCCGCACCACGGGAGTCATTCCGTAGAGAATAGGACGCTTGTATTTTATGTCGAGTTCAACGATGGGCGCGAAAACCTTCTCGTCCATATACCGTTTGTACGACAGACCGTACTTTGCGCCGAAAGCCTCGCGCGCATCCTCAAAATACAGCGGATATGAGCCGTGCCACACCACGTTCATGACATCGACTTCGCTAAACCTTATCTCAATCTTCTTTTCAGCAACAAGTTCCATCATTCAGATTCTTTTACGGCAATTTTCATCTGGGCAGAAACCACTTCCGCACCGTTGTTCAAAACCACGGCATCAACGAGAGTCATTCCGAAGACGCTGTCAATCACGGAGATTGATGTCGTGATTGTATCGCCGACCTTCGGCAACTGCTTAACTTTCAGGTCGCGGATTGCTCCGATGAAGCCAAGCTGAATGCCCTTCTTCAGAATATATTTGTTTACATAGCCGATGCGAGCCGCACACGTCTGGGCGATATTCTCCACAATGCCCGGAGCGGTAAAAACGCCGTCTTCGACAAACATATTATCTGCCGAAACGATGGTTTCGGTAACGGTTGTCTGCATGTCGAAGCGCACAAGGCTCGAAATCATTACGAAAGGCTCTTGCTGCGGCAGAAGCTCGTGAATATCGATGCCGCGCAGAAACTCCTCGGTAGGCTGTTCTGTATTCATCAGTTCCAAAAATCAAAAAAATTATACCACTGCGTAGGATACATCCGCAACATACGCTCAAGCTCGGCAACGTATGCCTTCGAAACCTGCGCAATCTTGTCCTTGCGCGATGCCTCGGTGTCGTAGTCCAACGGAGTTACATATACTTTGTATCGGTTGTGCTTACGCTTCATTACATTCACGGCAAGAACTGGCGTGTTGCGCAGAGTTGCCACGCTGAATGCTCCGTAAGGAAAACAGGCTTCGGCTCCAAGGAAATGAGCCGTTACCGATTTTGCCGAACCGTGGATTCGGTCGGCTGGCATACTAACAATCTCGCCGTTCTGCAAAGCAAAGTCGATGGCAAAAAGATGGCTCATGTCTGGCAGGATTGGAATCATGCGGATGTTGGTGTCAGCAAACATCTTATCGCGGTTTTCCATCACCGTCTGCTTCTCGCCTGCAAAGACCAAGGCGTTAAACACCTTCGTCTCTGCAACCAGAGTGTAGCCTGCAATCTCGTAGTTTCCGATGTGCGAACTAAGCAGCACAAATCCTTCGGGCTTGGCAGCAAGGCTCAGAAAATTGTCGTATCCTTCGAGTTCAATCTCGAACTTTTTACCGGCATACATGGCAAATTTGTCTATCACCACCTGACCGAAAAGACAGTGGTTGATGTACGTGCTCCATGCAGCTTTCAGTCTGCCAAAGCCCATGCGATGGCGGAAATACCAGTAAGCCGTCTTTCTGCTGCGGTTAAGCACAAGGCACACGGGCACAACAAAAACGGCTGAAAAAAGATAGAGAATGCGCACGTCTACATATCTCAGCATAACGATGAGATGGCGCAACATCCATCCGTTGCCATAGGTTGTTCCTGCCCATTCTCTATCAGCCATAAATCACTACGGATTAAGCGTTTACCTTACTTTCGATATAGTCGCAGAACTGTGCCAAAGTGGTTACGCCAACCATCTCTTCGGGTTTAATCTTGAAGCCGAAGTTTCTCTCAACGATAACCACAATGTCAACAAAGTCAAGGCTGTCGATGCCAAGATCATCCTTCAATGTTGCCTCTGGAGCGATTTTCTCCTCATCAATCTCAAGTTCATCAATCATGAAAGCCTTAACTTTCTCTTCAATTTCGGTTCTTGTCATAATTTACAAAAGTTATTTATTATTTTAGTTTACAAACAATTATGCTGTGTCCCTGTCCCAGATTGTCGTGAATCTCCTCCACGCCCAATCCGGCCTCATCAATCAGTCTGATGAAGTCGTCAGAATGATACATCTTGCTGTTTCCGTTGGCGAGCGCAGTAAAGTAGAGGCTCGTCATGGTTAGACAGAAGGCAGCCGGCTCAAACCGCTGTCTGTCCCACAGCGTCTCCATGATGAAGAGGCGCGTGTGAGCGTCCATCGCGTTCTTTGCGCGCTTCAGGATGCTTACAATCTGATCTTCCGAGAAGCAGTCGAGGAACTGCGACATCCACACGGCATCGAGTCCGCCGTCGCGCTTTGGGAAAAGGCTGTTTTCATCGAGCAGGTTGATGCCGTATCCGCTGATGCGCTCAGCACCTTGCTTGCCTTCGATATTGCTCTTCATAAGTCCTATCTGCTGCGGAAGGTCGAGCACCGTTATCTGAGCATCTGCCGAGTGCGAAACGCACTGCAAAGCCCATTTTCCAGTGTTGCCGCCAACATCGTAGAGCGAGCGGACGCCGTACTTTCCAAACACAATCTGCAATGCCTCAGGGAACGATGAGTCGCTGTAGAAATGGTCGAATCCGAACCAGCTTTTCTGCACCTGCTCAGGCAGGCTCGACAAGCCCTCGTAGATTGTAGGCCAAGCGCCGAAGTGCTTCAGACCCTCTGGCTTGCCGTTCTGGAGCGATTCCTCGAGCTTGAACCAGCCTTCGTAGTTCACATCGTGGTTAAAGTCGATGTTCACTCTCGTTGCAGGGTCGTTCAGCAAGAACCATCCGGTTTTCGATATTGTGTATCGGTTTGTCTCGTCATCAATCAAGACCGTGCCGATGCAAAGCGAAGCCTCGAGAAGGCATTTCACCGCATACTTAGACAGACCAGTCTTTTCAACCACCTCGTCCTCGGTCAGACCGTTGTCGCTGTTTCTGATGTGTTCCAAGATGCCGAACTTAATCATCAGTCGCGATGCCTGAAACACAACAGGCCCCCAAGCAATGAACTCAGCCAGACGCTGAGCGTCTCTTGCCGAGAACTGTTCAGAAGTATATTTCTTCTTTAATGAAGGAGTTAAATTCATTATTACGAATGAGGATAATTACTGATTACTTTGCCTTCTTGATAAGTTTAACAACCCACTCTCCAAGCTCCTCGTATGTATTTCTGCGACGACGCTCGTTGCCGTAGCCACAGCCAGGAACGCCATCAACATCAAGAACTGCAAGTTTTTCTGTGCTGCCACTCTTAGTAAACTCCATAGTGCCATCAAGGTGTGCATCACCTGCGCCAAAGCCTACCAAAACAGAAGCAGCGGTGCTACCATAGTGAAAATCTTTCACTTTAATTGTGATAATATACTGAGCCTCAGTCTTGTTTGTTGTAACTTTCACAAATTTACTTTCGTTTACGGTCTTGGCAAATTCAGCCTCTGCCTCGGCAAGTTCTCCCGGATATGCCTGCTCCCAGTCTGAGCCCTTTTCTTTCAGGAACTCGGCAACAGGCTTTCCTTCCAAAGTAGAGCCTGTGTAATCCCATACAACAAATACCTTTGAGCTGCCAGCAGCCTTAATCTCTGAAAGTGAGCCACTCTTGTATCTCACATCATCCTTTGCACACATTGTTACTGTAGAGAACAATGCAACCATCAAAAACAAAAGTTTCTTCATAGTCTTTGTAATTTAATTTATTTGTATTTTAAATTGGTAATTTCTATACTTTCTTTATAACCAGAGCCGAGTTTGTTCCGCCAAAGCCGAATGAATTGCTCAGAACGGTGTTCACCTCGGTCTCGACAGTCTTGTCGGCAAGATTCAAAGGTTCTGAATATTCGTCTCTGTTTTCGAGATTTATGTTTGGAGCAACAAAACTGTTCTGCATCATAAGGGTTGAATATACAATCTCGCTTGCGCCTGCCATCCAACATTCGTGGCCAGTCATGCCCTTTGTCGAACTGATGAGGGCGTGCTTGCCGTTGAACAGACGGTTCAGGGCGATAGCCTCGTACATGTCTCCCAGATGCGTGCTTGTTGCGTGGGCGTTAATATAGTCGACGTCGTCGGCAGAGATGCCTGCATCGTTCATGGCGCGCTGCATGGCAATAACGCATCCTTCGTCGCTCGGCTGACTGATTACAGCCGTTCCGTTAGACGAGAATCCGTAGCCCGAAACCTCGGCAAGGATTGTTGCTCCGCGAGCCACGGCATGTTCGTATTCCTCCAGAACGAGAGCCGCCGCTCCTCCGCTCGGAATCAGTCCGTCGCGGTCGCGGTCGAACGGGCGCGATGCCTTTGTTGGCTCGTCCATCTTCTTCGAGAAAGCTCCGAGAGCATCGAACGATGCCATTGAGTAGAAATTTATTTCCTGCGCTCCACCGCACAGAATCATGTCTTGTAAGCCCTGCTTTATAAGCATGTAACCAATGCCGATGGAATGACTTCCGCTGGCACACGCCGCACTTATCGAGAAGTTCACGCCCTTCAGGTGGAACACGGTGCTCATGTTCATGTTAACCGTAGAGTTCATTGCCTGAAAGATGAAGTTCTGTCCCAGTAGTTCGGTGTCGCGCTTCTCGTCCATAATCTTCGACGCCTCAATAACCGGCTTTGCCGACGAGTCGTTGCCGAAGATGCAGCCGACCTCGTTGTTTAGCAGATACTCATCGCTGATGTTAGCCATTTCGAAGGCTTCCTTGCTTGCCATGAAGGCGAATTCCGCCTCTTCGGAGAATCCGCGGCGCAAACGGCGGTCAATCACGCCCTTGAGCTGCGGAAGTTTGACAATGCCGGTCAGGCCCGACTGATATCCGTAGTCGAGACGTTCAGGCTCAAGGCCGATGCCCGATTTGCCTTCGTAAAGGCTCTGTCTCACTTCCTCTACATTATATCCAAGGCACGACCATATTCCCATGCCTGTAATAACTACTCTTCTCATTTACTTTATTTTATCTGCGCTTATTGCAATTCTTACGCAACTTCCAGACGGTTTATAATCAACATTATATATATGCCTTAAAGCATTACGATCCTTAAGACCAAATCCCAAATTATAAGAACGTGCAACATGAGTCGATCCTATTGAAGGACCTTTCGGATTCATTAGTTCTACTTTTGGATATTCCTTATAGTAGAAATCAGAACACCACTCACTGCTTTTTTCAATAGAAGAAAAACATTTATCTTTCAACAGCAATGCTGCATACTCCCATTCAGCCTCTGTAGGCAGTCTGTATGGCATGTCAAATTTTCCAGATATTGAAGAAATCAGTTGTTCTGCCTTTTCCCATTTCGATGTTTCATAAGGAAGAATACTTGTTTTGGAAGTTTTCTTGCCAGTCAAAAGGATTTCCGTATTACGACTCAGCAGATCCTTACTTATATAGAATGACGACAATCTTACTTTATGAACAGGCTCGCTGTTCATTGTCATGCTGTGCCTTCCGTCAAAGCCCATATAAAACTCACCGCCACGCACTAAAAGCATCGTTATCTTCTGTCCACACACATCTATCTCGAAAGACTCAGGATAATCTCCATCGTCAAGAACCCATGTCTTAAACAAGTCTGATTCATCAACCCTATTAGTACCATTATCCTTAGACTGAACCTCAAGTGATTTCGAATCATCTACCGAAGCAATCTGCGAGAAAGGAATGACACTCTCTATCCCGCCAACAACCATTGTTACATGGTCGCCGACTACCATTTCCTTCAACTCGCCAACAACCGTAGTTCCACTTTTAAGCGCAACCACAACCCGTTTGCTTTGCGAGTAGGCAAAAGTGCTTATAAACAGCAACAAAGATAGCAGTACAATCCTCATTTCAATTCTCACATTAGGTATAAAGACCACCGTTTATCGAGATGACCTCGCCGGTGATGTAACTTGCCGCATCAGAAAGCAGGAAGGCAACAAGCTCGGCAACCTCTTCTGGCTTTCCGAAACGGTTCATCGGAACCATCTTCTTCAGTTCGTCAACAGGGAGTTCCTTGGTCATATCGGTCTCGATGAAACCCGGAGCTACAGCATTTACCGTAACACCGCGCACCGCCACCTCTTGCGCCAAAGCCTTAGTGGCACCAATCAGAGCCGCCTTTGCCGCGCTGTAGTTTGTCTGACCAGCCATTCCCTTAATGCCCGAAAGCGACGCCATGTTCACGATTTTTCCGCCGTGCTTGCGCATCATCATCTTTACGATAACGCTCTGTGTTACATTATAGAATCCGGTAAGAGTGGTGTCAACAACATCGTGCCAGTCCTTGTCGGGCATCATAAACAGCACGTTGTCGCGTCGCACACCTGCATTATTTACCAGATAGGCAATATAATCGTCGGGGTGTGCAGCCTCCCACGCATTCAGCGCAGTCTGAACTTCGTCCTTTACAGCAACATTAAACCTCATCAACTCTGCGTTTCCGCCGTTCTTAACAATGTCATCCAAAGTCTGCTGTGCAGCCTCCTCGTTATTCTGATAGTTGATTATTACAGGAATGTTCATGCTCGCAACCTTCATGGCGATGGCTCTGCCCAATCCCCGCGAAGCACCTGTAACAAGCGCATATTTCATACTTCTTTCGTTTTGTTTTAATCCAATATACCTGCCGCCGGCAAACACCGTTTCGGGGCAAGTCAATAAGCCGTTGCAAAATTAGACAAAAAAAATGACTTCTGCCGCAGTAATCATAAAAATATGATGGAGAGAACTTGAAAGTTGAAAATTTAAAATTAACAATGTTCAATGAAATTGGACAAGCAAAGAGTTGAAAACTGAAAAATCACAGCAAGGTAGATTCAACACAAAAGCAAGATAGAGGAAAGATACGGAGAAGGTTCGGGCAGGCAAGCCGCACCAAAGCCAGCAAAAAGTCCGTTTTTTCCTTATCAAGGATAATGAATATTACTGAATCAAAACCGAGCCGACATAAAAAAGGCGTACACTCGCGCGGAGCGTACGCCTTAACCTAATATACTATTGCCAACTATTAGAAGTTGAAATAATTCTTAGCGTTGTTGTAGCAGATATCCTCTACCATCTGATTCATGCGCTCAGCCTCGTAGCCAACGTATGGAATCTCGCCGTTCTCGATATCGTTGCCGATAAGGTTACAAAGAATACGACGGAAGTACTCATGACGTGGGTAAGAAAGGAATGAGCGTGAGTCGGTAAGCATACCAACGAAGCGTGACAGAAGACCGAGAACAGAAAGAGCGTTCATCTGCTTCTGCATACCGTCCTTCTGATCGAGGAACCACCATCCTGAACCCCACTGAATCTTGCCCGGAACAGAACCGTCCTGGAAGTTACCAAGCATTGTAGCAAGAACCTCGTTAGCACATGGGTTAAGGTTGTAAAGGATAGTCTTTGCAAGCTTGCCCTCCATGTTAAGGCGGTTAAGGAACTTAGAGCACTTCTTGGCTGTGTTGAACTCGCCGATTGAGTCGAAGCCTGTATCAGGACCAAGTTGCTTGAACATCTTTGTATTGTTGTTACGGATAGCACCGTAGTGGAACTGCTGTGTCCAGCCAGCCTCAGCATCCTGAACAGCGAAGATATACATCATCGCGCTCTTGAACTTGAGGTTCTCCTCCTCTGAAAGCTGTGAACCGCCATATACCTTATTAAATATTGCGCTGATTTCAGCATCTGTATAATCCTCAGCATAGAATTCCTCGATACCGTGGTCAGAAAGTTTACATCCCATAGATGCGAAAAAGTCGTGACGCTTCTGAAGAGCATCGACAAAGTCGTTGAAGTTAGAGATTGTCATGCCAGCCATCTCAGCCAACTTGTCAACGTATGCCTTGAACTCGGCAGGAACCTCAACAGCCATAGCCTTGTCAGGACGCCATGCAGGAATCATGCGAGTCTTGCAAGTTGGGTCGGCAGCAACAATCTTGTGCCACTCAAGAGTGTCAACAGGATCGTCGGTAGTACAAACAGTCTCTACATTATAGTGAGCCATCAAGCCGCGTGGAGTAAACTTAGGGTCGTTCTTGATGAGGTCGTTACACTTGTCGTAGATTGCCTTAGCGTTAGTAGGGTTCAAAGTTTCGTTGATTCCGAAAGCAGTCTTCAACTCGAGGTGAGTCCAGTGATAAAGAGGGTTGCGGAATGTGTAAGGAACAGTCTCTGCCCACTTTTCAAACTTCTCCCAGTCGGTAGTATCCTTGCCTGTGCAGAAACGCTCATCAACACCGTTAGAGCGCATAGCTCTCCACTTGTAGTGGTCGCCCATAAGCCAAATCTGTGCGATAGACTCAAAACGCTTGTTCTCTGCAACCATCTGTGGAATAAGGTGACAGTGGTAATCAATGATAGGCATCTTTGCAGCATGCTCGTGATACAACTTCTGCGCAGTTTCAGTCTGCAACAAGAAGTTTTCGTCCATAAACTGTTTCATTATTTTTATATATTTTTTTGATTAAAATGTCGTTAAATGTTAAACAGCACCAAATTCGTCGTTTTTTAGTGTTATCGCACACAAAAGTATAAAATAAATTTGGTATTACAAAATTTATTCGTACTTTTGTGGTGTTTATCAGAAACATTTAAGAAATTTATTAACAAAAAAACAGATATTATTATGTTGCAGGCATTAAACAAAAGAACAGCGCCAAAATCATGCGCGCCTGAAAGAATCATTCAGTTTGGTGAGGGTAACTTCCTTCGTGCTTTTGTAGATTGGATTATCTACAATATGAATCAGAAGACAAACTTCAACAGTAGCGTAGTAGTTGTGCAGCCTATCGAGAAAGGTATGGTTGAGTGGCTCAACGGTCAGGACTGTATGTATCACGTTAATCTTCAGGGTCTTGACGAGGGCAAGGCAGTAAACAGCCTTACTCGTATCGACGTAATCAGCCGCGCTCTTAATCCATACTCACAGAACGCAGCATTCATGGCTCTTGCAGACCAGCCAGAAATCCGTTTCGTTATCTCTAACACAACTGAGGCAGGTATCACTTTCGATGCTAACTGCAAGTTCTCTGATGCTCCTGCATCATCATATCCGGGCAAGCTTACACAGCTTCTCTACCGTCGTTTCAAGACATTCAACGGCGATCCTAAGAAGGGTCTCATCATCATGCCTTGCGAGCTCATCTTCCTTAACGGTCACCACCTGAAGGAGTGCATCGAGCAGTACATCGAGCTTTGGAAGGCTGACTTCGGTGCTGACTACGCAGCATTCAAGGAGTGGTTCGAGAAGTACAACTATGTATGCGCTACATTGGTTGACCGTATCGTTCCGGGCTTCCCACGCAACGAAATCAAGGACATTCAGGAGAAGATTGGCTATGCCGACAACTTGGTTGTTCAGGCTGAAATCTTCCACTTGTGGGTTATCGAGAAGGCTAGCAACATGACTTGCGACGAGCTTCGTGCTGAGTTCCCAGCAGAGAAGGCAGGCCTTCACGTTCTTATTGCCGAGAGCGAGGCTCCATACCACGCTCGTAAGGTTACATTGCTCAACGGCCCTCACACAGTTCTCTCTCCTGTTACTTACCTCAGCGGCGTAAACATCGTACGCGATGCTTGCAACCACCCTGTTCTTGGCAAGTACATAGAGAAGGTTCAGTTTGGCGAGTTGATGGAGACTCTCGACCTTCCAAAGGACGAGCTTCAGAAGTTTGCAGCCGATGTTGTTGAGCGTTTCAAGAACCCATACGTTGACCATCAGGTTACTTCTATCATGCTTAACTCATTCCCTAAGTTCGAGACTCGCGACCTTCCAGGTCTTAAGATTTATCTTGAGCGCAAGGGCGAACTTCCAAAGGGCTTGGTATTCGGTTTGGCAGCAATCATCACTTACTACAAGGGTGGCGTTCGCGAGGACGGTGCTCCTATCCAGCCAAACGACGCACAGGAGATTATGGATCTTCTTACTCAACTTTGGGCTACAGGCGACACTCAGAAGGTTGCAGAGGGCGTTCTTGGCGCAACAGACGTTATTTGGAAGGAGAGCAAGCAGAACCTCAACGAGGTTCCTGGTCTTACAGCTCTTGTTAAGGAGTACCTCGACCTTATCCAGTCAAAGGGTATGCTTGAGGCTGTCAAGACAATTCTGTAATAGAATCACATTTGACCATATTTTTCAAAAAGGGGGATTCCAGAATACGGAATCCTCTTTTTTTACCAATATTCCATGTGTATTTCAGACAGCCTCCATTTCTTATCTACCCTATCCTTCTTATAACACAACCAAAACAGACAACTACTTTCATAAATATTACAAGATTCCTCGACAACAGAATCGCCTACCATCTTGTACGAATGTACATATCCAGGATCGTCAATCATAGATATGAAATCGGCGACATAGGCGTTTGCTTCTTTTTTGTCCCAAACGTAAGTGTAATCTACAACAGAATCAGACACCATAATGCTGTAATATACACTATCATCGGTATTTCCGCCAGTAATAACATCGCAGTAACGCGAAATCCTAAACAACGAATCGGTATGAAATCTTTCGACAAATGCCGAGAATCCCTCACCTTGCAAAGACGAGCATGGAGAATTTGAGGTAGCCTTTTTATCATGCAAAGACAATCCACAGGATAAAAACAAGCCAAAACAAAGCGTTACGATTATCAGTTTTACTATTTTTCGCATTTTCAATTTAAAACAAATTCGTTACAAAGTACATAACGATGACAAAAATACGGATTTTTCCAGTATTACCGCCAAGTCATACAAGAAACTAAAATAAAACGGAAGCGGAAAGAAGGTAAAACGCATCTAAACCTTCCTTTTTATTTCTCGATTGACAGATTTTTTGTACTTTTGCATCGTTTTTAACAGATTATCAAGGGGTGCTAACCGTTTGTTGGCTGAGATGATACCCTCGAACCTGAATCGGATAATGCCGACGTAGGTATGGATAGGTTGTTTTTCGGACACGACTCCCCCGTTTTTTTAGATGAACATGAAAAAGATTGTATTGCTGGGCATTTCAACAATGTCCGTGGCGACGGCTGCACATGCGCAGTACGACTCGCTGAAGATTGAACAGATGCAAGAGGTTGTTGTTAACGGCGTAAGAGCGCAGAAAAATGCCCCCTATGCCATTACGAATATCAGAAAGACTGAGTTGCAGAGTTTTGCACGAACTGGAAAGGAACTGCCAATGCTGTTTTCGCAGACTCCGGGCGTTATTGCGTGGAGCGACAACGGCGTTGGAACAGGAACATCGTATATGAGAATCAGAGGCGCAGGCGATTCGCGCATAAACGTAACGCTCGACGGAATGCCGCTAAACTCGCCCGAAGACCAATGCGTATTCTGGGCTAATATGAACAGTTACGGAGCAATGCTCGGCTCGGTACAGATTCAGCGAGGCGTTGGTACATCTACCAACGGCGACGGCGCATTCGGCGGAACGGTGGCTCTCTCTACGGCCGCGCCTTCGCCAACACCTACAGTCGAGGTTTCGGGCTCATACGGCTCTTACAACACTTGGAACGCCGGAGTCTCACTGTCATCGGGCTTGCTGTTCAAGCACCTTATCATAGACGGCGCATACCACGAGACGAATACCGACGGTTTCATTCACGGAACGGCAGGACGCTCAGGCTCATACTACGGCGGTCTGACTTGGATGAACGACCGAATTCAGATTAGATACAAGAACATAGGCAACTTTGAGAAAACCGGTCAGGCTTGGAACGGAATTACCGCAGGCGACGACGACCTCAGTCTGATGGACGGCACATACGGCGCAAATACCGGTATCAAGACGTACAAAGACATGTACGAAGTCGGACTGGGACGCTTCAACTCGCTATACGAACGCCTTGTTTACGACGAAAGCGGAAACTTTGCAAAAGATGCCAACGGAAAATACATAACCAAGCGTTACGAGATGAACGACGGCTCGCTGTGGAGCAGAACGACCGACAACTTCTGGCAAGACCATAACATCCTGTCGTTTGCATGGGACATAAACAACTACTGGAGCACAACGGCATCGGCACGCTACACTTACGGATACGGATATTACGACCAGTTCCGCTACAACTACAAACTTGCCAAGTTCGGTCTGAAATATACTGATGCCGACGGCAACGCAGTTAAGAGAAGCGACTTTGTGCGCAAGAAAGGCCTTGAGCAGAATACCTACGGACTGGTGTGGAACACAAGTTACAAGCGCAACCGCTGGGACATCGTAGGCGGCGTGGCTATGCAGTATTTCAGTGGAAACCACTTCGGCTACATCACTTATATTGCCGACAAGGATATTGCTGCCACATTCCTGAAAAACGGCAGATATGACTATTACGATTCTGACGCGACAAAGACCGACGGAAGCGCGTTTGCAAAGGCGGCATTCAGCATAACCGACAACTGGAACGTGTTTGCCGACATTCAGTATCGCCACGTTGGCTACAAGACCGACGGAATCAACGACAAGTTTTACGACAACAATAGCGGTTTCTACAACCAAAAACTGGACATCGACAAGAAATACGACTTTTTCAATCCGAAAGCCGGGTTTTCATGGACATTGGGCGAGCATCGCGTCTACGGTTCGGCTGCGCTAAGTCATCGCGAGCCTGAGCGCAACAACTTTACTGACAACGGCTCTTATCCTGCTCCGAAAGCCGAATCGCTCATAGACTACGAACTTGGCTACACCCTCGGCAGCAAGAAATACCGCCTCGGAATAAACCTGTATTACATGGACTATACCGACCAGTTTGTGCAGACGGGACAGGAGAACGAAATTGGCGAAAAACTGACAACGAACATCAAGGACAGCTATCGCGCCGGAATAGAACTGCAATGCGGAGCCGACTTCACGCCTTGGCTGAGCCTCGACCTTAACATGGCGGTTAGCCAGAACAAGATTAAGGATTTCGACGAGGTTGTTGAGGACTGGGACAGCAAGGCCAAGTTCAGAACTATTCATTACGACAACTCTACCCTCGCCTTCTCGCCAGCCTTCACGGGCAACGCCTTCCTCAGTTTCCATCACAAGGGAATGACTGCTGTTTGGCACACATCTGCCGTTGGCCGTCAGTATCTCGACAATACCGAGAACAAAGACCGCTCTCTGCCGGCATTCAGCGTATCGAACATACATCTGGGCTACACAATGCCGATAAAGCCATTGCACATAAAGGAGGCTGTCTTCGTAATAGACCTCAACAACGTGTTCAACGCACGATATGCCACAAGCGGATGGGTTTATTCTGCCATTTGCGAAAGCTACGGACATCCAAACGACAACCGATACTATGAGCTTGGATTCGTTCCGATGGCTGGCTTTACGATGATGGGCAACATCACCCTAAAATTCTGACATCAAGATGGATACACTTAGATTCCTCGACATTCTCGGCTTCGTTGTAGGTCTTGTTTACCTTTATCTTGAATACAAGGCAAACATCTGGCTGTGGCTTGCAAGCATAGTGATGCCGGCAATAGACATGGTGCTGTATTTCAAGGCCGGGCTGTATGCCGACTTCGGAATGGCGGTATACTATTGCCTCACGTCTGTTTATGGCGTAGCCATCTGGAAACTTGGCAGAAAGGACGACAAGCACGGCGCAGGCGACATGCCGATTACGCATCTAAAAAAATCGTATTATCTGCCTGTTACGGTTTGCACGCTTGTTATATGGCTTGCAATATGGTGGTTTCTTGCCAACTACACCAACAGTACCGTTCCGGTGAGCGATGCCTTTACCACGGCACTAAGCATCGTGGCTCTGTGGGCTTTGGCACACAAGTATGTTGAGCAATGGCTGTTGTGGTTTGTGGTAGATGCCATCAGCTTTGCGCTCTACATTCACAAGGGCATTCCGTTCAAGGCATGTATATACGGAATATATACGGTTTTCGCCGTCTTCGGCTATCTTAAATGGCTGAAGATGATGAAAGAACAGACAGCCAGAGAGTCTTAGACAGAATTATTTACGGTTATAGAAAGTGCCGCGGCAAAGACTGATTGCCGCGGCACTTTTTTTGTATCAAGGCAGCCCGTTACTTTATCTTGTTGAGCACCTTTTTGAGGACATCGATGCTGCGCGCATCAACATTCACGTCAACCAAGTTGCCATTGCGGTCTATCAGACGGTAGGTTGGATAGCCATTTACGCCAACGAACTGTTCAACGGCACTCTGCTGGTCGGCTGGCAGGTTGTAGTGAACCACGTTGTCGCCCGTTACATCATACTGCTTTATCACGTTCTTCCAAGCATCTTCGGGGCTGCGGTTGGCAAGATAGAGATACACAAGGTCGTAATCCTTCAGACTCTCGTACTCCTGCTTGCTTTGTTGCAGAGCCATTCGGCAAGGCATGCACCAAGTTCCCCACACATCGAGCAGAATAATCTTACCCTTGTAAGGCTCTATTATCTTGCGCAGAATCTTCTCGCCGTCGCTCATTCCGGCAACATCTGATGCCGACTTTGTGTATTTAGACGCATCTTTCTTGGCAAGAGCCAGATACTTGTTCTGCAAAGTGTTGATAGCGGCCTTGGCAGATGGCTGCGACACCAGTTCGTCTACATAACGCGCTGCCGTTTCGTTAAGCGGCTCGCCTGTATCCGTCATGCTGCCGTACAAAAATCTTGAAACAAGAATGTCGCGCGTTTCCTTGTCAATATTCAAAGACTCGGCAATTTCAAGAAATATGTATAAGTCGAACAAAGAATTTTCGTCGTCGAGAACCTTCTTTATGTCTTCGCGCTCCAGAATCTTGGCACTCTTCTTCATATAATCGTTCGGCTTCTCATTTCGTTTGTCGAAATCCGCCTCCAAAGTACTTCTCCACTCTGCGGCATTACGCTCGAGTTGAGCCAGTTCGTCGTCTGTAATCTTTACCTTTCCGGCATCGCGATAGCGTCGCAGAATCTGCGGATATAAATATTCGTAAATCGATTCGTTACCTTTGTCGGACCTAACAACATACTTGCTGTAATCCATCAATCTCCATACATAATAGCCCTGAAAATTCCAGAACGCACGGCACATAAGGCTATTTTCGTTGCGCTTTGCCCACAAATCGCGGACATTTTCCGCCATAATATCTTTAGCGATACCGGAGTTTCTAGAATATGAATTGGCAACAAAATTATAAAAAGCTGCCTCTGCCTCGTAGCACTTGGTGCGATAGGCAAAAAAGCGGTCGGAAACCGTTGGGTGCTTCTCGGCAATCTCCTTCAGTTCTGCCATGTTTTTCGAGAGAGAATTTTTCAGGCTGTCAAACATTTTTCTCACATTGTCCTCGGTTATGTCGCGCGTAGGATTAAAGTTCAGCCATCTGAACGGATGAGCGAGCGTTTCGTTTTGCAGACGGCAGTTTTTGCCCATAAAGAACTTGTGTCCGCACTTAAAATCGTAGAACAGAAAGTAAGTCTCGCCCGGCTCGAGGATTGTGCGGATGAATGTTCTGTCCCAATCGAAAAACGCCTCGAAAGAGTTTGGCATCGGCACTTTTACTACAAATCTGCCAAGCGAATCCATTTTGCCGAAAACATTTACTTCCTCGCCCGTTATTGGATTGGTAAAATTAACATTGTACGAATTGTCATCATACCGTTCGGCGCGCGGTCTGTTTCTGAGCCAGCCCACAAGCGTTACGGTATCGGTCTTGAAATGTGTGTTCTTGAAGGTTGGATTCGTGTCTTTCGTTGGATAGTCGGGCAAAGTAATAGATGTAAGGAGCGAATAAGTGGCTTTCTTGCCATCTATGGTAATTATGCGCTTGCCGTCCTTTATCTTGTCGGCATTCACCACGATTTCCTTGCCGTCATTTTCGAGCACATACATGTATTTGTCGCCCTTCTGCTGCTTCTGCTTATAGTTCCAGAACTTGCAGTCGTATATTGCAAAATCCTCGTAGAAGCCAATCTCCCAGTCGCCCGTCTGCTCGTTTCGCCAGCTTGTAGGATACATCTGGTGCGCCACCGAACCAAAGTTCTGCACGCCACGGATTACGAACGCTCTCTCGGCATCGCCTTCAACAAAATCGAATTTTGTGGCAGATGACGGCAGCGGCTCGAAGTGGAACACGACATCTGTTTCGCCACGCCCTTTAAGATAGACGTGCTTGTCGAGTTCCATGCCATCGCACTTTTTCAAGGCATATCGTTTGCCGTCGCACTCCAGACGAGTGGCAGAGGCAAACTGCAACCAATTGTCGGGACGCAAGGCAACGTGCATCATCACGCGCGTTTCGTCGTCGGCAAACTCAACGCGCTTTATGTCAAGAAGCGTGTTGAAATACCCATCAATATTATCGTTCTTCTCGGTAACTACAGGGCGTTCCCACACCACGCCCTTTTCCTTTGCCGAAACTGTCTGAATGCTTAGCATCAGCACGGCAATCAACATTGTAAAAAATGTTTTCATTTCTTTGTTTTAGAATTTAAATAATTGTTTTTGCACTTATAATAAGATTAAAAGTCAGCTATTTACGCATTTCAGTTAAATTGCGAGATAGTTTCCGCATGCAAATATAAGAATATTTTTCAAAAATCAAAAAAAAGAGCCTTTTTTAGAGAATTAACAGTTGACAATTAACAATTTACAATGGGAATTTTCTTTCTGGAATTCATAGCGTTAGACAAAAAATGCAGTCGTTTCCGACCGTATTTTTACCAACAAAATAAATACATTAATAATCTGCGCCACCAACTATTTCGTTTTTCCAAATAAATAATATCAATTTTTATTCCATAGTTTTTATATAAACGCAAGCAATGCTTTTTAAAATAAAAACCATGTCCCCACACGCCATCAATTTTTACGTTTTCAACGGTTTTGACATACATGTGTATCATTTCGTGTATATAACCTTTTCAAGATATTCATCGGTAACAGGATGATTTGGCTTGCGATTAATACCAATTGTTGAAACTCCATTATCATAAATATAGGTTCCTAAAGGACCTTTAGAGAGAAGCCACATAAATTTACAATCGCCTAATTTTCCATAAAAATATTTTTTGTTATATTCATCGAATATTGGCTTAAAGTCTTTTAAAGTTAATTTTTTATCGCCAACTTTCATTGTATAAGTGTAATGTTTTCCCATATTTAACGATTTTATCAATTATAAACAACGGCAAATATAAAATATTTAAGCAAAATACGCTACTGTTTAGTTAACATCCTTTATATGTTTCTAAGCAACAAAAAAACTCCCCATAGCCTTACCATGTGTTAGTTTTCACTCATCCTTGGCGTTGATAAGCAAAACCATTCTCGACATAGCAAAGCTACAAATAAAGCCAGAAAAAAAGATGATTTAAACCTTGTTTTAATGGAAAATGCTCTCAGAGGCGTAGAAGAGCAAAAAATAACGTTCCAATCATGATGTCTTAATCCTTGTTGTAATGGAAAATGCTCTCAGAGAAGAACTTGTACCTACTAACAAGACAACTGTTGAAAGAGTCTTAATCCTTGTTTTAATGGAAAATGCCCTCAGAGCTACTGGTGAGTGGATACCACAGATTATGCCAGCTGGGTCTTAATCCTTGTTTTAATGGAAAATGCTCTCAAAGAGAGCAGAAAATAAAAGTAATTATCTATCAGTAACTTAGTCACACTACCCTAAAAGAATGGCATAAAAAAGTACAAAGAATACAACCCTTAATTTTCGTTTGCAAAATTAGCGATATTTTTTTATCCGAGAAAGTATATTTTATGGTATTTTATATTCTTTGTTTATTTATTTTTCATACTAAAATAAATGTTCGGGATGCCTTCGGGATTCGTTCGGGATGAGGTTATGTAAAAAATCAAAGAAACGGCACAAAAAAAGACCCGCACCTTTTCACAAAGACGCGAGCCTGAAAAAAAATCTATTTTTATTACTTATGTTCAGAATACAAGGAACATCCAGCAATAGCCTATTACCAAGCCAAGCACACCCATGATAACGCCAACAAGCATCATATCGTTCTGCTTGATGAAGCCCGTAGAGTGGGCAATGGCGTTAGGAGGAGTAGAGATTGGCAGAATCATAGAAACGCTGGCTGCTATTGCGATGCCTATGAGCATCTGAGCCACACCGCCGGCATCGAGCACTCCGCCCGAAACCATGGCTCCGGCAACAACGCCGAGGACTGGTGTAAGAAGAGATGCGGCTGCCGAGTGGCTGATGAAGTTAGAGAATCCGAAGCATACTATGCCCGAAACAATCATAACAAGGAGCGCACTCCATTGAGAGAACGGAATGGCATCGACCAGAACCTTGCTCAACTCGGTTGTGTTGAGGGCAACGCCAAGGGCGAAACCTCCGGCAACCATCCACAGCACAGCCCAGTTTATTTCCTCAAGGTCGCGCTTTGTAAGGATTCCCGAAATGGCGAAAATCGCAATCGGAAGCATGGCAACGATATTGCTGTTCAAGCCCCACTTCAAGCGGTCGCTAAAGCACCACAAGAAGATGGTTACGATGAACGTAGCAATAACAATCCAAGTATGTGTGTCGGGCTTGAACTCGCCCTCAATCTCAAGCTTAATCTCCTTCTGAGAGAATGGGAACAGAATACGAAGCATTATCCAACCGCAAAGCAGAAGGGCAACCACCAGCGGAACCATCTTCAGCATCCAGTCGCCAAAGCTTATGCTCATGCCGAGAGTCTCGTTCATGTAGCCAAGGACGATGGTGTTTGGAGGCGTACCGATAGGCGTTGCAATACCGCCTATGTTTGCACCGATAGGAATGGCAAGAGCCAGAGCCGTGCGGTCCTTGCTGCCCTCGGGCATTGCACGCAATACCGGAGCAAGGAAGGCAAGCATCATAGCCGCCGTTGCCGTGTTGCTGACGAATGCCGAGAAGATGGCTGTTACAAGAATGAATCCGAGAAGGATTGTGGTTGGCTTTGTGCCGAACGGAGCAAGCAGTTTCTTGGCAAGCACCACGTCGAGCTTAGTCTTTGTCATACCGATGGCAAGCACAAAACCGCCGATGAACAGAAGGATTGTTGGGTCGGCAAAGCAATGCATAATGCTCTTGTAAGGAACATACAGCGCACCTTGCTCCTTTGCTGCCATGAAACAGGTCAGCGACTTGTCGGATATGGTAAAGAGCATAACCACGATGATGAGCACCGAGGTACACCACGACGGGATAGCCTCTGAAAGCCACATGATGGCGGCAAAGCAAAATACCGCGATAACTCTCTGCTGTACCGGATTAAGATTCGGAATGCCAAAAACCTCTGTCGGCAGACATGCAATAACAATCGAAATTATAGCTGCAATTACAGCCTTGGTATAGCCTACTACCCTGAATCGTTTCTGGCCTTTACTGTTGTGATAAGATTCTACTAAATGGAATCCATGAAAGTTTTTAAACATTTCTTTATTTAACTACGTAATACAAGTTGTTTTTTTATATAATATTAAGTCTATTTTTAGCGTTGCCAAAATTAACCCATTATATCAAATAAGAAACATTACGCTTTTCTTTTTTTACAAAAACGAAGCATAAACGCCCCAAAAATTTAAGTCTTTAACGAAAGTCGGTTTATTTTTCAAAGTCCACTTTGCAAAATTAGATAAATTTGCGGATAATATACAACTTGTATATTACATACTGAATAACACCCCTCACAAACAGATAAAGCACGAAGGCAAAAAGCAAGACATGGTTATTGTAATCATTACATAATGTAACAACGCCGAAGAAACAAAGCATGGCGGTAAACATAGACACCAGCATGCCCTTTGTGGCGGTTATCCCGATGAAGATGCCGTCGAACAGAAAAGCCGCAAAACTGGCTACGGGAATCACGCCCGCCCACATAATATAATGTGCCGACTCGGCAACGACCGATGCGTCGTCGGTCATCACACCAACAAACGCCTCGCCACCAAGAAGATACACGAAAGACACGATTCCAGCAAGCGCAACGCCCCACCCGAACAAGGCTCTTACCGTGGCACGGAACTGAGGATAATCGCCGCTGCCCTTGCTCTTTCCACAGAGAGCCTCGCCGGCGTATGCAAAGCCGTCCATAAAGTACGAGAACAGGGTGAAGAACTGCATTATAAGGGTATTTACAGCAAGAACCACATCGCCGTTCCTCGCCCCCGCCGAGGTGAAGTAGACCGTTACGGCAACGAGGCAGAGCATACGCAGAAAGATGTCGCCGTTTACGCCAAAGAAGCGCATCATCTCGCCGCGCCCGAACGACTTCATTATCTCTGCCCTGCGCACCACCCTTCCGTAGTATCTCCGGCACAACCCCAGAGCCAGCAGAAGAGCGGCATACTGAGCCACGAGAGTGCCAATGGCAACGCCCTCAATTTTCATTCCGAAGAAGATGACGAGAACCGTACTCACCACTATGTTCACCACATTCTGAATGATGGCAACCCACATTGGCAGGCGCGAATTCTGCACGCCGATGTACCAACCCGACAGACTGAACAAGCCCAGAGCCGCCGGCGCGCCCCAGATGCAGATGCCAAAATAGCGGCAGGCAAGAAGCCTTACCTCGTCGGATGCCGAGATAAAACGAAACACCAAGCCGACGATGGGTTTCTGCAACGCAATGAGAATCAGCCCGATGGCAAAGGCTATTGCCATAGAGCGCACAAAAAGTCGTGCCACCTCGCCAAGGTCTCGCCTGCCCCACGCCTGAGCCGTCATGCCGCTCGTTCCCATGCGCAGGAAGGCAAAAATCCAGTATATCAGGCTGAACATCATGCCACCTACGGCAATGGCTCCGATATACGACGCCGCGCCCAAATGACCGACGATAACCACATCGACAAAACCAAGAAGCGGTACGGTTATGTTACTTATTATCGCCGGAACGGCAATCTGTAGAATCTTTTTGTGCATATATTTGGTTTTTCAGGTACAAAGATACGCTTTTTTTTACTAACTTTGCCGCGTTTTGAAATTTGCAAATAAAAAACTTAATTATATATGGAATTAGCAAGCAAATACGATCCCTCTGAAGTAGAGGAAAAATGGTATCAGTACTGGCTTGACAACAAGCTTTTCAGCAGCAAGCCCGATGGTCGCAAACCTTACACCATCGTTATCCCTCCACCAAATGTTACAGGTGTGCTTCACATGGGACACATGCTTAACAATACTATCCAAGATATCCTTATCCGCAAGGCTCGCCTCGACGGCAAGAATGCCTGCTGGGTACCGGGAACAGACCACGCATCTATCGCAACAGAGGCTAAGGTTGTAAACCGACTGGCAGAGCAGGGCATCAAGAAGCGCGACCTTACTCGCGACGAGTTCCTGAAGCATGCTTGGGACTGGACCAACGAGCACGGCGGCATCATTCTGAAGCAGCTGCGCAAGCTCGGAGCATCGTGCGACTGGGACAGAACAGCCTTCACTATGGACGAGAAGCGTTCGGAAAGCGTAATGAAGGTGTTCGTTGACCTTTACGACAAAGGCCTCATCTACCGCGGTCTGCGCATGGTAAACTGGGATCCAAAGGCTCAGACCGTGCTCTCTACCGAGGAGGTTATCTACCGCGATGAGAAGAGCAAGCTCTTCCACCTTCGCTACTATGTGGCAGATGCCGACACTAACCCTGTTGTTCCGACAGGCGAAGAGGGCGAGGTTCTGCACAAGGACGAGAACGGCCGCTACTACGCTGTTGTGGCAACAACCCGTCCTGAGACTATCATGGGCGATACAGCAATGTGTATCAACCCTAAAGACCCTAAGAACCAGTGGCTTCGCGGTCACAAGGTAATCGTTCCGCTGGTAAACAGAGTTATCCCGGTTATCGAAGACCGCTACGTTGATATCGAGTTCGGTACTGGCTGTCTGAAGGTTACTCCGGCTCACGATGTGAACGACTATGCCCTTGGCAAGACTCACAATCTTGAGACTATCGACATCTTCAACCCAGACGGAACAATCTCTGAGGCTGCCGGCATGTACGTTGGTCAGGACAGAATGGACGTGCGCAAGCAAATTGCCATCGACCTTCAGAACGCTGGCTTGATGGAGAAGATTGAGGACTATGACAACAAGGTTGGCTATTCTGAAAGAAATCAGGACACAGCCGTTGAGCCTCGCTTGTGCAAGCAATGGTTCTTGTCGATGAAGCACTTTGCCGACATCGCTCTTCCGCCGGTACTCGAAGGAAAGATTAAGTTCTACCCTACTAAATACGTTACAACATACCGCAACTGGCTCGAGAACATTCAGGACTGGTGCATCAGCCGCCAGCTTTGGTGGGGTCACCGCATTCCAGCCTACTTCCTTCCAACTGCCGAGGGCGAGGAGGAGAAGTTCGTTGTTGCACTCACAGCCGAGGAGGCTCTCGAAAAGGCTAAGAAGATTGCTGGCTTCGAGAACATCACCATCGACCAGTTGTCACGCGACGAGGATGCACTCGACACTTGGTTCTCATCATGGTTGTGGCCTGTCTCTCTGTTCGACGGAATAAACAATCCGGGCAACGACGAGATTAAGTATTACTATCCAACTGCCGACCTCGTAACAGGTCCGGACATCATCTTCTTCTGGGTGGCTCGAATGATTATGGCTGGCGAAGAGTACATGAAGGATGTACCTTTCCGCAACGTTTACTTCACAGGTATCGTTCGCGACAAGCTGGGCAGAAAGATGTCTAAGTCGCTCGGAAACTCGCCAGACCCACTATTGCTTATCGAGAAGTACGGAGCCGACGGCGTGCGCATGGGTATGATGCTTTCAGCCCCAGCCGGCAACGACATCTTGTTCGACGAGAGTCTTTGCGAGCAGGGACGTAACTTCAACAACAAGATTTGGAACGCATTCCGCCTTGTAAAGGGATGGAACACAGCAGATATTGCTCAGCCCGAGAGCAGCAAGATTGCAACAGAATGGTTCGAGGCGCAGTTAAAGAAGACTAACGAGGAGTTGAAAGACTTGTTCACAAAATACCGTCTGAGCGAGGCTCTGATGGCTGTATACAAACTGTTCTGGGACGAGTTCTCAAGCTGGTATCTCGAGATGGTTAAGCCTGCATACGGCTCGCCTATCGACACGACGACATACAACAAGACACTCGAATTCTTCGACAACTTGCTTAAGATGCTTCACCCATTCATGCCGTTCATCACCGAGGAGTTGTGGCAGCACATCTACGACCGCAAGGACGGCGAGAGCATCATGGTTTCTAAGCTCGAACTTGCAGCTGCAACCGAGGCCGACAACAAGCTTATCGCTCAGATTGAGGACGTTAAGAATGTTGTTGCTGGCGTTCGCGCAGTTCGCAACAGCAAGAACATCGCACAGAAAGAAGTTGTTGACCTTCAGGTGGTTGAAAGCAACCCAGTTGAGGCATTCAACAGCGTAATCATCAAGATGGCTAACCTTTCGGGCATCGAGGTGGTTGCAGCAAAGGGCGACGGCACAGCAGCATTCCTTGTAGGCACAACAGAGTATGCCGTTCCACTTGGCAACCTCATCGACATGGATGCCGAGATTGCAAAGCAAGAGGCTGAACTGAAGCATCTCGAAGGCTTCCTTGCTGGCGTAATGAAGAAGCTTGGCAACGAGCGTTTCGTAGCAAATGCGCCAGAGCAGGTTGTTGCCCTTGAGCGCAAGAAGCAGAGCGATGCCGAGACTAAGATTGCAGCATTGAAGGAGAGTCTTGCAAAGCTTAAAAAGTAATTCAATACTTCACTAAATAAAGAGCCGGGCAGAAGAGATTAACTACTCGTTCTGCCCGGATTTTTTCAGAACAAGCAAAATATACGGAAAAGCCGTAGGATATAAATTCGGCAGAAAATCGAAGAAGTAAACTCAATAGCATAACATTTCAATATAAGAACAAAATAACGTAAAAAATCATGACTAAAAAGTACATTTTAACAGCATTTGTTGCAATTGTATCGCTAATTTGCAGCGCACAAGATGAGAAAACTCACAAGAACATGTTATTCAAAGCAGGCATTAACTGGTCAAAACTTACAGACGATGATTATTACGACCATTACAGCACTCGCCAAGGATTCAACGTTGGATTTGAGGCGCAGATTCCGACTTCAAATCCATGTGTCTACTCCATAGGACTCATGTATTCTCAGCAAGGCAGCCATGCTGAAGGCTTTGGAATATACAAAATGGATTACATCAACCTACCTTTACTGCTTAATGTCTATCTATGGAAAGGTTTGGCGATAAAAGGCGGTTTCCAACCCGGCGTTTTTGTTTACGGAAAGAAGAAAGGACGCAGATTTTCTTCAGGCACTTATCATTATGCATACGATGAGGAAGGCGACATCGAACCTGAATTTAATTTGGACTTCTCTATTCCTGTCGGTATCTCGTACGAGTTTGGCAGATTTCAGGTTGATGCCCGATACAATTTCGGACTGAACGACGCCCTTCGCGAAGGCGCAAGACACAGAGTGATCCAATTATCTTTGGGATATATTTTCAAGAAATAAAATTATCGGGCAGAAAGAACAAAGCGTTCTTCTGCCCGATTTCTTTTCTGTATTTCTGCAAGATGATGACAGAGCACAATTCGTTATTGCTCTATCTTCTTTTTCATTGCCTCGAAACTGTCGTCGAAGTTATACATACCGACGCTGATGTCATCGCTCACCATAAGTCCGTCGGGAGTTATAATTTCCTTGTGAGGGATGGCACTAAAACTCGAATAAATCTCGAAGGCATCCCGAAGAAATCCCGAAACTTCCGGCTTGCTATCCCCTTGCTACCTCCTTGCTATCCCCTTGCTACCCCCTTGCTATCGGCTTAACTGAAAAAACATTGTGGATTGCCAACCGCTCCCCTTCGGCTTTCAACTTTCCACCTTACCATATACCAGCCATATATCTTGATAATTTCAATTTTCAGCAGTCATTTTCGGACATAAAAACTTTGTCAAACAAAAAAATATCAGTATCTTTGCTCTCCGAAATACAAATATATAACTCGAACAAAAATCCTAATAGCAGCAAAATGAAAATTTTCAAAATTCTATTTGTCTCGGCCAGCATGAGCCTCATTCCGTCGGGACTTATGGCGCAGAGCAGCCAGATTTGGCAATCGGAACAGACGTGCATAAAAGCCGAATTCTACACTCCCGAAATTGTGCGAATAACCAAATATCCGGCAGGAAAAACTCCCGATGGGAAAAGCCTTGTGGTTACGGCTGTTCCGCAAGACGTGAAACTTACAAAGAAGCAGAATTCTGTTTCGAGCAGCAAGATTAAGGTCAAATTCAATCCGCAGACCTTTGCACTCAGTTTCTACGACGCCAAGGGCAAACTCCTGTTGGCGGAAAAATCCTTCTCCCTCGAAGACCGCCCCGGCGCGGTGGAGCGCAACACCTACAAACTCACTCAGAGTTTTCTCCTCAAAAAGGACGAGCAAATCTACGGACTCGGCACCATTCAGGACGGCAAACTCAGCCGCAGGGACGCACACATTTTGATGGAACAGTCTAATCTTCAAGACTTTCAGAATGTGTTGCAGAGCATTGAGGGCTGGGGTTTGTTTTGGGACAATTATTCCCCGACCCAATTTGACGGCACGGCAGACGGTATGCAGTTTGCCTCGGAAGTTGCCAAGTATGAAGACTATTATTTTATGTACGGCGGCTCGGCAGACGGCGTTATCGCGCAGATGAGGACGCTCTCGGGACAAGTGCCGATGTTTCCGCTGTGGACTTTCGGCTATTGGCAGTCGAAGGAGCGTTACAAGAGTAGCAAGGAACTTCTCGCCGTCCTCAACAAATACCGCGAACTCCAAGTGCCGCTCGACGGAATCATTCAGGATTGGCAGTATTGGGGCAGCAATTACCTCTGGAACGCTATGGATTTTCTCTCCGAAGATTTTGCGGACGGCAAACAAATGGTGCAGAAAGTCCATCAGCAAAACGCCCACATTATGATTTCCATTTGGGCAAGTTTCGGCCCTATGACCAAGGCTTTCAGGGAGTTGAAGGAGAAGAATTTGTTGTTTGATTTCCAGACTTGGCCTCAGAGCGGCATCTCGCACATTTGGCCGCCGGTAATGGATTATCCGTCAGGCGTTTGCGTCTATGACCCGTTCAGCGAGGAGGCGCGCAGGATTTATTGGAAAAATTTGAAGACGCTTTTTGATTACGACATCGACGCTTGGTGGATGGATTCCACAGACCCCGATTGTTTCTATCCCAAAAAGGAAAATTACGACCACAAGGCTGGCGACGGCGATGGTACATTCCGCTCGTTGCGCAATGCCTTCCCGCTCTGCACCGTTGGCGGCGTGTATGACGCTCAGCGCAAGGAATCGAGCAAAAAACGTGTTTTCATAATGACTCGCAGTGCGTTTGCGGGTCAGCAACGCTACGGCAGCAATATGTGGAGCGGCGACGTCAATTCCACGTGGGATATGTTGCGCAAACAAGTGCCAGCCGGTCTTAATTACACCCTGACCGGCAACCCGAATTTCAACACCGATATAGGCGGATTTTTCTGCAATGCTTACAATGTTTTTGGACCCGGCAGCGCACCAAAAAATCCTCAGTATCAGGAACTTTATGTACGTTGGATGCAATACGGATTGTTCTGTCCCGTGTTCCGCAGCCACGGTGCCGATGCGCCGAGGGAGATTTGGCAGTTTGGCAATAAGGGCGACATTGTTTATGACGCCATCGAAAAGACTATCCGTCTGAGGTACAGACTGTTGCCTTACATATATTCCACGGCTTGGCAGGTAACGAGCAACAACGGCAGTTATTTGCGTCCTTTGTTCAGTGATTTTGCCGCTGACAGAAATGTCTGGGAAATGGCAGACGAATTTTTGATGGGCGATATCATCCTTGCTGCTCCGATTGTGGAGGCTCAGTACACCGAAGAAAAAATCATCAAGACCGACGAGATGTCGGGCTGGAATCGCGATAATGCTGACGGTAAGGCGGTTGCAGAAGTTGATTTCACTCAGACAAAACAGACCGTCAAATACCTTCCGAAAGGCAGCGATTGGTACGATTTCTATACCGGTAAACTTTACAAAGGCGGTCAGAAAGTTACGTTGACCACAACTTTCGACAAGTCGCCGATGTTCATAAAAGCGGGCGGAATATTGCCGTTAGCACCTGAAATGCAGTATGTTACAGAAAAGGATTGGAGCAACCTCGAAATCCGCGTTTATCCCGGCAAAGACGGAAGTTTTACGCTTTACGAGGACGAGGGCGACAATTACAATTACGAGCAGGGCAAATACACCGAAATCCAATTCACTTGGAACGATGCCGCCAAAATTCTTACAATCAACGACATAAAAGGCTCGTTTGACGGAATGTTGAAACACCGCTCATTCAAGGTTGTATTGCCAAAAGGCAAGAGCAAAGTAGTGGAGTATGACGGCAAGAAGGTAGAAGTAAAGATGTAAGCATTTTCTTGCCTTACAAAATAAACAACTCGTGCAGAAAGATTTTCGAACTTTCTGCACGAGTTGTTTTCTAAATCTACACCTTCGACATACAAAATAATGATAAATTCCGTTATATTCATGAATAACATTTTACTAATTAAAGCAATTCATGAAGAACAAGCATCTTTTACCGATAATAGTGGCTCTGATGCCGCTATTGTCGCATGCGCAAAGTGAGGTCGGCAGCCTCAACATTCAGCCTAAAATCGGACTTAACATCGCTACAATGCCAGCTGGGGATGCCAAGTCACGCAAAGCCTTTGCTGCAGGCGTTGAAGCCGAGTATTTCGTCCATCAGAACTTATCACTTTCTGTCGGCGCAATATATTCGCAGCAAGGATTTAGAGACAGCAAAGAAATTGGAATTACAGATATGGCTGCACCCGATGCTGATTGTAATTTCATTCTGGATTACATTAACATTCCGATAATGGCAAACATATACGCATCCAACGGTTTAGCGGTGAAAGCCGGCATTCAGCCGGGATTTCGTATAAGAAGCAAATTCAAGCTCACTGCTGATGGCACGACGATAAATGCAGATAATTTCACCCGTAATTTTGACCTCGCAATACCGCTCGGTGTGTCATACGAATTCAACAATCTTCAGTTTGATATCCGCTACAATATCGGAATAACAAATGCAACTCGCGACATATATACAGAATCGGGAGATGCAAAAAACCGCGTTGTACAAATATCTCTGGGATATAAGCTCTGGCTCTAACAAACAACTCGCACAGAAAGATTTTCGGGACTTTCTGCGCGAGTTGTTCTTTCTTGAAATTGCGTTCAGAACTCTATGCGAGTTAAGGATAAAAACCAATATTAACACACAAGCATAAGCTTATTTTTCATCGGACTTGTCGGTTTTGTTATTGTCTATCTGATTAATATATTCTTTTGCATTTAGCGGCGTAACGACGGAATGCCCCAATTGTTTTTCCAACTCAAGACGCGCCGAACGTGCAACATTGCCGCCTTTTTGCGCTACGTCAATGTTTTCGTCAAAAGTTTCGGGGTTGTGCTCTTTTGAAAGGTCGGTGGTTGCTGTTTCGGCTAACATATTAAGAATCAGTTCTGTATTTGTCATATTGTCGCGGAGATTCTCTTTTTAAGCCCTTTGTATTGCTTGTATTCTTTGGTCGTTTTTCCGCTCCAAGTCCTTGTTATAATGTCTGTTAGCGTAGCAAATTGCATTTCTTCTACGCCGCAACGTTTCCATTCGTCGGTCAGAGATTTCCTTACCTCGATGGATTTGATACGCTGATTAATCCAATTGTCGGAATACCCAAGACGCTTGTAATCCATAACAGCTTGTTCTATCGAGAGTTCGGGGTCTTGCATTTGGTCAACGCGATTGCTTGCCACTTCTGCCATCCATTGTTTGAACGGCTCTGCCTTTGGAGACGGAATTGATTGAATTATGCGGAAAATAGCAACCGTATCACCTGCTATGGTTTTGCGTTTTTCTCCTGTTGGTGTCATCATTTCTATGTGGGGACAATTTGTCCCTACGTACTCTGCTAACTCAGGATCACGTTTGCGCATTTTCTTGAAATAGTCTGTCGGATTGGCACTGTCGGTAAGAACCTCAACAACATCTAAAACGGAAAAATACCACTTTTCCTCGTCATCGTTCCACACGGAGCGAACTTTCTTTTCCTCAAATATCTGTATTGATGTTTTCTTTATCATTGTCTTAATGTCTTGTTGAACGCCGTAAAGTTAAAAAAAGAATCCAATGAAACAAATGAAAAAGAATCAGCAGTAGACAAATTGCCCTTCTGATTTTACAAACTCCCGACTTAAATTCGGCAAAACAAAACTTCTTATTCAGACAAGCACAAAAAAGGAGCAAGACTTTGCGTCCTGCCCCAATCATAAATATATCTTTCTGATTATCAGAATTCAAGACTTATGCCACCCATGAATGTAGCCTTTGGCATTGGATTGCCAAACACATACTCGTAATTCTGAGACAAAAGGTTCTCGCCATTTATCCACAACTTTACAGATGACGAAACTGCGTAGTTTACGCAAGCGTTGAGAAGCGCGAAGTTTTCGGTTTTCTCGCTCTCGCCAACAGCGGTGTAGAGTCCGTTTACAACCATCATTCCTACCGTTGCGCTGAACTTGCCGTAAGACGTCTCTGCTCCGAAGTAGCCCTTGTGCTCAGGCGCGCCAACAACAGCGTTCTTCATGTTGAGATAACTGTAGTTCGAAACAAGATTCCAATGACTGTTGAGACCTGCTCTAAGACTAAGTTCAACACCCTTGTTTGTGAGTTCGCCGGTATTGATATTCTTGCGGTTTACAGTCTGGATGATATTGTCGGCCTTGATGTAATAACCGCAAACCTTATAGTCGAAGAACGGATATCCGCCGTTGTCGATGCGCTGACTCCACGACAGTTCGTAGTTGTAAAGTCGCTCAGGCTTGAGGTCGGTATTTGACGGTGGATAGAGATACATCTCGCGCATCGTCGGGTTGCGGAATCCCTTGCCGGCAAGTGCCTTCAGTTCGCCATTCTTCATCGGGCGCACAACGATTCCTCCCTGCGGAATGACCTCCGAACCGCTTACCGAATGACGGTCGTATCGCAGACCGGCATCGAGCGTGAGCCACTGGCTAATTTCCTGACTAACCTCGCCATAAACGCCCAGTTCGTACATATTTTCCTTGCCCGACTGCTTGTTCTGTGTTTCGAGAACCTCGCCAGTCTCGCGGCTTGTGTAGAATGCCTTTCCGTAAATTCGCTGATAGTCTGCACCAACACTCACCTTTCCGCCCTTCCAAAGGCTCGCACTCTGATAGGCGTTGATGCCGAAGAGATGGTCGCGCGAGCGGAATAAGCGTGTCTGCGGAGTTGCTCCGACTGCGTTGACGTAACCGTCGTTTATCTTGTGACGACCAAAGTTGTCGTATATGCTGATGCGTCCGCTTGTGCCCTCGTAATTATTCTCTACTCCAAGATTCACCGCTCCGCGAGTAATCCACTGGTCGGCCTCGAGCATAGGGCTTTGCACCGTGCCGGGATATGATGCGTTGAAGTGCGTGATGTCGGCATTTCCGTAGACATTCCAACTCTCGCAAAGCTGATATTTAAGGTTTGCCAATCCGCCGTACTGCTCAAAATCCATGTTTTGAAGGTGATTGTCCGAGCGGTTATATTCAACAGCCACGTTACTCGAGAATCTGCCGTTCTTGTACTGATGCGATGCGTCGGTCATGAGCGTTCCGTAAAATCCACCGCCAATGTTGATGCGCGTTGTGCCCCACGGACTACGGTTCTCTCCAGCCTCGCGCGTGATGATGTTAATAACGCCGCCCATTGCGTTTGAGCCGTACAAAATGCTTGCCGGACCGCTTATGACCTCAACTTTCTCAGCCCCGAGAGTATGATAGCTGTCGGCTATTGAATGACCGTAGATTCCGTTGTACTGCGGATGTCCGTCGATAAGCACCATCACCTGACCGGCAGCCGACGAAATACCTCGCATCATCATGCCGCCCGTTCCGCCCGTGCTTACGCCGTATCCCATAACTCCACGGCCGTTAATCATCAGTCCCGGAATCTGTTCGTTGAGCGTTGGCAAGATATTTGTTCTGTGCTGTCGGTTAAGCGTATGGTTTCCCACAACCGAAATGTTCAGCGGCACATGACTGCTGTTGCTTCTGATTCGTGCTGCCGTTACTTTTACTTCAGAAATGCTGTCTACAATCTGTGCAGGATTGTCGTTCTCGTCGGCAAAAACACCTGTTGTGCAGACAAAGCACAGCAAGCCAGCAATAACTCTTGAGTTTGTCATAAATAATGTTTTGTGTTTTATAAAAAGATTTTCAAAGACATTAGTCCGCAAATATACATTTTTTCCTTACATTTTTTTGTATTTCAAATCTATTTTCTTGTATTTTCTTTCCTTCTGATTGTTCCAGTGCTCCATCAGGCCGAGAGGCGCAGTAAGCGGCTTGCCAGCTTGCTTGTAAACCGTTCCGCTCGGCGCGTTAGGAATCATCGCTGCCTCGCGAAGATACTCGTCGCAATAGTTCAGACTTCCGAACTCCGGCCATTCGCCTATCAGAATGTCAGCCCCTACGGCATCGCAAGCCACCTCATCCTGCGACACGATGAGCGAGCAGGCCCAGTCGCCGCAGAACGGCTCTTTCTGCCACTTCGGATTCGGTGCTCCGTTCACATCGCGCGAGCCGTACGTTCCGTCGATGATGAACAGCATACATTTCTGCCCCAGATTCTTGTGCGAGATGAAGTCGACAAACGTCTTGTAGCCCGGCTTTCCGTGGCGTTTGTCGGCACTGAAGTTGCTGTGCGCATTGCGTCGCCACATAAGCGAAATGTCGGTTGCGCCATACCAGTTTTTCGTTGTCAGAGTTATGCCGGGACCAGAATGAGTCTTCAGCAACGCGCTGTTTATCAGATAGTCGGCATCGACGATGCACTTTGCCAATCCTCGCGCCAGTTTGCCGTTATCAGCCGAATAGGTTATCTGCTCTGGATAATATTCGCACTTCAGTCTGCCGTCTCCGCCGATGTTATCGATAAACACAACCTTCGGAAACTCGCGGTGAACCTTGTTGTAGATGCTGTCGGTTATGGCACGGCTCGGCTCGCACAAAACGATGTCCTGCTCACGTATTCTGCCGTCGCGAACCATCGAGCGCACGAGAGCCAGCGTTACGAACGGCGAAGAGTTCAACTCGATTGTGTCGTGGTGCGTTATGGCGTTATTCATATTCAGTTTTACGGCAATCTTCTCGCCTTTTTTGTAGCCACGACTGCCCTTTCCGTGCTCTTTGTTGAAGTGGCAGAACAGAGCCTTCCAAGCCTTCTGCGCCGTTGTCTCGCCGGTTAGTTGGATGATGGCCTCGCGAATCATGTCATCGGCCTTCTGCTGATTGTTCCATCGGTCTTCTACCCAAAGACCGGTGCGACCGTCCCACGATGCCACGCCGGGATTGTGAATCCATGCCACTCTGCCGGGATTGATACCCTTGCCCTCGCCCAGCGGCTGGTTTGGCGCAACGAAAAGATTAGGACTGACTGGGTTAAACTCGCCGAAAAACATCCGCTTGCGATTAACAGCCTCGCCCAAAAGTTGAATGGTGGTCGAAGGCCCTAAATCAGGATTCTTCCATGCGCGGAGTTGCCAAACCACCTTTCCGCTTCGGTCAATCTCCACCGCCTGAACCGGTGCGTTTGCGCTGTCCATCGGAGTCTTGTTCCACTCGTTGTACCAGTTGTTTACAATGTGATTCCCGTTTTTCAGTCTGACGGTTTTCTGCGGCTGAGTAACACCAATCTGCGCAACATTCATTTGCCAGACAATCTGTCCCTGACGGTTCATCTCCTGAATTTCTCCCTTTCTGCCTGTTATCAGAATATTGCCCTTCGGAAGTTCCTGAACAGACCACGGCTTGAATCCGCTCCAGCGTTCGAGTTCCTTGCCCTCGCAGTTGTACTCGCTGATGCAGCCAAGTCCCATGTTGGCAACAAGAAGAGTGCCGCGCGATGTCAACCGGGCATTGCGGAACTGTCCGTGAACCGAGCCTATCTCGTTTGTAGCCGCCTCGAACTCGCGCACGATGCGTTTCGACGGAATCTCCATCACCACAATCTTTGCAGGCTTTCCGTTCTGCACAAAAACAACGTGCGTAGTGCCTATCGGCTGCACGGTATGAATCTCGCATCCCTGCGGTGCGTCGTAGTGCCACACGTTTTTTCCGCTGCCGTCAATCTCGGTTATTCCAAACTGATGCGCCATCAGAATGTGTCCGTCGTTCATCAGGATGGCATCGCTAATCTCGCCCTTCAGCCTCTCCGACTTTGGCAGTTGAGCATTGTCGTAAGTCCACGCTACGGCTCCATTCTGCACCTTGAACATTCTCAGACGCTTACTCTGCCCTGCATAGAAAAAGTTGTGGCGAGAAAGACTTTCTTCCACAACATTCTGTGCGCCAGCCTTGCCACATAAGGCAAGAAATGCGCATAACCCAACGATTATCCTTCTTCCTATTATCTTCATATTCAAATATCTGATTTCTGCCACAAAGATACGGATTAACAGCAGAAAAAGTGTCAGACAAAAAGCACAAAGAATAGGACAATCTTAACATTTCTGAAGAAAAACACGACATAAAGCCTTGATATTTTGTCTTTTTTTGTTTCTTTGCAGAAGTTTTCACAAATAAACAAAAAAATGAATATTCCTGTCGAACGGCTTCACTTGCTTGCCCTAAACGCCGGATGCTGCTACCACAACGGCGACTGGAACTGGACAAATGTGCGAAGTCCCTTCCTCCGCCTCTATTACGTTACCGAGGGCACAGCCGAAGTTGAACTGCCTTCGGGCAGATTCAGGCTCACGCCGCATCATCTTTACATGATTCCGGCATACACGGTTCACAACAGCTTCTGCAATTCGCATTTCGTACATTACTACATTCATATTTTCGAAGATATACAGAACGAGCCAGCCATTCTGGAGGACTTGGAAATGCCCGTAGAGGTCGAGGCTCAGCCCGGCGACCTCGAACTGATTAAGCGGCTGTGCGATATAAATCCGGAGTTGAAGATTCCGGCATCCAACCCGAACACATACGACAATCATCAGACTCTCGTAGACAATTATCTGAAGAATCAGCAGAGCGCGTTTCACAAAAAAGTTGAGTCGCACGGCATCATGATAATCCTTCTGTCGCGCTTTCTCAGACTGGCGAGTGCAAAGAGCGAGGTCAAGGACAATCGCATTCAGCAGACGCTTACCTACATCCGCAAAAACATCGGTCAGACCATAGATTTCGACCATCTTGCCAGCATGGCTTGCATGTCGAAGGGGCATTTCTTCCGCACGTTCAGAGAGCACACCGGCGAGACACCCAACCAGTTCGTAACCAAGCGCAAACTCGAACTTGCCGAACTTGCGCTGGTAACAACAAACAAGCCGATAAAGAACATCGCCACATCGCTCGGCTACGACGATTATTCGTACTTTATCCGCGCGTTCAGAAAAAACGTCGGCGTAACGCCACAGCAATACAGAGAAAATCATTTTAAATAGAAAAAAAATGGAGTACAAAGTACGAGTAAGCAAAACAAAAGCAATCTTTGAAGCCATGCTCTTGATAGCCGTAGGCATTACAACCTTATGGTTAGCCGACAATGCATTTCTCTACGCTGGGGCTGTTATCACCCTAGTATTGCCACTCTTGTCGTGGTGTTCGACTGATTTCTCTACAGAACTCACAATCTGCGAAAATGGAATCAACTACTCCTCCAAACAAGAGAAAATTGCCATAGAATGGAAAGACATCAGCCGCATAAGATATAATGCCGGCAGATGTCCGGAAATGATTATCTACCTTAACAAACAGCACAAAAGAGAAACTCTCTCCCTTTACGATTTAAATGCCAATTTTCTATCTTTCAGACTAATTAAAGCGCTGAAAAAGTACAGTAAAAAAGATGACATAGTTTTATACAACAAATACAATATTTACTTTCCGTAAAAAGATGAACAAAAATCATCCGTCCAAACTATGATTCCCCAGTTTGGACGGACGATTTACTTACAAGAACTTATTCTACTAAGAGTTTAAAATATTTTGAAGAAAACATACACATTATAAATGATATGCTATATGAACAAATATAAATAAGAACGCATAAAATAAAACTATCTATTTTCATCCCAATTCCAGCAAATAACACATTCAACATAAGACCAACCAGCCAATGCATACAATAAACTCCTAATGTAAACTTTACAATATGACGAACTATCTGTTTTGACTTTTCTGAAATACCTTCAAATGGCAACAAATACGCAAAACCAACCAAAAAGAAAACTCGAATTAAATAAATATTATTAGAGTAAGAAAATCCTGGAGCTGGCGGTATCAAGTTCTTATATTTTAAGAGAATAAGCGATAGAATTCCAAATAGACACACAAACACCACCCTTTTCTTTTTCAAACTATTAAATATATCAAAATACGCAACAATATATCCCAATGAAGCATAAGGTATCATCTCAAAGAATCTACCTAACGGATATTTAAGTTCAAATCTCAGATTTCCAAACCATATTACATTATATCCAGAATACTGCACCCAAAAAGAAAACAAAGAAACAGCAAAAACAAAAATGAGCCTTTTCCTGCCATCAATAAACGAAAAAGCAATAAAAAATACCAATGTCAATGCTATTAAAACGGTCAGAAACCACATTGGTGGGTTTAGTCTATGCCCAGTAAATATCTGCCATAACAAATCATCAAATCCGATATTCATCCCTAACTTAAATTGCAAAACAATATAGACAATCCAATAAATTATAGCCCAACCTAATTGCGGATATATAATTCGCAAAATTCGCCCCTTTACTCGCCCCGAAATCAGGCTAATTTCCGCGTTGACTTTCCTTAGACATAGCCCCCCCCCCCATTCAAGGTTTTCTCGGTAAAATAAAAGGACACAAACATGAATACAGGGACGGAAAAGCCCTTTAAAGCATCAAATGGAATCAAACACAAAGATACCGTACCTTGCCAAAAATGAACTAAAATTACCTCAAAACACATAAACATTTTTAACAATGCAACACCATAATTAAATTTGTCTGGCAAACTTGAAATTTCCATATTATTAGCCTTTTTCTTATTACATCCAAATAACACTTACGAAGCGTAAAAACAAAAGAGGAACAACCAAACGATTGTTCCCCTTAGCGGAGAGGGAGGGATTCGAACCCCCGGAACGTCGCCGTTCGGCGGTTTTCAAGACCGCTGTAATCGACCACTCTACCACCTCTCCAAACTTCTTTGAGAAGTACTCTTCTTTCGAAAAGCGATGCAAAGATACAACTTTTTCCGATACCTACAAACATTTTGTAAAGATTTTTATCAGAAAAAATCATTCTCTCCCCCAAAAAACAATCTCACAAAACAAAAAAAATCCTGCAAACGCATGATATTCTCGCACTTGCAGGATTCGTATAAACTATCAAAATGAAAAATTATTTCAGAGTAATAACGATTGGCTTCTTAACCTTGGCGGCAAAGTCGCGCACAAAGTTGTTCCATACCTCGAGTGTTGGGAAGCCGAACTTTGTCCAGCCTGCCCCCCAGTAATATGTGTATGCAGCCGAGCCGTTTATTGTGCTGAAGGCTGCCACATGGCCAACACCGCCCTGCGATTCGGCAACGGCAAGCATCTGAGGTTCAATCTTCATTGGAGTCTGAGGGAACATTGCGGCAACGAAAATCTTGCCATTATTGTTCTGCGGATTGCAAGTCAAATCCTCGTAAGTCATGTACGACTTGTCGGCTGCGATGCCGTATCTTGTAGTGTTGTCCTTGTGCATAACCAAGCCCGTAATTACGCTTGCCGCCTTGCCAAGTCCGGTGTACGAGATAGTCGTTTTGTTAAACTGACTGTTACGGTCCAACTGAATAGTGCGAGTCTCGGTAACCACGCTTCCGTTTACCGTAACTGGGTTCATAACAACCTGAAATGTGAGACGAAGAGGACCGTTGTCGAGAATCTTAAAACTCTTGTAGTAGCCAGAGAAAAGAATTCTGCCGGCATTGTCAACGAGAGCCGTTCCGGCACATCCGAGAGATGCACCAACGCTGTAACAGTCCATTCCGTTTCCGTGGTCGTGCTCAAGGTCGAACGATGCAGCATACTGCTCGCCCACCAGTCCGTCTATGGCAGATAGCGTGCGCACTTTGTTTCGGTTATCGTCGCTCAGAACGTTCGACATGCGGGCATCAACAACCAACTCAGGGACGCGCTTCAGCCACACGTCGTTGCCCCACTCGCTCAATCCAATGCGGCTGTTGTTCGGGCCGTAAAGGCGATAAGCCATCTTGTCGTTCTCCCAAACCACATCGCCCTGATGCTTTGTGTACTGCGATACAAAAACGGCCTGTTCAGGCGCAGGAACGCCCGATGCCAAGCGGATTGTATACACAGCGCGAGTTCCGGCTCCAACATTTGCCGGGAAGATTAGTTTGCGGTCGTAAGTTATCTGAGTAGGAACCTCTTTGTGAAAGGCATCCATCACCGATATGCGGTCGCCCGCCTTCAGTCCGAGAGTTGCGCTAATGCGTTCAAGAGGAATTTCAACAATCTCATTCTCGCGAATCATACTGACATTGTTCTGCATTTCAACAATCACATCCTTGGCTTCGACAGAACAAACCATGAACATGGCAGAAACAAAAAGAAATAATTTTCTTACTTTCATGTTATAATCTTTCAGTTGAGGTGCAAAAATAGACAAAAAAAATGACTTTCGGCGCGGCAAGTGCTAAAAATCTGTCTTTTAAATGATTCGTCCAAAGGATTTTCCGCCAGTTTTTCAGAAAGATTGAGCATCTGCAAGGGCATAAAACGAAAAAAGGGTGCACGCCTGCACCCAACCTTGTTAACCTTAAATCTAATACTATGAAAAACACATTGCAAAGATAAGGGTTTCTTTTTAAATTCCAAATATTCCGGCAAAAAAATTGATTTAAAATGCAAAAAAAATTCTCTCTCTCGAAAAAAGAAACAAAATTCATGTCATTTTGTAAAAAAACAAATTCCAAAACAGCACTTTTATATTAAACATTTCTTGTATATTTGTTGCATTAAAGACAAGATGTGATGAAACAAGGACTTTTGACATTCTTAACCATTTTTGTCTTTTGCCTGAATGCCACGGCGCAGCAAAAGTTCATGTACCAAGGTAAAACCCTTACCACGGGCATGAGCGTGTATCTTGTAGATCCAAGCAGAACGCCTATCGAGATTGAGCACGTCTACAACAACGTAAACGATGCCATTAAGTCAGCCCAGAACCGGAAAATAAGAGAACTGGGCACGATTGACATATACATAACCCCAAACGTTTATTGGATTGACGACCCCGACGACCCCTCGACAAGGAAAAGCAGCACAAAGTCGATGCCTGCCGTTGGCATGAAGGTTAATCTGAGCAAGGTTAGACTCATCGGGCTGAGTGCCGACCCTCACAACGTAGTTCTGGCAAGCAACCGCGGAAACGGCTTCGGAGCAAACAAAAACTTCTGTATGTTCTACTGGATTGGCGAAGACGTTACCGCCGAGAACATCACCTTCGGAAACTACTGCTCTACCGACCTCGTCTACCAACTCAAGCCCGAACTGAGCCGCAAAAGGCGCACCAACACCAACGTTCAGGCATCCATCGGAATAGCAAAGGGCGACAGATTCTACTTCAAGAACTGCCGCTTCATCGGAAGGGCACACATGTCGCCTTTCGTAGGCGCATATCGCACGCTCTACGAAAACTGCGAAATGGAATGTAGCGAGAACGGCCTGAACAGCATGGCGGTCTACGAAAACTGCAAGATTAGCCTTTACAGCAACAAGCCTCTGCACAGCACCATCAGTTCGGGCGTGGTGTTCCTTAACTGTACGTTCTACGCCGTAATGAGAGAACAGTACATAACGCGCTCGGGCGGCTCGGTGGTGATGGTAGACTGCCATTGGGACAACATAAGCATAAAGCCTACATACCGATGGGCTCTGAAGCCGATAACAGACCAGCGCAACTACATATTCAACGTTACGGGAAACGACAACAAGAACATAGAATGGCAGAAGGAAGACCCGTGGTTTACGATAGACATGACGGGCAAGAAGATTCTTTCGGCATTCAAGAACCCTAACGGAACGTACAACGTCTATAACCTCATCTCGGGCGACGACGGCTGGAATCCGCAGATGAAGAACTATCTCGCCGTACATCACGAGCCGTCGATGATTGTGGCTTCGCAGCGCAACATCACCATCGAGAGCGAGGTCGACGAGTACACTCTTACAACGCATCAGTACTACTACGGAAACAACGAGAAGCCCGAAAATCCGTACAAGGTAACGTGGTGCGTCGACAACAAGGAGAAAGCCAAACTGGTAAGCCTTCGCCCCAACGAGGACGGCAGCAAGTGCGTTGTCAAAGGCATCTCTACCGACGACCAGCCGCACACGGTAATAGTAACGGCAAGAACATCGAGCGGACTCGAGACGGCTTGCCGCGTAAACCTCATTCCAAAGCAACTTCCTCCGCCTGCCATAATCGGCACGCCTTCGATAATACAGAACGGAAGCGAACTCAACCTACTGTACGCACTAAAGATGGACGACAATCTGCGCGACATGTCGGTTATAGACTGGTACCGTTGCCGCCGCGATGCCAACGGCAACCCCGACACCACAAAATGGTACAAAATAAGATGTTCGCGAAAAGAACCTCTGAAAAATTACAACATAACCGAAGAAGACAACGGCTGCTACATAATGGCTACCATTGCCACAAAACACCAAAGGTGCGAGGCTAACGAAAATATTGTAAAGGTTGTAACACAATCGCCTATCAGTTGCGACGAAAAGATGCTGTCGCTAAGTACCGATTTTAGCGACATACCGGGAACAACCCAGCCGGATATCGCCGCCGGATTGTGGACTTTTACCATCAACAAGCCCGAGGACACAAACGAGTACAAATGGGCTTTCGAGAAGAAGGACGACGATGTGTACAGTTACGAATACGGAATTGACGGCGCGGCAGACATCATAGGCTTCAATCAGGCGCATCGCGGCGCACGAATGATGTACACGCCTATGGATGGCAAATACTCCGAAATGGACGTTACAATGGAGGTCGCGCCATGCAAGAATGCGGGGCAGGGCTTCTCAGGAACAAGCATGCAGTATATGGACGTTTACATAAAGTTCGACCCTGCCACACAGACTGGCTACGGACTGAGGATTATGCGTACAAAGAGGTTCAACTCGGCAGTAGACTTCCAGCTGATGCACTTTAGCAACGGCACGGCAGTAGAACTTGACGCGCCTGTATCTGCAACGGGATTCCGCACAGGATGCACCATCAGTCTGAAGATAAAGGGCAAACTTTTCACGGCATCGGTAACCAACAATACCGCCGGCGACCCTCAAGATAAGGGTCTGCCTATAAATGCCGAACTTTCAGCCACCATAAAGCCTAACAAATTCGGCGGATTTGGCATTCAACACACCGGAACGGTAGCCAACGGCAGTTGCATAATCCGCAACCTTAAAATAGACTGGAAATAAACCTGAAATTATGGTATTTACAATAACGAGATGTATGATTAAAGTGAAATTACAATGCTAGGAAGTGAAATTAGAAAAATGGTTCTCAGACGGCTTGATGCAGAACTAAAGCCTCTTGGCTGGAAGGCATATAAGTCAGGGCATAATCCGGCTTATGTGCTTGACACCAGATATTATAAAGTATTCTTTGAAATGGGATTTAAAGAAGGATGGATCGGATTCTTTTATTTGGAAATGGCAATCAAGGACGTCGAGACATATATCACAGAATGTTTAGGTCCTGAACGAATTCCGGGGTTTTCTTTGACAATAGATAACAAATCTATATTTCGTAAGACAATAAAAGACCGTAATTTTTCCAATTATAACGGTGGTGTCGTTGAAACTGTAGATGACGTAAACGTTGTTGTTGAACATTTTTTTGATTATTTTTTTGGATCAACAAAAAAGTTTGTCGAAACAAATTTATATCTCCCGAATATAGTTCGCAAAATGGACGAATTTACATCTCTAGAAATTATATGGGGCGATTTTGAGAAAGGATTTCTGTGTGGAATATATGATTCCTATTTGAGGGCATTAACTATATCAAAACTTTGTAACGATCCATTATATAACGAAAAATTAGATTATGTAGAATTAAGGTGTAAAATATATGAGGAGAAAAACTACCCTCATTATAAGGATTTCCGTCGTGATTTTGAAAGAATGAAGGAAATACTTCCAACCATCGAGCCAAAATATAGCATGGACTCACCAAACGAAGAGGCAGAGATGGAGAAAATAAGGGCAATGGTTGCGAAAAACTTCACGCCAGTATCAGCCCCAACAGATAAGCCTAAAAAGAAGAAGACGGCAAAGAAATTCGTTCCAACTCCGTCAGAGCAGGTAAACAAGGAACTTTTGATTTTGCTTGGTAGCGCGCAGGGTGAGAAGGAAAGTCTGCTAAGCCGCATAAAATCAATCTTTGGCAACAAGGCAAAAGAAGAAGAATCTTCGCCACAAAAGCAAACCTTAGAGAATGTAGGCTGCTATCTCGATGCCAGCCTCCGCAGCCACGGCTTCTGCAACGTGCATCGCGATAAAAGCGTGTTCTACTACACACGTCCTACCGATGTTGGTAACCTCATTTTCTCGTTTACGGTCGGCGACAACGGTCGGCTCTGCATCAATCCGCCAAGCATCCGCCTCGACAAAGTAGAAGAATGGATGCAAAAGCTCTTCTATCCTTTCAAACCCGGCAATTTCGGTTGTTTCGGAACATTCACTCTGCAACTGCCAAAGCCGCTTGATGAACTTAACGACGTTGTCAAGGCTTCTGCAACCGACGAGAATATAAAGCAGCTCTGCCTTGCCACATGGCAGTTTATCGAAGACAAGTTCGACGACTTCGCTGAGAACTATTCGTCTCCGCAATATTTGTGGGAAAGGCTTTGCGCCTATTCAAAGAAATCAATAAGTTGGGAGCGCCTTCTCTTTGGCGTGACTCCTCCCGAGCGAGTTTTGCGCGGCATCGTTTTCATAAAGCTGTGTAACGACAACGACTTCGAGGACAAGTTCGACTATGTTGAAACAATTTTCAAGAAAAAAGCAAATGACTTTCTTCCAGCCTTAGAGGAAATAAAATCTCTCTTGCCCGAAATGAAAAAGGAATACGAAGTTTGCTGCTAATCCTTCGGGATGCCTTCGGGTTTCGTTCGAGTTTTCAGCATCGTAGATTAGCGACAAAAACTTAGCATAGACAAATAGCGCAAAAGTTTCTTGCAAAAAATCCCTTCTTTCTCCTTTTGCCGGAAAAAAGAAGGGATTTTTCATATTCAAAGCGAAAATAATCAGTTAACCAAGACTTTTTCGCCGCCGATTACATAAACGCCCTTTGGCAGATTCATAGCCTCGTTGCGGCTTACGTTTTTCTTCAGCAGTAAGCCGTTACGCGAATAGACATCAACACATTCTGCCTTCACAACGCTTTTGCTTACCGAAGACACATCGGTAGTCTGCTCGCCTTGACGGATGCCGTCAGCCACGCCATCGGCAACCTCGTTTGCCATAATGTCGGCAACGATGCTGTTCATGTAGACTTCGAGCATCGTGTAGCCCTCGGCATTTGTTGTATTTCTGTCCGAAGCATCATTCGGGTTCAAGCCGTTTGCCTGCTCCCATGCATCGGGCATTCCATCACCATCGGCATCAGCCGGACATTCCTTGCTTTCAAGAGTTGGCCACGCGCTCCAATCGGCTGGTGCATCGGCAGGCTTGTTATCTTCCTGCGAGTCGATGATTCCCGGTACTTTTGAGCCGTTAGTACCTGTATATGTGGCAACGGCATCGCGAGTGTCGCTCACCATCAAAGCGTCGTGACTGTCGCGCGAGAGCGATGCTCCGGCATACTGAAGCACCTTTTCGTAAGCCTTCTCGGCTGTGTGAGTGGTAACGAAATAGTACGGAATAGGCTCGCCGAGTCTTATCGAATCCTTAACATAACTGTCGTAAGTACCGTCGTTGCCCGACGCATCAATCTGATTATACATTCCGTAAGTCCAGTTGTCGTCTGTCACATCGCTGAAATTCGGATTAACGTTGCCATCAACATAATACTTGCCCCACACATGCCACATTGGCAGCCAGTCGTTACCCGTAACCGTTCCGTCGGCATTTTCAACTCGCTTGCAATATTCCGTAGTTCTGATATTTACCGATGCTATGCGCCGCTGAATTGTTGAATTTCGCGTAGCCGTTCCGGGACCCGGCTTGTAATAATTGTTTACGATGTTCACTTTCATGCCCTCGCCACCATAGCAGCCGTTTCCGGCCCAGTTGTAGAACACGTTGTTGCGAAGGTCTAGACGCTCGTCGGTCTGAGTAGAGGCACGCGGACCAAGGCGAGGCACGCGGCTTGCATGATGCGCCATCAGATTGTGGTGATACGTTGCACCTGCGCCGCCCCAGTTTCCGCCGTAGCCGTGCGCACCCTTTGAGTGTCCGCTGTTGTTCATGCTCTGCGACACGATGCACCATTGCACCGTTGTGTTGTGGTTTCCGTAGATTGAAAGACATTCGTCCACACTCCAACTAACCGAACAATGGTCTACGATGATGTTTTTCTGATCCATCGCCCCAAGTCCGTCGCCTTCGTGCTTGTCAACATTCTTGTTTCCAAGGCGGAAGCGCATGAATCGGATAATAACGTTGCTCGCCTTTATTGTAAACGGATAGTCGGCAATGCAGATGCCGTCGCCCGGCGCTGTCTGACCGGCAATCGTTACGTTGCCATATTTCAAATCCATTGCCGACGTCAGATGAATCGTTCCGCTTACATCAAACACGATAGTCCGCTTTTCGTTTCGGTTCAACGCCCATCTCAGCGTGCCCTTCGTGTTTGTATCTTCGAGCGATGTAACGTGGTAAACCGCTCCGCCACGGCCTCCCGTGGTGTATCTTCCGAAGCCCTCAGCCCCCGGAAAAGCAGGCAAGTCTTCAGCACCTGCCATCAAAAATGAGGTGCTGAAGACTGCCATAAATAATGTTTTTAGTGACAAAAGTTTCATGATTTTTTGTTTGTTATTTGGTAATTGTAAACTTATGCGTTTTCAGAGCCTTGCTGTCCGAACTGTTTCCGAGCATTAGGTGATATGTTCCCGGAACAATTGTCATGCAGTTCACTTCCTCGTTCCACCACTCGAGTTCTTTTTTTCCGAGAGTGATGCTAACGTTCTTCTTCTCGCCAGCTTTCAGTTCAACGCGCTTGAATCCGCGCAGAGCTTTCAAAGGACCAGTCTCATCGCCTTCCTTGCGAAGATAAATCTGGCAGACTTCTGCGCCGTCCATCTTTCCGGTGTTATGAACGCTGAACGAAACAGTAAGCGAATCTTCCTTGCCAATCTTGCTTGACGAAAGTTTTGCAGCACCAATCTTGAATGTGGTATAGCTCAATCCGTAGCCGAATGGGAACAACGGCTCTTCCTTCATGTAGCGATAAGTACGGTTCTGCATTCGATAATCCTCAAAATCTGGAAGTTGACTTACGTTTTTATAGAATGTAACAGGCAGTTTTCCCGAAGGATTGTATTCTCCAAAGAGGACATCGGCAACCGCCTCGCCGCCTTCTTGTCCCGGATACCAAGCCTGCAAAATAGCGTCGCACGTCTCCATCTCCGGAATAAGTCCGATTGGCGAGCCAGAGCAGTTCACATATACAATCTTCTTGCCAGCCTTCTTCAATGCAGCAAGAGTCTCGCGCTGAATCTTCGGAAGTTCGATGTCTGTTCTGTCGCCTCTCTTGAATCCCGGAATATTCACACCCATCTCCTCACCTTCGAGACGTGGAGAGATTCCACCTATATATATAACAACTTCGGCATCCTTAACCTTATCTACAACGCTCTCGATAGAAACATTCTTCTTGTAACCAAGGTCGAAATTCAACTGAGCATCAGTACGAGTATATGCAAAATCGAGTTGAATATCGTAAGTCTTTCCTGCCTTTGCCTGAAAACTGCAAACCAACGGACGACCGCCGTGCGTATTCGAATATTTCTTCAATTCCTTGCCGTTAACCAAAACGCGACCTGCGCCATAAACATAACTGTCGATAACAATCTCGCCGTCCTTTTCAGGCTTCAGCGTTCCGACATACTTGGCCGAGAAATCCGTCAGATTTACTCCCGGAGCAAATACCGTTGCCCCCGATGTGCAGAGTTGGAAAGGCGTTGTCATCTGCATCGTTGCAACAGGCTCGCCTTCCTGCTTCAGATTGTTCCAATAATACGCCGTGAAGCCCTTCTTTCCGTTAGATGTGCATTGGTTAAACACACTGAACACCAACTCGTTGTCGGTACAAGTCGAGCCTTGTTCATAAACCACATCTGTTATTGCCGATACAATATTCTTTATGCCCTCGAGCATCGTAATTGTGTGACGCGGCATACCGTTGTAGTTTCCCCACATCATAACCGAATCGTTGGCATTAGGACCAACAACGGCAATCTTCTTCAGATTCTTTGGCAACGGAAGCGTATTGTTCTTGTTCAAAAGCAGAGTCATACATTGGTGCGCCATCTCGTTGGCAACAGCCTTGTGCTCATCCGATGCAACGACAGAATAAGGAATGTTATTCCACGGGTTGCACTCAAGCGGATCCATCTCGCCAATATCGAAACGGTCGCGCATAAGTCGGGTTACGCAAACATCAATCTCCTTCTCGCTTACATAGCCTTTCTGCACACTCTCAACAAGAGCCTTATAACTCGAGCCACAGTCCAAGTCTGTTCCGTGGCGCACGGCAGAAGCCGAACCTTGCGCAGCATCAGGAAACACATGATGCGAACCCTCGTTATAGAAGTCGGCAACCGCACCACAATCGGCAACGATGATGCCCTTATACCCCCAATCGTTTCTCAAAATCTGAACCTCAAGCTTGTTGTTTCCGCAACAAGGAGAGCCTTCGAAACGATTGTAGGCACACATAACCTCACGCACGCCACCTTCTTTTACAAGAGTCTCGAAAGCAGGCAGATAAGTCTCGTACAAGTCGCGCGCAGGCAGATTCTGGATATCGAACGAATGTCTGTTCCACTCAGGTCCTGAATGAACAGCAAGATGCTTTGCGCAAGCGTGAAGCTTGTCGTATCCACCTTTCTTATATCCCTGAAGGCCCTTCACAACCTGAAGTCCCATCATGCTCGTCAGATAAGGGTCTTCGCCGTATGTCTCGATGCCTCTACCCCAGCGAGGGTCGCGAAAAATATTTACAGTCGGAGTCCACATTGTTACACCCTGATATCTTTCACGACTTCCGCGACTTGCCTGATAAGCATACTTGGCACGCGCCTCGTCGCTCACCGTTGTATAAACGCGATTCAGCAAATCGGGGTTAAAAGAGGCCGCCATTCCTATAGGCTGCGGAAAAACGGTTGCCAGTCCGGCACGCGCCACTCCGTGCAGAGCCTCGTTCCACCAGCAATAACTCTTTATGCCAAGACGTTCAACAGCAGCCGAGTTATCCATCATAAGTCTCGCTTTTTCTTCGAGGGTCAGCCTCGAAACCAAGTCCTCCGCTCTTTCCTGCGAAGATAAATTTCTGTCCTGATACGGAAAGTTCTGCGCCCCCACAGGAACAGCGTCTAAAAAGACAATGCCAAATGCAAAAAATAGGTTTTTAAGATTCATCGTATATGTATTAAAGTATTTGCAAAGTAAAAAAGCTATGGCGATGCTAAGCATAACCATAGCTTATAGTAAAGCCGCACTGGTGATGTGATGAAATCTCCGAGTAAATACAAGATTTGAGGGCCCTGCTTCCTTTGTAATCCGCTAACGTAGTGTACCCGAAAGGGGGCGGCACGCCATCGGAAGAAGAAGCTTTCTCGGTTATTCATAAAAATTTGATGAGTTTCCCGATCTAGCCCAGCGCAGCTGTTTTTTTCTGCTTCAATATTGTTGTTTATTGATAATGCAAATATAAGTATAATATTTCATAAAACCAAGAAAAGAGCAAAAGATTTTGCACATCACCCACATGCTTGCTAACATAAAAAAACGGGATGACTCTAAAAAGAATCATCCCGTTATATCTTAGCCCTTCGGGGCTTTGATTACTTAACCTTAGCAACGATAGCCTTGAAAGCCTCTGGGTTGTTAAGAGCGAGGTCAGCGAGAACCTTGCGGTTAATCTCGATACCTGCCTTGTGAAGACCACCCATCAACTGTGAGTATGACATTCCCTCAAGACGTGCAGCAGCGTTGATACGCTGAATCCACAATGCACGGAATGTACGCTTCTTGTTACGACGGTCGCGGAAAGCGTATGTAAGACCCTTCTCCCAAGTATTCTTGGCTACAGTCCAAACATTCTTTCTAGCACCAAAGTAACCTCTGGTAAGACCTAAAATTTTCTTTCTCTTTGCTCTTGATGCAACGTGATTAACTGATCTTGGCATAATTTAATTCTTTTTGAATGTTAGCGTCGCTCCTAATTATGAAACGAACTTGAGGCTAAACACTCGGTTAATAAAATTTTGTTAGTTAAAAAGTGAATTGAGATTACTTCAAGTTAAGAAGTAGGCGAACCTGATTCATGTCGCTTGTAACAACAAGACCTGAGTGGTCAAGGTTTCTCTTCTGCTTCTTAGTCTTCTTTGTCAAGATGTGACTGTGATAAGCATGCTGTCTCTTCACTTTACCTGATCCGGTAAGAACGAATCTTTTTTTAGCACCGGAGTTAGTCTTAACTTTTGGCATTTTTTTATTTTATTTTAATTATTAATAATGAATGGCAACGTATATACCAAACGTTACGCATTTTCTTTCTGTATTTGCTTAGAAGTCTTCACCCTCAACCTTTGGTCCGGTGTACTCCTTGCGTTCCTTCACCTTTGGAGCAACTTTCTCTACCTTTGGTGCGACAGCATCAGTTGCCGGTTTGTCAGCCTGCTTCTTCTTTCCTGCATCTTTCTTAGGTGCAATAAAGAGAATCATTCTCTTACCCTCGAGAATAGGCATCTGCTCTACCTTTCCGTACTCTTCGAGGTCGTTTGCAAAACGAAGGAGAAGAACCTCACCTTGCTCCTTAAAGAGGATTGAACGGCCGCGGAAGAAAACATAAGCCTTGACCTTGTTACCTTCAGCCAAGAATTCCTGAGCGTGCTTAAGCTTGAAGTTGTAGTCATGGTCGTCGGTCTGAGGTCCGAATCGGATTTCCTTAACTTCCATCTTCACCTGCTTAGCCTTCTGCTCCTTAGCCTTCTTCTTCAGTTGATAAAGGAACTTAGAATAATCAATCAACTTACAAACAGGTGGGTTAGCGTTTGGAGAGATCTCTACGAGGTCTACACCCTGCTGCTCTGCCATTTGGATTGCCTTGAAAGTTGGCACTACAACTGGCTCTGTATTATCGCCCACAATGCGGACTTCACGGACACGAATCTGTTCATTGATTCGATATTCCTGTTTTTTTTCGTCTTTCTTCATTAAATGGTTTTTTGAACCTTAATTTGCTCTGTTATTAGTTAATCAATTATTTTGAGCTGCAAAGTTAGAAATTTTTTGTCATTTCACGAACTTCTTCGCAGATTTTCTTTGCAAAATCTTCATATTTCATTGAACCGAGGTCTTCTCCGCCCTGTTTTCTCACAGAAACCTTACCCTCAGCAACTTCCTTCTCACCAACTATAAGCATGTAAGGGATGCGCTTCATCTCGTTGTCGCGAACCTTACGTCCAATCTTCTCGTTACGGTCATCGATAACGGCACGGACATCATACTGAGCAAAATACTCCTGAAGTTTCTGTGCGTAATCGTTGAACTTTTCTGAGATTGGCAGAATTGAAACCTGATTTGGAGTCAACCACAACGGGAAGTGACCAGCTGTGTGCTCTATAAGAACGGCTGTGAATCGCTCCAATGAGCCGAATGGTGCACGATGAATCATCACAGGCGTCTTTTTCTGGTTATCCTCGTCTGTATACTCCAACTGGAAGCGCTTAGGCAGGTTGTAATCCACCTGAATAGTACCCAACTGCCAACGACGGCCGATGGCATCCTTGATCATGAAGTCGAGCTTAGGACCATAGAAGGCTGCCTCGCCGTATTCTACCTTTGCAGCCAAGCCCTTTTCTGCGCAAGCCTCCTGGATGGCTTTCTCTGCCAATACCCAGTCTTCATCGCTACCAACATACTTCTCGTGGTTGTTTGGATCGCGGAGTGAAATCTGTGCTTCAAAGTTAAAACCAAAGGCAGAAAGCACCACATTGATGATGTCCATCACGTTGAGGAACTCCTGCTTCACCTGGTCGGGACGGCAGAACAAGTGGGCATCATCCTGAGTGAACGAGCGTACACGGGTCAAGCCGTGCAACTCACCGCTCTGCTCATAGCGATATACAGTACCGAACTCTGCGATACGCAGAGGCAGATCCTTATATGAACGAGGCTTCGAAGCGAAAATCTCACAGTGGTGAGGACAGTTCATAGGCTTCAACAGATACTCCTCGCCCTCCTCAGGGGTATTGATTGGCTGGAACGAGTCTTTGCCATAGTGATCCCAGTGACCAGAAGTAACGTAGAGATTCTTTGAGCCGATATGTGGAGTGATAACCTCCTGATAGCCGTAACGTTTCTGAACCCTGCGTAGGTGATCCTGCAAACGCAAACGCATATCGGTACCCTTTGGCAACCAGATTGGCAGACCCTTACCTACTTTTTCAGAAAACATAAAGAGTTCCATCTCCTTGCCAATCTTGCGGTGGTCACGCTTCTTGGCTTCCTCCAGCATCACAAGATACTCGTCGAGCATCTTCTTCTTTGGGAACGAGATACCATACAGACGCTGCATCTGCTCACGAGTAGCATCGCCACGCCAGAAAGCACCAGCGACGCTGGTCAACTTGATAGCCTTGATCTCGCCGGTATCCACAAGGTGCGGACCACGGCAGAGGTCGGTGAAGTTACCCTGGGTATAAGTGGTGATAGTGCCATCTTCAAGGTCCTGTTCAATGTGCTCGCACTTGTAAGTCTGACCATCGGCAGCAAACTCCTTCAGAGCATCGGCCTTAGCCACTTCCTTGCGAACCACAGGCTCCTTCTTAGAGGCCAGTTCACGCATCTTGTTCTCAATAGTAGCGAAATCGCTCTCCTTGATGCTCTCGCCATTTGGCAGCAACACATCATAGAAGAAACCGCTCTCTACAGCAGGACCGAAACCGAACTGAATGCCAGGATACAATTCCTGAAGTGCCTCAGCCAGCAAGTGGGCAGAGGTGTGCCAAAATGTGTGCTTACCCTGCTCGTCCTCGAACTTATAGAGCTCAATCTTTGCGTCCTCGTTGATAGGACGGTTCAACTCCACCGTTTCGCCATTCACACCGCAGGCTACCACGCTGCGTGCCAGAGCAGGCGAGATGCTCTCGGCAATCTGAAGTCCAGTTACGCCCTGCTCATACGAGCGAACAGATCCGTCTGGAAATGTAATTTTTATCATAATTAATTTTATATTCTCAAATTCAATTCGCAAAATTAACCAACTTTTCGTTTTCACACACTATTTTAGCGTAAAAAAAACATTTTAAATGTTAATTTTGTTTTTTCTTCATTTCGATATTATACTTTTTTATAAGGCTATATGCAGAATACAAGCCCATTTCGCCCGCCTTGCTAAGGTCGGCAACACCCTTTTCTATGTGATTTGTCTTGATGTAAACCAATCCCCGGTTGTAATATGCCTCGGCTAAGTTTCGGTCGAGGGCGATGGCGTGGTCGTAATCGGCAATGGCAGCCGGATAGTTCTGCATCTCTGCCAACACATTGCCTCTATTATAATAGGTATAGGCGAATGTCGGGGAAATACGGATAGCCTCGTCCAAATCCTTCAGAATGAGTTTGTATTCGAGTTGGGCTATCGCGCTCTGCTCTTTTGCCTGCTCAGGAGCTGCACTCTTCATCTTTTTGAATCGGACTACAGCCCTCATGAAATAGCCAAGAAGACTACGATTGTCGCGTGCAATGCAACTGTCGGCATCTGCCATTGCGCTCTCGAAGTCCATAAGCTGAGCATAGTCGGCAGCACGGGCAAAATATCGCATTGCATTATTTTCATCCTTCTGAATAGCCCTTGTCTGCGCATCGACATCTTTCTGATGCAAAGCAATTTGTTTTTCTGTCATATTTGCCTCATCTCCTGAAATGTACATCTTCTCAGGGAGAATGTAGAGGGCATTCAGAGCATCTACGACGCTGTTGTAGTAAATGGAGTTATGCACTTCGGATTTTTTCGGGTAGAATGTGAGGACGAACATCGGCAGGAAACTTGAATTAGCCTTGTTTTCCTGAACTCTTCCGCGATATGCGCTGGCATAATGCTGAATTGTCTCGTCGTTGTCGTCTTCGACAAGTTGTTCGTACTCGTTGAGGTTGCGCGACGATTTTTTTCTTGTCTTCGTCTTAACCCTCACGTTGTTGCCGCCGTACATCATATTGAAGTTGTACTTCACGAGTTTGAATTCATCGGCAGCCGCACCCTTCGTGTCGCCCACCTTCTTTCGGGCCTGAGCACGCATGTGGTAGCCTTCCCAGAAGTTCGGATATTCTTTCAGAACCTTGGAATAGTCGCGGATTGCGGCATGATAGTCGCCGGTTGCATCGAGCAGTCGTGCACGATTGAAGAGGGCGAACATATTGTCTGGCTCAATCTGAAGGACGAAGTTAAAATCCTCGATGGCTCTGTTGTCATCGCCAACATAAGCCCTCAACATTCCTCGGTTGTAGTGTCCGAGAAAGTTCTTCGGGTCGATGTCGAGAGCAATATCGTAGTCTTCCATCGCTCCGCGGTAGTTGTCCTGATGATAGCGGCACAGCGCGCGGTCGATGTAGTTATTTGCATTTTTCGAGTTCAGATGGATGGCTTGGTCAAAATCAGCCTCGCCCTCTTTGTATTTCCTCCGGGCAAGGCGGAGTGCTCCTCGAACGCTCCACGCATCGGCATCGTAAGGGTTCAGCTCGAGCGACTTGCTCAGGTTTTCTTCTGCCTTGATGGTATCTTGCCGCTGCAAGGCAAGTTGTGCCTTGAGCGTGAAAGCCTTAGAATATTTAGGCCACTTACCTATTATCACGTTGAGAGTCGAATCGGCCTGATTGTATTGCTTTGCGTTGAGATAGCATATAACCAAGTCGTGCCAGATAGTCTGATTGTCGGGATCGTTTCGGGTTATGTTCGAGTAATCCTGTGCCGCCCCGTCGAAATTGTTCATGTTTATTCGTGCCAAGCCTCTGATGTTGTATGTCGTAACAACAAACGGATTGCGTTCTATCGCCATCGTGCAGTCAGCCTCGGCACCCTTATAGTCGCCAAGATAGAACTTGGCAAGTCCTCTCAGGTAATACGGCTCGTAAAGATAAGGTTTGGCACTTATCACCTGATTGAAATATTGAATTGAAACCACATAGTCCTCGTAATACATGGCATTGCGTCCCATGCGCGTAACACGTTCTGTATTTATCTGCGCCACGGCGGCAACAGACACATACAGAAACAATGCTACGAAGGATATGTATCTTCTGAACATCAGACTTTTTCTTATAATTGAAGGTATAGGTTATTTTTTGTTATGTACAGTCTTGTAGTTGCAGTGAACTTTTCCTTTCACAAGATTCTGCACCTTGCTCTTTATCATCTGCTTTCTCAAGCCTGAGAGATGGTCGATGAAGACCTTTCCGTCGAGGTGGTCGAACTCGTGCTGCATTACTCTTGCAAGGAAGCCGCCGACCCACTCGTCGTGTTCCTTATAGTTCTCGTCGATATATCTGACGCGGATTTTAGTCGGACGCTTTACAGGTTCATGGATTCCCGGCAAACTCAGACAGCCTTCTTCCATCGACTCCATTTCGTCGTTTGTCTCGATAATCTCCGGATTTATATAAGCATGAAGAAAGCCCTTGTATTCTGGATAGTCTTCAGAAATAACATCAAGGCCGATAACAGCCAAACGGATGTCGAGTCCCACCTGAGGCGCAGCCAGTCCAACACCGTCGGCGTGCAGCATTGTTTCGTACATATTCTTTATCAGTTCCTGCAAATCAGGATAATCTGTTGTAATTTCCTCAGCCTCTTTGCGAAGAACCGGCTGACCTAATACATAAATCGGTAATATCATCTTGTATGTTAATTATTTTAAACCTGAAAAATCTAATTCGGAGCAGCGTTTGCTCTCCATATAACCCTGCAAAATTATTGTCGCACTGATTTCATCAACCAGCCCTTTGTCCTGTCTTTGTTTCTTTTTCAGACCGCCGTCGAGCATTGCCTGATGCGCAAGAACCGATGTAAACCGTTCATCGAAATACTCAATCGGAAGATTCGGGTAGAGTTTCTTCAATCGGTTCACGAAGGGCTCAATCCTCTTCATGTTTTCCGAAGGTTCGCCGTTTGTCTGCTTCGGCAGTCCTACAACAATGCGCTCAACATCTTCCTTCTTCATGTAATCGGCAAGAAAGTCGAGCAACGTGCTCGTCTCGACCGTACACAATCCGTTTGCTATGAGTTTGAGCGTATCGGTAACGGCTATGCCCGTTCGCTTCTTGCCATAGTCGATAGAAAGAATGCGTCCCATCGGTTTACTTGTTTATGAGAATCCACGCCGTTGGATATTTTTCTGCCAGACTTGCCTTTGCTTGGTCGGCATCGGCGCGGTTGTCTGATGTCATGGCAAGAACTCGGTACATATTCTTTGACAAGTCGAGGACGATGGTTGCAGCATATCCGTACTGCGACAGTTCGCGGAACAGATTCTGTGCGTTAGCCTGACTGCCGAACGCGCCACAAGCCACACTATACATCTTCAGCGGAGTGCCGTCGACAAGCTGATACTTGCCGTTGCCCGAAACGATTGGAGTCGTTGGCTGCTGAGTCTGAGTCTGCGCCACTGCTGGCTTTGCAGGCTGAGGTGCGCTGTAACTCTGTGCCGTTGGTGCTGGAGGTGTAGGAGAAGTTGTTGCCGCCGGTCTCTGAACAGGCTGCTGATAAGCCATCTGCTGGGCAGTAGTGGTTTGCTGATAAACCGGCTGCTGAACTGGTTGCTGATAAGTCTGCTGTTGAACAGGCTGCTGATAAGTCTGTTGCTGCACCGGTTGCTGATAAACTTGCTGTTGAACAGGCTGCTGGTAAGTCTGCTGCTGAACAGGCTTGGTTTCGGTAACCACAGGAGTCGTGACAACCGGAGTAGTAACCACCGGCGTCTGCGTAACAACTGGAGTTTGGGTATACGAATTGTATTCCCTCTTCTGTTCTGCTACCTCGCGCTCTTTTGCTTTTTCGTATGCCTTCTTATACGCAATCTTCTGAGAGTTACAAGCCGTAAATCCCAAGACGATGCAAAATGTACAACCTATCGACCAATATTTGTTCATAATTATAATTTACAACAAAAACAATGTTTTTATAAAGCCATTTGCAAAAATAACTCAACAAAACGGTTCAAACGAATAATTTCCGAATAAAATTCGCTATTTTTCACTAATAACGAAAAAATATCTTCAAAAATATTATCCTATTCAAAAAAAAAAGTACCTTTGCTAAATAGAACATAAAAAATAATAAATATGAAAGCATTAAATGTACTGGCTGCCTTCATAGGCGGCGCTGCAGTAGGCGCAGCACTTGGAGTGCTTTTCGCTCCAGAGAAGGGTTCTGACACTCGCGAGAAGATCGCAGAGGCTTTGCGAAAGAAAGGCATCAAGCTGAGCAAGGAAGATTTCGAGGACCTTGTTTCGGACATCAAGAAAAAGTTCGAGAAAGAGCCTGAAGAGGATTTGGCATAAGATTTACACACATATTTTAGCACCTGAATAGAACGTTTAGGTGCTATTATATTTAACTGCTGAACCCTAAATTTATCATTATGTCGAAATACGATAATACTGTTGATAATCTGCAACAACTTGTAGAAGAACTGAAGAACTATCTCAAGTTGTACAAACAATACACCCAACTGCAGTTGGTCGAAAAGCTGACGCTTCTGCTATCGGCACTCATTACGGGCACAATCGTACTTGTACTCGTGCTGTGCGTGCTGTTCTACATGTCGTTTACCATAGCCTACATGATAGCTCCGCTTGTTGGCGGACTTGCCATGGCATTCGGCATCATAACGCTTGTGCTCCTGCTGCTTCTGCTGCTGGTTTTCTTCAACAAGCAGAGGCTGATAATCAGGCCCGTAACGCGAATACTTGCCAACATTCTGCTTTCATCTAACGAAGAAGAGGATAAGTTATGACGGAAAAAAACAAAGAGACTAAAGATATATCACTCGAATACATTCAGCAAGAAAAGGAACGAGTGAAAGCATTGCTCGATAAATCGCAGGAAAGACTGAAGGACATCAGCCAGAAACTTATATCGCCGCCAAAGCCAAAGGACAAGCGCGAGCAGGTGGCTGCGCTCGTTGGCAACGCCTTCACCATTTTCGACGGCGTGATGATAGGCATAAAAGTTACGCAACGCTTACGAAGTCTTTTCGGCAAAAACAGAGGTTAAAACAAAATGATTCTACTATGGTTAAAGCAACAACGACTTCCAAAGAGATTACAGAAGATATTAGATATTTGAACCTGTTGGCACAGAATTTTCCGACCATTGCCGACGCAAGCACCGAGATTATAAATCTTGAAGCAATTCTTAATTTACCAAAGCCTACAGAGCATTTCATAGCCGATCCGCACGGAGAATACGAGGCATTCAAGCATGTACTGAAGAACGCTTCAGGAAACATAAAGAGAAAGGTTAACGAACTGTTCGGAAACTCGATACGCGAGAGTGAAAAGAAGGAACTCTGCACGCTGATTTATTATCCGGCAAAGAAACTCGAACTCGTAAAGATTGAAGACCCGAACATAAACGACTGGTATCTGACGACGCTTAACATGCTCGTGAAGGTGTGCCAGAACGTATCGAGTAAATATACCCGCTCAAAGGTGAGAAAGTCGCTCCCCGACGAATTCTCGTACATCATCGAGGAACTTCTGCACGAAAGTCTCGAAGAGAAGAACAAACACGACTATGTGAACGTAATCATCAGCACGATTGTTAAGACAGGCCGTGCCGATGACTTTATCATTGCCATGTGCCGACTAATACAGCGTCTGGCAATAGACAAACTCCACCTTGTGGGCGACATCTACGACCGCGGTCCGGGAGCACACATAATAATGGACGTTCTGTGCAAGTATCACAACTTCGACATTCAGTGGGGAAACCACGATATTGGCTGGATTGGAGCAGCCGCCGGAAACGACTGCAACATCTTCAACGTGCTCAGACTGAGCCTCAGATATGCCAATCTTGCAACGCTCGAAGACGGATACGGAATTAACCTTCTGCCGCTTGCAACATTCGCCCTCGATGCTTACAAGGACGACGACTGCAAGGTGTTTTATCCAAAAGTAAGTCAGGAAGATACGCACGACGAGAAGACTCGCCAGCTGATTGCAAAGATGCACAAGGCGGCGAGCATCATCCAGTTCAAGCTCGAGGCAAAGTTGATTGACCGTCATCCCGAATGGAAGATGGACGACCGCAAACTTCTTCACCACATCGACTTTGAACGCGGCGTGATAACCATAGCCGGCAAGGAGTACGAGATGAGAGACTCGCTCTTCCCTACCATCGACCCGGCAAATCCTTACGAACTAACAGAGGAGGAAAAAGATGTAGTGAGCCGCATTCACCACTCATTCCGTGTGAGCGAGAAACTGAAACAGCACGTCCGCTGCATGTTCCACCACGGCGCAATGTTTACTATTTGCAACAGCAACCTTCTGTTCCACGCGTCTATTCCGATGAATGCCGACGGAACATTCAAGGACGTTTTCGTTGAGGACAAGCGCTATCACGGCAAGGCTCTTTTGGAGAAGATTGACCAACTTGTGCGCTCGGCATTCAACAACGACACCGACATTGAACAGAAGCAGTACGACATAGACTATATGTACTACTTGTGGTGCGGAAAGGATTCTCCGCTGTTCGATAAGGAAAAGATGACGACATTTGAACGCTACTTCGTAAGCGACAAGGAACTTTACAAGGAAGAGAAAGGCGCATACTATGCCCTGCGCAACAAAGAAGAAATCGTCGACATGATTCTGGACGAGTTTGGCGTTAAGGGCAAGCACCGCCACATCATAAACGGACACGTTCCGGTAAAAGCCGGCTCGGGCGAATGTCCGGTGAAGGCTAACGGTAAACTGCTTGTCATCGACGGCGGATTCTCGAAGGCTTATCAGCCAGAGACAGGCATCGCCGGATACACTCTTGTGTACCACTCTCGCGGACTCGAACTGGTTCAGCATCAGCCATTCACATCAACAGAAGACGCCATAAAATCAGGAACGGACATCCGCTCTACAAGGCAGATTGTTGAGATGAACAGCCACCGCATGATGGTGCGCGACACAGACAAGGGCGCAGAACTCATTGAGCAAATCAACGAGTTGTACAAGCTTCTGCACGCCTACAGAAACGGATTCATAAAAGAAAAAATCAAATAATGACTGTAACAGAGATTTTACGAAACACCGACAAAACACTATTCTCGTTCGAGGTCTTGCCACCTCTGCGAGGCAAGAGTATCGAACAGATTTACAAGACGATAGACCGTCTGATTGATTTCAATCCGGCATTCATCGAGATTACTACCCACCGTAACGACTATGTGTACAAAGAGGTAAAGAAAGACATATACAAACGAGTGGAAGAGCGTCTGCGCCCGGGAACCGTTGCCATTGCCTACGCAATAAAGCAGAAATACAACATTCCGGTAGTTCCCCACATCATCTGCTCGGGATATTCGCAGCAGGAAACCGAGAACGAACTGTTCGACCTCTCGTTCCTCGACATCCTCGACCTTCTGGTGCTGCGAGGCGACAAGTCTAAGCAAGACAGCCGTTTCATTCCGAAAGAAGGCGGTCTGCAATACGCAAGCGAGTTGTGCCAGCAGATAAACGACTTTAACAACGGTAAACTGGTCTACGGCGGTCAGCACGAACTTCCGCATCAGTTCTCTTACGGCGTTGCCGGATATCCGGAGAAGCACGAGGAAGCGATGAACATGACTGTCGACATCCAAGCTCTGAAGAAGAAAGTTGAACTCGGCGCAGGCTACATCGTTACGCAGATGTTCTTCGATAATCAGAAATACTTCGACTTCGTGAATCGATGCCGCGAGGTGGGCATAAACGTGCCTATCGTTCCAGGACTGAAGCCGCTGAGCACGATAAACCATCTGACGATGCTTCCGCGAACATTCCACATTGATTTTCCTGAAAAACTGTCGCAAAAACTGGCTAAATGTCAGAACAACGACGATGTGAAAGAGGTTGGAATTGAATGGTGCATAGAACAATGCCGTGAACTGCGCGAGCAAGATGTTCCGTCGCTGCACTTCTACACAATGAATGCGGCGGCTCAGATAGAAACCATAATGAATAATCTGTAACCACAAGAAAAAAAACAACACACAAAAGAAAATAATGACATTAAGAGAAGCCTTTTCTGAAAAAATAATGCTGCTCGATGGCGGTATGGGCTCGTTGCTGATGAAGGGTAACAACGACCAGCTGTCCATTGCGCAGCCCGAACTGATTCTTGACATTCACCGCCGTTACGTTGCGGCAGGAGCCGACATCCTCACCACCAACACATTCTCATCGCAGCGCGTTTCGCAGCACGAATATCATCTCGAAGACAAGATTGACGAACTGAACCGCGCAGCAGCCCGACTTGCCCTGAAAGCCGCCTCAGAAGCCGAAGGACGAAAGGTTTTCGTGCTCGGCGATGTAGGCCCTACGAGCAAGATGCTCTCGATGAGCGACGATGTGAACGACCCGTCGGCACGCGCCATATCGTTCGACGAACTCGAAGATGCGTACCTTGAACAGATAAAGGCTCTTATAGAAGAAGGCGTTGACGGCATTCTTGTCGAAACTATTTTCGATACGCTCAATGCCAAGGCAGCCATCAGCGCATTTCTTAAATGCAAGCATCTGTCGCCAAACGATGCCGAGCCCGAAATTCTGCTTTCGATGACCGTGAGCGATGCTTCGGGCAGAACGCTGAGTGGTCAGACTGTCGAGGCCTTCGTCACTTCCGTGGCACACGCCAATCCGCTCTGCGTTGGTCTGAACTGCGGTCTGGGAGCCGACGGAATGATTCCATATCTGCGCCAGATGGCTGAATGTGCGCCTTGCTACATCAGCTGCCATCCGAATGCCGGTCTGCCAAACCAGTTTGGCGGATACGACGACACGCCCGAAGACATGGTTTCGCAGATGCAGCCTTACTTCGGCGAGCATCTTGTAAACATGATTGGCGGCTGCTGCGGAACAACACCCGAGCACACCGCTGCTATGCGCCAGATGATTGATGCCCTGCCGGCCGACTATCAGCACCGCCAGCCAAAGCCACACGACGGCGCGCTGCATCTGGCAGGCCTCGAACCGCTCGTTGCCGACGCCAAAACGTTCGTAAAGGTTGGCGAACGATGCAACGTTGCCGGAAGTCGAAAATTCCTTCGTCTGATTGGCGAAAAGAACTACGACGAGGCTCTTACCATTGCCCGAAAGCAGATTGAGGACGGCGCAATGGTAATAGACATAAACATGGACGACGGACTTTTGGAGGCTGGCGAGGAGATGAAGAAATTCCTGAATCTTCTGGCATCCGACCCTTCAATCAGCCGCGTGCCGATAATGGTCGACTCATCGCGCTTCGAGGTTATTGAACAAGGTCTGAAATGCTGTCAGGGAAAGTGCATCGTAAACTCTATAAGCCTGAAACTCGGCGAGGAGGATTTTCTGGAGCACGCAAAGGTTGTAAAGCGACTCGGAGCAGCCGTTATTGCCATGTGTTTCGACGAGAATGGACAGGCAACCGACTACGACAGCCGCGTGCGAATATGCAACCGAATGTACCGTCTGCTTACCGAGAAGGCCGGCTTCCTTCCCGAAGACATAATTTTCGACCCTAACGTGCTGACCATCGCCACCGGAATGGCCGAGCATGCCGCATACGCCGCCGATTTCATTCGCGCAACCCGATGGGTCAAGGACAATCTGCACGGGGCGCGCGTCTCGGGCGGACTATCCAACCTCTCGTTCGCCTTCCGCGGAAACAACTATCTGCGCGAATCAATGCACTCGGTATTCCTTCATCATGCCATACCAAACGGCATGGGCATGGCCATAATGAATCCGGCAACCGAAGTAGACTATTTCAGCATCGAGCCGAATCTTGCGCTGGCAATAACCGAGGTTATTCTGAACACCTATCCCGAGGCGAGCGACAAACTCATTGAGATGGCGCCGTCAATCGTTCCGGCGGAGAAGAAAAAGGAAGTTGTTAAAAAGGCAGCGCCCGAGAACGAAGTGCCCGACGTTGACGTTCAGGCTCTTCTCGACAAGGGAATGCCGCCGCTCGAGATAATCTCCGGTCCGCTGATGGACAGAATGAACCGCGTAGGCGAACTCTTCGGCGCAGGAAAGATGTTTCTTCCGCAGGTCGTAAAAGCGGCACGCGACATGAAGAAATCCATCGGAATACTTCAACCTTACATAGAGAAAGGACAGGACACCAACAGCGCCGGCTGCGGCAAGATTCTGATTGCAACCGTAAAGGGGGATGTTCACGACATTGGAAAAAACATCGTCGGAGTAATCCTCTCATGCAACGGATTCGACGTTATCGACCTTGGCGTAATGGTTCCGACGGAGACGATTATACAAACCGTAAAGGAGCAGAATATCGACATTGTGTGTCTCTCGGGCCTCATCACCCCGAGCCTTGAGGAGATGTGCACCGTTGCATCTGCCATGCAAGAAGCCGGAATGAAGATTCCGCTGATGGTGGGCGGTGCAACCACATCAGCCGTACACACGGCCATGAAGATTGCGCCTTGCTACGACGGTCCTGTGTTCCATGTAAGAGACGCGGCAAGCAATCCGGGAATAGCCATGCGTCTGCTCGACGAGGCTCAACACGATGCCGTGGTAGAGGAAAACCGAACGGAACAGGAACGCATCCGCAAGCAACAGGAACAGAAGCAGTTGCGCGAACAAGTTTGCTCGCAAACGCGCAAGAGTCTTGGCGAAACATCGCCTCTCGAACGCCGTCTTGTGGTTGACTGGAGCAAGCAGAAGCCTCACACGCCGCCGTTCTTCGGGGCAAGGCTGCACGAGGGCATCATGGTTCGCGACCTCATCCCGCTTATCGACTGGAACTATTTCTACTGGCCGTGGAAGGTTAAGGACGACACGGAAGAGGCTCGCCAACTGAAGGAAGAGGCTCTTGCCCTGCTTGCCGAACTGTCTGACAACAAGGCTTACGCCGCCCGAGTGATTCAGGCGTTCTACCCTGCCGAAGGACTCGACGACCGCATACACATAACGCTCAGAAAGAGCGAGCACGACAGCAACTGCCCTTGCTGCAACCAGAGCATCGACCTTGCCACTCCACGACAGAACCGCAACGAAGGCACTTGCCTTTCATTGTGCGACTACATAAACAACTGCGTTGGAGCATTTGCCTGCACCGTTAGCCAGACATTCGTAGACCGTCTTGAGAAACTGAAGAAAGAGCATGGTGCGAGCGACTACGACGCTCTTCTGCTGCAAACGGTTGGAGACCGACTGGCAGAGGCTGCCGCCGAATATCTAAGCCGCGAGCTGAAGGAGAAGCACAACTGGGGCGGAATCCGTCCAGCCGTGGGCTACCCTTCTCTGCCCGACCAGCGCAGCATCTTCCAGATTGCCAAACTAATAGACTTTGGCAGCGTGGGCATCAGTCTTACAGAGAACGGCGCAATGTATCCGCAAGCATCTGTCTGCGGTCTGTACATTCCATACGAGGAGGCAGAATATTTCAGCGTAAAGCACTAATATTTAACATATCAGAATCTGCGTCCTCGGTGTCATATCTCGGCATCGAGGACGTTTTTTTCTGTCCTTCGGAATAAAATCAAACCGAAAAAGACGAATTTTCATTCCGTTTTTGCTATATTCACACAATGAACTTAATATGAATAAGATAACAGCGATTTTCAAAAACAAACGATTATGAACGACAAAACAGACAAAAATCAGAACATTTCGCGACGCGATGCCCTGAAAAAGATGGGCGCACTCACGGCAACGGCAGCCATCAGCATGTCGGGAGTAGAGGCATTGGCTTCGACCGTAGGCTCATCGGGAGAGGCTAAGAAGAGTCTTAAAGTGCTGCTAATCAACGGCAGCGCACGACGAAAAGGCAATACCTTCACCCTACTCTCCGAGATTGCCGGTCAGTTGAACAAGAATTCGATAGACAGCGAGATTGTAAACATCGGAAGCCTTCCTGTTCATGGCTGCATTGCCTGCGGACGATGCCATGCCGAGCACCTTGGCAAATGTGTGTTCGACGATGATGTTTGCAACAAACTTCTCGACAAAATGGCAGAATGTGACGGCATAATCGTCGGCTCGCCAGTCTATTACGGACAGCCAGCCGGTCAGGTTCTCGCCGTGCTGCAAAGAATGTGCTACTCGGGCGGAGCAAAACTGCAAGGCAAGCCAGCCGCCGCCGTAACGGTATGCCGCCGCGGAGGAGCAACTGCCGCTTTCCAGACTCTGCAAATGCCTTTCCAGATGCTCAACATGCCTATCGTTACTTCGCAATACTGGAACATCGGCTACGGAACAGCCGAGGGCGAGGCTTCACAAGACGAAGAGGGCTTGCAGACCATGCGCACGCTTGCCGACAACATGGCTTATATGCTAAAGCAATTCTCCACCGGCTCAGCCAAACGTCCAGAAAGAGAGCGCGGCAAGTACACGAATTTTATAAGATAAACTAACGGTGCATCAAAAGTTTATAACAACTTGATGCACCGTTAAATATTATTTACGCTATACCACCTGCGTAATGCTGACTTACATAATCATAAACTACATCACGATAATATGTTATATTCTCCTCGCTATAACTTTCTGGGAGTTCTTTCCATAGAACATCACGAATCGTTACAATAATTGCCGCCTTAGTATTCGGCTTATCAAACGGATTATTCATTCCCGCAAGTTTCTGCTTTATCTCATTCAGCAGCTCCACAGCCACTTCCTTTATCTTTTTTATGTCCCCCTTGCTCAAATCGTCTTTCACCAGAACATCGAACATCGAAAGTTGCTCATTATTTTCAAAACCCTCGCGCACGTACCTCTGTTCCTCTTCGGTCAATCCATTTGCCAGCTTCATCAATTCCTTGAAAGTATTTTCTATCGATGCACGGTTTTGCTCCTGATTATAATCATAGATTATCTGCTTATACTTTTCATAGAAGTTTATTCGCGACGGATTCTGCCTCAGCATTTCTGCAATTCGCTCTTGCAGCAGTTCTTGAATATCTTTCAGAACAAGATTTTTCTCACGGCTTTTTGCAAATTCACGGCGCAAGAGTTCAAAATCTATCGCGCTAATATCAAAAGATTTTTTCTCATCACCATCAGAGAGAATTTCAGGCTGAATGTCAAGATGTTCGTTTATTATTTCATTGATAGTAACGCTCAAATCCGTAATATCAGCATGTTTGCGTTTTTTCTGCAATTCCTTGTAAATGGCTTCGATAGCATCTTTTCGATGTTTCATATCTGGCGTAATATCTTCTCTGTCAAGATATTTCCACAGATTTAACAATGTGGTTGAATACGTACAGTAAGTCTTTCTTATCTCTGCCGTCTCGCACATTGCATTGGCAGCACTTTTCAACAATGACAGTTTCATGAAACTTTCGGCACCAACAAGACTATCCAACACAAAGTCATGCTCTTTCAAAAATGATTCTGTTGCCGATATAACATCATATACATGTTTAATCAACTCTGCCTTATCAACAGTCGGGTCGTTTCCATCTTTTCCGGCATCCGGGTTTGCTGTATAATCAGCCAATGCCTGACGCAACGACTTAACAATACCTATATAATCGACTACAAGCCCATTCAACTTACCTTCCGACACACGGTTTGCACGTGCTATAGTCTGCATAAGCGTATGCGCCTTCATTGGCTTGTCTATATAAAGGCACGACAGGGTTTTCACATCGAAACCAGTAAGCCACATAGCACAAACAAAAACTATGCGCAAAGGCGAATCGGCATCCTTGAATTCTTTGTCAAGCTCGCGTTTCTCCATCTTTTCTCTATGCGACACAATATCGAGATTCCATTTCTGGAATGTCTTCAGTTCGTTCTGTTCCTGTGATACCACAACTGCCATCTCCGTCTGCTGCATCCATTCAAGTTTACGACGCATCTCCTGCACCTCTTGCTGCAAGTTGCAGTTCTTTATCTCTGTTTCCAGTTTTTCTATTTCCTGTTGCCAGTATTCTTGCACATAGTTGTACATACGCACGCAAGTAACCTTATTGTAGCAAACAAACATAGCCTTGCCCGATGTCCACAAATCGCTATAATGACTAACAAAGTCTTTTGCCACCACACGCAGTCTCTTTTCGGCAGTAAGCAAATGCACTTCCTTGGCAAATTCACGTTCAAGTTTAGCCAGTTGCGAAGCGTCCAAGTCTCCAGCCATATCAAGAGCAGCAACAATTTCATCGTTTATTTCTGGATTCTGCAAATCCTTTAGTTTCTCGCCTCTGTTCTCGTAATACAACGGCACTGTTGCCCTGTCCTCAACGGCACGTTTGAAGTCGTAGACACTTACATAATTACCAAATGTACGTTCCGTAATATGGTCGTGCGACAGCAATGGCGTACCTGTAAAACCTATACGATGAGCCGTTGGTAGCATGTGCATCAGATTGTCGGCAAAAATGCCGTTCTGCGTACGGTGCGCCTCGTCGCTTATTACTATAATATCGTGATCGGGATAGATAGGCTCAGCCTTGGCATCGTTAAACTTCTGGATTAGCGAAAAGATGAACGACGGATTACCCTTCAGTTTCATCTTTAGATCTTCTCCGCTGCTGGCAATAAAATTTTTGGCTTTTACATTTCCTAACAGTCCGCAATTCTCGAAGATATCACTTATCTGCTTGTTTAGTTCATCGCGGTCGGTAAGGACCAGAAACGTTGGCGAGCCTTCGAACTTGCGACGTATTTTCTGTGTCAGAAACAGCATAGAATAGCTCTTACCACTACCCTGTGTATGCCAGAAAACTCCAAGTTTTCCGTTTAGATACTGTCGGCTACGATACATCTCTACAGCCTGATTCACACCCAGATACTGATGATTTCGAGCCAGAATCTTAACAGTTCGTCCTCCGCTATGGTCGTAGAGTATGAAGTTTTCGAGCAAATCGAGAAAATTTTCTTTTTTGCAGATGCCTCGCAGCATTGTAGGCAGCTCAATGTTGCCGGCATCACCCTCAGTCAGTCTTTTCCACTCATGGAAAAATTCCCATTTCGAATCAATCGTACCCACACGTGCCTCAAGTCCGTTGCTGAACATAATAAAGGCATTATGATAGAACAGTTGCGGTATGGTGTCAAGATAATCGCGATAGTTCTGATTAAAGGCATCGACCACCTCAACATCATGGTTTTTTAGTTCTATAAACAACAGCGGAATACCATTAACAAAGCCAACAATGTCGGCACGTCGGCGATACAGCGAACCATAAACCTGCATCTCTCTTACACAAAGAAACTCGTTTTTATCGGGCGATGCAAAATCTATTACTTTTACACGCACCTCCTCGGTCTCGCCATTAGGCTTTGTACGCACAACAGGAATACCATCGCGGATAAGCTGATATTTCTGCTCGTTTATCTGCATCAGCGTCTGACTGCTCATGTGCTCAACCATACGTTCGGTGGCTTCTTGCATCTGCTTGTCGGTGAGCCAAGGATTAAGGCGTTTCAAAGCCGATTGCAGGCTGCGTGTAAGCAGCACTTCGTGATAACTGGTGCGTCCCAACGTACCGTTTTTGCCCAACGTTTCTTGGTCGAAAGCATATATACCCGTCCAGCCAAGTTCCTTCTCAAGCAGCTCGGCAGTACTTTTCTGTATTAGTTGGTCTTCGCTATAATCCTTTGACATAATCGTTTTTCATTTTATTGTGAGACTATCAGCCTAAAAGGCGAATGAACTATCGGTCAATGGCATCGTCCTTTGTATATATTTTCTCGCTACTTTGTAACAAAAGCTTGCATATCTTAGTCGGATAATACAAACCTCTCGTCATATTCAATTTTGTATAATCGCAAAAAGCTCAAATATTCATCTCTGAAATTCTGTTTTTTATGATGCTCCTCTTGATTCTTGATATATGCAATCACTGTATCAACCTGTGATTGACTGACAGAAAATGCAGCATATCCGCCTTGCCATGCAAATTTCTCATATTGTGGCGAAATGGTCTTTATCCATCGGCTACTGTTACGTTTCATCTCCTCTACAAGGTGTGCTACGGTTTCTGTCTTTGATAGCAATACCAGCGCATGTATGTGATTCTCTGTGCCACCCACGCACAGAACTTGGCAGCCGGTGGTATTGACAAGCTTGCCTACATAGCTATGTAATCGTTTCAAATGTTCGCCATCAATGGTGGGGCTGGTGGTCTTCACGTGGAAGATTATGTGCAGATATATTTTACAAAGCGATTGTGACATATTTGTATTCTTTTTATCTATTGCCCCTACAGGGCGTTTTCTTATTCGTTCCAATTACCCAAGGCGTTGCCATTGGGCTAATAGATTATTGCCCCTTTGGGGCGAATGTTTATTTGGCTGGTCACGGACATGTTTTATATGTTTTCTGCATGACGGGGCGATTTTTGTTTTCCTTTTACATACCCAAGGCGTTGACGTTGGGATGACAAAATGTTT
>FNBQ01000017.1:0-11553 GCA_900102385.1 Bacteroidales bacterium KHT7 | reverse complement strand
CACAGATTGATATTTGACTGGTTCACGGACATGTTTTATGTTTTTGGCCAGATCGGACGATTTTTGTTTTTTCCTTTTACATACCCAAGGCGTTGCCATTTGGCTGACAGGTTATAGGTCTTTCAGACCATTTTTATTTCAATTCAAATTCTCCGCTCATCAGCTTGGGAAGCAAGCGGTCGCGAGCTTCGGTGAGGAGGCGGATTTGAGATTGGAGAGAAGAGATTGTATCATAATACTTCGATGCCTTTTTCTCGAAAGATTTGAGCACGCTTTCAGCAGGAATACACATCTCCATCAAATTAATATCTTTTGCATACACATGAGGTTGAGCTGCTCCCTTCTGCATATTGTCTATTGTTGTCTTGTTGTTTTTGAGAAAACAATATACATAATGCAAGTATGGAGATGTGGAGGAATCCACAAATGAGCAATCGGAAGCCCATATTTTCTCGAAATACATCCTTGTAAAACCAGCATTCGCACCAGAACCACTTACCGTGATTACACGTTCAGCAGTATTTGACCTATTGCAATAATATGCAGGCTCAAGTCCACCTGCCACAACAGGGATAGTCCCCTCAATAGCTTCCTTCTTGGTAATAGTTTTCCCTCTTTTGAACTCAACCAACTGTCCTAACATTGAATGCACCCATCCCTCCGGTACGCCATCCACGATTTTGGTGTTTTCGTGTCCGGGGAAATGGAGATCAACGAACCATTCCTTATAGAGTCGCTGTGCAGCCTCTTCTAATAGCTTTATCTGCTTCTGATAGTTATCTATCAATGAGTCGTAACGAGAAAGAATGGAGGCGATGCGGTGCTGAGTAGAAATAGGCGGCAGTTCTATAGGAACATCTGACAGTATAGAAGTATTTAAGTTAAGCATAGTTGCTCCAACTGCATGCTTCTCCACCCAACCAATCGTATCCTTCTTTTGCAACTGAAAAAAAATAAATTTAGGCATTGCTTTCTCCTTGTCAATCGTTACACGCAAACATCCAGTACCACAAAGCCAACCTGTTTGAGAACTATTTGTATAGGCACATTTCCCAACATCTCCTCGACGAGCATACAGAATATCGCCCTCTGTGATTTTATGCCGAGACAATCTCTCCACATGTTGTTTTCCCACACGTGCTATTGTCGCAACATTTATTCTACCATCTACTATATCTTTTGGCATTACCACAGGTGTGCCTATCTCAGAATAATCAGATTGGTGCAATTGCGATCCAAAAGGTCCTGTCTGTATATAGGCTGCAATTTCTCCCAACTTCACTTTCTTCCATTCACTCATTTCCAAGTCTCCTTTCCTGACATTTTTGAATAAAAGACGGTCTGAATGACCAATACACGCTCAGACCAAGGCATCGCCTTGGGAATAAACATACAACAACAGTATCGCTCTGAAAGAGCATCAGCTTTTGCACCTAAGGCGCGAACAATAATACTATACATCATAACACCCAGAGTGGTACACTGGGCTAATAACTCTTTGCCCTTACTGGGCGCAGAATATCTCGCTAATGCCATCAATATAACTTTCTTCAACTCGCTCATACCTCATCCTCCTTTTCCTTAAATTCCGCTATCCATTCACTAAGCTTCTGCTGAAGCAGAGCCTTGTCTGGAAGACAGAGTGCATATTGCTGCGCATAGATGTTGGCATCTTTTGGCAACGTAAGTTCAACAAGAGCATCATTCTTTCGCTCACAGAGCAAGATTCCGATAGTTGGTTTCTCGAAATCCTCCTTTACATAGCGATCGTAATAATTTACATACATCTGCATCTGCCCAAGATCTTGATGAGTAAGGTCATCCATTTTCAAGTCTACGAGCACATAACATTGTAATAATCTGTTATACAGAACGAGATCAACATAAAAGTGACGTTCCTCAAAGGTAAATCGCTTCTGTCTTGCTTCAAACAAGAATCCTTTTCCCATCTCGAGCAGAAAATCCTGTAGACGACTGATAATGGCACTCTCAAGACTGGTCTCGCTATAGGATGCATCAGGTTTCAAGCCGAGAAACTCTAGCACAAGCGGATCCTTGATTATGTCAGTCGGCTTTTCAATCACTTGCCCTTCCGTTGCCAGACGCATCACTTCGTCCTTATCCCTGCTCAAAGCCAAACGCTCGTAGAGCCCGCTACCTATTTGGCGTTGCAACTGGCGGGTGCTCCATTGTTGCCTAAAAGCCTCTATCTCATAAAAACTGCGAGCATCAGAGTTATCAACATGCGTTAGTATCTGATAATGATTCCAAGTAAGCACGAATTTCCGCTGCGATGTAGCGGAAATCTCATCGTGAGCCAAAAACCGCTGCGGTGTAGCGGATTTTGAATATATCAGGAAAAAGCGCCGCGACTTTTCTAATGTATCAACCGACCACCCCTTACCAAGGTGTAGCGTAAGACGTGCAGAAACAGACTTCAATATACCTTTGCCGTATTCAGCACGAGCCTTTCCGCCCTGCTCATCCTCTACAATATAACGCCCAATCTCATAATAAGCATAAACCATTGCCGTATTAGCAGCAACGGCAACCTTCTTACGAGCCTCTGTAATTAAAGATTCTATTCTATCGGCTAACTGCTCGGCTCTTGCCTCTATCATTTGGGTATCTTCTTTCATTTCAATTCCTCCCACGCCTTTTGTATCTCGCCCATCAGCACGTTAGCTTCTTTGTTCAGCTTCGCCAGCTCTGCATGAATCTCGTTCATACGCTCATGGAAGTCCACACCATCGTCTTCCTGTTCAGGAACACCAACGTATGCACCGGGAGTAAGAGAATAGTTCTTTTCTTCTATTTCTTGAATAGTGGCAATTTTGCAGAGTCCAAGAATATCCTGATACTGTCCGTCCTCTCCAAACTTAGAAACTAACCATAAACGCTCATTGATGATGGCAACAATACCAGCAAGGACATTGCAAAACGATTCTCCAGCAAGACGCATTGCCTTGACTTTACGCTTCTCAATATTTCCTTCTGCAACCTTCACACATGTTCTCGTCTGTTTGATCTGACCTATAATTCTGTCATTTAACTCAAGCAGGCTATATTCCTCGGAATTTTTTGTCCATCCCATTATCCCCCAGAAATGACCGCGCGTATCTCTGTCTATAAGCTCGCTAAAAGGCTGTCCCTGTTCCTCAACAGCTGCAACAGCCTCTTTGATAGCCTTATCGTAATCAATTATGAGTTGTTGATATTTCTCTTTCTCTCCACGATAGAGATGCACTATAGCTTGCAGATTGCGAAGCTGCCACTCCGTCCACTCGTTCAAGGTACGGTCTACAACGGTATAGTAATTACGGGCATCGATGAATAGCACCTTGTCGCGAATATCGGCATTCTTGTTACGGTCGAAGAACCACAAGGAGCAAGGCAGAGACAGCGTGTAGAAAAAGTTGTTGCCAACACTTACCATAACATCTACATCGCCAGTACGCACCAGTTTTTCGCGGATGTCACGCTCTTTGTTTGCGCTATCAGTAGCCGAACTTGCCATAACAAATCCGGCACGACCATGCTCGTTTAGGTATGCATAGAAATAACTGATCCAAAGATAGTTGGCATTACCAATCTCTTTTGTCTTGGCATTAACACCGGGCAAACCAAAAGGCAAACGACCAGCAGTAAAAGCAGATTCAGCCTTTACCTTATCAACGTTGAATGGCGGATTTGCCATAACAAAATCGCATTTACCCTCGAGATTATGCGCATCGTGATAGAAAGAGTTAGCCGCATCGCCAGAGACAATTCGTCCGTTTAGACCATGAACAGCCATGTTCATCAGACAGAGCTGGGCATTATATTCAACTTTCTCCTGTCCAAAGAAAGTCATGCTTGTATTGGCATTAAGACCTGCCTGATTGACAAAATCACCTGTCTGTACAAACATTCCACCCGAACCACATGCCGGGTCGAGCATCACACCTTGTTTTGGCTCAAGCACATTTACAAGCATCTTTACCAACGATTTTGGCGTAAAGAACACACCATCATCGCTCGCCACAGCCTTGGCAAACTTTGAGAGGAAATATTCGTATATACGACCGATAACATCGCCTCCAACATCGTCTATTGTCTTATTATTGAAGATACGGAGCAGTTCGCGCAATATGTCATCCGAAAAACTCGTGTACGTCTTTGGCAGAACGCCAGTGAGCTGTTCGCTCTGGTCTTCAACCAGTTGCATTGCATTATTTACAGCCTCACCTAGCGAGTTAATATCGTTTCCATCCTTACTCTTCAGCCCTGCCGAAACAATGTTATCTGGCAAATTTACCAGATAGTCGAACTGCGCTTCGCGAGGAAGGAACAACGCACTTTTGGCAGTAAAATCGCTTGGTTCAACTGGCAAAACACGACCGCCACGCATAGGACGACCTTGCAATATTTCAGCCTCAACCATTTTGTATCGGCTATAGGCATAACGCAAGAAAAGCAACGCCAATACGGGCATACAATACTGGCTACTTGTTAATTTACTGCCCTGACGGAGCAAATCTGCCGACTCCCATAGTTCGGCTTCGAGCTTACGGATATTTATCATTATTTTATTGTTATCTAATTTTATTGGGCATAGAACTGCCAATTTATCAACCAAACTATTTATACAGCACCATTACAATAATGTACTTTCTGACAAATGTTTGAGATTGAACGCAAATTTACCGTTTTTTAAGTCAAAAAACAAATATCTAACAATGGTTATTTTTACAAAATGAAAAAAATCCGAAAAGTCCCACACAGAACCTTTCGGATTATTATTTCTCTCAACAAAATTAAACCTTGACAGACATATAAATTTCGCTGTATCCAAGATAAACTTCCTTTGAATTATATCCCCAAAACCCTGAAAGCCTTTTCTACGCCGTCGTTATCAACCGTGTCGGTTACATAATTGGCGGCAGCCTTCACCTCGTCGGTGGCATTGCCCATGGCTACGCCCATCGGAACGTAGCGGAGCATGTTTATGTCGTTTCCACCGTCGCCAAAGGCTACCGTGCCTTCGAGCGGCAGACCATAATGGTCGAGCATCATCTGAATGCCGTGACTCTTGCTGTTGTTGCGCGCTATGATGTCGGTAAAAAACGGATGCCAGCGCATCGTGTCGCAGCCGGGAAGTGCCTCAGACATTATCTCATGCTGACGCTCTTCGGGAAAGAAGGCGATAATCTGCTCAACATTCTTGCCAAGGACATACTCTATCGGCCTAACTTCCTTTACACCCACGTTGAGAAGACTGAAAACCTCGTCGGTCTCCTTACTGAAAGCGGTGGCAAAAAGCCCTTCGGATGTGGCAAACGTTATGGGAAAAGGGTTCGACTTGTGATATTCTACCAAACTCTGCAAATCACTCTGACTGACATAGTCGCTGTAAAGCACCTTGCCCGACGCATCCTTGCACACCGCGCCGTTCACCATCACGATGCCGTCGTATTCGAGTCCGTCGAGATTATTGATGAAATACTGGGGTCTGCCCGTGGCTATAAAAATACGGATGCCCTTCTTTCGGGCGCGCCTGATGGCAGCCAGAGTGCTTTCGGGAATGGTGTGCGTTTTGAACGATACCAGCGTACCGTCGATATCAAAGAAAATAGAATGAATCATTTTACCCTAATTACAGAAAAAGAAAAAGGCCAGCGGATAAATCCGATAGCCTTTTTTGTACGCTCTCAGGGGTTCGAACCCTGGACCCACTGATTAAGAGTCAGTTGCTCTACCAACTGAGCTAAGAACGCATCTTGTTTTCAACATTCAGTCTCAACAACCTTACTGCTGAATTGCGGTGCAAAGATACTGCTTTTATTTGAACCTCCAAACTTTTTCTGGATTTTTTTGCAGAAAAATTTAAAAATAGCGGTTATTTCATTCCACGAGCCTCGAAAATACGGTCTTTGGCCTCTACAATTTCCTTGAACTTCTTCTCGGCAGCCGCCTTAATGTCGTCGCCCAAAGTAGCCACCCTGTCGGGATGATGCTGAAGAACCATTTTCTTGTACGCTCTGCGCACTTCCTCGTCTGAAGCATCTGGCGAGATGCCAAGCACCTTGTAAGCCTCGTCGAGCGATGAGCCGCCAAGATTCAGCAACTGGCTTACGATGTTTACACCAAGGTTCATGCTCACGGCAATCATGCGGAGAGCGTCTATTTCGTCATCGGTAACCTTACCGTCTGCCTTACTAATCTCAACAAGGAAAGCCATGAGTTGGGTGCGCTGTTCAACGGTCATAACGCCTGCCATCTGCATACAGCACTGCGCTGTCTGGTTCTGCCAGTTATAATCGCCTATCTGCTTTTTCTGCGCAAACAGTTTTTTCAAAATCTCGTCGCCCTCGCGACTTGCATCCTCGCCGAACGTGTGTTTTAGGAAACCGCGCACATACTCCATCTCGCTGTGCATTATCTTGCCATCGGCGGCTATGACATGGGCTGCCAGAATCATCAGCGAGAAGAGGAAGCCGTTGCGCTCGGTCTGCTGAGCGCGTGTCTTGCCATCGAACGCCGAACTTTTTCCGTCGCCGTCTGTTCCGCCACCAAAGAAACTACTCTTTCCTGCGGATTCATCGTCGAACAAATAGCCCAACACGAATCCAGCCAACGCACCTACCGGTCCGCCAAGAAAACTTCCAGCCAATAAACCAATCCACTTACCTTTAGCCATAACTCAGAATCTTTTTACGTTTTGCTGCGAATATACAAAAAAATTATTGTTATAAGCAAGCGATTTTGGCGCAAATTTTCACTACATTCGGTTTAGGACAGAAATAAACTGATTTAATTCGGTTATTTCGCCGAATCTTCATAACTTTGCACCCAGAATTTTCAAACACGCATTATGGAATATTTACCAAACGACCCAGCCATGCTGGTTTCAAGCATAAACATGCTTCTTCGCGATGATGAGTTCGACTCACTCGAATCGCTCTGCTGCTATTTCGACCGCGAAATAGACGAGTTGAAGAAATATCTGTTCGAGAACGGATACGAATACAACGAATCGCAAAAGCAAATGCGTCCTGTGGGCATCGAGGCTTAGATGATTACGCGGCACAACATAGAAACGGCATACAGTTTCTTTCACCAGAAACTGAGGGTATATCAGTATTCAAACCTCGACTGGCAGAAAGATGACATTGAATATGCCATCTCGTCGTATATCGAGGACATGGACAAGGAACTATATGCCAAGATTTCGGACGGCAAGCCCAACTTTCTGCTCGACCACACGCGGTTTAGCGAAGACATGGCGAAAGCCGTTGGCACAATGGAGGAAATGCTTGGATTATAGCAAACAAAAAAAGGGGGGCATCTTTTACTATGTTTAAAAGATGCCCCTCTTTTTACCCTATACAATAAAACAGATAAAATAAGATTGCAATGTTAGTAATACAACTCCTGAAACATCTCAGGTCCAACCTCTTCCTCCTGATCTACAACCTGACTTCCGACACCAAAGTCTAACTCAACTGAACTGAGGTTATCCCCGCTCCTCAACTCGTCAAACACTACAATGTTTCCATTCTTGTCGGCTGTGTTCCAAACAGCGAAATAATTACGATTGTTCATAGCGCAAAAACATTTAAATTAAAAAAGGTTTCTTTAAATTTCTCGGTTTATATAATTCTAAAAAGTTCTTCTTTTTATTCTGTTGCAAATGTACATATATATTTCAACAATAACAAAAAAACATTCTTAAATTTTGTTAAAAATTGCTATATTTTTCGCACTTATTGTTCATATTAACAAACAGTTAAGTACATTTTGCACACTCACGGCTAAACAATCACCTTGCAACTTAGGGTGCGGCGTAAAATCTCGGCTGCGCGCTTGGCTTTCTCGCCGTCGAGATCGTCGAGATTTTTGAGCTTGTAGTCGATGCCAAGATTCTCGTACTTGTATTTTCCCATGGTGTGATATGGCAGAATCTCCACCTGCTCAATAACCGGAAACTGCGCCAGATAGTCTGCCACGGCTTGCAGATGTTCGTCATCATCGTTTATTGTCGGAGTCACGACGTGGCGAATCCACACGGGCTTTTCTATCTCCTGAAGATAGCGCATGAAGCGGTCGTTGTTGGTGCGTTCGCATCCCGTAAGGCGCGGATGAAGGTTGTCGTCAACGGTCTTTATGTCGAGCAGAACGAGGTCGGTATGCTGAAGAACGCGCTTCGCCTTGTCCGAGAAGACAACGCCCGATGTGTCGAGCGCAGTATGCAAACCATTCAGCTGGCAGAGTTCGAAGAATTCCTCTACGAAATCGGCCTGCATCAGAGGTTCGCCGCCTGTTGCCGTAACTCCGCCCGTGCGAATGAAATTCTTGTACTTCATCACTTCGTCGAGAAGCTGCTGGGGCGTCATCTTGTACTTAACTGGCGCGTTGATGTCCCATGTGTCGGGATTGTGACAAAAGAGGCATCGCATCGGGCATCCCTGAAGAAAGACAAGGAAGCGGATGCCAGGTCCGTCTACTGTGCCAAAACTCTCAAGACTGTGTATTCTGCCAATCATTTTCTTCTGTTTTTCTGAAATCGCAAAAAATGAAAATCTGTGAGTGCAAATATACAAACAAAATCGCGCACATTCGGCAAGCGTACTGCCAAATGTGCGCGCATTATGTTCTTACTCAATAATTACAAGCTCTTATTGATTGTACGGCTAAGTACATCAAGCTGCTGCTCGCGTGTAAGCTTGACGAAGTTTACGGCATAGCCCGAAACGCGGATTGTAAGCTGCGGATACTTCTCTGGATGCTCCATTGCATCGACAAGAAGTTCGCGGTCGAATACATTCACGTTGAGGTGATGACCACCGTCTGGAGTGAAATAGCCGTCGAGCAGATTTACAAGGTTGCCCACCTTCGTTGCATCGTCCTTGCCAAGAGTTGATGGCGAGATGGCGAATGTGTAAGAGATTCCGTCGTGCGCATGCTGGAACGGAAGTTTTGCAACAGATGCAAGAGCCGCAACCGCGCCCTTGGTATCGCGACCGTTCATTGGGTTTGCACCCGGAGCGAAAGGTACGCCAGATGGACGACCGTCAGGAGTTGCACCTGTGCGCTTTCCGTAAACCACGTTAGAAGTGATTGTAAGGATACTCTGTGTTGGAGTTGCGTGACGGTATGTCTCGTGCTGACGCATATATTCCATGAACTTCTCTGTTACCATCAGAGCAAGTTTGTCGGTATTCTCGTCGTTGTTTCCGTAAGGAACGTATTCACCCTCGCGTTCAAAGTCTACGGCAATGCCGCGCTCGTCGCGAATAATCTTAACCTTGCCGAACTTAACGGCTGCAAGCGAGTCTGTTACGATTGAAAGGCCTGCGATACCTGTTGCTCGAGTACGCTCTACATCGCCGTCGATAAGCGACATCTGATAAGCCTCATAGTCGTACTTGTCGTGCATGTAGTGGATAATCTTCAGGGCGTTGACGTAAGTCTTTGCAAGCCAGCGCATCATATTCTCGAACTTAGACATAAGTTCATCGTACTCAAGATATTCGCCTCTGATTGGCTCAAAGTCAGGACCTACCTGCTCGCCCGAAATCTCATCTCTACCACCGTTGATAGCGTAGAGCAAGCACTTTGCAAGGTTTGCGCGCGCACCGAAGAACTGCATCTGCTTACCAATCTTCATCGGAGAAACGCAGCAGGCAATTCCGTAGTCGTCGCCATAGTCAGGACGCATAAGGTCGTCGTTCTCATACTGGATTGCCGAAGTCTTGATAGACATCTTTGCGCAGTAGTTCTTCCAGTTCTCAGGAGCGGCGTTGAACCACAGAACGGTAAGGTTTGGCTCTGGAGCCGGACCGAGGTTCTCGAGAGTGTGCAAGAAACGGTAACTTGTCTTTGTTACAAGCGGACGACCGTCTACGCCAGCACCACCAAGCGACTCGGTAACCCAAACAGGGTCGCCAGAGAAAAGGTCGTTATATTCAGGTGTGCGGAGGAAACGCACGATTCTGAGTTTGATGATGAGCTGGTCAACAAGCTCCTGAGCCTCAGCCTCGGTGAGTCTGCCCTCCTTGATGTCGCGCTCTATGAAGATATCGAGGAACGTAGAGACACGGCCGAGCGACATTGCTGCGCCGTCCTGATCCTTAACCGCGCCAAGATATCCGAAGTAGACGAACTGAACGGCCTCGCGAGCATTCTGCGCAGGGCGAGTTACATCGAAACCATAGTTGGCACACATCTTCACAAAATCCTTCAGGGCAGCAATCTGCTCCGATGTCTCCTCGCGCTTCTGGATGCACTCCTCTGTCATTTCCTGAATGTCGAGACGATCAAGGTAACGCTTGCGCTCATCTATCAGATTATCAACTCCGTAGAGAGCAATACGACGATAGTCGCCGATGATTCGGCCACGACCATAGGCATCAGGAAGACCAGTGATAATGTGTGAGTGACGAGCGGCGCGGATGTCGCGTGTGTAGGCAGAGAAAACGCCTTCGTTGTGAGTTTTGCGGTACTTTGTGTAGATTGTCTTAGTTTCAGGGTCAAGTTTGTAGCCGTAAGAGTCGAGTGCCTGCTCTACCATTCGGATACCACCCTTTGGGAAGATTCCGCGCTTGAGCGGAGCGTCGGTCTGAAGACCTACGATAACCTCGTTCTCCTTGTCGATGTAGCCGGCACCATAGGTTGTAAGGCTCTGCGGATATTTCTGCTCGGCATCGTAGACGCCTTTCTCGCGCTCAACCTTGAACATCTCCGACAACTTGTTCCACACAGCAGTAGTCTTTGCCGTAGGACCAACCAGAAACGACTCATCGCCATAATACGGTGTGTAGTTGTGCTGAATGAAATCCCGCACATTAATTTCTCGTTTCCAGATGTAACCATCGAAACTTTCGATACAATTAGATAACTTCATATAAATAAACTTTTGGCATTTAACTTTGGAACTTTTCTCTTTTCAGAAAAGCACCGCAAAACTAATCAAAAATATGTTATAAAACAACTTTTCGGGGTGGTTATTTTTCACAATCCCGAAACTTGGGGGTGATTTTCAGCATAAAAATTTTGCGTGTGCCAGCACAAGAAAAAATACGTATGTACGGGATAAGTCAATAGTCAGTTGGGAAACTTCTTCAGTCCTTCGGGATGCATTCGGGATTCGTTCGGGATTTCTGCAACTGTGCTTTAATTCTTTTATTGTTCAATGACACAGTTTACTTTACAATCTCGCAACATATATACGCCAGTTCGGGATAAGAAAAGTCAAATAAAAGTTGGTAATCTCGCTATTTATTTGTATCTTTATAGCTGAAAACAAACAAGTTACAAAATATAATAGCAATGATTACCAGAGACAAAGTTACTGAAATTTTCTGTATTATCGACGAGTTTGACAAGAATTTGAACGAGGAATTGAAGAAAAACCTTCGTCTGCCATCCAAAGACGGCAGCGGAAAACGTCACAGAAACCGTAAGGGAAGACTCTCCGAAAGCGAGATTATGACCATCCTCGTATGCTATCATTTTGGCACATTCAAGAACTTCAAGGAGTATTATCTCAGCTGTATCCAGATGCAGCTAAAA
>FNBQ01000028.1 GCA_900102385.1 Bacteroidales bacterium KHT7 | reverse complement strand
GGAAGGTTGCTGCCGTGCATAACCGTGCCCGACCTGAGGGTGGTCTCATGTCCGCACTTGGCACACATCCAGCGTTTGTGGCAACGGTTCCAGTACTGTTTCTCGCAGCCACAGCGGCTGCACTTTATACCTTCTTTTTCGCGAGTTTCCTTGAGGTACTTTTCACAAGCTTCCTCGCTGTCGAAATGTTTTGCAAAATCCAACAACTTCATTTGGCTATGATTTTTTCAATTACAAAGATAATACATTTGGGGATATTGCGGATTATCATTAAAATTATTGCGAATATGATATTGATGCTCTGTTATTTTGCCTGCGCGCAGAAGCCTGCCTTAATCTTTTTGCGAGTGTGGGCATAGTATCCCATTGTTAGCAGCAGGAAAGGCACGATAATAAGCAGTCGTATGTCTGCCATCTTAGCCGAGCACATTGTTATGTAAAGCATTGCAAGCAGCGTAAGCATAGCCATTGTCTTAATGTGCTTTACCAGCATCTTGGTGTTGCTCTCGCTCTCCTCTATGCGTGGAAGAGTGCTCAGTTTGTACGGATTCCGTTCGTAGTATTTGAAGATTGCAAAAATTATGACCGAAATCATAGGTAGCAGGATGATGAGGTTTTCAGTTCCCTGACTCGTTAGGTTGCCGCTGATGTCCCAATGCAGAATGACCTTTTTCGAACAGTTTGCCATTCTTGCAAGCGCAACGCCAAATGTTACGATGATGATTAAAGATGATACAATCTTGCTTTTCATTTTGGTAATAATTATTATTGTTCAACCTGTTTCCTGAAAAACATCATAATCCGTGTCTATGTAATGATTGCGCCATAATGCTTTAATTTTTGATAGCAGTTCTTTAGTTTTCTTATGAACAATGCCGTCTCTAAAACTTCAGGCTTTGCTTACATGTTTATTTACTGTCTGTTGCAGTTTATTTACACGTAATATTCAGTTTTCGCTATTGAAATTTTATGCAAAGAAAGTCAAAAAATATCAAGAAATGAAAAAAACGCTGCCATAAAACATATTTGGAACGTGCATTCTTGATATATATCAAAAAACTTCTGCTTTGTGGAAGGCTTAAAATGAAAAAGCGGCATTTTGCTGCCGCTTTCAAAATTATGCACGCTCCAGTTCGAAAAGGCATGCCAAATCGTCTTTTACCCCCTCGCCATTGTTGAATATGAACGATACGTATGTGTCGTCGTAATCGTAGTCGGCACTTTTCTCGGCTTTGGCAATAATGTCGTTGAATTTCTCTTTTGTTGTGTTTATCACCACAGTCTCGCCGGTTGAAAGTCTTTGCACCTTGTCGCCTTTGTCGAACGGGTTGGGTAGCGGCACAAAGGCATTCTCGAATCGTGAGGAGTCGAGGCTGTCCACTTTTCTGATGAATTCGTTGTCGGGGGTGACGCTCCAAAAACGGTGTATGAGTTTCTCCTCGTTGAAATATATCGTTCCGAGAGTGTCGGGCGCGCTGTCGATGTCCCAGAATTCGGTCTGGTTCTCTGCACCCATGTTGCGGAATGGAAATGAAAAATTCTTTACCGCCGGTTCGGCTTCCTCAGAAAGCGTTTGAATCTTCTCGATACAAAATTCATCGTTATAGTCCTTAACGCTTTCCATTGCAGAATCGAAATCGCTGAAAGTACCGATGTCGGAAAAGTCGAACGATTTAACGGCGAAGACCGTGTTGTTTAATGGCTGTTTAAACGATTCAATCTTAAGGTCGTCAACCTCAAAACGCTGTCCGAGTTGCGTTTTCAGCGTCTCGTCCTCTGTGTTGTCGTGGATTGCTTCCAGAAGTTCCCTTCTCACAAAATACGGGAAAGGAAAGTTGTAGATTATTGTTGCAATGTGCGAGTCGGCAAACTGCCAGCCTGTCTCTTCTATGCAGTTTTTCATGGTCTCGGAAAAAGGCAACGTCATGAACATTTCCTGAATCTCTTTCGAACTCTGTTTCATAATGTGTCTATTGATTTACGGGTTATACATCTCAAGACTGTGTCCGTGCTTGTTTTTCAGCAGGTCAGTCTTGCTCTGGATGCAAATATAGCAGAAAATCGTTCTTCTCGGCAAAAAACGGTCGGGATTCTTGTTCGAACCCCGACCGTTTTTTATCTTAAACCAGCGTTATCTTTTTAACGTCCAGTTTGTCGGCATTCAGAAATACCGACGCGCTTTTTTTGAATTTCTCTTCGCTCTCGGTGGTGAAGAATTGGCAAGTGCCGCCCTTCGTCAGTTTGGCATCCATCTCGGTATGGCGTTTAAGATAGTCGCTGAGGCTTGCCGCAACATAGTCGCCCTGCGGAATAACGTTAACGCCTTTGGGAATGTACTTGTTAATTTTGTTAAGCAGAAGAGGGTAGTGGGTGCAGCCCAGAATTATGGTGTCTATCTCGGGGTCGCGACTCATCAGATTGTCTATGCGAGCCTTTACGAAATAGTCTGCGCCGTCGCTGTTGTATTCGTTGTTCTCTACAAGCGGAACCCACATTGGGCAAGGCTCGCCCGTAACCTTCACGTCGGGGTGTAGTTTCTCAATCTCCAACTGATAGGAATGTGACAGAACCGTTCCTTCGGTGGCAAAGAAGCCAACGTGGCGGCTCTTGGTCAGCGCGCCTATGCACTCTGCCGTGGGGCGGATTATTCCAAGCACGCGGCGGTCGGCATCGAGCAGCGGAAGGTCTTTCTGCTGAATGGTTCTTAGTGCCTTTGCCGATGCCGTGTTGCACGCAAGAATAACAAGTTGGCAGCCCAGTTCGAAGAGTTTCTTTACCGATTGCAGCGTAAACTCGTAAACCACGTCGAACGAGCGTGAGCCGTAAGGCGAGCGCGCATTGTCGCCCAGATACATGTAATCGTATTCGGGCATAAGGCTTTGAATCTGTTTCAGAATCGTAAGGCCTCCGTAGCCCGAGTCGAACAGACCTATCGGTCCGGGATTTTTTGAGAATGATGGTTGTGCCATAATCTACAGGGAAAGAGAAAGGGCGACCCCATAATGGTGTCGCCCTTATAGGGATTGTTGTTCAGTTCTGTTTTACTTTATTCCAAGACTCTGCTTCAACTGCTCCGTGAGGTCAACGCCAGTGTTTGGGTTTACGTACGGATAGTTGTTTCCGGCAGTGTTGATGACATAGTCGAGAGCCTTCTCCTGAGCCACGGCAGCAACAGCCTCGTCGAGTTTCTGCTTAACCGGAGCCATAAGGTTCTTCTCTGCCTTAGAGAGCATCTCCTTAACATCCTTCTTGAACTCGAGAGTCTGATCCATAAGGTTCTGCAACTCTTTCTGTCGCTTCATCAGGATGCTCTTCGGAAACTCCTTCTGTCCGTCAAGGAATTCAGTGTACTTCTTGTCGAACTCATCTTCCGAACGCTTGAGTTCAGACTCATAGTTGTCCTTAAGCATGTTAAGGTTGTTCTGTGCTTCTGTGTACTCAGGCATTGCCTTAAGCATGTCGTCGTAGTTAAAGTAGCCGAATTTACTCTGTGCGCTTGCTGCGAGCGGCAGCATGCACAATGCCATTATGATTATTTTCTTGAACATACTTTTTTAAAGAATTTTGGGTTTGACAAGATTGTTGTCTGTTAATCAGAATTATTTCTTAGCAGGAGTAGTCTTTGCGCCTGTTGCGCCGAGCTTGCTCTTTACCTGGCTTGTAAGGTCGGTGCTCTGAGTCTCGCTGATGTAAGGAATACCGGCTGTGATATCCATGATGTAGATGTAGCCGCCTGCCTTGCCTATTTCAGCGATAACCTTTGTTACCTTCTCCTGAATAGCCTGCATCTTATCGTTAGAAAGCTTCTGAACGTTTGACTGGCTCTCCTGAGCGAACTGCTGCATGCGAGTGTACATGTCCTGAAGTTCCTGCTGGCGGCGCTGCTTGATGTTCTCTGGCAGTGTAGCCATCTCCTTCTCGAACTCTGCGCCCTTAGCCTGAAGTTCGTCCTGCATCTTCTTCAACTCTGTCTCGTATGTCTTCTGCTGAGCCTGAATCTCGTTCTGTGCTGCGGTAAACTCTGGCATATTCTGGATGATGTCAGCAGAATTGATATGACCAAACTTCTGTGCGAATGCACATGCTGGCGCAAGGATTAGCGCCAATAGAATCAATTTTTTCATTTGTTATTTTTCTCGTTTTTATATTATCAAATTTGTTTTCGGCGGCAAAGGTACTGTATTTTTTTGTTAAATAGACGACTATATTTCTTAAAAATGCTGAAAATTAGTTAGAATAGCCCAACTTTGTCAGTACCTCGTTGCTGATGTCTACTTTTGGCGAGGCAAATATCACGCCCGAGTCGGCCGCCCTGTCAAGAACGAGGCTGTAGCCTTTCGAGTCTGCAATCTCCTTCACCGCATTGTAAATCTCTTCTTGTATAGGGGCTATGAGCGATGCTCTCTTCTTGTAAAGCTCTCCGTCTGGGCCGAAGTATTTCTGCTTCAGTTCGCTTGCCTCTTTTTCCTTTTCAAGGATGTTTTCTTCTTTCTTAGCCTTCTGCTCCTCGCTCAGAAACACCGACTCGTTCTGATAGTTCTTGTACATCGTCTGTGCTTCTGCATTCAGTGCCTCCACCTCGGCCTGCCATTTTTTGCTTACTTGGTTAAGCTGCTCGCTGGCGCGCTCGTATGCCGGAATGTTCTTCAGAATGTACTGCATGTCTACCACGGCATATTTCTGGGCAAAGGCATTGTCTGCCACAAACAGGTTGTAGCAGACAATGGCTGATATTGCAAGGATTCGTAATGCTTTCATTAAACTGGTTTTGTTAGAATTCCTGACCGATGATGAAGTGGAACTGGCTTCCGCCCTTTGTTCCGTAAACCTTGTCGAATCCGTAAGCCCAGTCGATACCCATCATACCAATCATTGGCAGGAAGATGCGCACACCTACGCCGGCAGAACGCTTCATGTCGAATGGGTTGAACTTGTTTATTGTTGTCCAAGCGTTACCGCCCTCGGCAAAGGCAAGGCAGTAGATGCTTGTTGATGTCTCGAGCATGAGAGGGTAGCGGAGTTCAAGACCGAGGCGTGAGTAAGCGTAGCCCTCGCTTCCGGTTGGAGTGAGGCTTCCGTTCTCGTAACCTCTCAAGCCGATTGTTTCGGTTGCATAGCTGCTCGAATATCCTGTCATTCCGTCGCCACCAACATAGAATGTCTCGAACGGAGATTTCTTGTACTTGTTGTAGTGGCCCAGCAGACCGAACTCAACGCGTGTCATCAGCACAGGACACTTAGCTCCGTTGGCAAGAGCCGTGAACGAGCGCAGTTTGAACTTCCACTTGTGATACTCAATCCAGTTGAACTTCTCCTGCATGTTTGCCAAGTACAACTCTTTGTTATCTGTACTCTTTACAGATGTCAGTTTCTCGTAGTCCTTTCCGTCCCACAAAGAGAATGGTGGTGTGAGGGCAAGCGAGAGTGAGAATTCAGAGCCTCTACGAGGGTAAATCTGGTTATCAGTTGAGTTTCGGTTAAGCGCAAGTTCAAGGTTGATGTTGTTACAGTTTCCGTCGGAAATCAGGAAGTAAGCCCAACCTTTAAGCATGTAGCGCTGGTATGTGAGAGCCGCGCTGAATGTGAAGTAGTCGTCAGGCCAGCGCAGACGTTTTCCTAAGCCGAGTGTAACACCAAACAACTGAACGTATTTGTCGGGGTCGTAATAGTTCTCGTAACTGTTGTAGTTACTATTGAACGTTCCTGTTCCGTAGTAATAGTTGTAATAGTTGCCGTACGAACTGTAATAGTTGCTGCTCACGTCGGTCTGCTTAGAGTAGAAGGCTGTTGCCGAGAATGAGGTTGGACGCTTGCCACCAAACCAAGGGTCGAGGAACGAAACGCTGTACGACTGGTAGTAAGTACCGTTTGTCTGTCCGCTCAGCGTAAGTGTCTGACCTTCGCCCTGCGGAACGATTCCGCGGCGGTTCTTGGTCTTGCTGAACAACTCCTGAATGGCGAAGTTCGTAAGTTTCAGACTCACCTTACCGATGATACCAGTCTGACCCCATCCGGCAGAAAGCTCAATCTGGTCGTTAGCCTTAGACTCAAGGATGTAGTTGATGTCAACTGTTCCGTTTGTTGGGTCTGGCTTAACGTCAGGGTTGATGTTCTCTGGGTTGAAGTGTCCCATCTGTGCAATTTCTCGGTACGAACGCTCAAGAGCCTCCTTGCTGAAGAGGTCGCCCGGTTTGGTTCGAAGTTCGCGGCGAACTACGTGCTCGTAAAGGCGGTCGTTACCGGTTATTTTCACGCGGTTTATTGTAGCCTGCGGACCTTCGACGATGCGCATTTCAAGGTCGATAGAGTCGTTGTCTACGTTAATCTCGACAGGGTCGAGACTGTAGAACACATATCCGTTGTTGTAGTAGTCGTTACCGATGGCGTCCTCGTCCTTAGACAGACGCTCGTTCAGCAACTTTTGGTTGTAAACGTCGCCGCGCTTCATGCGCAGTTTCTGGCTCAGATAATTTGTTGGGTACACGGTGTTTCCAACCCAGTCGATGTTGCGCACAAAGTACTTCTGACCCTCGTCAATCTTAATAAAGATGTCAACCGAGCGGTCGTCGTACTGCTTTACGCTGTCGGTTACAATCTGCGCGTCGCGGTATCCGTACTCGTTGTACTTGTCGATGATGAAGCCCTTGTCCTCCTCATACTTCTCCTGAATGAACTTCTTGGCTTTGAAGGTGTTCAGAATCTTGTTCTTCTCGTTGGTCTTCTTCATCGCATTCTTCAACTTTCTGTCGCTGAATACGGTGTTTCCGACGATGTTTATCTGGTGAACCTTGATTTTCTCCTTCTTGTCGATGTTGATGTCGACGATAACCTGCTCCGGATTGTCTGGGTCGTCAACCTGAACGATGTTTACTTCCGCCTCCTTGTAGCCCTTCTCGTCGAAGTATTTCTTTATAATGTGCTTAGAGCGGTCGCGCATGTTAGGCGTAATCTGGTTACCCTTAATCAGACCGAGTTTTGCCTCAAGGTCTTCGCGCTCCGACTTTTTAACGCCGTTGTAGTTGATTTCCTTCACGCGCGGACGTGTTGCGAGCGCAATATGAAGGTAGATTTTCTCGTCAACAATGCTATCGGCCTCAATTTTCACCTGCGAGAACAAGCCGTGCTTCCAGTATCGCTTTACGGCTGTCGTAATCTCATCGCCCGGCACGTCGATGGTCTGTCCCACAGACAAGCCGGATAATCCTATGAGCACATAGTCCTCATAGTTCTTCACGCCGCTCACTCTGATGCCACCGATTTCGAGTTGCCGTGGAGTGCCGGAGTAGATGATGTTGGGTTTCCCGTTGTCGTCATTATTGTCTTGCGCCCACGTAGGCGACGCTGCCGCGAGGGCAGTACACAGACATAATGCAAATTTCAGATTCTTCATTCTTTTTAGCTAAAAACTATAGTAGTTAAGGTTTATTCTGTTGCAACCTGCTCGCTTGTCTTTCCAAAGCGGCGTTCGCGGTTCTGATAGTCGTAGATGGCTTTGAAAAAGTCGTCTTCGCTGAAGTCTGGCCAATAGGTGTCGCAGAAGTACAGTTCTGAGTATGCAGCCTGCCACAGCAGATAGTTGCTAAGACGAATCTCGCCTCCGGTGCGGATAAGCAGCTCTGGGTCGGGCATGAAACTGGTGTACAGATGCTTGCCAATCACCTCTTCGTTGATGTCGTTGGCATCGAGTTTGCCTTCCTTTACCTCTTCGGCAATCTGTCTTACGGCATTCTGAATCTCTGACTTTGACGAGTAACTGAGTGCGAGGACAAGGCACATGCTGGAGTTCTTTGATGTGCGCTCAATCATCTCTTGAATCTTCTTTTGAATTGCTTCAGGAAGTCGTTTCAGGTCGCCAATGACCTGAAAACTCACGTCGTTCTTCATGAAGATTTCGTCTTCAAGATTCTTCAGCAGGAGTCCCATCAGAGCCTCGATTTCCTCGGCCGGACGATTCCAGTTCTCTGTCGAGAATGTATATAGAGTAAGAAATTTAACTCCAGCATTTTTTGCTGTTTTGGTTATTCGGCGCACAGTCTCAACGCCGGCGATGTGTCCCATCGTGCGTTTTTCGCCTCTTGCCTTAGCCCAGCGTCCGTTGCCGTCCATAATGATGGCAATGTGCTTTGGTACTCTGGTCTTATCTATTTGGTCGATATATGCCATAATTAAAAGTTGTTACATTTTCGGTATTTAGGGAAGAGATCGTATGTTACATATAATAATGTGTACGAATATCCGTCCCTGTTCTTAAAGATGCTGCCGTTCTCCAGTCCGTAAGGCTTGTCGAGTTGCAGTCCTTCCTTGCTCGTTACGTCGAGTTTGTCGGTCCATGTGAGCCTCATGCTCCATTCTATGCCCACGTTTACGCGCTCTCGCCATTTGTATTTTACGCCTATTCCCAGCGGAAAGTTAAGCGTGAACACGTCCTCGGCAGGCGATGGCGCATAGGTGAATCCGGCTCCGCCCATGATGTAAGGCGTCAGCTTGTGCGTTCCTTTGTAGCCTTTCCCCGTTCCGTAGGCAAAGAAGTTGTAGGCGAATTGTGCACCAAGGTCAACAACCGTGCGGCTGAACCGTGCCGTCCCCGGAGTGCCCTTTGTTTCCGATGGATAGACGGTGTCTACATCGTCGGTGCTGCCCGAAATCTTGCCGAGAAACAGATTAGCGTTGAGGCTCATTCTGGGGTTGAAGATGTAGGCGGCTTTCGCTCCGCCTGCCAGCCCCATGTTGTTAAACAGGGCTGCGTTGGCATCGCCTATATAGAAGGTTCCTCCCAACGCACCGCCCAGCTCCATCTTGTATTCAAGTTCCTGTGCTGTGGCTGTTTGTGCAACTGCCCATGCGAGCAGTGCTGTCACAACATTCTTCAGCATTCTATTTTATGTAGATTTCAGGAATGAATCCGCGCCAGATGTTGCCGTTCTTGAAGATTATGAGAATGGCGTTATGCTTCTGGTCTACCACCGCTGTGAACTCGCGTGTTACGCCTTCGAGTTCTTCTGGCAATGTGGTCTTTTTTGTCTTTGTTTTCCAAGTTATGCCATCGTCGCCCGAGATGTAAAGACCCGAGAGGGCGTCGATGCTTGTGCTTCTCATCTTGCCTGCACCGCCGAAAGCGTAAAGTTCGTCGTTGTACGACAGAACGTTGAGGTTTGCGAGGCGTGGAAGCGCGTAGATGTTAATATATTCGTTTGGAAGATATGACCAGCCTTGGCGGGCGTATGCCTGCTCTGCGCTGATTCTGTTCCAAACAACGCCGCAACTGTCGTTGTTCTCGCTTATTCCGGTGAGTACAACCTTCTCCATTGTGGCATTGTGCTTCATCTTCTTGCTGCTGAATGCTACGCATGTCTCTGGCAGATTCTCGATGTCGGTATTGCCTTCGACAACCCATGTGTTGTTTGAGTAGCTTGCAAAGTTGCCATCAACAACGCCGAAAATCTCGTAAGACGATGCTGCGAGCAGTCTGTTCACGTTGTTGCTACCCTCAACGGCTGTCCAGTCTTTACCGTTGTCTGAGACGTACATCTGCTTGCCTGCCACGATGTAAATCTTTCCGCCGAAGATAACGATGTTGTTGATGTCGGCTGTTCCGCTGATGCCGTTTGCTGCTGCAAGTGCGCTCCATGAGTTGGTGTCGTCTGCGCTTGCCTCGGTCATCATCAGCACGCCGTCCTTCTGTCCGAACACGATGATTTTGCCGTCGTGATATACGCTCTTCATGTTCTCGAGCTGTGATGCAGGGAAGTTGCTAACGGTGCTGCTGCTCCACATCAGCGAGTCGGCGTATGTCTGATGAACGTTCAGTTTAACTGTGTATGTCTTTGATGCTAGTCCGTCGCTGGCATGTACGGTAAACTGCATCTGGTTTGTATAGTCGAGCGAGTCTGTGCTGCTGTATGTCAGTATAGAGTCGTTTCGGGTGAATGTAACCGAATATCCGCTCACGCCGATTGTTGCAACCACCTTCGTAATGTCTGTTCCGACAGGCAGCGAGTCGGTGTTGTAGATTGTCAGGTTGCGCTGGTCTATGGTAAACTTGTAGTTTGAGCCGGTTACGGTATCCTTTACGATGCTGTCCGAACCGTCAGACGCTGTGACTGTTCTGTATTTGTTAAGGGTTCCCAATTTGTACGATGTAATAACGCACTCGCTGGAATAGGTTGTTTCTTCATCATCGTTTTTCAAGCATGATGTAAAAATGAAACTGATGCTCACAAGTGAAAAGACGATAGATATTAACTTTCTCATCTAAAAGTGTTCAAATTTATTATATATAATTTTCAAGGTGCAAAAATACTCACATTTTTCGCTTCTACGAATAAAAACGAACGGTTTTAAATAAAATTATGGAATTTACTTGCTATTTTTTGCATAATTAAGAGGTTTAGATGCTCTTTTGAGCGGTTTTTGTTAAAAATGGAACTATTATGCGTTGCGGAACGTGGTTATTGTGTGTCCGAACTGAACTTTTCGTTCTGCCTTTGCGCCTGAGGGTATTGCCGGTGCTTCTATGCCTCCGCCCAGAACGATGTCTGACTCTTCGACCCTTATCTCGTCCCACAGACTGTTGTCTATGAAAAGCTGGTGAAGTTCGCGTCCGCCTTCAACGAGCAGCGACTGAATCTGCCTTTTGTGAAGCTCTGCAAGCATCTGATTCAGAAAGTCTTCTGCTTTCAGCGTCACGAACTCGACGTTGCTGATTTTCTCGTTGGTTTCTGATGTTGTGAAGACTATCGTCGGCGTGCTTCCGTCGAAGATGCTGAGGCTTCGGCTCAGTCTGTTTTGGCGGTCTATGACGATTCGCGTCGGGTTCTTGCCGTGCCACAGTCTCACGTCGAGTCGCGGATTGTCGGTTTCTGCCGTGCGGCTGCCAACAAGTATTGCCTGACTTTCGGCTCTCATCTTGTGTACGAGCATCAGCGTGCGCGGGTTCGAAAGATATCTGTCGGCATCTTTGTTGTAGATGAATCCGTCGGCAGACTGTGCCCATTTCAGAGTGATGTATGGCCGCTTTTTCTGATGGAAGGTGAAGAAACGGCGGTTCAGAGCCTTACATTCTTCTTCCAGAACTCCTACGGTTACCTCGGCTCCGGCATCGCGCAGCATCTGTATGCCTTTTCCCTGCACTTTGGCAAACGGGTCTACGCAGCCAACCACCACACGCTTTAACTTGTGGTCGATGAGCAGCTGGGCGCACGGCGGAGTCTTTCCGAAGTGGGCGCACGGCTCAAGGCTGACGTAGATTGTGGCATCTTTCAGCAGCGACTTGTCTTTGACAGACGCTACCGCATTCACCTCGGCATGTCCTTCGCCGCAGCGGATGTGGTATCCTTCGCCAATAATCTTGCCGTCGAGCACGATAACCGCTCCAACCATCGGATTGGGCACGGCATTCTGTCGTCCGTTTTTGGCAAGTTGAATGGCGCGCGCCATATATTTCTCGTCAATCGTCATTTTTAATTCGCTTTTTTGTCTATCTTTGCATTAAATACTAACAATGCGTCAGATTCTTACACATATCCGTCAGCAACTTTCGGCCGTCTATCCCGATTCCGAAGCCAACGCCATAGCGCGTATGGTTCTCGAATGTAGGTTCGGCATCTCGCTGCTCGATATTTGCATGGGCAAAGATATACAATTATTGCCAAAACAACGTCAAGATTTGGATAATATTGTGGCTCGTCTGTCAAAAGGCGAGCCTGTTCAGTATGTTCTTGGCAAGGCTGAATTCTGCGGATTCGACTTTTCGGTTGCTCCCGGAGTGCTCATTCCGCGCCCCGAAACCGAGGATTTGGTAGATTGGATTGTTGCCGACAGCGAGGCGAAACACGGCTGTTCCATTCTCGACATCGGAACGGGCAGCGGATGTATAGCCATATCGCTGAAGAGGCTGATGCCCGATGCCATCGTAACGGCATGGGATTTGTCTGACGACGCGCTGCGGCAGGCGACGGTGAATGCCCGTCAGCTCGATGCCGATGTCCGGTTTGAACAGGTTGATGTGCTGAATGTTACGCCTTCTGCCAAGTTCGATATTATCGTGAGTAATCCGCCGTATATCTGCAACAGCGAGAAGGCAGAGATGAGCGACAACGTACTCAGTCATGAGCCGCATCTGGCACTCTTCGTCCCCGACGACGACCCTCTGATGTTCTACCGCGCCATCGCCGTGCTTGGGCGCGAGATGCTCAATGAGGGCGGCTCGCTCTTCTTCGAGATAAACCGCGCCTTCGGTCGGGAAACAACCGAGATGCTCGCATCGCTCGGCTACAAGAATATCGAACTGCGGAAAGACCGCTTTGACAACGACAGAATGATAAAGGCTGTATTATGAAGAAACAGATTTCAGAAGAAACTGCTCTCGGCAGAGTGGCGGCTTTGTGCTCGGGCTCAGAGCATTGCGAGGCTGAGGTGAGGGCAAAGCTCGATGCTTGGGAGATTGACGACGAGGCGCAGAACCGCATCGTGGCTTACCTCTACAAAGAGCGTTTTCTCGACGAAAACCGATATGCCAACTTTTTTGCACACGACAAACTGCGCTACAACCAGTGGGGCAGGACTAAAATACGCATGGCCCTGAGGCAGAAGCAGATTTCTTCCGAGGCTATAGATGAGGCTCTTGAGAATCTCGACGAGGACGAATATCTCGGCATTCTTCAACAGCTTATCAAGGCAAAGAAGAAGTCCGTCAAGGGCAAGAACGACTACGAGTGTCGTTGCAAACTGATAAAATTCGCCATGAGCCGTGGCTTTGAATACGCTTATATCCAACGATTTATAGAAGGTGGAGATGAAGAAGATGCTTTCGCAGACGATTTCTGAAGCACGGAGTTTTGTTGCCGACGTGCTCGACTTTGTTTTTCCGCGACATTGCACCGTTTGTGGCGAGAGGTTGCAGAAAGACGAGCAGTTTCTGTGCGCCGACTGCCTTCTGCATCTGCCTCGTACAGGCTTGGCAAGTGCTGAGGGCAACGAGATTGAACAACTTTTCTGGGGAAGGGTAGATATTCGGCGCGCCATGTCGTTTTTCAGATATCACAGCGCGAGCAATTATCACAGAATCCTGATGGATTTGAAGTTTCACGGCAAGCCGGAGATTGGCATTTTCATGGGCAGGCTGATGGCGCGAGAACTTGCTGGCACAAAGATTTTCGATGGTGTTGATGTTATCGTGCCTGTTCCGCTGGCAAAAAGCCGACTGAAAAAGCGTGGCTACAACCAAAGCGAGATGATTGCGCGCGGAATATCAGAAATTACAGGATTGCAGATAGATACGCGCTCGGTTGTGCGAACAAAAGCCAACGTGTCGCAGATTGGAAAAGGTCGCCAGCAGCGACAGGAAAATGTAGAGGGCATTTTTTCGCTAGCCGATTCTGATGCTTTGAAAGGCAAGCACGTTCTTGTTGTAGACGATGTGCTTACAACGGGTGCAACGACTATCTCGCTCATCTCCGAGATTCAGAAAGTGTGCGATGCCAAGTGCAGCGTGCTCACAATGGCAGTTGCATCTAACTGATTTTCTTTGCAATGCCTCGCACTGCGAAAAGCAGATGATGCCACACGGTTGAGCACAGTCCGTAGTGGTCTGTCATCACTTTGAAACGCTCAATCAGCGATTCGGTGTGATGCTGTGTCGTTGCTCCGCCGGTGTAGAATTGCGAAATAGTGTTTTTTGTGCCTTTTATTTCAAGTCCTTGCTTTTCAGCCTCTTTCATTATTCTGATGCACCAATCCACGTCGGCAGAATATTTGTATTTCAGATTGTACTTGCAGAAAAGTCTTTGGTTAACGATGAAAGCCTGATGGCACACCAACATGCCGTTTTTGAACGATTTCCAGTTCAGATTCTCGGGAATGTTTTTTCTTCTCATACCAAGATAGTTGCCTTTCTCGTCCAATACCTCGGTGTAGCCGTATATTACGCCCGGCTCGCTGTCGTCCGAAACAAATTTGGCTATCTGACTTAGCGTGTCGCTGCCTTTCAGCGTGTCGCCGGCATTCAGAAACATTATGTATCTGCCGTGTACTCTGCCGTCGAAAGCCTTGTTCATGGCGTCGTAGATGCCTCGGTCTTTTTCCGAAGAGAAACTTACGGTGTGCCGTGCTCTCTCGGCATATTCCTTTATAACCGAGAGCGTATCGTCTTTCGATGCTCCGTCGATGAAGATGTGCTCCAGACTGTCAAAATCCTGCGAATCAACACTTTCTATGGTTCGCCTAATTTCCGACGATGCGTTGTAGCACACCGTCACGATGCTGAAAAGTGGCTGTGTTTCAGGCATGCTTTCCAGTTATTTTGTTGTATAGATTGATGTATTGCATTGCCACGTTACTCTCTGAGTATGAGGCTGCTGCCTTGCGATAAGCCATCTCGCTCAGACCGTTGTGCTCATCGTCGCCAAGACACCAGCAGATGCCGTTGGCAAAGTCCGACGCGTTTTTGTACTCGGCTACATAGCCGTTGTGCAGATGGTCTATCATCTGCGGAATGCCGCCCACATTGAAGCCCACGCACGGCGTTCCGCACGACATTGCCTCGACGATGGTGTTTGGCAGATTATCCTGAAGCGAAGGAGTAACGTAGAGGTCTACGGCGTTATACACGTTTACCAGCGTGTGCTCGTCGCTTACATAGTCCATATTGTAGACAGGGAACGGCAGAAGGCTCTGCATCTCCGAAGCCTTGTTGCCCATCATCACAACGCCGAGATTCTCGGCAAGTTCGGGATGGTTCTGCTTTATAATCTGGCAAGCCTCGATAAGATATTTCGCGCCCTTGCGTTCGTCTGTAACCTTCAGTGAGCCGAATAGAAGCAGTTTCTTATCCTGCGGAAGATTGCACTTCTGGCGCGCCTCTTTCTTGTTGCGTGGCTTGAAGAGGTTGTTGTTTATAGCGTTCGGAATGCTCTGTATGCTGTGTCCTGCTATCAGCGAGCTCTGCTTTGCCAAGTCCTCGAGCCAGTGGCTGCATGCCACAAAATGAAGGTGCGAGCCGCTGTAAATCTTCTTCTTCTTCAGATATGTTCTGTGCGAGAGGTCGTTCTTGCTGCCACCGCCGTAGATGAGCGGACAGTTGCGACATTCGGTCTTGTACTTGTCGCACTCGCTGGCATAGTGGCAGATGCCGGTGAAGGGCCACATGTCGTGCAGAGTCCACACAACGGGCTTGCCCGATGCTATAATCTTCTCGATGTCCTTCAGCGACAGGAATCCTTGGTTTATCCAGTGCAGATGAATCACGTCTGCCTGCTTGAATTCGGGCAGTTCGGTAATGTCGGTGCCTGTGTTGGCTATGTCAACCTGAAAAAGATTGTTCTTCTTGAATTTGTTAGCCATCCAAATAACCGCGCGCTCCCACACAAACTGCACCTGATGTCTTATCGAAGGGTCGAGTGCCACAACGGTAATCTGGTTAGTTTGTTTATCCCTTACAAGCATTTTTGCCTTTATGCCGTTGTTTTTCAGAGCCTCCATAAGTCGGTTGGCTGCGATGGCTGCTCCGCCTATGCGTTCTGATGTGTTGACAAGAAGAACTCTCATATATTTTTTAGTGTTAGAAACTGTTCTGCAAAATTAGAGAAAAAAAATGAAATATGTCGGTTGCAACTAGTCTGAAATAATGTTAAATATAAGAATATGCAGAAGAGATTGTGCATTTTCCTTTCAAAAAACGCACAAAATTTATTTGTTTGTTTTGATAAAAATAGTAATTTTGCTAGCCATAACGTATGATTACGTTCAAAATGAATAGCGGCTTTATATTTAGTGCTGATTATTCGAATGAGCATTCTGTTCATACTCGAATCTTCTCTATGCAAGTATCGATACACAAAATGACGGAGACTTTCTCAGTTAGCCGTACCATCGAGTGTGACGGTTCGGTGATAATGAATTTAGATTTACGAGAAGGCAGAAAATATTTCTCTGATTATTATTTGTGATTAAAACAAAATTGTGAAAATGGATAATTATATAGAACAAATTTCCACTCTTGAAAATCTCATGTTAGCTTGGAGAAAGTTGGAACGAGCTTTTAATTATGGTGATGTTTGGTTTGATGAACTTGTTATTTCTGCGTTTAAGGTGAATTTGGTAGATAACCTTAAGGGGATAAGAGAGCAACTCTTAAACGGCAAATACCAAATGAAACCTATTAAACCAGTACCATTTCCCAAGGGGGGAGGAGAAGTTCGACAGTCTTTTTATGTAGACTTTAGAGACCAACTTGTTTGGGTTGCTGTATTTAATGTCATTGGTCGAACTTTTGATGTTATGATGCCTGCGTGGAGTTTTGGCAATCGTCAATATGTCTCTATGTGGAAGGGTGTTGATGAAGTGAGTCATATACAATCTTGGTATATTGGAAATCATAGAAATACGACGCGACACATTTATAGGAAATGGACGCAAAGTTGGCCTTTGATGCGTAAGAAAATTACTGCATCATTAAAAAAGATGGCAGGACTTGAAGGTGATGATTTAGATGAAGTTGATAATCAAGTATACGATGACGAAGAACGCCTCAATAAAAATCAGGACTTTCTCAAGTTGAAATATTTAAATAAAGATTATTTTCCAACACACAAATCTTATGAATCTCTCTATTGGACGGGCATAGATTTGTCTCATTTTTATCAAAAGGTAAGTATTGAAAAAGTTAGATTAAAAATTGAATCAGTTCTAAAGGAGATGCCTGAGTATAACGAAACTTTTGCAAATCTTCTTAAAACTATTACAGAATTTGAGATAGACTATAGCGATTATCAATATGAAGGTGCTGACAATGATCTTAAGGCGATGCAACTTGATAAGAGTGTACAGTTTGAAGGGTTGCCTACAGGACTTATTGTAGCTGGCATGTTGGCCAATATCTATATGATAGACATTGATGATCAAGTTTCTTTGCGACTAGAGAAAGAAAGAGATATTATTCATTTCAGGTATGTGGATGACCATGTCATTATATCTACATCCGCAGAAAAACTCATTAAATGGCTTGCATGGTACCAGCAACTACTATCCGAAAATGGATTGGAACTAAATGTATCAAAGCTCGCTCCAAAAGGACTTTTGGAAGGCTTGTCAAAGGGAGAAAAACAAGTTAATTTGAAAAACTTAATTAATGACGTCTATAGTGAAGATTTAATTAAAAATATACAAAAGTACGCAAGCATTGATCCCAAATACCCAGCTCCATTGATGACACAGACCCTTCAGAAGGTATCTATGCTTCAGGGGGTCAACCTAAATATGCTTTCAACGCGAGAGTTTGAAATGGTTTTTGGAGAACTACAATCTTTACTTGTGGCGGATCTTTCTGAGGATGAAATTAAAAAAAGTACACGTATTTCTTTTGCTTGTACCCTGCTTACAAGATTAATTGTAGATGGAGATGTGGATTATGAAAAAATTCATTATTTTCGCTGCAAGTGGCTCGAACAAGTAGATGAAATCAAGAAGTGCCTTCTTAAGAAATTGTCAGAAGAAACACCTCTTAAAGGGTATGAAGATGAAAAAAAGATTAATAACCTTGTTGATATATGTAGCAACATTATTTTAAACGATGCTCAAGTATTGGAAAAAGATGATATATCAATAATTGACAAGTTAAAGGAATATTGCCAAGATGTTACTTTTGAGGATGATTGTCTTAGACAAATTAATAAAATATTAAAAAAAGGAAAAGACAAGAACAAAAAACGAGAGCATCAGGTCTTCAATATGCTAATGTTTGCTTTAGATAAAGTACCAGATAAGGTACGAATATGGATTCGTGCCTTTTATTATTGTTTACGCCATGAACCTGCTCAGGTAACTAAGTTATATGATAAATTAGAAAGTTTCAGAAACACCAAATTACACAGTTTGAGTGTTGACTTTCTGACTGCATTACTCAATACACTTTGTGCAGAAAATATTATTAAGGCGACGGCTAGACTTGTACTTAAAGACTATAAAAGACCTTCTGATGCTGAAAAGGATAGGGATTTTCTAGAAAACATACAATTGATTGGGTCTAACGATTCTATGCACTTTTTTGTTCGTGACTCTCAATATATGTTATCCAAGGCATATGCCTTCTTTGATATATATGCTAAAAAAATAGGAATGAAGGTTTATGGTAATGAAGAGTCATTCTTTTCACCTTTTTCAAATTACCATGGTTCAAATCTAGATAGTACATTTTGGTTGTTATGGGCTGCTGATTTGTTGAAAACAAGGGGAGAGAAGGATAGGCCTATCTTCTCAAGGCTACTAAATGATAAACTCGAAGAAGCTAAGGTAGAATCTGTGTATTTCAAAGCATTTTTCCTTGCATATTTGCGAGAAATTTCAAGGACATCAAAAAATGAAATGTATCTTCCAAAGAATCTGGGTGATTCTGATGAATGGCTTACTCCAGAAATAAAATATACGATAATGCGTATGCCAGAAGTCGCAGGGTTGGATAAATTGTTAAAGGATGATGAAAAGAAACAGTATAAAGCACTTGTCAAAAAAAGAAAGCAGAATCTTATACAATGGATTCAAGATGTAAATAAGGTTTCAATAGAAAATGCGAAATATGAGTTAGTGAATTCGGAACTTTTGTCAGTTTTAATCTTATTATCTGTTATTAGGTCAATTGAATCTGAATTTGAGTCACAACGTGTGGATATGGGTTCTATAAAATTACACCCCGAAAATTTTTATTTTAAATCGGATAAAATTCCTCAAACATGGTCTGGCTTAATTTCGATGATTGAGAGTGACAAACTGAAAATAGAGTACTTGCCAAATTTGGATCTTAATTGCGATGCATACAAATATCCCAAGATATTGAACGGAAAATCATCCATTGATGCATCAGTATGTTATGGGCTTGGTATCATTTTTCTGCAGTTGTTAAGTAAGAAGAATGTATTGCCTTGGGCTCTCAACAGTGAACAAGTTGGATTTGAATGGCAGTATGTTCTACACGAATTGCAAGGTCAAGGACGTATCTCCTCTCTAAACTATAGAATATTGAGTGCTTGTCTGTCTCCTCGGCTGCGTGAGAATATTATGCTTAGTGAGATGTTAGGTGATGGTTATGTTCGTGAAGCATTTCGTGACAACCCCAAAATAGAACTTTTAGAGGACCTCAAAATGGAACTAATTAAATCATCACATCAACTTTGTGATAATTTAGTTTCTGTTGCAGATGAAACCCATAGACAATTAACAATAATAGATTTGGATTGAAATGGAAAAAGAATTAAAAGTTGCTATTGTTCAAACAACACTTGATAACAAAGTTGCTTGGAGGACAAAAAAACAACAGCCTATCAAGATGGATTATGCAGAAGCCGCAAGAGTGTGGAATGAAATAATCCATACATTAGATAATTATGTCAATATTGAGGAATTTCGCAAACCTGACATTATATTGTTTCCTGAATTATCTGTTGCCGAAAGATTTGAATCAGAGATAAAGAATTTAGCTTATCAAACAGGGTGTATTATCATCACAGGGCTTGATTTTAAAACGCAAGGAAATAAAGTGGAGAATAAAGCGCTAGTGGCTATTCCATATGGATGGCCTCATGGTTACGGACGCTCAAGAGCCAAAACCTTCTATTTTGGAAAGCGTTTTCCTTCTTCAGTAGAGAAGAAATTTATTGAAGAATGCGGAAAGGAATTCATTCCATGCAATCAATTTTATATACTTGATGCTAGAGAATATGGTAGAATAGGGCTAGCTATCTGTGCAGACTTTTATGACATAGAACGTTTTGCATTATACAAGGGCAGAATACAACATCTGTTCATCCTTGCATACAACAAAGATGTTAAGTCGTTTAATTATTTATGCGAAGCTATTTCTCGTTTGGTATATTGCAATGTTGTGATATGTAATACTGGGCATTATGGTGGTTCTATTTGTTTTTCTTTAAAAGATAAAGAATGGAAGCGATATATTTACAGACATGAAGGAGCAAATCTTTTTACCTCACAAGTAGTGAGGCTTCCTGTTCGAGACTTCGTTGATGCTCAGAAAACAGATAACATGGCACATGAAAAGGGCTTCAAGAACCGACCGCCAGGATACAAGTGGCAATATAATGACAGCGATAATAAAAAGGAATAAGATATGAATTACAGATTACAAGATTTAATGAAGCTCATCATACCAGGGTTGTATGTTGTGGCTTTTGTCGTGGGATGGATACTTTTGTTCTCAAGTTTGACTATAGATATGGCAAAAATTAAAGATATTACTAATATTATAGTGCTACTCATTCCTTTTGTCGGATTCATCGTAGGTTACTTTGTGGAGTGTGTTATGTCTGCTTTAGAACATGTCTTTTATTTATTAGGTGGCAGACGACCATCGAAAACAATACTTTGTAACAGTTTTAGGGGGCTTTATGCCCTTAAACTTGAAAATAAGATTTTTTCAAAGCATGACTGCACTATAGAATCTATAAAAAATGAAAAAGCTAATGAGATTCTTCAAATTGCCAAACAGAGCATTGATCGTGAGAAGGTTGAAGTATTCAGACTCAATTCTATGTTAGCAAGAAATATTTTTGGAAGTCAGTTTTTCCTGACAATATTATATTGTTTTGCATCAGACTGCTTCTGCAAGGATGGCTATTTTTATATTTCGTTAGCTGTTTCTTTGCTTTTCTTTTTTTATTGGTTTCATCATACACATGTTTATGTAAAATATGTATTGGCAGAATATGAAAAGACATTGGATTGACTTCCAAACAGCTTTTAATACTGTATAGAAAAAATGCGGTGGAGTCTCACCACGAGAGTCCACCGCAATAAAGTTATTTTTTTGAGAGATTTGATATTATAAAAAATGTCATTTTATACAATTCCTTGTGCCATCATTGCACGCGCTACCTTCATGAAGCCCGCAATGTTCGCGCCCTTAACATAGTTGATGTAGCCGTCGGTCTGAGTGCCATACTTAACGCACTGACTGTGAATACTGTGCATGATAGTGTGCAGCTGCTTGTCAACCTCTGCGCTCGTCCAGCTAAGGTGCATGGCGTTCTGCGTCATTTCAAGACCCGATGTAGCCACACCGCCGGCGTTCACCGCCTTGCCCGGAGCGTAGAGCATCTTGTGTGCAATAAATGTGTCGATAGCCTCGGGCGTGCAGCCCATGTTCGAAATCTCGCCCACGCACAGACAACCGTTGTCTATAAGCATCTTGGCATCGTTGCCGTCCAGTTCGTTCTGTGTTGCGCATGGCAGAGCGATGTCGCACTTAACCTCCCACGGCTTCTTGTCCTCAAAGAACTTAGCCTCTGGGAATTCCTCGGCATACGGACGGCAGATGTCGTTTCCGCTTGCTCTCAGCTCGAGCATATATTCAATCTTACGGTCGTCAAGACCACCCTCGTCGAGAATGTAACCGTCAGGACCAGAAATCGTTATCACCTTTGCTCCAAGTTCTGTGGCTTTCTTTGCCGCACCCCAAGCCACGTTTCCGAAGCCCGAGATGGCAATCTTCTTTCCCTTTATGTCGATGCCCTTTGTTGCGAGCATTTCGTTTACGAAGTAAAGTCCGCCGTAGCCCGTTGCCTCTGGACGGATTAGCGAGCCGCCGAAGTCGATGCCCTTGCCCGTAATCACGCCACTCCAGTCGTGCGTCAGCTTCTTGTACTGCCCAAACAGATAGCCCACTTCTCTTGCGCCTACGCCTATGTCGCCGGCAGGAATGTCAACCTCAGGACCAATGTATCTGTAAAGTTCGTTCATGAATGCTTGGCAGAATCGCATTATCTCGGCATCGCTCTTGCCTCTTGGCGAGAAGTCCGAACCTCCTTTTCCGCCGCCCATCGGAAGTGTGGTGAGGGCATTCTTGAAAGTCTGTTCAAATCCTAAGAACTTCAGGATGGAGAGGTTTACCGAGCGGTGGAATCTCAGTCCGCCTTTGTAAGGACCTATCGCGCTGTTAAACTGAACGCGATAGCCTATGTTTACTTGTACCTCGCCCTTGTCGTCAACCCATGGAACTCTGAAAGTGATGATTCGTTCTGGTTCGACAAGTCGTTCAATTATTTTGGCTTTTTCAAATTCGGGGTGTTGGTTATAAACATCCTCAATAGAGAGAAGAACCTCTTCTACCGCCTGTAGATATTCTTTTTCGCCCTGATGCTTGGCTTCAAGCTCGGCCATTATCTTTTTGATATTCATAACTACAATTTTTATATAAGGTTTCGTATTTGCAATGATAATATGTAAAGCGTTTGGTTGCACTTTGTCATATATCGTTAATGCAAATATAATCTAAAAAAACGGAATATGCCAAAATAAAATGTAAGTAATTTTTATGTTTTACAACCGCTTCTATGGGGTGGTGATTGCAAAATGTAAGCAAAAGTGGGGCTGTACGCTTATTTTTGATTGTCTTTTAAGATTCCACGGTAGTAATATCCGCAATAAACAGGATAATACAATGCTCTTGCTATTGCAACAAGATGTCTTTTCTCTTCGGTGTGAAACAGATAGTTTCGGTGTTTTACACAGAAGAATGAGAATTTTATCATGTTAAACAGACCTTTTTTCTGCTGATAGTGAGCCATCTCGATGGCTGTCTTTTTGTCAGCCGTGTTGAACGGAAGAGCCGAAAGCAACTCCTCGATGGCTGCAAAACGCTCTATGATGTGTTGCTTCAACGCACGTCGGTGGACGATGAGCATTAGCATCGTGCTCAGCTCTTTCTTCAGTCCGAACTTGCTGCTTGTAGGCTTTGTTGCGGTAGATGCGTCGGCGTGCCGGCGGAAGTTCACCAACACCTTATTTATATATACAATATCGTTGTTGGCGGCCGCAATCATTTGCAGTTGCCAGTCGTACATGTATTTGTATTTCGGTTTTTCGCCCAAATAATCAAGTATTTTGCGGTTCACGAGCATCGTGTGTCCTGCAAGTTCGCCCAGATAGCAGAGTCGCAATATGTGATAGTTAGGCTTTCGGCTGTCCCAGATTACAGGAAATCCGTCGGAAGAGAAAGGCTTGCTCTGTCCCGAGCATAACAGATGACTGCCTATCGCCTGCATCTGCCATTCAATTTTCTCTGGTTCCCAGATGTCGTCTTGGTCGGCAATCGCAATAAATTCGCCCTCGGCTTTGTGCAAGGCAGAGAAAAAGTTGTTGTTTATGCCGTGCGCGCCGTCGTTGTGAATAAGTCTGATGACAGGATTCTGCGCAGCGTATTCGCTCACGATGTCGCAAGTGCCGTCGGTCGAGCCATCGTCCTGAACGATAATCTCGTGCAGCGGATAAGTCTGCCTTTGCAGCGACTCAATCTGCTCTCTGATGTAGCGCGCGCCGTTGTAGGTGCACATCACGACCGATACCTTCTTCATTTCTTTCTTATTTTTTGCATTGCGAACTCTATGCCCTCGTTCAGCTCCGGGATTCTGAATATCCACAGTAGGGCAGCGTATGCCGATGCTCCGACGATAATTTTAACGCCGAGCATTATGTATATGTTGCCAATGGCGATGCCCGAATAGTAGGCAGCCGTCATGGCGATGACAGCAAGGGCGAAGAACCGGCTTATGTCGCCAATCGTTCCCCAGAGCGGAAGTCCTATCTCGCGGTTTACAAAATGATGCCACACGAAAATCCATGCTATGTTTACGCAGATAAAGGCGTAGAGCATCACCTTCAGTCCAATAGGGTAGGTTATGAGTGCGATGCTCAGTTGCGTAACGCTTATGGCTATGGTGTTGTAGAGGAAGATGTCCGACTTGCCCTTTGTCACAATCAGGTTCGAATAAAGCGTTGTTATCGGGATGAACACACCGCCGATGCACAGAATCTGCATCATCTTTGCGCTCTCAGCCCATGCGCTTCCGATGGTAATCTCAATCAGCTCGGGTGCGATTATAGACAGTCCGAGCATTGCCGGGCATGCAACGAAGGCGGCAAACCTCAGCATCTTTCTGAAGACACGCGCCTGACGCTCGTTGTCGCCCTCTACGCTGGCAAGGACAGGCTGCGCCACTTGGTTCATCATTCCGGTTATGAACGAGTGTCCCATAGTGTTCCACTTGTTTGCCTGAGTGTAGTTTCCTACTTCCTTGTCTGAATAGAACTTACCGAGAATTACCGTGAAGATATTATTGTTTATGTGATTGAAGATGTTGGTTAGCAGAATCTTGCAGCTGAAACCAATCATCTTTTTCAGCGGACTGAAATCAATCTTGAACGAAGGCATGAACTTGGCAAAATGCCATGCAAAAGCCGTGGTTATGCAGATGTAGATGATGTTCTGCGTAACAATTCCCCAATACGAAAATCCGCAGAAAGCCATCGTAACGCCAGAAATTCCCGAAACGACCATGGCGAAGAACGTGGCGATGGTGCGTTGCTTCACCATCAGATTCCTGAAAAGATAGGCGTAGTGCGCGGTGCTGAGACTGGCAATTACAAAGCTGATGAACGAATAGCGCGCCAGAGCTGTAAGTTCGGGCGTGTGGAAGAAATCGGCTATCAGCGGAGCGGCGGCAAACAGAATGGAGTAGATGACGATGCTCGTGAGGCAGCTGAACCAGAACACGGCGTTGTAATCCTCATGCTTTACTTCCTTCTTGTTCACGATGGCGGCAATGAATCCGCTTTCCTGAATGCTTCCGGCTATGAGCGAGAATATGGTGAGCATTCCCACCATTCCGTATTCCGATGGTGAGAGCAGTCGGCCGAGGAATATTCCGAACACCAGATTGAGCAGTTGCTGTATTCCATTGCTCAGTCCGCCCCAAAACAGACCTTTTGCTGTCTTTTCCTTTAGAGATTCCAATTATCTATATGTTTTTTGTATATTTATAATAGTAGGTGGCAAAACTACAATTTTTTATTCTAAAAAGCATAAAAAACGTTCTTTTTTCGTGTGCTTCTCGTCTACAAAGCATTATCTTTGCAACGAAAAACAAAAAAAGCGATATTATGGAGCTGATATACCAACGCCCCGAACTGATGAAGGGCAAGACTATACTCTATGTTCACGGTTTTGCATCGTCGGGAGCTTCGGGCACAGTAAAGAACCTGCGCAACATGCTGCCAAACACGCGTGTTGTTGCGCCCGACCTGCCTCTCAACGCACACGAGGCGATGGACTTGCTGCATAATATCTGCGAAACGGAAAAGCCCGACCTCATCATCGGAACATCTATGGGCGGAATGTATGCCGAGCAGCTCTACGGATTCGACCGTATTCTTGTAAACCCGGCGTTCCAGATAGGCGAGACGCTGAAGACTCTGCATGGAATGGGCAAGCAGAAATGGCTCAATCCGCGCGAGGACGGAGCAACTGAGTTCTTCGTAACCCAAGATGAGGCTGATGCCTTTAAGGAGGTGGCATCGCATTGCTTCGAGAATGTTGATGAGGAAGAGCGCAGAACGCGCGTCTACGGACTGTTTGGCGATAAAGATCCGGTGGTTCACACGTTCGATATGTTCGCCTCGCATTATATAAACGGCATAATGTTCGATGGCGAGCATCGCCTGAACGACAGCGTGCTGATAAACTCGGTATTCCCGATAATCAACTGGATTGACGACAGACAGGAGAGGCGCAGCAAGCCGGTTCTGTATATCGATATGGACGGCGTTCTTGCCGACTTCGACAACGGATGGCGCAAAATTAAGGACGAGGCTCTGCTGGAGCAGTACAAGGGCAGGGTTTACGACATTCCGGGATTCTTTGCCAATCTCGACCCTATGCCAAGCGCGGTGAAGGCTTTCCGCTATCTGTCCGAGCATTACGACACGTACATCCTCACGAGTCCGCCTTTCAGCAACCCAACGGCATGGTCTGACAAGCTGATGTGGGTGCAGAAGCATCTCGGAGTAGGTTCTTTCCGCCGCCTTATCGTGAGCCACCACAAGGAACTTAACTATGGCGACTATCTTATTGACGACCGCGATGTAAACGGAGCCGACAAGTTTATGGGCACGTTCATCAAGTTTGGCGAAGACCCGTTCAAGACGTGGGACGACATCATCGTCTTCTTCGAACGACTCGGCGGTCAGTAATACCTTAAGAAAACCAATAAACAAAACGCAAACATGATAGTAGAACGACTTATTATAGCAGATAATCAGCCTCTTACGGCATACGCTGTCGAGGCTTTGAGCCGAAGCGTGGCACAGGAAATTCATATCGAAGACTTGGAGATTGCCTATGCGCAGAACAAAACGCAGTTGAACAATCTGCTTCGCGACGGCAAGAAAACGGCGGTTGTGGTAGATTATACTATGTTCGACTTCACCAATCAGGAGAACTTTACGATTGTGTGCGACCTTTATCAGAACACATCGTGCTGGCTACTTTTGTCAGAAGAACTTACGCCAAACTTCCTTCGCTATGTCGTTTATCAGACTCAGAACGTGGGTGTTGCCTACAAGGACGCATCGCTCGACAGTATGCGCGAGGCTCTTCACTATGTGATGACGGGCGTGCGCTACATCTCGCAGCAGGCAACGCAGATTCTGTTGCAGAAGGCAGCCGAGGCTGAGAACCGTCGCGACGAACTCACTCATACCGAACGCGAGATTCTGAAGGCCATAGCCCTTGGCAAAACGACGAAGGAAATCGCCGCCGACCGATTCTCGAGCGTACACACAATCAACTCGCACCGCAAGAATATCTTCCGCAAACTTGGCGTAAACTGCGTTCACGATGCAATCAAATATGCGCTTCGTGCCGGTCTTGTAGACGAAAGCGAGTTCTTCATCTAATCAGACTTTTCGTTTGCCTGCTTTTGCAAGGTAACTATTGAATACGGAAGAAGGAAGATAGGACGCAACACATCCATCTTCCTTCTTCCGCTTTTTTTCAAAAAATCACGCGAATTCGTGGTAAGGAAATACGTTTTCTGCATTTAGTTATTCGAACAAATCGCATTATGCAAAAATATACAGATGGTAAATGAATCATCATGCAAAAATATAACAAAAAGTCCCTTTCTTGCTAGGTTGATAGTAAGGGGGTAGTAAGGGGATAGTAAGATGGTAGCAAGGGGGTAGCTTCATCATAGGTTCGACTAACGTATATTAATGCATCTTTTCCTGTATCATGAGATGATTATTTGGAATGACGCTGGATGCGTCACCTCTCAGTAACCGCAGCATCCGTAAGATCTGCGGACTAAAACGACACGAACATCATCTACCCTGAAAGTGGTCGCCCATTGCGGCAGGTGATGGAGCATTCTTACTGAGTGCATGCCGTTGATTGGAGTTTGCCGTAGGATTTATTCGGGATAGCTTCGGGTTCCGTTCGGGTTTTCAGAGTCTGTAATAAGTATAATCAACAGTCGGCAATGGCATTCCGAACTCGCAAAAATAATTTAATTCCAAATGAATTATGAATTATGAATTGTCAATTGTCTCCCGACCCATAGAAGCCCTTCATAAGATTTTAGACGAACTACCATCGAATCTTTTGTCTACCTTTTGAATTGTTTTCCTATTCCTTCCGGCTTGCTTGGATGTATCTTGGACGTATCTTGGATGTACCCTGGACGTACCTTGGACGTACCTTGCCACCATTTCGTATTTACCAAAAGACAAAAATGTCCCCTTTTTCTATAATTTTGAATTATCAATTATGAATTGTGAATTGTCAATTCTGAATTGTCCATTGTCAATTATGATTTTTTCAATTTTCAACTTTCAACTCAGAATTGTCAATTGTTTCTTCAGCATACCATTTGCTATACATAACATAGTGCGAGGCAGTCGTCTTGTTCAGTTGCATCGTCTGTTCAGGGTCAATCATCTTGATGAATTTCGCAGGGACGCCGCCCCAAAGTTCATAGTCGCCAACCTTTGCGTTTTGCAGCACCAACGCGCCGGCAGCAACAATCGCCCCCTCGCCAATCTCCGCGTTGTCGAGAACCGTTGCGCCCATTCCCACGAGGGCGAAATCCTTAATCTTGCAGCCGTGAAGCGTCACGTTGTGACCTATTGTCACGTCGTTACCTATCTCAATATAAGCCTTCTGGTATGCGGTGTGCAGACAACTGCCATCCTGAATATTAACGCGGTCGCCAATCTTGATGTAGTTCACATCGCCCCTCACAACAGCGTTGAACCATACCGAACATTCGTCGCCCATCGTAACATCGCCTACGATTGTGGCGTTCTCAGAAAAATAACAGTCTTTGCCAAACTTAGGCGTAAGTCCTTTTATCGATTTTATTAGTGCCATATTTTTTTAGATTTTAGATGTTGCGTTTGCCAGCCATGCCTTCTCCTCGTCGTTGAGTAGCGGCGCGAGCTTGTCGTAAACCGTTTTGTGATAGTTGTTTATCCACTCAATCTCATCGACGGTTAGCATCTCTCTTACAATCGGCTTCTTGTCGATAGGGCATAGCGTCAGCGGTTCGAACTTCAGGAACTTGCCGAACTCAGTCTCCCTGTCGTCTGTAATCAGAAGAGTGTTCTCTATTCTGATGCCGTATTTGTCCTTCTTGTATATTCCCGGCTCGTCGGTTACGGTCATTCCCGCTTTCAGAACGGCAGGCATGTGGTTCATTCTAATCTGGTGAGGACCTTCGTGAACGTTGAGGTACGAGCCAACGCCGTGCCCCGTGCCATGCAGATAGTTTATGCCGTGCTTCCACATTGCCGAACGTGCAAGTACATCGAGTTGAGTGCCGCAAGTCCCTTCGGGAAAGACAGCCGAACTGAGGGCAATGTGACCTTTCAGGACAAGCGTATAGTCGCGTTTCTGCTCGTCTGTTACTTCTCCGAGGGCGTATGTTCGGGTTATGTCGGTCGTACCGTCCTGATACTGTGCGCCTGAGTCAATAAGCAGCATACCTTCTGGTTTTATCTCTGCGTCAGTCTCGGGCGTTGCCTCGTAATGGACAATTGCCCCGTGCGACTGATATGCCGCTATCGTGTCGAAGCTTATCCCCTTGAACAAGTCCTGCCCGGCGCGGAGCGATGTCAGCCTCTCGTCAATGCTTATCTCCGTTAGATTGCCATTTGCAACATTCTCTTCGAGCCACATCTCGAACCTAACGAGAGCCACGCCGTCGCGAAGCATCGCGTTGCGGAATCCGTCTTGCTCCTGCTTTGTCTTTACTGCCTTCATCGGCGGCACGATAGGCGAGTTGTCGCCCCTCAGCAGACAGAAATTGGCTGAGATGTTGGTGATATAGTCGCGGACGGCATAGTTGCACGAGTCGTCGAGACAGAATGCTGTCAGTCTGTCTGTTGGCAGATGAAAGTCGAATTTCAGGAAATCGGCATACTCATAACACTCAACGCCGCATTTTGCCAGATAACTCTCAACCTCGCCCGTAATCTTTCGTTTGTCGATAAATAGATTTGCCTTGCTTTGTGAGATAACAAGATAACTGATGAAAACGGGATTGCAATGCACGTCGTTGCCTCTCAGATTCAGCGTCCATGCTATGTCGTCGAGTCTTGTCAGAACCGTTGCGTCGGCTCCTCTTTCCTTTAGGACAGCCCTTATTCTCGAAATCTTGCTTTCGGCAGACTCGCCGGCAAAATCCAGAGGCTGTATGACTACTTGGTCGAGCGGCAGTTCTGGTCTGCCTTCCCAAATCGTGTCGAATGGGTCGGAGGTAGCAACCGCGTTGAGGCTTGATGGGATGAAATCGTACGATGTGCAGCACCATCCGTCGAAGCCCACGTTGCTTCCCGGCTTCAGCTCTTTTGCCAGATATTCGGCTATGGTAGGAGTGGAGTCGAGCCCCGCTTTCATCAGTCTTATGCCTGTGCCTTCGAGCTGCTGCTCTGCTTGGATGAAATATCGTGAGTCTGTCCAAACGGCTGCATTACTGTTTGTTATGACGAATGTACCAGCCGAGCCCGTAAAGCCCGAAATCCATTTTCTTGCTTCCCAATGCTGCGGAACATATTCGCCGTCGTGCGGATCTGTGCTCGGGACGACAAAAGCGTCGATTGCATTTTTTTTCATCCACGAGCGCAAAGCTTCAAGTCTTCTTTTTATCAACTCCATGTTACAAAATCGTTAGTTATAAAGTGCAAATATACAAATTTATGGAAAAAAGATGTTTTTCAACCGAAATATATTGGAATCATGCTCCAATGTTGTAAGGCTAATTTTATATATTTGCGTGAGAAATTAAAAACAAATAATTTAATATAACATGAATTTTCTTACAAACGAAAAATTAGTTATTGTTGGTGCCGGCGGTATGATCGGTTCTAATATGGTTCAGTCAGTACTTATGCTTGGTCTTACTCCAAACATTTGTCTTTATGATATCTTTGAACCGGGTGTTCACGGTGTAGCAGACGAGATGGCTCATTGCGCATTCCCTGGTGCAAACATCACTTGGACAGTCGATCCAAAGACTGCTTTCACAGGTGCTAAGTACATCATCTCTTCAGGTGGTGCTCCTCGTAAGGAGGGTATGACTCGTGAGGATCTTCTTAAGGGAAACTGCCAGATCGCTGCTCAGTTCGGCGACTACATCAAGGAGTATTGCCCAGATGTAAAGCACGTTGTTGTTATCTTCAACCCAGCAGACGTAACTGCTCTTACTGCACTTATCCACTCAGGTTTGAAGCCAAACCAGCTTACTTCACTTGCAGCTCTCGACTCAACTCGTCTTCAGCAGCAGCTTGCTCAGGAGTTCGGCGTACAGCAGGATAAGGTAACTGGTGCTCACACTTACGGTGGTCACGGCGAGCAGATGGCTGTATTCGCTTCTAAGGTTAAGGTTGACGGCAAGCCACTTGCTGACCTTCCTCTTTCTGCAGAGCGTTGGGCTGAAATCAAGCACAACACTATCCAGGGTGGTTCTAACATCATCAAGCTTCGCGGTCGTTCATCATTCCAGAGCCCAGCATATCAGGCTGTAAAGATGATCGAGGGTGCTATGGGCGGCGAGCCTTTCACTCTTCCTGCTGGTTGCTACGTTAACAACGACAAGCTCGGTTACAAGAACGTGATGATGGCTATGCCTACAACTATCGACAAGGACGGTGTTCACTTCACAGCACCAGAGGGTACTGCAGACGAGATGGCTGCTCTTCAGGCTTCTTACGAGCACCTTCAGAAGATGCGCGACGAGCTTGTAACTCTTGGCATCATCCCTGCAATCAAGGATTGGGGCACACTTAACCCAAACTTGTAATTCGAATCTGATTTAGATTTGTAAACATACGCAGGCTGTTGGCTACCCGCCGGCAGCCTGTTTTTTATTTAAAAATTTTGTTAAGTCGAAAACTATAAGTAATTTTGCGACCGCTAACAAAATATTTATTAACTAATTAAACAACAACATGATTGTAGTACCTGTAAAAGAAGGTGATAACATCGAAAAGGCTCTTAAGAAGTTTAAGAGAAAGTTTGAGAAGACTGGTGTAGTAAAAGAACTTAGAGCACGTCAGCAGTTCGACAAACCTTCTGTTTTGAACAGACTTAAGAGAGAAAAGGCTGTTTACGTACAGCAGCTAAAACGTAACGAGGAATAATAATTTTCGCCAATTTTCTTTGAATTGTGAATTTTTTTTCTTACTTTCGTTGCATAAAATAAAAGTGTAACGATTGTTTCTATGCTGGAAGATGCATTCTCAATATATCTGAAATATGAGAGGAATTACTCTCCGCTCACTGTTGATAGATATGCTGATGACTTGAGGCTGTTTCATTCCTTCTTCAAGAGCCAGCATCCAGAAATGGAGTGGCAAACCGTAACATCGGAAGCTGTAAGACAGTGGATGATGAGCATGATGGAAAAAGGAGGCAAGGCGACATCGGTTAACCGACGACTAAGTTCCTTGAGAACCTTCTTTAAATTCTTGCTGAGAAAGGAATACATAACAGAAGACCCTACGCTGAAAATCGTAGGCCCCAAGAAAGAAAAATACCTGCCAAGCTTCGTTAAAGAGTCGGACATGAACCGGCTTCTGGATTCTACCGAGTTTGGTTCGGGATTTAAGGCAAGCAGAGATAGACTGATTTTACTGATGTTCTATCTCACGGGAATGCGCCGCGCAGAACTCATCGGACTCGATGTCCGTGATGTGGATCTCTCGGCATCGCAGATAAAGGTAACAGGTAAACGCAACAAGCAGCGTCTGATTCCTTTCGCGACAGAACTGAAAGATGCAATCTGCAAGTATCTGCAAGATAGAGACAGCATGTTTCCGGAAGCGCCAGAAGCATTCTTCTTAGATGATAAAGGCAAAAGGATTACGGAATATGCAGTAGGAAATATTGTCAAAATATATCTTTCTCAGGTCGTTACTCTGAAAAAGCGTACACCTCATGTCTTGAGGCACACTTTTGCGACTGCAATGCTAAACAACGATGCAGAACTCGAGGCTGTAAAACAGCTTTTAGGGCACGAAAGTCTTGCCACGACAGAGATATACACGCATACATCTTTTGAAGAGTTGAAAAAAGTTTATAAACAGGCTCATCCAAGAGCCTAAACTAAATTAAAGAAAGGAGATATTATGGAAGCAAAAATTCATGCAATTCATTTTGATGCGTCAGACCAGTTGCAGGCATTCATTGCGAAGAAGACTGCAAAGTTGGAGAAATTCAGCGAAGAAATAGGAAAGGTAGAGGTGTCATTGAAAGTTGTCAAGCCAGAAACATCACTAAATAAGTATGCTGGAATCAGAGTTTCAGTTCCTGGAGAGGATTTGTTTGCTGAGAAAATCTGCGACTCTTTTGAGGAGGCGGTGGACCTGAGCATTGACGCTTTGGTAAAACAAATACAGAAATATAAAGAAAAACAGCGTAGCAAGTAAAAAAAACTGCAAAAAATTTTTGTAGTTCAAAATATTTGACTACTTTTGCAACGCTTTTCGCATCAAGGGATGCTGAAGCGTTGCAAAATAAGCCTCTTTAGCTCAGTTGGCCAGAGCACGTGATTTGTAATCTCGGGGTCGTTGGTTCGAATCCGACAAGAGGCTCAAAAAGCTCGAAAAGAGTGCCGGGTAGGTAGGTAAGTGGTTAAAACGGGCAGACTGTAAATCTGTTGCCTTACGGCTTCGGCGGTTCGAATCCGTCCCTGCCCACTCTTTTTATTTGCGGAAGTAGCTCAGTTGATAGAGCACTAGCCTTCCAAGCTGGGGGTCGCGGGTTTGAGCCCCGTCTTCCGCTCCACTAATGTTGCTGTTATAGCTCAGTGGTAGAGCACTTCCTTGGTAAGGAAGAGGTCCCGAGTTCAACTCTCGGTAACAGCTCTCCACATTTTTTTTTAGACTGATTATTCATTAAATAAATAAAGTAAAGCTATGGCTAAAGAAAAATTTGAACGTACCAAACCCCATGTAAATATCGGTACTATCGGTCACGTTGACCACGGTAAGACTACTTTGACTGCAGCTATCTCTGCAGTTTTAAGTAAGAAGGGTTTCGGTAATCAGGAAGTTAAGTCATTCGATCAGATTGATAACGCTCCTGAGGAGAAAGAGCGTGGTATTACTATCAATACTGCTCACATTGAGTATGAGACTGCAAAGCGTCACTACGCACACGTAGACTGTCCGGGACACGCCGATTATGTAAAGAACATGGTTACTGGTGCTGCTCAGATGGATGGTGCTATCATCGTAGTTGCTGCTACTGATGGTCCTATGCCTCAGACTCGCGAGCACATCCTTTTGGCTCGTCAGGTAAACGTACCTCGCTTGGTTGTTTTCTTGAACAAGTGTGATATGGTTGACGATGAGGAGATGCTTGAGCTCGTTGAGATGGAGATGAAGGATCTTTTGACTACATATGAGTTCGAAGAGGATACTCCAATCATCCGCGGTTCTGCTCTTGGTGCTCTTAACGGCGTTGCTGAGTGGGAGGACAAGGTAATGGAGCTTATGGATGCTTGCGATACTTGGATTCAGGAGCCAGTTCGTGCTACAGATAAGCCATTCTTGATGCCAGTTGAGGATGTATTCTCAATCACTGGTCGTGGTACTGTTGCTACTGGTCGTATCGAGACAGGTGTTGTTAAGGTAGGTGATGAGGTTCAGATCCTTGGTCTTGGTGAGGATAAGAAGTCAGTTGTAACTGGTGTTGAGATGTTCCGTAAGCTTCTTGACGAAGGTGAGGCTGGTGATAACGTTGGTTTGTTGCTCCGTGGTATTGAGAAGACTGAGGTTAAGCGTGGTATGGTTATCACACACCCAGGAGTTATCACTCCACACAAGGGCTTCAAGGCTACAATCTACGTATTGAAGAAGGAAGAGGGTGGTCGTCACACTCCATTCAAGAACAAGTATCGTCCTCAGTTCTATCTCCGTACAATGGACTGTACTGGTGAGATCTCTTTGCCAGAAGGCGTTGAGATGGTAATGCCAGGTGATAACGTTGAGATTAAGGTTGAGTTGATCTACCCAGTTGCTTTGAACACAGGTCTTCGTTTCGCTATCCGTGAGGGTGGTAGAACAGTAGGTTCTGGTCAGATCACAGAGGTTTTTGACTAATTCAAACATCAATAATATTTTCCTACCTTCGTAATGGAGGTAGGAATTCTACGGGAATAGCTCAGTTGGTAGAGCACCGGTCTCCAAAACCGGGTGTCGGGAGTTCGAGCCTCTCTTCCCGTGCTAAATCAAATAATATGTTTGAGAAAATAAAAAATTATTGCGGAGAATCTTACAATGAACTTGTTCACCAAACTACTTGGCCAACACGTTCAGAACTTGTTAACAGCGCAGTTGTTGTTTTATATGCTTCCCTACTAATTGCGTTGGTTGTTTTCGCATATGATTGGCTATTCCAGCATTTGATGGAGATAGTCTACCCAAAATAATTCATACTTATGGCTGAGATTGAAAAAAGATGGTACGTTCTGCGTGCCGTTAGTGGTAAGGAAACCAAGGCTAAGGAATATCTCGAAGCAGAGATAAAAAACGGTAGTCTTGGCGGTTACGTGTCTCAAGTCTTGATTCCAACGGAAAAAGTAGTTCAGGTACAAAACGGTAAGCGTGTTGTAAAAGAGAGAAGTTATCTTCCGGGCTACGTTTTGGTTGAAGCTGCGCTTGTTGGTGAAATTGCTCACGAATTGCGCAACACTCCAAATATCATTGGTTTCCTTGGTGGAACTGACAAACCTGTTCCATTAAGACAGTCAGAAGTAAACAGAATTCTTGGAACTGTAGACTGTGTTGAGGACGCTGGAGAAGACTTTTCTGATGTTCCTTATGTTGTTGGAGAATCGGTAAAGGTTAACGATGGTCCATTCAGTGGCTTCAGCGGTATTATCGAGGAAGTCAATGGCGAAAAGAAGAAGCTGAAGGTAATGGTTAAGATCTTTGGACGTAAAACCCCATTGGAGCTTGGCTTTGGACAAGTTGAAAAGGAATAATGTTCTTGTTACAACATTATTCTAATAATTTATCTATATAATAATAAATTAAAATGGCTAAAGAAGTTGCTGGATTAATCAAATTACAGATTAAAGGAGGCGCTGCAAACCCATCACCACCAGTAGGCCCTGCTTTGGGTTCTAAGGGTATCAACATCATGGAGTTCTGCAAAGCTTTCAATGCCAAGACCCAGGATAGAGCAGGTCAGGTTTTACCTGTAATCATCACTTATTACACTGATAAGAGTTATGATTTTATAGTTAAGACTCCTCCTGTTGCAATTCAGCTCCTTGGTGCTACAAAGGCTAAGAAGGGTTCTGCCCAGCCTAACCGTACTAAGGTTGCAGAAATTACATGGGATCAGGTTCGTGCAATTGCTGAAACTAAGATGCCAGACTTGAATTGCTTTACAATTGAGTCAGCAATGAAGATGGTTGCCGGTACTGCACGAAGCATGGGTATTACAGTAAAAGGAGATTTCCCAGGTAAATAATTAAAAACTTCAATTTGAAATGAGTAAACTGACAAAAAATCAAAAGTTAGCTGCAGAGAAGATTGAAGCAGGGAAAGCATATTCTCTTAAGGAGGCTGCAGAGTTGGTAAAGGAGATTACCTTTACTAAGTTCGATGCTTCTTTGGATATAGACGTGCGCTTGGGTGTAGACCCACGTAAGGCTAACCAGATGGTTCGTGGTGTTGTTTCACTTCCTCACGGAACAGGTAAGGTTACACGAGTTCTATGTTTATGTACTCCTGATGCTGAAGCTGCTGCTAAAGAGGCTGGCGCAGACTATGTTGGTCTTGACGAGTATATCGAGAAGATCAAGGGTGGCTGGACCGATATTGATGTTATCATCACTATGCCTTCTATCATGGGTAAGATCGGTGCTCTGGGTCGTGTGCTTGGTCCTCGTGGACTTATGCCAAACCCAAAGAGTGGTACTGTTACTATGGATGTGGCTAAGGCTGTACGCGAAGTTAAGTCAGGTAAGATTGACTTTAAGGTTGACAAGAGCGGTATCGTTCATACTTCAATCGGTAAGGCATCTTTCACAGCTGAGCAGATTCGCGAGAATGCAAAGGCTTTCATGGATACTATCCAGAAGCTTAAGCCATCTTCTGCAAAGGGTACTTATGTTAAGAGTGTTTTCCTTTCAACTACAATGAGTAGTGGTATTAAGGTAGACATCAAGAGTATTGATGAAATCTAATTTGAACTATCATGAGAAAGGAAGATAAAAACATTGTTATTGGTCAGATTTCTGACAAGCTAAGTGAGTACGCACACTTCTACTTGGTAGATCTTACTGCACTTGATGCAGCTGCTACAAGTGAACTGAGAAGAAAATGTTTTGAGCAGAACATCACTTTGATGGTCGTTAAGAACAAACTTCTTCAGAAGGCGTTGGAGGCATCTGAGACTGATTTCTCTTCACTCTACGGCACACTTAAGGGTACAACAGCCGTTATGTTCTGTAACACAGCAAACGTACCTGCTAAGTTGCTTAAGAAGTATGCTAAGGATGGTATAAACCCATCATTGAAGGCTGCTTATGCAGAGGAAGGCATCTATGTTGGTGCAAATCAGTTGGATGTACTTTCAGCAATCAAGAGCAAGAACGAGGTTATCGCAGATATTGTTGCTTTGCTTCAGTCTCCAGCGAAGAACGTTATCTCTGCTCTTCAGAGTGGTGGCAACACCATCCACGGCGTGTTGAAGACTTTGGGCGAGCGTCCTGAGTAATCAGACACACTTTTTTAATAATAATTATTTTTTATAGTATAAAACTTTTAAATTTTAAATAAAATGGCAGATTTGAAAGCTATTGCAGAAGAATTGGTAAATTTGACTGTTAAAGATGTAAACGAGTTGGCAACTATCCTTAAGGATGAGTACGGTATCGAGCCTGCTGCAGCAGCTGTTGCTGTTGCTGCTGGTCCTGCTGCTGCAGGTGAGGCTGCTGCAGAGAAGGATTCTTTCGATGTAGTTCTTACAAGCGCAGGTGCTGCTAAGCTTGGCGTTGTAAAGGCTGTTAAGGAGGCTTGTGGCCTTGGTTTGAAGGAGGCTAAGGATATCGTTGACGGTGTTCCTGCTACTGTAAAGGAGGGTCTTTCTAAGGCTGACGCTGAGGCTTTGAAGGCTACTCTTGAGGCTGCTGGCGCTTCAGTTGAGCTTAAGTAATTATCAGTATAATCTGAAATCATGGTTAAGAATCCTCAGTTTGAGGGTTCTTAACCTTTTTGCGTCTAAAAATATTCAAAAAAAGAATAATTTTTTCATAGCTGATGGCATCACAAACTATAAACAATCGTGTCAACTTTGCATCTATCAAGAATCCTGTGGCATTCCCAGACTTCTTGGATGTGCAGTTGAAGTCGTTCAGAGATTTCCTTCAGTTGGACACTCCACCAGAACTTCGAAAGAATGATGGTCTGTTCAAGGTATTCTCTGAGAATTTCCCAATCGCTGACACAAGAAACAACTTCGTTCTTGAGTTTTTGGACTATTATATCGATCCACCTCGCTACTCTATAGCTGAGTGTCTGGAGCAGGGCTTGACTTACAGCGTTCCGTTGAAGGCTAAGCTGAAGCTTTACTGTACAGACCCAGACCACGAGGATTTCGACACAGTTATTCAGGACGTTTTCTTGGGTCCTATCCCTTACATGACAGATAATGGTACATTTGTCATCAACGGTGCTGAGCGCGTTGTCGTTTCTCAGTTGCACCGTTCACCGGGTGTATTCTTCGGCCAGAGCGTACATGCTAACGGTACCCAGCTCTATTCAGCTCGTATCATCCCATTCAAGGGTTCTTGGATAGAGTTTGCTACAGACATCAACAATGTGATGTACGCATATATCGACCGTAAGAAGAAGTTGCCTGTTACAACGCTTCTGCGTGCTATCGGTTATGAGAATGACAAGGACATTCTTGAGATATTCAACCTTGCCGAGGAGGTTAAGGTTAACAAGACAAACTTGAAGAAGCTGGTTGGCCGCAAGCTCGTTGCCCGTGTGCTTAAGAGCTGGACCGAGGACTTCGTTGATGAGGATACAGGTGAGGTCGTTTCTATCGAGCGTAACGAGGTTGTTATGGACCGCGAGACAGTTCTCGACGAGGATAACATCGAAATCATCCTCGACAGCGGCGTGCCTTCAATTCTTGTAAACCACGAGGATGCCAATGCTTCTGATTTCTCAATTATCTTCAATACCCTTCAGAAAGACCCAAGTAACTCTGAGAAGGAGGCTGTGCTTTACATCTACCGTCAGTTGAGAAGTGCTGACCCTGCTGATGAGGCAAGTGCTCGCGAGGTTATCCAGAACCTGTTCTTCTCTGACAAGCGTTACGATTTGGGCGAGGTTGGTCGCTACCGCATCAACCGCAAGTTGGGACTCGATACCGACATGGATGTTCGCGTTCTGACAAAGGAGGATATCATTGAGATCATCAAGTATCTTATTCAGCTGATTAACTCAAAGGCTGTTGTCGATGATATCGACCACCTGAGCAACCGTCGCGTTCGTACGGTAGGTGAGCAGTTGAGCAATCAGTTCGCTATAGGTCTTGCTCGTATGAGCAGAACAATACGCGAGCGCATGAACGTTCGCGACAATGAGGTGTTCACTCCAACTGATTTGATTAACGCCAAGACTATTTCGTCTGTTATCAATTCATTCTTCGGAACAAACGCTCTTTCACAGTTCATGGACCAGACAAACCCATTGGCTGAGGTAACTCACAAGCGTCGTCTTTCTGCCCTTGGTCCTGGTGGTCTTTCTCGTGAGCGTGCTGGTTTCGAGGTTCGAGATGTACACTACACTCACTACGGTCGTCTTTGCCCTATTGAGTCGCCTGAAGGTCCGAACATCGGCTTGATTTCTTCATTGTGCGTATATGCAAAGATTAACGACCTTGGTTTCATCGAGACTCCATACCGTAAGGTTGAGAACGGCGTCTGCAACGTAAACGAGATTGTCTACCTCACCGCAGAGGAGGAGGAGAACAAGATTATCGGTCAGGGAAATGCTCCGCTCGATGAGAACGGAAACTTCTTGAGAGACAAGGTTAAGTGTCGTCAGGATGCTGATTACCCAGTTGTTGAGCCAACTCAGGTAGACCTTATGGATGTTGCTCCACAGCAGATTGCATCTATCGCTGCATCTCTTATCCCATTCTTGGAGCACGACGATGCTCACCGTGCGCTGATGGGTTCGAACATGATGAGACAGGCAGTTCCATTGCTCCGTACCGAGGCACCTATCGTAGGTACAGGTATCGAGAAGCAGGTTTGCGAGGATTCTCGTACAATGATTACTGCCGAGGGCGACGGTGTTATCGAGTTTGTTGATGCTACTACAATCCGCATTCTCTACGACAGAACAGAGGATGAGGAGTTCGTAAGCTTTGAGCCTGCACTTAAGGAGTACGTTATCCCTAAGTTCCGCAGAACAAACCAGAACATGACTATCGATATGCGTCCAATCTGCGAGGTTGGTCAGCGCGTTAAGGCTGGCGATATCCTTACAGAGGGTTACGCTACTGAGAACGGCGAGCTTGCATTGGGTAAGAACCTTCTCGTTGCATACATTCCTTGGAAGGGTTACAACTACGAGGATGCCATCGTGCTTAACGAACGCGTTGTTCGTGAAGACCTTCTTACATCTGTTCACGTTGAGGAGTTCTCTCTTGAGGTTCGCGAGACTAAGCGCGGTGCCGAAGAGTTGACAAGCGATATCCCTAACGTAAGCGAAGAGGCTACACACGATTTGGGCGAGAACGGTATCGTTCGTATCGGTGCAACAATCAAGCCGGGCGATATTCTTATTGGTAAGATTACTCCAAAGGGTGAGTCAGACCCAACTCCAGAAGAGAAGTTGCTCCGCGCAATCTTCGGCGACAAGGCCGGCGATGTTAAGGACGCTTCATTGAAGGCTTCTCCATCGTTGAGCGGTGTTGTTATCGACAGCAAACTGTTCGAGCGTGCCGTTAAGAACCGTAGCGAGAAGGCTGCCGACAAGCAGAAGCTTGCTGCTCTCGACGAGGAGTTCGAGAAGGAGGCTGAGGCACTTCGCAAGATTCTCATCGACAAACTGATGGTTTTGACCGATGGCAGAGAGTCTGCTGGTGTTAAGGACTACATGAATACTGAGATTGTAAGCAAGGGAGCACACTTTACAAGAGGTACTTTTGCTGGTGTTGACTTCACTACAGTCCAGTTGTCTAAGTGGACTTCAGATGCACGCATCAACGGTATGATCCGCGACCTCGTGCTTAACTATATCAAGAAGTACAAGAAACTCGACGCTCAGTTGAAGCGTAAGAAGTTTGCAATCACTATCGGTGACGAACTTCCATCAGGAATTCTGAAGATGGCTAAGGTTTACGTTGCCAAGAAGCGTAAGATTCAGGTAGGTGATAAGCTTGCCGGTCGTCACGGTAACAAGGGTATCGTATCTAAGATTGTTCGTCAGGAGGATATGCCATTCCTTCCAGATGGTACTCCGGTTGACTTGGTATTGAACCCACTGGGTGTGCCTTCTCGAATGAACCTTGGACAGATTTTCGAGGCCGTTCTTGGTTATGCAGGTAAGGAACTCGGCGTTAAGTTCGCTACTCCAATCTTCGACGGTGCATCGCTCGACGACTTGTGCGAGTGGACAGACAAGGCTGGTCTGCCACGCTACTGTTCAATGCACTTGTACGACGGTGGTACTGGCGAGATGTTCGACCAGGCTGCAACCGTAGGTATCACATACTTCTTGAAGTTGGGCCACATGGTTGAGGACAAGATGCATGCACGTTCTATCGGTCCTTACAGTTTGATTACTCAGCAGCCACTTGGTGGTAAGGCACAGTTCGGCGGTCAGCGTTTCGGAGAGATGGAGGTTTGGGCACTCGAGGCATTCGGTGCAGCCCATGTTCTTCAGGAAATCCTTACAATCAAGTCTGATGATGTGACAGGCCGTTCAAAGGCATACGAGGCAATCGTCAAGGGCGATCCAATGCCAACTCCGGGCATCCCAGAGTCTCTGAACGTGTTGCTGCACGAGTTGAGAGGTCTTGGCTTGAGCATCACATTAGATTAACAAACTCTTTACAATATAAAGAATTATGGCTTTTAGAAAAGATTTAAAGATAAAGAGTAATTTCACGAAGATTACCATCGGACTTGCTTCGCCTGAAGAAGTTCTGGAAAATTCGTTTGGTGAGGTGTTGAAGCCTGAAACCATCAACTACCGCACCTACAAGCCTGAGCGCGACGGTTTGTTCTGCGAGCGCATCTTCGGTCCTACAAAGGACTATGAGTGCCATTGCGGAAAGTACAAGCGTATCCGTTACAAAGGTATCGTCTGCGACCGATGCGGCGTTGAAGTTACCGAGAAGAAGGTTCGTCGCGAGCGTTCAGGACACATTCAGTTGGTTGTGCCAGTTGCTCACATCTGGTATTTCCGTTCACTGCCAAACAAGATTGGCTATCTTCTTGGTCTGCCAACCAAGAAACTTGATGCCATTATATATTACGAGCGCTACGTTGTAGTTCAGCCGGGTGTTATGAGCGAGAAGGTTCAGCAGAACGACTTGCTTACTGAGGAGGAATACCTCGACATCATGGACTCGCTTCCATCTGACAACCAGATGCTTGAGGACAACGATCCTAACAAGTTCATCGCCAAGATGGGTGCCGAGGCTATCTACGACTTGTTGCTCCGCATCGACCTCGACTCGTTGTCATACGAGTTGCGCGACCGTGCAAACAGCGACTCTTCTCAGCAGCGCAAGAACGAGGCTCTGAAGCGTCTTCAGGTTGTTGAATCATTCCGTGCAAGCCGCGGAAAGAACAAGCCTGAGTGGATGATTGTACGCAATGTGCCTGTCATTCCGCCAGAGTTGCGTCCGTTGGTTCCGCTTGATGGTGGACGTTTCGCAACATCTGATATCAACGACCTTTACCGTCGTGTCATCATCCGTAACAACCGTCTGAAGAGACTTATCGAGATTAAGGCTCCAGAGGTTATCTTGCGTAACGAGAAGCGTATGCTTCAGGAGGCTGTAGACAGCTTGTTCGACAACTCACGCAAGAGCAGCGCGGTTAAGACTGATTCAAACCGTCCGTTGAAGTCACTTTCTGACTCATTGAAGGGTAAGCAGGGACGTTTCCGTCAGAACTTGTTGGGTAAGCGTGTTGACTACTCTGCTCGTTCGGTAATCGTCGTTGGTCCTGAGTTGAAGATGGGCGAGTGCGGTCTGCCAAAGTTGATGGCTGCCGAGCTTTACAAGCCATTCATCATCCGTAAGCTGATTGAGAGAGGCATTGTAAAGACTGTTAAGTCTGCAAAGAAGATTGTAGACCGTCGCGACCCTGTTATCTGGGATATCCTTGAGTATGTAATGAAGGGTCACCCAGTGTTGCTGAACCGTGCCCCTACTCTTCACCGACTCGGTATTCAGGCATTCCAGCCTAAGATGATCGAGGGTAAGGCTATTCAGTTGCATCCACTTGCATGTACAGCGTTCAACGCCGACTTCGATGGTGACCAGATGGCGGTTCACTTGCCATTGAGCAACGAGGCCATCCTCGAGGCTCAGTTGCTGATGCTTCAGGCACACAACATCCTGAACCCAGCCAACGGTGCTCCTATCACCGTTCCTTCACAGGATATGGTGCTCGGTTTGTACTACATTACAAAACTTCGCAAGGGCGCAAAGGGCGAGGGACAGATTTTCTACGGTCCAGAGGAGGCTCTTATCGCATATCACGATGGCAAGGTTGATATCCACGCAATCGTTAAGGTTCTTGTAAACGACCTCGACGAGAACGGAAACATCGTTCCAATTATGCGCGAGACATCAGTTGGTCGTGTAATTGCCAACGAGGTTATTCCTGATGAGGTTGGATTCTTCAACGATATCATCTCTAAGAAGACACTTCGCGGTATCATCTCAGACGTTATAAAGGCAGTTGGTATGGCTCGCGCCTGCGAGTTCCTTGACGGTATCAAGAACCTTGGTTACCGCTTGGCATTCGAGGGTGGTCTGTCGTTCAACCTTTCAGATATCATCATTCCAAAGGAGAAGGAAGACATCATCAAGAAGGGTAACGAGGAGATTGAGCAGATTACCATGAACTATAACATGGGTTTCATCACCGATAGTGAGCGTTACAATCAGGTTATCGATACTTGGACACACGCAAACAACGACCTTAAGAAGGTGTTGATGAAGCAGATGACTGAGGCTGATCAGGGATTCAATGCCGTGTTCATGATGTTGGATTCTGGAGCCCGTGGTTCTGCCGACCAGATTGCTCAGTTGGCAGGTATGCGTGGTCTGATGGCTAAGCCTCAGAAGGCTGGTGCCGAGGGCGCACAGATTATCGAGAACCCTATCCTTTCTAACTTTAAGGAAGGTATGTCTGTGCTCGAGTACTTCATCTCTACTCACGGTGCTCGTAAGGGTCTTGCCGATACTGCGTTGAAGACTGCCGATGCCGGATACCTTACTCGTCGTCTTGTCGATGTTTCTCACGATGTTATCATTAACGAGGACGACTGTGGTACTCTTCGCGGCCTTGTATGTACAGCCCTTAAGAACGGTGATGATGTTATCTCATCACTTTCGGAGCGAATCCTTGGCCGTGTATCGGTACACGATATTATACATCCAAGCACTGGTGAACTTCTTGTTGCATCGGGCGAGGAGATTACAGAAGAAATTGCTCAGAAGATTGAGAATTCTCCAATCGAGAGCGTCGAAATACGTTCAGTGCTCACTTGCGAGAGCAAGCACGGTGTTTGTAAGAAGTGTTACGGTCGTAACCTTGCTACAAGCCGAATGGTACAGAAGGGTGAGGCTGTCGGTGTCATCGCTGCACAGTCAATCGGTGAGCCGGGTACTCAGCTTACACTTCGTACATTCCACGCCGGTGGTGTCGCTGCCAATGCCGCAGCAAACGCTCGTATCGTAGCAAAGAACGCTTCTAAACTTGAGTTCGACGAACTTAGAACTGTTGATGTTGTAGAGGAGACTGGCGAGGCAGCTCGCGTAGTTGTTGGTCGTCTTGCCGAGTTGCGTTTTGTTGACGTAAATACAAATATCGTATTGTCAACAGTAAACGTGCCTTACGGTTCAACTCTGTACGCAACAGAAGGTCAGATTGTTGCCGTTGGTGATGTTATTGCTAAGTGGGATCCATTTAACGCAGTAATCGTTACCGAGACATCTGGTCGCATCCAGTTCGAGGATATGATTGAGGGTGTTACTTATCGTGTTGATAGCGATGAGACAACCGGTTTGCGCGAAATCATCATCACAGAGTCTAAGGACAAGACAAAGGTTCCTGTTGCTCACATCAACGACGAGAACGGTCAGCTGATACGTTCATACAGCTTCCCTGTGGGTGGTCACATCGCTGTTGAGGACGGTCAGTCTGTTAAGGCTGGTGACATCTTGGTTAAGATTCCTCGTGCCGCTGCCAAGGGTGGTGATATCACCGGAGGTCTTCCACGAGTAACAGAGTTGTTCGAGGCTCGTAACCCATCTAACCCAGCCGTTGTTTCTGAAATCGACGGTGAGATTACAATGGGTAAGGTTAAGCGTGGTAACCGTGAGATTACAGTAACATCTAAGCTTGGCGAGGAGAAGAAGTACATGATTCCGTTGTCAAAGCAGATTCTTGTTCAGGAGAACGACTACGTTCGTGCCGGTACTCCATTGTCTGATGGTGCCATCACTCCAGCCGATATCCTTGCCATCAAGGGTCCTACTGCCGTTCAGGAGTATATCGTAAACGAGGTTCAGGATGTGTACCGTTTGCAGGGTGTGAAGATTAACGATAAGCACTTCGAGGTTATCGTTCGTCAGATGATGCGTAAGGTACAGATTAACGAGCCGGGCGATACTCGCTTCCTTGAGTCGCAGATTGTAGATAAGCTCGACTTCATGGAGGAGAACGACCGCATCTGGGGCAAGAAGGTTGTAACTGACGCTGGCGACTCTACAGTATTGAAGAAGGGTCAGATTGTTACAGCACGTAAGCTCCGCGACGAGAATAGTATGCTTAAGCGCCGCGACTTGAAGACTGTTCAGGTTCGTGATGCCGTAGCTGCTACTTCTACTCAGATTCTTCAGGGTATTACCCGTGCAGCATTGCAGACTAAGAGTTTCATGTCGGCTGCTTCCTTCCAGGAGACAACCAAGGTGCTCAACGAGGCTGCAATCAACGGTAAGTCTGATAAACTTGAGGGTATGAAGGAGAACGTAATCTGCGGTCACTTGATTCCTGCAGGTACAGGTCTTCGCGAGTTCGAGAAGATTATCGTAAGCAACCGTGAGGATTACGAGCGCATGATGGCAAACCGCAAGGCTGTCATCGGCTATTCAGAGGATTAATAAAATATTCCAAAATACTTAATTATAAGGTGATGCACATTAGGTTGCATCACCTTATTTTTTTTGTTTTATCATAATGATTTTCGGAGAAATCTGATAGCTTAGAAATAAGGAAAATATACGAAAAAAGCGGACGTTCAAGATTTCGTTATCTGAACGTCCGCTGATTATTATTTGAAAAAAGGTTTAGTCTTTCCAGTTTGTAATTCTGCGGATGAATGGTACCAACTCCTCTGCCATGCACTTCTGCTGTCGTGCCGACGGATGACTGTGCGTTGCGTAGCCCAGCGAGCCGTCTTGTGGCGAGAAGTCGAGTCGGAAGATTTTTACGTCGCCGCTCTCGTTGGCCTCGAGAACAATCTTGGTTATTGCTCCCTGCACATCCTGAAGCGACTTGCCGTTAAGCATACATCCGTCTATGAGGATGATGTTTGTATCTGGATAGCGTGCTCTGACAAGTTTGTAGAGTTTGCGGAAACCATCCTCGAGAAGTTCTTTTTTGTATGTGCCTACGCTTGTGTCGTTTGTTCCGAGGTTTATGCAAACCACGTCGGGAACGTATGAGCCATAATCCCAGTTCTGCGAAGGGTCGCCGAAGTTTGTAAGCGGATAGATGTCAACCATCGCCTCCTTTGGATTTCCTGTTTCCGGACCGTTGTAGTTGCGGTAAACTCCGATGCCCGAACGGCAGACCGTTACGTACTGTGCGTTAAGTTGTCGGGCAGTCTCGGCTGCGTATGTATAGTAGAAATTCTCGGTCTTGTCGTAGAATTTGCTCTCCGTTCCGCTGACATCGTCGATGCCGTATCCGCATGTCTGCGAGTCACCGATGAACTCAAGTTTTCGTGTAGGGAGTTTGGGAGCGTTCTCTACCTGTCCGTCTATCACAAATCCATGAAATTCAGGAACTCTCTGATAGCCTTCGTAGCAGAGCGTTGCTGTTACGGTATGTTTGGTGTTTGGCATACCCTTTGCCAGTCCCACTTCGTTGATGCCTTCGCCGAACTCTATTTTGAACGGCAGGTTGTCATCAATCTTTATCATAAAGAATCCGCTGTTGGGCTTGCATTTCATCTTTATTTCAGTTCCGGTAAAACGCATGCTGATCTGCACACCCGGATATACGAACTTAGGTGTTGTTGGATCAGAATTGTTTATTCGTCCCATATATACGATTTCTGGGTTGTTTGCAGGAACGAAATTGCTATATTGCGCATAAGTTACGGCACTAAAGTTAAGAAGTGCTGCAAGTGCCAATAGTCTTAGATTTTTCATCCTTTGTATATATAAAATGAATTAATGTAGGCAAAGATAAGTAAAAAAAAAGAAATATTCTTGTATTTCTTAATAATTGTGCTATTTTTGCACGGATTTTTGTAAAGAACTTTAAAAAACCTATAAGACTATGTATTGGACTTTGGAATTGGCTTCTAAGTTGGAAGATGCCCCTTGGCCAGCAACAAGGGAGGAATTGATTGATTACGCACAGCGTTCGGGTGCTCCTCTTGAGGTTATAGAAAACCTGCAAGAGATTGAGGATGAAGGCGATATATATGAGAGCATTGAAGATGTATGGCCAGATTATCCTGCAAAAGAGGACTTTTTGTTCAACGAGGATGAGTATTAAAGAAATAAGCGATGTTGCTTTCGGGCAGCATCGCTTTCTTTATCTGCAGAAGTGGCACATTATGTAAAGCAGATCTACTCCAACGGTAATGGATGACGGATATGCTCTTGCACCATCTCTTGTCTTGAACAGAGGCGAGAGGTTTTTTGAATAGTTTACGGTTACCGGACCAATTCCGACGGTTGCAAGCCATTGCGCGCCTGGTTTTGAGGAATAGCACAGGCCGAATCCTGTCTGAACCGAAAAATGATGGTTCTTGGTCTGAGCACCTACCAGCACGGGAATACGAAGCATCGTGAAATTGAAATATTCTTTGTCGTAATAATTATCCTTTGGTGCAACTTCTATCCAGTCATCTCCTTTATACGCTCCATAATCATTGGCAACCGTATAGCATGGTGCTACTGTTTGTATTCCGGCAGAAACGCCTACCATACCACGGTAAAGGTTTCTTGAAACTAACAGAATGGTGCATCCGCAGTCGAATTTGTTTAGTAGTCCGCTTTTCAGATGAATTTGGCTCTGATTTTTTCCCATATTAACGAAAGATGGCCCAAACCAAATCTCGGGAACATGCGGCATGTATTGTTCTATACTATTGTCGAACCCCTCGGTAGAACCGACAAATGCTAATAATAATATTCCTCCAGCAGACCAGTCTTCTTTATTGCGCGTGTAGGCAGTTTCTTCTGTTTGTGCCCAACCTGCCGTTGTCACGAGGCAGAACAGAATGATTATTATGTTTTTTCTGTTCATAAAATAACAGGAAATAAATAGCAATCGTGAAAAGACATACCTCAATCAGTAACTACATTTTTGAAGTTTTTCTCTCCCCACTCAACCAAGGTTGAAAGGGCAGGAATGAGTGATTTTCCCATGTCGGTTAGCGAGTATTCTACGCGGGGAGGAACTTCTGGGTAGACTTTGCGATGCACGAGGTTTGTCTGTTCAAGGTTCTTTAGCGTTTGTGAGAGCGTTTTCTGCGAACAGTCTGTCATTAGACGGCGTATTTCGTTAAAACGCAATATGCCAGTCTCGCTGCTGTCGAGCAATAACAAAACGAGCATTGACCATTTGTCGCCAAATCGGCTAATCACATGTCGGATTGGACAATTTAAATAATTTTTCTGAATCTCAGTCATAATTGTTTATTTTTCAGCAAAACTAATCGAAATATAGCAAGTAATCAAAAGAAACCGAAACAAGAAATGTTAAAATATGTTAAATCCAACTTTCTGAAAGCCTCGAATATTCGCAATTCCTACTTTTGGGTAACTATCTAACAAAAAAGTGCCTTCTTGTACGGGGCTCTTTTTTGCCGTACATTTGCATCAGTCAAAACAAATAAATAACAAATTAAACGTATAAGAATTATGAAACAGATTGAGACAACAAAGAGTGGCAAAAATTACAAAGTGGTTAACGTTGGTAAGTTTAGTGACCTGATGGATTATGAACTTCCTCTTGGCTCTGACTTCACGCTTCATGGTAAGGTGTTCGTTGGGCAGATTGTAGGCGCAACGGGTAGCGATCTGTCTTTCCAAACGCTCGTTCCCGGTCAGGATAGTGGTTTCTTGCACACCCACAAGACCCATGAGGAACTTTACATTATTCTGAAGGGTGAGGGTATGTATCAGGTGGATGGCGATCTGATTCCAGTTAGCGAGGGCTGTATCGTACGCGTAGATCCTGATGGCAAGCGTGCGCTGAAGAACACTGGCTGCGAGAACCTTACAATGATGTGCATACAGTACAAAGCCAAAGCTTTTACAGAGGCTGATAGTCCCATGGAGGACGGTGTGATTCTGCAAGAAGAACTGAAGTGGTAATTAATTTGATGGCAGGCAAAGTAAACAACGGCTTTGTTGGGAATCGTTATAGCAAGTAGGAATAATCATAGTCACAAGAGGGTGTGTCAAAATAGGCACATCCTCTTTTTTGTTTTTTTACAGGCACGGCGTGGAAAGATTCCTTCTACGCTACTTTTTTGATGTAAAATCTGTCACAAGCACCCGCGAAGCCGCATTTTGCGTTATATAGTCGGTATATCGGTATAAAAACAGCCTTTGAGAGACCGTTCTGTGCCTGTTTTCTCATCACGGCAGCCATTTTCTTGATGTCAAAGGCAATGGCGAAGAAGGCAAA
>FNBQ01000039.1 GCA_900102385.1 Bacteroidales bacterium KHT7 | reverse complement strand
AGGCCCTTAACTATCATCGGTGGGATGTATGTAAGGTTGCCGTGCTAAAAGGTCAGCAGGCGGACGTTCCGGTATATAAATTTCTGAAAGAACCTCTAATCCGCAAGTTCGGTCAGGCTTGGTACGACGAACTCTGCGATGCTGCCGAGGAACTGAAGAAGCAAAAATACATTTAGACAAACAGATATAACGATGTCGGATTCTGAGACGAAAACAGAATCCGACATCGTTTTTTTGTGCCCTATATAAAACGATTTGCGCTGGCTCAAGAATCACTTCTGAAGCCAGCGCGAGAATATATGTAAGATTTGAATGATAGTTGTCTACCTATTATTAAGCATCAATATTTGCGTATGTTGCGTTCTTTTCGATGAATTCGCGACGCGGACCAACATCCTCGCCCATAAGCATTGAGAAGATGTAGTCTGCTTCCGCAGCGTTCTCTATTGTCACCTGCTTCAGAATACGTGTTTCTGGGTTCATTGTTGTCTCCCAAAGCTGTTCAGGGTTCATCTCTCCCAAACCTTTGTATCGCTGCGTGTGGATGCCGTTTTCGCTACCATTGCCATATTTTGCGATGAAAGCCTCGCGCTCCTCGTCGGTATAGCAATATTCTTTAATCTTTCCCTTTGTGCAGAGATAGAGTGGTGGGGTAGCGATGTAAAGGTGTCCAGCCTCGATAAGCTGAGGCATATAGCGGTAGAACAATGTCATGATAAGCGTGTCGATGTGAGAACCATCGACATCGGCATCGGTCATGATGATTGTCTTCCAGTATTTCAGTTTCTCGATGTTTGCCTCCTTGCTGTCGCCATTTACTCCGAAGCGGATGCCTAGAGATGTGATGATGTTATTCACCTCATCGCTCTCGAACGCCTTGTGCCACATAGCCTTCTCTACGTTAAGAATTTTACCGCGGAGAGGAAGGATAGCCTGTGTACGACGGCTACGACCCTGTTTTGCCGAACCGCCCGCAGAATCTCCCTCGACAAGGAACAACTCACACTCTTCTGGATTCTTGCTCGAACAGTCGGCCAATTTGCCCGGCAGACCGCCGCCGCTCATAGGACTCTTGCGCTGAACGCTCTCGCGAGCCTTGCGTGCAGCAACGCGCGCTGTGGCTGCAAGTACAACCTTGTCGACAATCAGCTTAGCCTCTTTTGGATGCTCCTCCAAATAGTAGTTCAGAGCCTCGCCAACAGCCTGCTGTACGGCTCCGGCAACCTCGTTGTTACCCAATTTGGTCTTTGTCTGACCCTCGAACTGAGGCTCAGCAACCTTGATTGAGATAACGGCTGTAAGTCCCTCGCGGAAGTCCTCACCGCTGATTTCAACCTTGTTCTTTTCGAGTTTCTCAAGTTCCTTCTGACACTGCTCCTCTGCATATTTCTTTAGCGAGCGAGTAAGTGCCATGCGGAATCCCATAAGGTGAGTACCGCCCTCGATTGTGTTGATGTTGTTGACGTATGAGTGGATATTCTCGCTGTAGCCTGTGTTGTACATTATGGCTACTTCGATAGGAATATTCTGTTTCTCTGTGTTCAAGTAGATAACATCGTCGAACAGATGGATTCGGCTTGAGTCAACGTAGCGTACAAACTCCTTCAGACCGTCCTTTGAGTGGAAAGTCTCTGTTCTGGTATTGCCTTCCTCGTCCTTGCGAAGGTCGGTAAGCGTGATTGTGATTCCTGCGTTGAGGAATGCAAGTTCGCGCATACGGTTAGCCAGAATATCATATTTGTATTCTGTTGTGATGAAGATGCTTCCGTCTGGCCAGAACTGCTGACGTGTACCTGTCTTGTCGGTAGTGCCCACTTCCTTTACAGGGTAGAGAGGCTTACCTGTCTCGTATTCCTGCTGATAAATCTTACCGTTACGGAACACCTGCGATGTCATGTGTGTAGAAAGAGCGTTTACGCAAGATACACCAACGCCGTGCAAACCTCCGGAAACTTTATATGAACCCTTGTCGAACTTACCTCCGGCATGAAGCACAGTCATAACTACTTCGAGTGCCGACTTGTGCTCTTTCGGATGCATGTCAACCGGTATACCACGTCCGTTGTCTTCTACTATAATTGAGTTGTCTTCGCATATTGTAACCTCAATGTGAGTACAATATCCAGCCAATGCTTCGTCGATAGAGTTGTCTACTGTTTCGTAAACCAAATGATGGAGACCTTTCTCGCTGATGTCTCCGATATACATAGCCGGTCTTTTGCGGACAGCTTCAAGTCCTTCCAAGACCTGAATACTACTGCCGGTATAACCGCCATTATTGTTCTGTTCTTCTGCCATTTTGTAGCTTTCAAAAATTTTCAGCAAAGTTACTAAAAAACATTGAAATAGAGAAATGAAAAATGCCTAAAAAACCTTAAATAATAAGCAGATAGGATGTGTTTTTCGGAGGTGGCGTAAATATACAACAAATGGCCGAATTCAATAGAATTCAGCCATTGTTATTCTTCTTGAAAAGAGTGGAATTTAAGCCAGCTTGTTGATGTAGATAGCAAGCTTAGACTTCAGATTAGCTGCCTTGTTAGCATGGATGATGTTAATCTTAGCCAACTTGTCCAGAGTCTTCTGCATTGCAGGGTAGAGAGCCTGTGCCTCAGCCTTATCTGTAGTAGCGCGAAGCTTGCGAACAGCATTACGCATAGTCTTTGCGTAGTATCTGTTGTGAGCGCGACGCTTCTCCTCTTCTCTGATTCTCTTAATTGATGATTTGTGATTTGCCATTTCGACTAATCTTTTACTTGTTGTGAATTGTTATTATTGTAGTCCCTAGGAGAGTCGAACTCCTCTTTAGAGAATGAAAATCTCTCGTCCTAACCGATAGACGAAGGGACCGTTTATCTTCTTAGCGGTTGCAAAGATACGGCGAGTTTTTCAATTATGCAAAAAAAACTGAAAGAAAATTAGTTTTTGCGCCAAAAAATGCCTCAAAAAACTCTGTTTACGCTCTTTTTTAGTAGTTTTGTGCGTAAATTTGGTATCATGCTGCAAAAAACAAAGGGAATAGTTCTGCATGTTCTGAAGTATGCCGACGCATCTCTAATCGTTGATGTATATACCGAGAGGTTTGGGCGACTGGCTTTTTCTGTGCGTATGTCAAAGTCGAAAAGAAGTCAGGTCAGGACTTCGCTCTTCCAGCCGCTCGCGCTGCTCGACATGGAGATTGACTACAAGCCGAACCGGCAGCTTCAGCGGGTGCAGAGTATGGCTTCGGAATATCCGTACAGCACAATTCCGTATAATCCGGTTAAGTCTACCATAGCGATGTATCTTTCAGAGGTGCTTTATCGCATTATCAGGGAGCAGGTTAGCGACGAGCGTCTGTTCTCGTACCTTTATTATTCGTTGTTGTGGCTCGATAGGGCAGAACGTGGCATTGCCAACTTCCACCTTGTATTCATGATGCGTCTTTCGCGCTTCTTGGGCATCTATCCTAATCTCGACGATTTCAGCAGCAGTAGTTTCTTTGATATGCGCAACTCGTGCTTTACGCCGATGCTGCCGGGACACTCGCAGTATCTAATACCGTCCGAGGCATCGAAACTTCCGCTGCTTCTGAGGATGAACTACGACACGATGTATCTGTTTTCATTCACTCGCAGTGAAAGAGACCGATGCCTCGAACTTATTAGCGACTATTATCGGCTTCACATTGCTGATTTTGCCGAGATTAAGTCGTATGAGATTTTGAAAGAAGTCTTTTCTTAGGCGAGAAGGCTTTTTACAACGGCTGAGATTGCCTTGCCGTCGGCTTTTCCTGCAAGTTTCTTGCTTGCCGTGCCCATAACCTTGCCCATGTCTTTGGCTGAAGTTGCGCCAACTTCGGCAATGATTTCCTTCAGGGCTGCTTCGAGTTCTTCTGGACTCATCTGCTTTGGCAGGTAGCCCTCGATTACTCTGACCTGTGCAAGTTCTTCCTCAGCCAAGTCCTCGCGACCTTTCTCCTTGTAAAGATTAGCCGATTCTGTTCCCTGCTTTGCCAATTTCTGAAGAATCTTAAGGGCTGCATCGTCCTCGAGAGTATCGTTTGCTCCCGGAGCAGTCTTTGCCTCGATGAAGTATTTCTTTATGTTGCGCAAGGTCTCGAGTCTTACCTTGTCCTTTGCCTTCATTGCTTCTTTAATGTCATTGCTGACCTGATCGAATAGTGCCATAATTGCTGTAATTTTTTTATGTTGATTTTTATAAGAATCTTATTGTTCCGTCGTCGGCAACAGGATCTTCCGTAACCTGATTGTTGGTTGTTGTGACAGACTGGCGCTGCTTTATGCTGTTCAGCGTCTTGATGTCGCGCTTGTAGGCTGGCGAGTTCTCCACGTCGCTGACGATATTGTCGTCGTCGAGGTCTTCGGGGTTGAAGATGAACAACTGATATTCCTTGTTGCCCTTCTGACCAAGACCGCGATAGTATTTGTCGATGGTGTCGCTCATTCGAGCCTCGTCGATGCCCTGTCCGTTTATGGCCTCCTTTGTGCCGAAGCCCGATGCCAGAACGGTGATTCTGACCTTGTCGCCAAGTGTCGGGTCGTCATAGAGTCCCCATTTGCAGACGTAATCGTCTTCGAGGTTGTCCATAAACTCGTGTATTTCGTCCATCTCGTCGGTGCGCAGACCCGTATTGTCGTCGCCGCTGCTGGCAATGTTGAGCAGAATGCGCTGCGCCTTCCAAATCTCGTTGTCATTCAGAAGCGGAGATTTCAGAGCCTCGTCGATGGCTTTTCTTATTCGGTTGTCGCCCGAAGCCTCGCCGGTACTCATAAGTGCCACGCCGCCGTTTCGGAGAATGGTGCACACATCGTTAAAATCGAGGTTGATTGTACCGTGCATGTTAATGATGTCGGCAATGCTTTTCGCTGCGGTTGTAAGCACGTTGTTGGCATATTTGAAGCCGTTGTTCAGTGTTACGCCCGGATAAACCTTGCTTATTCGCTCATTGTTTATGATAAGCAGGGCATCAACATTTTTGCTGAGTTCCTCAACACCTTCGATAGCCTGATTGATTTTTCTCTTTCCTTCCCACATGAACGGAATGGTAACGATGCCCACGGTGAGGATGTCTTTCTCTTTTGCAGCCTTGGCTATTACAGGCGCAGCACCTGTTCCGGTTCCGCCGCCCATGCCGGCTGTGATGAACACCATTCGTGTGCCGTCGCTCAGCATCTTGTTTATGTCTTCGAGGGTAGCCTCTGCCTCGGCACGACCTTTGTTAGGGTTGTTTCCTGCTCCAAGACCTTCGACGCCGAGTTGCAGTTTGCGGGTGATAGGGGAGTCGTCGAGAGCCTTCTTATCGGTATTACAAACCACGAACGAAACGTCGTTTATTCCCGTCTGATACATCTGCTTTATGGCGTTGCCGCCACCGCCGCCAACGCCAATAACCTTGATTATTGGAGCATCTTCGGGATGATCGAGGACGAATGAATTCATAAAATCATCGTCGTTTATGTTGAAATCTATATTTGGCATAATTGGTTAAATCAAATGTTAATTATTAGGTTCATCTACCTCCTCGGTGACGACGTCGGTTAGAGTTTGGATGCCTTTTTTCAGTTTGTCAAAGAAAGGATTACCGTTTTTCTTCTTTGTTGCAGAATGTTTATGCTCTTCTGGTTCGGCAGGCTTTGGCTTGAACATTGGCTCGGGCTTTGGTTCTGGCTGAGGCTCTGGCATTGGTGTTTCAGCGAAACTAACTACCTTAGGTTTCTCTTCGTGAACAGGCTCTGGCTGAACAAAGTGTTCAGGCTCTCTATGGATTACCTGCTCAACAGTCTGCTTAGGCTCTTCGGTAACGATTGGTCTTGGCTTGATAACCAGTTCCTCTGTGAATTTAGGAGACTCGTACACCTGCTTTGGCTCTGGTAGAGGCTCTGGTTCAAGTTCCGGCTCAGGAACAAATGGTTGGACATCCTCAGGATATGGCTGAGAATCTGGCTTTGGTTCTTTTCCGTCGAACATATTGTCCATGTCACCAGCCTTTACCATTGCGTTGCAGTTCTCGGTTGTCTTCTTTGCTGCAAGAAGCGCGAGCGCAGGAAGATAAACGAAGTCCTCGCACTTGTCGAAATCCTCGCTTATAGAACTTATGTTGATGAAGTTCTGCTGTGCGTTTCTGATTTTTACGTTGTAGATGTTTTTCTGAATGGCTGTCTCGAGAGCTTTCAGAACAGAGCCACGGCCAGTTATGATGATTCCGCCGAGCAGTTCGTTGATGCTGAAGCCCGACAGTTCAATCTGGTGTGTTACGTTTAGCAGAATCTCCTTGATTCGTGCCTCTACCACAGGCTGAAGCTCGCTCGACTTGTATTCAATATCATTGATAATGAACACCTTGTCGTCCTCCTGTTCGTTCTCGTCGGTAAGGGCAAGAGCCTGCTCGCACTTGAATGCCTCGGACCAGTCGTAGTCAATTTGCATTCCGTTGTCGAAATCCTTGTTTATGGTGTTGCTTCCGAGCGGAATTACTGCCAAGTGACGAAGGATGTTGTTGCGGTAGATGCTGACGGTTGTGGTCTCTGCACCAAAGTCGATGAGGATACACCCCGAGCGTTTCTCGTCTTCGGTAAGAAGATTCTCGCCGAGCACCAGCGGAATAAGTCGGGTGTCGGCAATGCTTACGTTAGCATCCTTGAAACTGTTCCACACTCTGTCTCTCAGACGTGGATTGGCAATTACGTTGATATATTCGCATCGGATACTCTTTCCTTCTGTTCCTACAGGGTCGGTAGTAAGGTCAGAGCCGATTTTGTATTCTTGGCTTATGACGTTGAAAACCTCAGCGTTAGGATAAGTTACGTTCTCGCTTTCGTTCTGCATCGACTTGACTATCTTGCGGTCGATTTTTGTAGAACTTACGAAAACTTTGCTGACTGTGTTTTTCACCGAGCGTATAGACTGGCCTCCGATGCCAACATATACCTTTGATATTTTTCCAAGGTCTCTAAAGGCAAGTTGCTTGTCAAGTTTGGTCTTGATAGATCTGATGCAGTTGGCTGTTTTGTCTATATTTGAAACAACACCTTTTCTTATGCAACCGTTGCTCTGTTCGGTTGCATAAGCCAACACCTTAACACCGTCGGGCTCCTTTCGTCCTACGATGCCGACTATCTGTGATGTTCCCAGTGTTATTGCAGCTATAAAATCTTTTGCCATATATATGTTATTCTTTATTTGTACAAATTATTTGGTTGTCAAATTCAAGGTTTATCATCGAGTATCTGTCCCATCCAACCTTGCCGAGTATTTTTTTGTAGAACTGTTTGAGACGTGTGAGTTTCTCTTCCAAGTTCTCGCCCTTGCCCAGAAGGACTATGTGGTCGCCCACTCGTGGAATCAACTGTATCTCGCGGCTGGCAGTAACATTTATCTGCTCTATCTGGCAGTCCCAGAAATTGTCTTCCTGAATGATGTTTGCCAGTTCGAGAATTTCCTTCTTTGCGAGTTTGCGGTCTATGTTGCCTGTGGCTATCACGATGTCTGCCGGATGCCCTTTGCTCGAGAGAACGAAGCCGTTGTGGTCGAGATAGTAGTCTTCGCCGTTGTTCGACATTATTCTCACTATCGGTTTCTTCTGCGTTGCCTCGATTATAACCTTTCCGTTTGGTGTCTTGTAGCAGTTTGCCGTGTTGATGTACGGCTGCCGCAGCAGTACGGCTTCTATCGCCTTGCAGTCGATTCGGCTGATTCTCTCACCCTGCGGATACATCTTTGCCGACTTCAGCAGCATCTTTACGTTTGATGACGTGATGTAGTCGAGCTGCGCGCTGTCCTTGACTGTTATCTCAATTTGCGAGCAGACGGTTATCTTGCTTTGGTCGTCGGTTTTGAACAGGGCAAAAACCAGATATGTTATCAGCGCAACCAGAAGCAGAACTTGCAGAATGATTTTCAGCTTCTTATTCCACATCTCGGGCTGCTATCTTTTTGACAGAATCTCTGTTATCTCAGGAACAAGATTCTCGATGTCGCCTGCTCCGAGCGAGATGAGCACGTCGAACTCGTTGTTCTTGATGATGTCGATAATCTCGTCTCTGTGGCACATCTGCTTCTTTATTCCCGGACGCAGATTGTTGTATATCAACTCGCTTGTAACGCCCGGAATAGGCTGTTCGCGCGCTGGATAGATGTCGACCAAGATAACCTCGTCGAGAAGTGACAGACTGCTTGCGAAATCCTTGTAGAAATCGCGTGTGCGTGTGTACAAGTGTGGTTGAAAGAGGGCTGTAACCTTGCGGTTCTTGTACAGTTCCTTTATTGAAAGCGCACTCTGCTTAATCTCAGCAGGGTGGTGCGCATAGTCGCTCAGGAACACAATCTTGTCGTTTTTAATCTTGAAGTCGAAACGGCGGTCTACGCCTCCGAACGACAACATTCCTGCCTTAATCTCCTCGTTTGATACTCCGCTCATCTGTGCAAGAGCCATAGCAGCGATTCCGTTCTCGATGTTGATGCTTACCGGAACGCCAAGCTGAATGTCCTTGATGTTGCCGAATGGCGAAACAAAGTCGAAGAAAATCTCGCCGTTGCCGATGCGTATGTTCTCGGCGTGGAAGTCGCCCTCGTCGCGGCTGTACTCGTATAGTCTTACTCCATCCTGCAAAGCCGGCTTCATTTCAAGCCCCTTGTGAAGGATGAGTGCGCCGCCCGGCTGAATGAGCGATGTGTATTTGGTGAAACTCTCAAGATAAGCGTTCTTTGTTCCGTATATGTCCAGATGGTCTGGGTCGGTTGCGGTGATTACGCTTATGAACGGAGTGAGGTGATGGAACGAGCGGTCGAACTCATCGGCCTCGATAACGACATATTCGCTCTTGTCAGAGAGAATGTAGTTTGTCTTGTAGTTCTTTGATATTCCGCCCAAGAAGGCGTTGCAGTCAACCTTGCTCTGGTGCAGAAGATGCGCAGCCATAGTCGAAGTAGTTGTCTTTCCGTGAGTTCCGGCAACGCACAGACCTTTGTATGCTCTTGTAAGTGCTCCCAGAACCTGAGCGCGCTTCTCGATGTCGAATCCGTTCTGCTCGAAGAACACAAGCTCCTTGTGGTCGTTCGGGATGGCTGGAGTGTATATTACGAGCGTAGTATCTTTGTCCTTGCAGCGCTCTGGAATCAGAGCCTCGTCCTCCTCGTAGTGGATTTCTGCTCCCTCTTTTTGCAACTCTTCTGTAAGGTTGCTTGGAGTCTTGTCATATCCGGCAACGAAGATGCCTTTTGACAGAAAATATCGGGCTATGGCGCTCATGCCGATGCCGCCGATTCCTACAAAATATACTGATTTTATGTCGTTTATATTCATTTCTTTTTTATTTGTTAGAGTAAGTTGTTGCCAACTTGAAAACTTCGTTTGCAATTACGTTAGCCGAGTCTCTCAAGGCCAGTTTGGCGATGTTCTTGCTCAGCGATGTCAGTTTGTCTGAGTCGTTTACAGTCTTAATAGCCAAAGGCAGAAGCGTGTCTTTAGCCTCGGCATCCTTTACGAACAGAGCCGCGTCGTTTTTTACCAGAGCCATGGCGTTCTTTGTCTGATGGTCTTCGGCAACGTTTGGCGAAGGAACGAGAATCACCGGCTTCTCGAGCAGGCAGAATTCAGATATCGAGCCTGCTCCTGCTCTCGAAATTACGAGGTCGGCAGCCGAGTAGGCATCTTCCATCTTCGATATGAAGTCTGTTACGAACAGATTTTCGGGTTTACCCTTTGTGTCGAGTTCTTTCAGAATCTGAGCGTTGTAGAATTTGCCTGTTTGCCAGATGAACTGTATGCTATCTTTAACGGCTTCGATTTCTGGAAGATGATTAAGAATGCTCTCGTTTACGGTTCGTGCTCCGAGGCTTCCGCCAACGATGAGAACCGTTTTCTTCTCAGCCGACAGTCCGAAGGTTTTTATTGCCTCTTCCTTCGGCTTCTGGTTGTTCAGCAGTCCCTGACGCACAGGATTTCCGGTAAGCATAATCTTCTTGGCAGGGAAGAAGCGTTCCATGTTGTTGTATGCCACGCATACCTTGCTTGCCTTCTTTGCCAGCGACTTGTTTGTTACACCGGCGTATGAGTTCTGTTCCTGAATAAGACATGGAATGCCCATAGAATAGGCTGCGTTTAGTGTTGGTGCAGAGGCATATCCGCCCACGCCCACGGCAACCTGAGGCTTAAAGTCCTTTATGATTTGCTTTACCATGTTTTTGCTCTTGAAGAAATCCATCATAACACCGATGTTCTTCGGACTCCATAGTGGTCTGATAAGGCCTCTTACAGGTAAGCCTTTTATTTCGTATCCGGCTGCCGGAACTCGTTGCATTTCCATTCTGCCCTCGGCGCCTACGAATAGAATTTTAGTATTAGGATGCTGTTCTTTTATAGCGTTGGCGATAGAAACGGCTGGGAAAATGTGTCCGCCAGTGCCTCCACCGCTTATGATAACTCTTAGTTCGGATTCCATAAAAAAATATATTTTTTGCAAAAATAAAAATAAAAACAATATATAAGGTGCATCAGTACAATTTATTGGAATTTTTTACTCAATATTGTCCTCATCGTCATAATCCGTTGTTTCGATGGCCGTTTCTTTCGGCAATGCACTTTGCTGATTATCTTCTTTTTCCGTAACGTAGCGGCTTATGCTCAGAATTATTCCGATGTATATTCCGCTGATGATGATTGACGAACCGCCTCGGCTCACGAAGGGCAGCGGCTGTCCGGTAACGGGAATGATGGAGACGGCTACCGCCATGTTGGTTATTGCCTGGATGGAGATGATTAGCGCAATTCCGATGAGCGTGAACATTGGGAAGACCGTTTTGCACCGCGAGGCTATCTGCCCGATTTTTATCACAAGCACGATGTACATGAACATCACAAGCCCGGCTCCGAGAAGTCCTGTTTCCTCGATGATGATGGCAAAGATGAAGTCGGACGATGCCTGCGACAGAAAGTCGCGCTCGCTTGAGTTGCCCGGCATCTTTCCAACGCCGTGACTCGATGCTATGGCTATGTTGGCGTGCGCAATCTGCGCATCCTTGTCGAGGTCGAAACTGTCGGCAGGAACGCGTTCCGAACCGAAGTTCTTCAGACGGTTCTGCCAAGTTATTGCTCGGTGCGTTGCCGGAACGAAGGTCGACACAATTTTGAATATCTGCGGTGGAGTATATCTCAGCACCACAAACGTAGTGCCGCAGAACAGGGCTATGCTTACCAGAATCTTCCGGGCATACCGTGCCTTCATCTTTCCGATGAAGAGCATGCACAGAACCGTTACGAACAGCAGCATCGAGGTCGAGAAATTCTCGCTCAGGATAAGCAGAAATACCGGTGCGGTTACGCCAAGGGCTATGTTCACGGTCTTGTCGGTTAGTTTGCCGTCGGTGCTGTCTCTTCCCTTCGATATTATGTTGGCAATGAGCAGGATTATGCTCAGTTTTGCTATTTCCGAAGGCTGAAACTGAAAGCCGAAGAGGCTAATCCATCGGGTTGAGCCGTTGGTCTCTTGTCCTATGAATTTTGTAAGGATAAGAAGAGCGATTGACAAAATATATCCCAATGCCCCAACAAGGCGGAAGTATCTGAATGACTGACGATGAACAATCCAAGCCACTAATATACCGCCAAAGAGCAAGATTGAGTGTTTGGTTATGGGAGCCCACAGGTCGTTGCTCTTGAATGTGAGTCGGCTGTCTGCGCTGAACACTTCGATGAGCGAAACGGTGCAGAGAAACAGATACACAATCCAGATAATCTTGTCTCCTTTGAGTATGTCTTTTAAGCTGAAAATATTCATCTGTCGGATTCAGTTTTGTTTAGAGTGAACGAACCAGTTCCTTGAACTGCTCGCCTCTGTCTTCCATGTTCTTGAACAGGTCGAAACTTGCGCAGCAAGGACTCAGCAGAACGGTTGTTCCCGGCTCGGCAAGCTCTACGCAGGCTGCAACACAGTCCTTCATGCTGTGAGTGTCGCGCACAGGTATTCCGAGTTTGTCGAAGTTGTCGTGAAGTTTCTTATTGTCTGCTCCGAGATATACAAGTCCCGAGCATTTCTCCTTAACCAAGTCCATGATGGCGTTGTAGTCGTTGCCCTTGTCCTTTCCGCCGATGATGAGGACGGTCTTCGTCTTCATGCTCTCGAGAGCGAAGAAGCAGGCATCTACATTTGTTGCCTTCGAGTCGTTGATGAAGCGAACTTCGTTCTTTGTATCAACATATTCAAGACGGTGCTCAACGCCCTTGAACTCTTTCAGGCCCTTGATGATGAACTCGTTTGGTACGCCGGCATAGTTGCAGGCGAGTGCTGCTGCAAGCTGGTTGTATACGTTGTGGCGTCCCATCAGCGCGAGGTCGCTCTGAGCAATGGTGAATGGCGACTTGCCTTTGATTGTAACGGCCTTTCCGTCGGCATATCCTTGGCAGCCGTCTTCAACCTTGTCGGCAAAGGCAACTTTCTGAGCCTTCAGATTGTATTTCGGAAGTTCTACGGTTACGACTGGGTCGTCGTTCCAGTACACGAATGCGTCGTTTTCTGTCTGATTCTGGATGATGCGCATCTTTGAATCTGTGTAGTTCTGCATCTTGAAATCGTATCTGTCAAGATGGTCGGGAGTGATGTTGAGCAGAACGGCTACATCAGCCTTGAACTTGTACATGTTGTCGAGTTGGAAACTGCTCAGCTCGATGATGTAGTAGTCGTGCTTCTCCTCGGCTACCTGAAGGGCGAGGCTGTGGCCGATGTTTCCTGCCAGTCCGGCATTCAGGCCAGCCTCCTTGAATATGTGGTAAATCAGCGATGTCGTTGTTGTCTTGCCGTTGCTTCCGGTAATGCAAATCATCTTGGCATCGGTATATCTGCCTGCAAATTCGATTTCAGAAATGATAGGAATGTTGTGTTCCTTAACCTTTACAATCATCGGAGCGTTGTCGGGAATTCCCGGGCTCTTTATAATCTCGTCGGCATTAAGGATTAGTTCTTCGGTATGCTGTTTTTCCTCGAACTCGATGCCGTATTTCTGCATCATCTCCTTGTAGTTGTCCTTGATCGCGCCCATGTCCGACACGAATACGTCGAAACCCTTCTTCAGAGCCAGTACGGCAGCTCCTACGCCACTTTCGGCAGCACCTAATACAACGATTCTCTTGCTCATTTTTCTAAATTCTTTTTATCGTATTTTTAATGTTAGTATTGTGATTGCTGCCAAGATGATGGTAGTAATCCAGAAACGAATTGTAATCTTTGACTCATGGAATGAGTGTCTCGGAAACTTGATGAGATACTTGCACTCAGGGTCGAGTTGCTCGGGAAGCACGCGGAAATTGTCGTGTATCGGGGTGCGCTTGAAGACTCTCTGCTTCACGCCCTTCTTCTTTCCGAGTTTGAAGTATTCTACCTGTAGAATTACGCTGAGGCTCTCCATCAGGAACACGCCGCACAAGATAGGCACAAGCAACTCTTTGTGAATGATGATTGCTATTACGCCGATGATTCCGCCGATGGTAAGGCTGCCTGTGTCGCCCATGAAAATCTGTGCCGGATATGCGTTGTACCACAAGAATCCGACGAGCGCGCCAACGAATGCGCAGATGAATATTACAAGTTCCTGCGAGCCAGGAATATACATGATGTTAAGATAACTTGCCATCTCGATGTGACTCGAAACGTACGACAGTATTCCCAATGCCACGCCTATGATTGCCGAGTTGCCGGCGCACATGCCGTCCATTCCGTCGTTGAGGTTTGCGCCGTTGCTCACGGCTGTCACAACGAGGATTGTAACGATACAGATAAGAATCCATGTGGCAGGCTCCTGATATTCTCCGCAGAAAGAGACAATCTTTGAATAGTCGAGGTTGTTGTCCTTAAAGAACGGAATTGTCGTCTTCGTGCTCTTTTCCAATTCGCTCTTGTACGTTACCTGAGTGCTGTGTGCCTTGTTCTCTATCGTCACGTTCTCGCGAATCTTGGCATCGGGACTAAGGTAAAGCGTAAGTCCCACAATCAGTCCGATTGTAACCTGACCAACAATCTTGAACTTGCCCGGCATTCCTTCCTTGTCTTTCTTGAAAATCTTGATATAGTCGTCGAGAAAGCCGAGAATTCCAAGCCAGATAGTCGTTACGAGCATCAGAATCATGTAGATGTTTCGCATACGTCCAAGCAGGAAGCACGGAATAAGAATTGCTACGATGATGATGATTCCGCCCATCGACGGAACGCCAATCTTCTTCACTCCGAACGGGTCGATAGAAGCATCGCGCTGTGTCTCTGCAATCTTTTTCCTCTTCATCATCTTTATGAAATACTCGCCGAACCATGCCGAGATGATTAGCGAAAGCACCAATGCAAGGATTGCACGGAACGAAATGTACGACCACAGGTGCGAGCCCGTCACACCAAACTGTTCGAGATATCTGAATAGATAGTATAGCATGTTTTGAGTTTAAATCTTTTTCTTGTTGTTTAGTTATTGAATATTTCGGTTACGACTTCCTTGTCGTCGAAGTGATGTTTCACGCCCTTTACATCCTGATAGTTCTCGTGTCCCTTGCCGGCAATCAGGATAACGTCGTCGGGCTGGGCCATCATGCAGGCTGTGCGGATGGCTTCCTTGCGGTCTACGATAGAGATTACCTTCTTCATTTGCTCGCTGCTGAGGTCTGCAAGCATATCGTTGATGATGTCTTGAGGCTCTTCGAATCGAGGGTTGTCGCTTGTGATGATAACCTTGTCGCTATGGTTTGCCGCCTCTTGTGCCATGATAGGACGCTTGCCTTTGTCGCGGTTTCCGCCTGCGCCGCATACGGTTATAATCTGGCCTTTCTTCGAGCTCTTCATAACTTCTTCGATTGATTCGAGAACATTTACGAGAGCGTCTGGAGTGTGAGCGTAGTCTACGATGGCTGTGTAGCCGTTAGGAGAGTGCAGAGTCTCGAATCGTCCAGAGACAGGCTTCAGCGTGCTCAGGATTAGCAGAACGTCCTCAGCCTTCTTTCCAAGCATGATTGCTGCTCCGTATACAGCCAGAAGGTTAGACACGTTGAACTTTCCTGTAAAGTTTACGCCTACTTCCTTTCCGTTGATGTCGAGATACATACCCTCGAAGTGCTGTTCTATGATGTTGGCCTTGAAGTCGGCAATTGTGCGTGTAGAGTAAGTCTTGACTGTTGCCTTTGTATTCTGAACCATGAACATACCATTCTTGTCGTCGAGGTTTGTAACGGCGAAGGCATCCTTGTCGAGGCTGTCGAAGAAGCCCTTCTTTGCGTTGCGATAGTTCTCTACGGTCTTGTGATAGTCAAGATGGTCGCGTGTAAGATTTGTAAAGATTCCGCCCGCGAATTTCAGTCCGCCGATGCGCTTCTGTGCCACAGAGTGCGAACTCACTTCCATGAAAGCGTATGCGCAACCCTCGTCAGCCATGCGTCCAAGAAGGGCGTTCAGCGTGATAGGGTCGGGCGTTGTGTGGTCGGTAGGAACGGCAACATCGTCGATGTAGTTGCATACGGTTGAGACCAGTCCGACCTTGTATCCCATCTTGCGGAACATATTGTATAGCAGGGTGGCTATGGTAGTCTTTCCGTTTGTTCCGGTTACGCCGATAAGCTTCAGCTTGCTTGTCGGATTTCCGTAGAATGTCGTGGCGCACTTGCCAACCGCGTCTTCGGTGCTCTCCACCTGAATGTAAGTTATTCCTTCTGTCTTTTCTGCTGGAATATCCTCGCACAGAATAGCCTTCGCTCCCAGTTCAACCGCCTTGTTTATGTAGTTGTGTCCGTCGGCCACCGTTCCCTTGATGGCAACGAACAGATGATTTTCCTTTATAAGGCGAGAGTCGATGTTTATGCCCTCGATGTTACGTTCTGTATCACCTATGGTTTGCAGAACCTTCAGATTACTGATAATTTCTGACAGTTTCATATCTTAATTTGTTTTTTGTCATTGTTTAGTCTATGTGCGCGTTCTGCTGCTCCTCGGCGGTAGGTTCTTTAACCTTAACCACGTTAGCCTTGCGGTGAGGGGCCGATTTCAGTCTAAGACTGATGAACTCGCCCTTGCTGTAGCTCTTGCCCGGGTCGATGCTCTGCTCGTACACCTGTCCGATGCCGTTGATGCGCACTTTAAAGCCGAGCGTCTCGAGCAGGAATACGGCGTCTCGTGCTCCCATGCCCTTGACATCGGGCACCGTTCCGCGCTTAATTTTCTCTTTCTCGAGCGAGACGGAGTTGTTGTGCTTCACGGCCTTGCCCCAGATAGGGTTGCCGTTGGCGTAACTGTCTTTCCAGCCGTTGTCAACGTCTATGCTCAAGTAGTTGAGTATGTTGTGGAGTGCGGCTATGTTTCCAGCCTTCGAATCGGGTAGTATCGGACTGTCGTTCTTGTACGTCTCGATAGGATTCCGTCTTATCTCCTTGGCATATACTCGCGATGCGATGTTTCCGAAGACCGGACCAGCCATTGCACCGCCCGATGCGTACGGACCTTCTTTCTTTATTGCCACGATGCAACTGTATTTCGGGTCGTTGGCAGGGAAATATCCGCAGAAACTGCACATATAGTGGTGAATTCCGTCGTCCCAGATGTAGCCTTTTCCGTTCGGGTTGGCAATCTGTGCCGTTCCAGTCTTTCCTGCCACGAGGAAGTCGCTCGTCTTAGCCTTCTCGCCCGAGCCCATGTCGCACACGGTTTGCAGGATAATCTGAATTTTCTTCAGCGTAGGCTCTGAGCATATTCGCTCCTGAATAACCTCGACAGGCATCTTTTCAACGATTTTGCCGTTTTTCTTCACGCTTTTCAGAAGTCGCGGCTTTACCAGTTTTCCGTTGTTGGCTATGGCGTTGTAGAATGCCAGAGTGTTTATTATCGGCAACTGTGTCTCGTATCCGATAGACATCCAGCCGAGCGTTGTCTTGTACCAGCCCTTCTGATTTGGCTGCTTTATGCGCGGACTTGCTGCGCCCGGAATTGGCATGTGAAGGTTGCTTCCGATGCCGATGCGGTACAATCCGTCGATGAATTTCTGCGGATTATTGTGGTAGTGGTCGTCAATTATGCGGGCTATTCCGATGTTAGATGAAACCTGCATTATTCGCGGAACGCTTATCTTTCCGTAGCCGCCCTTCTCCCAGTTGTGGTCTTTCATCTCTCGACCGTACATGTTATAGATTCCGTTTCCGGTATCGATAGTCTCGTTAAAGCCCACCACGCTGTCTTCGAATGCAATCATCAGCGATGCCGTCTTGAATGTCGAGCCCGGCTCCATCAGGTCGGCAAGGCAGTTGTTCTTTACCTCGTGATATTTGCCGTCGCCCTTGCAATGCGTAAGGTTTACGATAGATTTGATGTCGCCTGTCTCAACCTCCATAAGTATTACCATACCTTCCTCTCCGCCAATGAGTTTCATCTCGTCGACGAGAGCCTTCTCGCAGATGTCCTGCATGCTTACGTCGATGGTTGTCTCGAGGTCGAATCCGTCGATTGCCGGCTCGTCGATGAGTGTGAGAAACTTGTTCATAACCTTCTGGCGGTGGCTCAGACCTTTCGCGCCTCGCAGCAGAGAGTCGTAGGCAAGTTCAAGGCCGAATCGTGCCGAATCCTTGTCGGCATAGATGCCTCCGAGAGTTCGGCTTGCCAGTTCGCCGTACACCTTCTTACGCATCTGAAAGGTTTCGGCAATGAATCCGCCTTTGTATTGCGACCATTTGAATACGGGCAGTTTCTTTATCTCGTTGTACTGTTCGTATGTTATTCGGTGTGGATAGAGCTGATAGTGCTGCGACAGTTTGCCGTCCTTGTTGCGCCGGTTGCGTCCTATGCGGAAGTCGCGTCGGAATGCCTCTTCGCTCTTGTCGGGCATAATGCGGTGCAGTCCTCGGCAGATTATTGTCATGCTGTCGACGAGAGCCGAATCCTTGTGCAGTCCGCCAGCCTCGAAGTCGAAGTATATTTTGTATTCGGGCAGGTTGCTCACAAGCAGTTTGCCGTCGGCAGAGTAGATGCTTCCGCGTCGTGGCGTAACAATGATGCCTTCCTTTTTCAGTCGGCTTGCCACCTGTTCCCAATATTCGCCCTCGGCAAATATGATGTATGCGCCCTTGGCAAGAATACAAGCAAATGCCATAATCACCAGTACGGTGAATATGACATATCCAAATCTGATGTTCTTGTACTCTAATTGTGGCATGGGTTATTCGAAATCTTCCTTTTTGAGTTTGTACGGGGCAGACATTGCTGTCCTTAGTGTGTTGGCGGTATCTTTTTTCAGAATGTTCTCTATTTTCGACTGCCTTGTTGCCTCGGTCAGTTTGCTCGAAACCGATATGGCATCGAACTCGAGCGTCTTTAGTTCCGTTCGCAAGTCGCTTATCTGTATCTGAAGCCTCTGGCACTCGTAGCGGTTGGCAACGTAGAGCATCAGGCAGATGCCGATGACGACGAGCAGTCCGAGTTGGTTTCGGAAGAAGGCGGTTGTGAGAATGTCTCCTCCCAGAACGCTTTTGAGCGTGATGGGTTTGTCGTTCTCCTTTTCGTCGTCGATGTATTTGTCGGTGGCGGCGAGAACCTCTTTTTCGTCATCGCTCAGTTCCTTGTTTTTCAGCAGGTGCTTTGCGAGTCGTCTGAATATGCTTTCTTTTTTCTGTTTATCTTTATCTGCCATGGCTATAGTTTTTCTGCTATTCGCAGTTTTGCGCTTCGGCTTCGTGGGTTGCGCTGAATCTCGTCGGCATCGGCCTCGATTACCTTTTTGTTTATGAGTTTGAACGGCGTGTTTACCTTTCCGAAGAAATCTTTCTCAACAACTCCCTCAACGTTGCCCGTCTTCATCATGTTCTTTACTATGCGGTCTTCGAGCGAGTGGTATGTTATCACCACCAGTCGTCCGCCGGGCTTCAGGTCGCGTGCCGCCGACTGTAGCATCTCTTTCAGCGCATCCATTTCGTGGTTCACCTCTATTCGCAGAGCCTGAAACACTTTGGCGAGTTCTTTCTTCTCTCTTTCACGCCCGAAAAGCGGCTTTATTATCTCGAGAAACTGCTCTATGGTTTCAATCTTCTCCGCGGTTCTTGCCTTTGCAATCTTCTGTGCCAGTTGTCGGCCGTTCTTCAGTTCGCCGTAAAGGTAGAAGATGTTAGCCAAGTCCTCTTCTTTGTATTCGTTCACGATGTCGGCGGCAGTAATGTCGGCGCGCTTGTTCATGCGCATGTCGAGCGGGCCGCTGAATCTGAACGAGAATCCTCGCTCCGAGTCGTCGAGATGATGCGACGACACGCCGAGGTCGGCAAGCAGAGCGTCAATCTGCTCCACGCCGTGATATCTCATAAAGTTGTGCAGATATCTGAAGTTGCTTCGCACAAACGTGAATCGCTCGTCGTCGATAATGTTGCGCTCGGCGTCGGCATCTTGGTCGAAACTGTACAGATGTCCCTCGGGCGAGAGATGCTTCAGAATCTCCTTTGAGTGCCCTCCGCCGCCAAACGTAACGTCAACGCAGATGCTGTCTGGCTTTATGTTCATGCCCTCGATGCTCTGTGCCAACAGAACCGGGACGTGATATGTTATGTTTTCAGTCATGTGCAGATTTTACTTTCAAGCGCCAAAATTAAATAAATGAATTGAATTTGAAACAATAAAAAACAAAATATTTTTAATATTTTTATCAACATCTTGTTAAAAATATTATGCCTTTGATTTATAGGCTCTTTATTTTGTTTTCTTAAAGTATTGATTTAATATTTAGTTATATATATTTTTCGCGTTTTCCTTGGCACTAAACATAAGAAATGTTATCTTTGACGGCACATTTGTAACAAGTAGAAAGAATATTGTAAATGAAGAGGTTGTTTTTGTCATTATTTGCCGTGCTAACCGTTATGTTGTGCTCGGCTCAGGCTAAATATACAGATTTTAAGCTGAAGGATGTTTCGGGAAAGGAACATTCGTTCAAGGAATATGTAAAGAAAGGTAAGAAAAACTACGTCCTGATAGACTTCTGGGCTTCGTGGTGCGGTCCGTGTTGCCGCGAGATGCCCAACATAAAAGAGGCGTACGACAAGTATCACAAGAAGGGATTCCAGATTGTGGGTGTATCACTAGACTTCAAGGCCGATGCTTGGAAAAGGGCGATAGAGAAGTACGAGATGACATGGCCGCAACTTTCCGACCTTCAGGGATGGAAGAGTACGGCAGCCAGCAAGTACGACGTAAACTCCATTCCGTATACCGTTCTTGTAGACGGAGACGGGAAAATCGTAGCCACCGGACTGCGCGGCGCGGCGTTGCAGAAGAAACTGAAGCAAATATACGGCTTCTAAAACATTCTTTACAAAAAGAACAAAAAAGTTGTTTATAAATAGAAAAGAATAAATTATATTTGCAGATTATAATTTGTACAGATGGAAGATGAATCATTAAAATTGGATGTAGAGAAGATTCTGCAAAACAAAATGGGAAGCAAGGCTAAGTTCATTCCCGGTTTTGTCGTTTCATGGTTAAAGCGTATTCTTCACCAAGACGAACTTAATGTTTTCCTGATGGAAAAGGGACACGACACGGGTGTCGACTTCTTCGACGACTGCCTTGAGTTCCTCGACATCAAACTCGATATAAAAGGACTCGAAAACCTTCCTCACGACGGACGTAACTTCACTTTTGTGAGCAACCATCCGCTCGGCGGAATAGACGGCGTGGCTCTGGGCGCGGTTATCGGACATCAGTATGATTATAAGATAAAGTATCTTGTAAACGACTTGCTGATGAACATCAAGCCTCTGGCTCCGCTGTTCGTGGGTATTAACAAGACTGGTAGCCAGAGCAAGAAGTTCCCGGCTATAGTAGAGGGCGTGTTCAAGTCCGACTCAAATGTGCTTATGTTCCCTGCCGGACTATGCTCGCGCAAGCAGAAAGGCGTAATCCGCGACCTTCAGTGGAAGAAGACATTCGTCGTTAAGAGCATCGAGACTCAGCGCGACGTTATCCCAATCCACTTCGAGGGGCAGAACTCGAACTTCTTCTACAATCTGGCTAACATCTGCAAGATGCTCGGCATAAAGTTCAATCTTGCAATGCTCTTCCTTGCCGACGAGATGATGAAGAACCGCCACAAGACATACAAGGTTACTTTCGGCAAGCCGATTCCTTACCAGACATTCGACAAGAGCCGCACTCCGGCACAATGGGCCGAATATGTAAAAGACATTGTCTACAAACTTTAATATAAAAACAACCATAACCGTTCAGAATAAAGTGATGGAAGAAAAAATAATTGATCCGATACCAAGAGAGGTCCTCAAGCAGGAACTTACCGAGGATAAACGCTTGCGTTTCACGAACAAGAGTAACAACGAGATTTATGTAGTTACATGGTTCGACTCGCCAAATGTGGTGAAGGAAGTTGGCCGTCTGCGCGAGATTGCGTTCCGTGCTGCCGGCGGCGGAACAGGCAAGGCAATGGACCTCGACGAGTTCGACACGATGCCGAATCCGTGCAAGCAGCTCATCGTCTGGAATCCTGAGGCTGAGGAGATAATTGGCGGATACAGATATATTCTTGGAAACGAAGTAGAGGTAGATGCCAACAATCAGCCTAAGATGGCAACAGCTCATCTGTTCCACTTCTCGGACAAGTTTATGCGCGACTATATGCCTTACACCATCGAGTTGGGCAGAAGCTTCGTAACGCTCGAGTATCAGAGCACACGAAAAGGCTCAAAGGCTCTCTTCGCTCTCGACAATCTGTGGGACGGTCTCGGCGCGCTCATGGTCATAAAGCCAAACGTAAAGTATTTCTTCGGAAAGATGACCATGTATCCATCTTACATACGCAAGGGCAGGGACATGATTCTTTACTTCCTGCGCAAGCATTTCGACGACAAGTTGAATCTGGTTACTCCTCTGCATCCGCTCACCATTGAGACTGATGAGAAGGAACTTGAGGCCCTCTTCTGCGAGGACGATTTCAAGGCCGACTACCGAATACTTAACCGCGAGGTTCGCGCCCTTGGCTACAACATTCCGCCGTTGGTAAATGCCTACATGAATCTTTCGCCAACGATGAAGATGTTCGGAACAGCCATCAACTACGGTTTTGGCGATGTTGAGGAAACAGGTATCCTTATTGCCGTAAACGAGATTCTCGAGGAGAAGCGCGTGCGTCATATCGAGTCGTACATAAAGGAGCATCCCGAGGCTGGCAAGATTACAAGCGGAGCCAACAACGTGTTCTACAAACCGACTGACGAAAAAGACGACGGCTTTGAACCAGTAAAGTGATTATAGGATTTTTTATTGAGATATTTGCAAAACGCAGTTCTTCTTTCCGAGGGGTTGCGTTTTTTTATTGACAATTAGAGCGTTTTTTTATTGACAATTAGAGAAAGTTGAAAAAGGCAGAATTAACAATGGACAGTTGACAATTAACAATTCACAATTCATAATTCATAATTGTTTTCGTAATCGCTGAGGATTTATAACGAACAATTTTGTCAGAAATTGTTCGAACGTCGTAGGAACGTCGTAGAAAGGTAGAGGGAAGATAGACGCAAGGTATATGCAATCAGAATTCTCGCAATTCAAAATTCAGAATTGATAATTCAGGATTAATAAGGGATAATTTGAATACGAATTGTTCTTTTGGTAAATACAAAATAGCGGCAAGGTACATCCAAGGAACGTCCAAGGTATATGCAAGGTAGAGGGAAGGTAGAAGGAAGCAAGCCGATAGCAAGGGGGTAGCAAGGGGATAGCAAGGGGGTAGCAAGGGGAAAGGTTCGACGAAGCATATATTGATGCAATTCTGAGAAACTTGAAATTTGAAAATTGAAAGTTTTGAATTTGTAATAAATTGCGCGGAAAATATTCTTTTGGTAAATACAAAATAGTGGGTAGGAAGAAGGTAGGAAGAAGGTAGGAAGAAGGTAGAAAGAAGGAAGCAAGATGGTAGCAAGATAGAAGATAGATTCAAGGTAGATTCAAGTAAGCCGGAAGGTACGGGGAAGAGCTTATAAAGGTAGAGTAATGGTTGAGAATCGGAATAGGTTAACTCTTAATATGAATTTACCAATGTAACAATTAGGGTTGGTATGGGTAAGGTGAAACTCTGGGGAAGCCTAACTGCTATTTGACATATAATTCATAATTATAGAAAAGTGAACTTTTTAGTCTTTGGGTAAATACAAAATAGTGCCAAGGTATATGCAAGGTATAGCCAGAGTACGGTGAAGGTTGGTGGTTGAAAGTTGAAAATCCCGTTTTGAAAAACTCACGTTTTACTGTCTACGGGAAAATTCGGAACAATGGAACGTAGAAATCCCGAACGAATCCCGAAGGATAATCGCCGCAAAACTGCTATTTTTATGCATCGTGATATTTGTGCATTTTTAGCCTAAAACCAGCCAACAGGACTATTTCGTTTTTTTCATTATTTTAGAAAACGATGAAAAAATTTACCATTTCCAAAAAAAACTATCCGTTTCTTGGGCGTTTGCGTGATTGTGCGTAATTTCGTCTTGTTTTACGGTTTTAAGGCATGGTCTTTTAACATGGATGAATATTTTTGGAGGATTTTTCAAGTAGATACGATTTTTATTAACTTAATTAAATTTTAAATTGTTATGAGATATACAAGAAAGATTTTTGGAAGCACAGTTATGTTTCTTATGATGTGCGCTTCAATGCTGCTTTGCAGTTGCACTAAGGATAGTGACGATAATTATGACTTTAGCGGTTATACAGGAGGAAAACCTGAAATTACTGATTGTATTGGAAATAGCACTTTTCACTTTTCAAAGTTCTATGTAACCAATTTTAAGTGTTATGAAAATGCCACGATGACAATTAAAGAATCACCTTCCCCTAGTTATCCAAATCAAATTTCCGTAATCATAACAGATAAAAATGGTAAAATTTTAAAAGATGATTATTGGACTTTATATACAATAACTTACACTCCTGATGGTGGTATGCATTTTCTTCGTATTGAAGGTGGTGGCGATTGGCGTACTATAATGGAAATATATAAGATTGGTGAAGATAATTATATCGGTCGTTATCTTGATGCACATAACACAACGTGGAATTATTAAAGAAACGTTCTTGTCATAGATGTAATAAGGTTAGTCTGTTTTTAACGGCTAACCTTATTATTTTTTTACTTACCTCGGTTCACGTTAATTACCTATCTTGCTACCCTCTTCGTTCTGCCGAATTTCCGCGCTCGAACTTTGTTCGCTCTTACCTTTGCATCGGATTATAGATAATGTTCTAAATGTCCGATGTTAAACATCGTATAAATTTAGTTCATGCGGCAACAATTTTGTAGTTTCGCTAGAGATTGTGTCCGTGGAGGGCGAGAGCATTGTGTCGCTAGGTAAGCCGTCTGACTATATCGTTAGCAAGACCTTCGTCCGCCCTCCTTTTAAAGTCTTTAGAGTCTGAACATAGAATCGTAGCACGTCGCTGGACGATGCAGTGTCCGACAAGAGTGAAGTCGAGGAAGGCTTTGGCTATAGTCTGAACCTTAGTTATTAACCCTTTAAGAAGTTATCACGATGAAGCCAAATTCACAGATGACACTTGACAAGTATTTCCGCCAGTGCGTGGGCATCGACATCTCCAAGGACAAGTTCACGGCTTGCCTGTACATGTATGACATGGCCAGTGATGCAGGCTGCTGCACTGAGAGTATCGACTTTCCAAACAACAGGACGGGATTCAACCAGATGGTGAAATGGAGCCGCAAGGAGTCTCAGAAAGGGTTCCCTCTTGTCTACCTGATGGAGCCGACAGGCAGTTACTATGAGCCTTTGGCCTACCATCTTCACAAGATCGGGCAGACGCTCTACGTGGTGCTGCCCAACAAGGCCCGCAAGTTTTGCGAGTATGAGGGAATCAAGACCAAGACGGATGCCATGGATGCTCGCTGCCTGGCACTGATGGGCTGCAAGAACCGCAAACTGCGTCCTTGGGAGCCACCACTACCCATCTACCGTGAACTGCGGCAGTTGACCCGCCTGAGGGCTGACTTGGTCAAGATGCAGACACAGATGCTGAACCACATGGAATCCATCGACCACATGGAAGACGTGGCGCCGGAAGTGCGCAAGAGCTACGAGAAGCTGCTTGACACCATTGAGAAGCAGCTGGAGAAGAATGAAAAGGACATAGCGGCAAAGCTTGCCCAGGACAAGGAGCTTGAGACAAAGGTAAAACGCATCGCCACCGCCAAGGGTATCCGCGTCGGAACCGTCACTTGCATCGTCGCTGAGACGCAGGGATTCCACCTCATCAGCAACCGCAAGCAGCTCACCAGTTTCGCCGGTCTTGACGTAAAGGCCAGACAATCGGGCAAGGACGATCCCAGACACCACATTACCAAGAAAGGGAACGCCCACATCAGGGCTGCTCTCTACATGCCTGCACTCAGCGCAGCGCACTGTAACAGGCAGATGGCTCAGGCATACGGACGAATCTGCGCCAAGCATCCTGATGTGAAGATGATTGGCGTGACGGCCATCATGCGCAAGATGCTGCTACTCGTCTATTCTCTCTGGAAGAGCGGAGAAGAGTATGATGAGACAAGGGACAATACACATACACCAAGGAAAAAGGAACCACAACCTACAAACTCACCAGAAGACTGCTTGAAACCAAACGCTGAACCCCCAGATTGGAACGCGGCTGACAAGGAAGGAAATCCGCCTTTTTAACAGAAGTGGCTGCGCCATGCGACACAGCCACACGAGATAGTACAAAACTGGTGGACGGCACCAGCGACTTCCCTTAGTTGGCTGCAAAGATACAACAAATACAACAATACCGGAAAGAAAAAAGGAAAAATGATAATCCGCAATATCCCCCAATGTATTATCTTTGCAATTGAAAAAATCATAGTCAAATGAAGTTGTTGGATTTTGCAAAACATTTCGACAGCGAGGAAGCTTGTGAGAAGTACCTCAAGGAAACTCGCGAAAAAGAAGGTATAAAGTGCAGCCGCTGTGGCTGCGAGAAACAGTACTGGAACCGTTGCCACAAACGCTGGATGTGTGCCAAGTGCGGACATGAGACTACCCTCAGGTCGGGCACGGTTATGCACGGCAGCAACCTTCCACTGCTGTACTGGTTCACAGCCATTCACTTGCTCACGTCAACAAAAAAGACGTTCTCAGCAGCCG
>FNBQ01000021.1 GCA_900102385.1 Bacteroidales bacterium KHT7 | reverse complement strand
CGTAAGTCCAGACTCCACGGCTGTGATGGATAATTTTGCCTCACACTCGACAGTCGAGAAAGTTGTGTCAAAGTCGGAACGGCAGACAGTCCGCGGGTGCAATGCTCCAAAGGTTCTTCCGTGGGTACATATCGCCATTTCAAACGCCAAGTCGTTGTTCACAGACATGTATCACGGAATCAAGGAGGAGTTTCTTCAAGAATACTTGAATGAATTCTGCTACAAATTCAACCGTAAATATTTCGGTGACAGGATGTTCGACCGATTAGTTATCGCTGCCGTTTCGTATAAGCCTACGTTTGAGCACAAATTATATAACGGCAGGGCGAATTGCGGATAATCATTATTTATTTTACTATTTTTGCGAGGATGTAAAATTTAAGATTAGAAGCTATGAAGAAAACTTTATTTGCCGTGGCAATGTTGACGGCTCTGTTTGCTTGCAGCGAGCAGAAAAAAAGTCAGAACAACGAGAATGTTAATGTAAACGAAAAGGTGCAGGCGAAAGATGTTGAAGGCCGAAAGAATTTCGGTGCACAGCACCCCGTAATTACTCCACTGCCTTGCATTATGATTGCAACATACGACGAGAAACAGGTTCCCGACGTGATGATGGCTGCGTGGGGCGGTCAGTGCGGAATGAATCAGATAACGTTCGAACTTTCGGCTCATAAGACAACGAGTAATCTTCGTCTGAAGAAGGCTTTCACCGTAAGTTTCGCCACAGCCGACGATATTGAGCAGTCCGATTATTTCGGTCTGGTAAGCGGAAACGATGTGCCGAACAAGGTTGAGCGTGCAGGATTTACGGCAAAGCCAAGTCCAAACGTTGATGCGCCAATCATCGAGCAGTACAAGCTAACCCTTGAGTGCCGTGTTGTTTCTATGGACGAGAAAGAGAACGGCGGTGCGCGCGTTGTCGGCGAGGTGGTAAACTGGAGTGCCGACGAAAGTATCTTGACAGATGGCAAGGTTGACCTTACAAAACTCAAGCCTGTTGTCTTTGACTCATCTTCGAACGCATACCGCGTGGTGGGCGACAGCGTAGGTCAGGCATGGGGCTCTGGCAAGAAGTTCAAGTAAAAGCCGAAAAAAATATGTTTTGTTTTTTCTTCTTCAAATATTATGTTTAATTTTGCACTCCGAAAAGAAAACAAATATAATCAATAATATAGATGGGAGAAAATAAATACAAACGAACCTTGGTTACGTCAGCCCTTCCTTATGCCAACGGCGGCGTGCATATCGGCCATTTGGCAGGTGTGTATGTTCCTGCGGATATCTATGTGCGCTACCTGCGCCTGAAGAAGAAGGACGTGATGTTTATTGGTGGCTCTGATGAGCACGGCGTGCCTGTTACTATTCGCGCAAGAAAAGAGGGCATTACCGTGCAGGAGGTGGTAGACCGCTACCATAACATTATCAAAGACTCGTTCGAGAAATTCGGCATCAGTTTTGACATATACAGTCGCACAACAAGCAAGACTCACCATAAGTTTGCAAGCGACTTCTTCAGAACTCTCTACGATAACGGTAAGTTCATTGAGCAGACATCAGAACAGTATTACGACGAGCAGACAGGTCACTTCCTGACAGACCGTAATATCCGCGGTGAATGTCCGCACTGCCATGCTGCCGACGCCTATGGCGACCAGTGCGAGAAGTGCGGTTCAACCCTTAGTCCTGAGGAACTTATCAACCCTTACAATGCCGAGAGCGGTAATCCGTTGGTTAAGAAGGCTACAAGCCACTGGTACTTGCCACTCGACAAGGATCAGCAGTGGCTCGAGAAGTGGATTCTCGAAGACCACAAGGAGTGGAGAAGCAACGTGTACGGACAGTGCAAGAGCTGGCTCGACGGCGGCTTGAAGCCTCGTGCCGTAACACGCGACCTTGACTGGGGAATCCCAGTGCCTGTAGAGGGTGCAGAAGGAAAGGTTCTTTATGTGTGGTTCGATGCACCTATCGGCTACATCTCAAACACAAAGGAACTCTGTGATGCTCATCCTGAGCGCGGAAGTTGGGAAACATGGTGGAAGGATGATTCTACACGCCTTATCCACTTCATCGGAAAGGACAACATCGTGTTCCACTGCATCGTGTTCCCTGCAATGCTTAAGGCTCACGGCGGTTACATCTTGCCAGACAACGTGCCAAGCAACGAGTTCCTCAACCTCGAGGGCAACAAGATAAGTACAAGTAAGAACTATGCCGTTTGGCTCGATGAGTATCTGGTTGATATGCCTAACCGTCAGGATGAGTTGCGCTATGTTCTTACAGCCAACGCTCCTGAGACAAAGGACAACGACTTTACTTGGAAGGACTATCAGGCTCGCTGCAACAACGAACTTGTAGCCGTTTACGGAAACTTCGTGAACCGCGCTTTGCAACTCACTCAGAAGTATTACGACGGCATCGTTCCTGCATGTGGAGAACTTAACGACTACGACAAGCAGACTCTTGCTGAGTTCAAGGACGTTAAGGAGAAGCTCGAGGCCCTTCTCGAGGCATTCAAGTTCCGCGATGCACAGAAGGAGGCTATGAACCTTGCCCGAATCGGTAACAAGTACATCGCCGACTGCGAGCCTTGGAAGGTCATCAAGACCGACCCTGAGCGCGTTAAGACTGTCATCAACATCAGCCTACAACTCACGGCAAATCTTGCAATCGCGTTCGAGCCGTTCCTGCCATTCAGCAGCAAGAAACTCCGCGAGATGATTAACATGGAGACATTCGAGTGGGATGCTCTCGGAAGCACCGGCTTGTTGCCAGCAGGCAAGCAGCTTGCAAAGCCAACATTGCTGTTCGAGAAGATTGAGGACGATGTTATCGATGCTCAGATTAAGAAACTCGAAGATACGGTTAAGGCTAACGAGGCTGCAAACTACAAGGCAGCACCAGTTAAGGATGTTATAGACTTTGAACAGTTTGAGAAACTCGATATTCGTGTGGGCAAAGTCCTTGCTTGCGAGAAGGTTAAGAAGAGTAAGAAACTTCTGAAGTTCAGCATCGACGACGGAAGCGGCAAGGAGCGCACAATCCTTAGCGGTATTGCAATGCACTACGAGCCAGAGGAACTTGTAGGCAAGAACGTTCTGTTCGTGGCAAACCTTGCACCTCGTCAGATGATGGGCATGGAGAGCTGCGGTATGATTCTGAGTGCCGAGAACTTCGACGGTTCGCTTAGCGTAACATCTGTTTTGCGCGACGTTAAGCCAGGTTCACAGGTTGGATAATACTTAGTAAAATCTGAAATATAAAAATAGGGAGCGGATTTTTCCGTTCCCTATTTTTTTGCATAATAGTGCAGAAATTGTCGCCATTTCCAAAATTACTATTCTTACGCTTGACAACTGAATATTAAGAACTTAACCATATTGGTGGGCTACCTTGATAATCTGTTATGGCTTATGTACGGCTTACCTGTGGCTGGGATGTTGCAATGAAGAAGCTACCTTCTGGCTTGTTTCTCCGAACCTTGAACGTATCTTGAACGTACCTTGAACGTACCTTCCCCGTAGCTACCCCGTAGCTACCCCGTATCTACTCCGTACCTTCCCCGTACCTTCCCCGTACCTTCCGGCTTACTTGCCTCTATGTTGAATCTTACTTTCTTCTACATTGAAAGTTGCTTTTGGGACAGTTTCCCGCATAACGATTCATTATTTCGCATATTATTGCAAAATCGCGCAGAACACACGAAAAAACGATATCTGTTATTTCTTCTTTGAAACCTTTGACAATAGCCATTTGTAGCCGATGGCGAGAACGAGAGTTACGGCCATGTAGGTCAGCGCAGCAAGATAGGGCGATCCGCTCTTTCCCCAGCCAATAGTAAAGAGTCGTATGCTTGGGTGGATTACGAACACATAGCTCGACAATGCACCGAGCCATGCCAGAGCATTTATTCCCTTCGGATGTACGAACTTTATGAAGCATACCGCCATAACCACCACGAAGAACGGTGCGGCAAGCCAGCTAAGTGCATTGAAACAGCACAGCACCGTTATTCCGGCAGCAGGGATAATCATCCAGCGGTTAAACGGAATAGGATAGCGCGCCATCCATACGCCCATGCAGAACGGCAGGAGCGAGCCTACAAAATTATAGCGCAGATACTGAATGGCATCGTGCTGTCCTGGAGCATCGATGTAGAACATTGCCACCGCCTGAAGCAAAATAGATGTTACGATGCTTATGCTCAAAACGCGGCGTCCGGTGCGCATTATCAGCAGATAGTAGAAGAAATATAGCTGAAGGGTTAGCGAGAAGTACCAGTACGGTCCTGGATATACGTTCTTGTCGGGGTTTGGCAGAAGATTGACGATATAGGTGAAGTTACACAGCACATCGACCACATTCCAACGACTGCAAACCGAATAGTTGTGATAGTAGAAATCGGCAACGAAGAAAAGAACGTAGGCAAGAATCATCAGTTTCCAGAACTTCAGAAAGTTGTACGATGTGAACTTCAGAAACGACGGAACGGGCTTTCCGCTCTCGTATTTCTTTACCATTCCGTAGCCGCTGAGAAACACAAAGACAGGCACGCCGTAGTGTCCGAAGTACGAGAAGAAATCGATGAACAGATTTGGGCTCAGTTGCTTTACATGCTCGTACATGTGGTATGTCTTGTAGTAATTGTACTGATATTCGTTTTCGGATACGGCAAACGGCAGCCAGTGAAAAAAGTTGTGCAGGGCAATGAACAAGATTGCTATTCCCTTCAGAGCCGCGCTTTCCGCCCGAGTCAGTTCGATGTGTTTCATTTTCCTTTTTTGATTATTATATTTGTGCAAAAATAAGAAAAAACGCTCAACTAATAGGGTTTTCTGTGCGATTTATGTCCGAGTGTGCAAAATTAAAACGACCAAAAAACGGTTATATCTGAAAATGGCATCGCGTTTCATTAAAAATGAACGTTTTGACAATATAATTTCCTTGTTGGTAAAAATATTTTGGTAATAATTTCTTAAATTCGTAAAAAAATTGCAATTTTGCAAATTGGTATGTATTGGATAGAAGCATTAAAGTTTTTTGAAATATTAGAGAAGGGATTGCTGATTGGTGTGATTGTGTCAGCCCCGATGGGTCCGGTTGGAATACTCTGCATTCAGCGCACGCTGAACAAGGGCAGATGGTACGGCTTCGTAACGGGATTGGGCGCGGCTATAAGCGATATGCTTTATGCCTTTGTCACCGGTTTTGCATTAAGTTTTGTGGTTGATTTTATAGAGAATGAGCGCAATATGTTCTACCTGCAACTTGTAGGCAGTATTCTGCTGTTCATCTTTGGTGTGTACACGTTCAGAAGTAAGCCGGAAAAGAATATCCGCCCTACGTCAAACAAAAAAGGAACGCTTGTAAGCAACTGCTCGTCAGCCTTTTTTATTACGCTGAGCAATCCTCTCGTCATATTTCTGTTTATAGCATTCTTTGCCCGGTTTAATTTTGTGGTGTCCGACAGCGAGAAGAATCACCATCTTATGCAGATCGTAGGTTTCATAAGCATCTTTATCGGTGCGCTGGCATGGTGGCTGTGTCTCACATATTTCATTGACAAGGTGAGGACAAACTCGCAGGAGAAGACCATCTGGATTCTGAACCGCGTGATAGGTGTTATCGTCATGATTGTGTCAATTCTCGGCTTCATTCTCACATGGGCCGGTCTGTCGTTTCACTAAAAAACGTTTTATTCAGATATGTATATTGCTAAGAAACTGAGAGAGCAGAATATCTGCGAATATCTCATATATATGTGGCAGATTGAGGATATAATAAGAGCGTATAAGTTTGATATCGACGCTCTTAAAGACAACTATCTCACAAAGTTCAACCCAACCGAGCAGCAGATGGCTGAACTTGTTGAGTGGTACGGAAACATCATCGAGATGATGCGCAGCGAGCAGGTGATGGAATCAGGTCACATTCAGATAAATAAAAACGTGATTATCAACCTCACCGACCTTCACGACTGTCTGCTAAAGAGCGATAAGTTCCGTTTCTACTCGCAGGCTTACTACAAGGCTCTGCCATACATCGTGGAGATAAGGAATAAGGGCGACCACAAGGATATCTCGGAGATTGAGAACTGCTTCGATGCGCTTTACGGCGTTATGATGCTCAGACTTCAGAAGAAGCCTGTAAATCCCGATACCGAGAAGGCTGTAAAGGACATCACAACGCTGCTCGGAATGTTGAGCGACTATTACACACAACAGAAAAAAGGAGAATTAGAACTATAATATCTTTGAAAATAATGAAGAATATATTGATAACAGGCTGCAATGGTCAGTTAGGAAACGAGATGCAGCTTCAGGCTGCCAAGAATACACAATATAACTATTTTTTTACCGATGTTGCCGAACTCGACATTACAAACCGAGACGCGGTGGTGTCGTTCGTTAAGGACAACGAGATTGACTGCATTGTAAACTGTGCAGCATATACGGCCGTAGACAAGGCAGAGGAGAACGAAGAACTTGCCAACCTGCTGAACAATATCGCTCCGGGCTATTTGGCCGAGGCGGTTGAAACACGCGGCGGTGCGCTTATTCAGATTTCTACCGACTATGTGTTCGACGGAACGGCTCACATTCCATACAAAGAAACTGAGTCTACATGCCCTAACAGCGTGTACGGACGCACAAAACTTGCAGGCGAGCAGAACGCTCAGGCTCATTGCAAGAATACAGTTATCATCCGCACGGCATGGCTGTACTCAATATTCGGCAACAACTTCGTTAAGACGATGATTCGCCTTGGCAAGGAGAAGGAGCAGCTTGGCGTAATCTTCGACCAGATTGGAACTCCAACATACGCAGGCGACCTTGCCGACGCCATCATGACGGTAATAAACAAGGGCATAGTTCCCGGAGTATATCACTTCAGCAACGAAGGAACAATCTCATGGTATGATTTTACAAAGGCAATACATCGCATAGCCGGCATAAAAACTTGCAAGGTTAATCCTCTCCACACCGAGGAATATCCAACTCCGGCAGCACGCCCACATTACAGCGTGCTCGACAAGACAAAGATCAAGCAGACATACGGCATAGAGGTGCCATATTGGGAAGACAGTCTGGCTGAATGCATTGCTAAACTCAAATAATTTTATTAAATGAACGAAATAGAAAGAAGACGTACGTTCGCGATTATTTCGCACCCTGATGCTGGTAAGACAACCCTTACCGAGAAATTTCTGCTCTTCGGAGGTCAGATTCAGGTGGCAGGTGCAGTTAAGAACAACAAGATAAAGAAGACTGCAACATCCGACTGGATGGAGATTGAGAAGCAGCGCGGTATCTCGGTTACAACATCCGTGATGGAGTTTGACTATGAGGGATACAAAGTGAACATCCTTGATACTCCTGGACACCAGGACTTTGCCGAGGATACATTCCGCACGCTTACAGCCGTAGACAGCGCAATCATCGTGATTGACGGCGCAAAGGGCGTTGAGCAGCAGACACGCCGACTGATGGAGGTGTGTCGTATGCGCAAAACTCCGGTAATTGTGTTCATCAACAAGATGGACCGCGAAGGACAAGATCCGTTCGACCTTCTCGATGAGATTGAGGAGCAACTTCAGATTAAGGTCCGTCCTCTTTCATGGCCTATAAACCAAGGTGCTAAGTTCAAGGGCGTTTACAACATATACGAGCACCAGCTCAACCTCTTCACTCCTAACAAACAGAAGGTTACGGAGAAGGTGGCTGTAGATATCAATTCAGACGACCTTAACAATCAGGTTGGTGATGCCGATGCAGAGAAACTTCGTGCCGACTTGGAACTTGTAGACGGCGTTTATCCAGAGTTCGATGTAAATACATATCTCGATGCCGAGGTCGCTCCTGTGTTCTTCGGCTCGGCCCTGAACAACTTTGGTGTTCAGGAGTTGCTCGACTGCTTCGTTAAGATTGCGCCAAGTCCGCGTCCAACAAAGGCTGAAGAGCGTCAGGTTGTTCCAACAGAGCCTAAATTCACGGGATTCATCTTTAAGATTACGGCAAATATCGACCCTAATCACCGTTCATGTATTGCGTTCTGCAAAATTTGTTCGGGCAAGTTCGTCCGCAACAACCCTTATCTGCATGTGCGCAATGGCAAGACAGTCCGATTCTCTTCGCCAACACAGTTCATGGCACAGCGCAAGAGTACAATCGACGAGGCTTATCCGGGCGATATCATCGGTCTGCCAGATAACGGAATCTTCAAAATCGGCGATACACTTACCGAGGGTGAGGATTTGCATTTCGTTGGTCTGCCAAGTTTCTCGCCAGAGATGTTCAAGTATATCGAAAATGCCGACCCAATGAAGACAAAGCAGCTTAACAAGGGTATCGAACAGCTTATGGACGAGGGCGTTGCGCAGCTATTCGTAAACCAGTTCAACGGTCGTAAGTTGATTGGTACTGTAGGTCAGTTGCAGTTCGAGGTAATTCAGTATCGTCTTGAAAACGAGTATAATGCGAAGTGCCGTTGGGAACCGGCAAGCCTCTACAAGGCTTGTTGGATTGAGTGCGACGACCCCGCTCAACTCGAGGCGTTCAAGAAGCGAAAGTATCAGTTTATGGCGAAAGACCGCGAGGGCAGAGATGTATTCTTGGCTGATTCTAACTACGTTCTGCAAATGGCACAGAGCGATTTCGACCATATAAAGTTCCACTTTACAAGTGAGTTCTGATGAATTATAACGAAGAAATAAAGAAAGCGGTAGAGGTGATGCGTAATGGCGGCGTCATTCTCTACCCAACAGATACCATCTGGGGCATCGGCTGCGATGCCACCAACGAGGAGGCTGTGAAGAAAGTCTATGAGATAAAAAAACGTGCTGATTCAAAGGCACTTATCTGCCTTGTAGACAGCGAGGCGAAAATTGATTTCTATGTAAAGGATGTTCCGCCAGTAGCGTGGGATTTGATAGAGCTCTCAACCAAACCGCTTACTGTAATCTACGACGGCGCGCGTAATCTTGCTCCAAATCTTCTGGCCGAGGACGGAAGCGTGGGCATCCGCGTTACAAACGAGGAATTCAGCAAGCAACTGTGCTTTAGATTCCGCAAGGCGGTTGTCTCAACGAGCGCGAATATCAGCGGAGAGCCTTCGCCAAAGAGTTTTGCCGACATCAGCGACGAGATTAAGAGTGCAGTCGACTATATAGTTGGTGCTAGGCAGAACGAGAAAGGCGGCGTGAAGCCGTCGAGCATCATAAAACTCGGCGCTGGCGGAGTGGTGCAGGTGATAAGAGAATAAAAAAATCATCAAAGAAACAATAATTCCCGAAAAAATATAATCATTCTTAAACAATGACGATTGAAGACCAAACTGAGTTGACAAGGCTGGAGAGATTCATCCAGTGGCGCGAGAAGAATATACCCGAAAAGAGGTTCATTCTTCTCCTTAGTTTCATTGTGGGTATAGGAACGGCTCTTGCTGCGCTTATACTGAAGACTCTTATTGGTAACATAGAGCATTTGCTTACAGAACGCTTCGATTCGACAGGAGCGAACTGGTTGTATCTGGTTTACCCGATAGTGGGTATTTACATCACAAGTTGCTTTATCAGATACATTGTCAGGGATGATATCGGGCATGGAGTAACCAAGATTCTCTATGCCATTTCTCGAAATCAGGGAAAGATTAAGCGGCACAATACTTGGACGAGCGTCATTGCCAGTGCCATAACCATTGGTTTCGGCGGTTCGGTCGGAGCCGAGGCGCCAATCGTGCTTACGGGTTCTGCCATCGGCTCAAACCTTGGAAGCATCTTCAAACTTGAGCACAAGACGCTGATGCTCCTCATCGGATGCGGTGCGGCTGGTGCTGTTTCGGGAATCTTCAAAGCGCCGATTGCCGGACTCGTCTTCACCCTCGAGGTGCTTATGATTGACTTGACGATGGCATCGCTCTTGCCACTGCTCGTATCGTGCGTAACGGCTGCAAGTTTCACATATCTCTTCAACGGAACGGAGGCGATGTTTCGCTTCCACTTGGACGACCCGTTTCAGGTAAGCCACATTCCGGCGTGTGTATTGCTCGGCATCGTGTGCGGACTGGTTTCGCTCTACTTTACGAGAGCGATGAATGCCTACGAGGATATCTTCCGCAAACTGAAGAAGTGGTACGTCAAGTTTGCCATTGGTTCGGTTGTTCTGGCGGCTCTCATCTTCCTCTTTCCACCGCTCTACGGCGAAGGTTATGAGACTATCGAACTTTTGCTTAACGGAACGAATCTGGACGACTGGAACGAAGTAATGAAAAACTCGCTCTTTGCCGGCAGCGCGCGATTACTGATTCTGTATCTTATTCTGATTGTGCTTTTTAAGGTCTACGCTTCGAGTTCTACCAACGGCGCGGGCGGTTGCGGTGGAATCTTCGCGCCAAGTCTGTTCCTCGGCTGCGTTTCGGGTTTCATTTTCTCGCGAATGTGGAACTCGTACATCGGCGGGTGGTTCTTCATTCAGGAGAAAAACTACGCGCTTCTTGGCATGGCAGGACTGATGAGCGGCGTTATGCACGCGCCTCTGACAGGCGTCTTTCTGATTGCCGAACTGACAGGCGGATACGACCTCTTCATGCCGTTGATGATTGTTGCGGTGTGCGCATATCTCACCATCATCATCTTCGAGCCTCATAGTATCTACTCGATGCGATTGGCCAAGAAGGGCGAACTGCTTACGCACAACAAAGACCGCGCAATATGGACTCTGATGAGCCTCGATACGGTTATCGAACATGTGTATGACCCGGTTACAGTTGGAATGAACTTGGGCGATCTCGTAAAGGTGATAAGTAACAGTAAACGAAATATTTATCCAGTCGTAGACGGCGCAGGACATCTGCTTGGAATGGTAAAGATGGACCAGATTCGCCATCTTATGTTCCGAACCGAACTCTATCAGCGTTTCCGCGTTGAGGGACTGATGATTTCTTGTCCCGAAAAACTTCTTACAACCGACACGATGGAAGAAGTTATGCAGAAATTCGAGAAGAGCAAGGTATGGCATCTGCCAGTTGTCGACGGAGATGACAAGTATGTCGGCTTTGTGTCTAAGTCGCAGATATTCAGTACTTACAGACAAGTTCTTGCCGATATGTCAGAAGATTAGTATTAACCCCTAAAAACACTTGAACATGACGAAAGAAGATTTGCGTATAGTATATATGGGCACTCCCGAATTTGCCGTTGAGAGCCTAAAACGCCTTGTTGAAGGCGGATATAACGTTGTTGGTGTTGTTACGATGCCCGACAAGCCGATGGGTCGCCATCAGGATGTGCTTTCGGAAAGTGCAGTAAAGAAATATGCCGTAGAGAAGGGCTTGAAGGTGATGCAACCTGTAAAACTGAAGGACGAGGCTTTCGTTGAGGAACTTCGCTCTCTAAAGGCCGATTTGCAGATTGTTGTAGCCTTTAGAATGTTGCCCGAAGTTGTGTGGAGCATGCCACGTTTCGGCACGTTCAACGCTCACGCATCGCTTCTGCCTCACTATCGCGGAGCAGCCCCGATAAACTGGGCGGTGATTAACGGCGATACAGAAACGGGTATGACAACATTCTTCCTGAAGCACGAGATTGATACTGGCGATGTTATCCAGCAAGTTAAGATTCCGATTGCCGATGACGATAACGTGGAGGTTGTTCACGACAAACTGATGGCTTTGAGTGGTGACCTTGTTCTCGAAACAGTCGACAACATAATCGCAGGCACGGTAAAGTCCATTCCACAGAGCGAGATGTGTGATTGTACCGAACTTCGTCCTGCTCCAAAAATATTCAAGGAAACTTGCATGATTGACTGGAACAAGACAACAAAGCAAGTTTACGACTTTGTGAGAGGCTTGTCGCCATACCCAGCCGCATGGACAACACTTGTTGCCCCAGATGGTAAGGAATTGGTTATGAAACTATTTGCAACCGAAAAACTGATAGGCGAGGGCGGAACGGTCGGCTCGGTTCGTACAGACGGGAAGAAATCGTTTGATATTGCTCTGAACGACGGCTATCTCCGCATAAAAGAACTTCAGATTGCAGGAAAGAAGCGCATGGATGTTGAGAGTTTCCTCCGCGGATTTAAACTTAGCAACGAATTTAAAGTGAAATAAAGTTCTCGGATTATCCCGAATAAAAATAAAATCAATCCGTCAGTATTCCGAAAGAAATTCTGGCGGATTGCTTTTTCTTAGAAAACATGTAGACCAAAGACTGCAACATACCAGTTGTTATGGTTCTCGGTTTTCCATTTCTTTTCTGTTTTGGCTATTGCTCGGATGTAGTCATCGGCGTATGGAAGTGGGGTTATTGGCTCTTTGTTTAGCAAACTACACATTCTTATCTCGCTGATTCTATGTTTTTTGTCGAATAGAACGAAAAATATAGTACGTTCGTTGTCTTCGTGGTCTTGCGACAGCGAACGGTAAATATCTTGCTTCAACGAATCTAAGCCACCGTCATATTTTATCTCGTTGGTTTTTAATCTGATTTCTTTGCCGTTTTTCGTATGATAGACTACCGAATCATCCGAACATTCAGCAATGATTCCATAGCAGTCTTTGTAAACGGATTGTGCTTCTGTCTTGCAGAAAACGGTTGCACAAAGCGTTAGGAGTAAAATAAGGCACTTCATTGTTATTTGATTTTGTTAGTATTCGTATCTATTTTTTCCCAATTCGGCAGTCTTGTGCTAGCGCGAAGATATTGCCAGTATCAATAAAACTACGAGAATGTGAGAAATTTTTCATATCAGAAAGTTTCTAAGCAGATTACTCCGCTATCGTGATGCAAATCTAACAGAAAAAGAGGGTAGAAGCAAAGAATATTTGCTAATATTTTGCCGTTTTTATTGTCGCAAACGACGTATTTTTCGAATCAGACTAAAATATTTAAATAAATCGCTTGCGATATAAATTATTTCTCTTATATTTGCAACCAGAAAACATCGCAAACGATATAAAATTATAAGATATGGCAAAGATTTATGATTTCAAGGCTTTAACAAGCAAAGGAAAGGAGATTGATTTCTCTCAGTTTGAAGGTAAGGTGCTGCTGATTGTAAACACAGCAAGCAAGTGCGGATTCACACCTCAGTTTGCAGGACTGGAGGAGTTGAACCAGAAGTACAAAGACAAAGGTCTGGTAATCATCGGCTTCCCATGCAACCAGTTTAAGGAGCAAGATCCGGGTACAGACGGACAGATTGAGGAGTTCTGCCAGATAAATTACGGCGTTACCTTCCAGATTATGAAGAAGACCGACGTGAATGGCGCAAATGCAGAACCGATTTTCGAGTACCTTAAGGCACAGGCTCCAACCGAGGAGTATAACGGTTTGAAGGCAAAGGCAGCCAAGGCTCTCTTCAAGACCATCAGCAATAGTGTGGAGAAGGACAACGACATCAAGTGGAATTTCACTAAGTTCCTTATCTCAAAGGACGGCGAGACAATCAAGCGTTACGCTCCAACCACAGAGCCTAAGGACTTTGAGAAGGATGTTGAAACTATGTTGGCATAATTGAGAGTGCGAACAGCACGACGGCACAAGATAAACCCGATTTAATAATCGAAACATAAAAAACAGGATAAAAATGGCAACAAACGAGACACTTGATTTAAGAGCCTATATGAGCAACAGCATACGCAACATCATGGCGAAAGCCTATAAAAGCGTGCTGTCAAATCCGCGCGAGGCAAAGTTCGCCTACCGCATGCAGACGCTCTTTCAGAAGTCGGAGAAGCGGCGCAAGAAAATGCTGGAGCAGGAAGAACTTGAAGTGCCGCCATTCCTCATCAGCAGCATCTCTACCACCTGCAACCTGCATTGCAAAGGATGCTATGCGCGCAGCAACGGAATTGCCGAGGACGAGGAGGCAAATCAGAAAGCAACTCTGACTCCCGAACAATGGCAAACCATCTTCAACGAGGCTGCCGACTTGGGCATTAACTTCTCGCTTATTGCCGGCGGCGAGCCTTTCATGAGGAAAGACATTCTTGAAAAAATTGCCGAGGTGAAAGACATGATTTTCCCGATTTTCACCAACGGAACGCTCATTGGTCCTTCTTACATGAAATTTCTGAAGGAGCATCTTAACATGGTGCCCATCATCAGCATCGAAGGAACGGCTATGGGTACAGACGAGCGCCGAGGTCAGGGAGTTTTCAAGCGTGCCATGCACTCTATGGAAATGCTGAAGGAGGAAGACCTCTTTTTCGGCACGAGCATCACGGTAACCACAGAGAATTATCGTCTTGTGACTTCGCTGCAATTTATCGACACGTTGCGAGGATATGGCTGCAAAATCGTGTTTTATGTAGAATATGTCCCGACAGAAAAGGGTACTGAACATCTTGCTTTCGACGATGAGCATGTGGCAGAAATGGAGTCCATTTTGGAAGAGCGTCGTAATGCCTATGCCGACATTATCTTCCTGTCGTTCCCCGGCGACGAGAAGGCTCTTGGCGGATGTCTTGCATCTGGTCGTGGATTCTTTCACATCGGTCCTGACGGCTCGGCTGAACCTTGTCCGTTCTCGCCTTTCAGCGACAGCAATGTTGCCACTATGGGCATCCGAAAGGCACTCCAGTCGCCTCTGTTCCGCAAGATTCGTGCAGCCAAGGCACTCGGCTGGGAACATACAGGCGGATGCACGCTCTTTGAGCATAGAGAAGAAATAGAGAATATGATAGTTTAAAAACAAAGTAAGAATATGAAAATAGCAATCCGTTATTATAGCAAGTTCGGTCATTCAGCCCAGATGGCGCAGGTAATTGGCGATGTAATGGGCGTGAAGCCCGAAAGCATAGAAACACCGTTGACCGAAGAAGTGGATATTCTCTTTGTTGGTGCAGGCTTGTTTCTTGGCAAAGTTAATGGTGGTATCAAGGATTTTGCCCGCTCGCTCAATCCGCAGAAAGTAAAGAAGGTGGTGTGTTTCGGCTCGTCGGCAATCGTTAACTCTCCCGTGCCTCAGTTGCGCAGTATATTCGAGGATTTGGGCTTCAGCGTAGCCACAGAGTCATTCTCTTGCCACGGCTCTATGGGACCTATTTATGGCGGACATCCCAACGCCGACGACCTGCAGTCTCTTCGGGAGTTTGTAAGCAGAAATTACAAATAACTCTTTTTTGTATGAAGCACCATAGGCTTTGTGCTGATAATGATATATTTAAATTGTGTTGATATAAGACAAAAACAGAAAAAGGGAGCAAACTTTTTACGGTCTGCCCCCTTTTTCTATCAGAAAGTGTTATTTAATCTCAATAAACTTAGTCTCTTTTTCCTTCTCCTCTTCAGTTAGTTTCGGAATCTTTATGTCAAGGATTCCGTTGTTCATCGAAGCCGAGATGTTTTCTTTGTCGGCATTGTCTGGAAGAGTAAGGCATTGTTCGTACTTGCTGTAACTGAACTCGCGACGCAGATACTTCTTGTCCTTTTCCTCCTCCTTGTTGTCGCTTTTCTTCTCCATTGCAATTACGATGTCGCCATCTTTTGTAAGCGAAATGTTGAAGTCTTCCTTGCACATTCCCGGAGCAGCAACCTCAATCTCGTAGTTCTGCTCGTTTTCTGTAACGTTGATGGCTGGCGTCGTGCCGCTGAACTTTGGTACAGAAACCCAGTTGTCGTTAAGAAAATCGTTGAAGATTGACGGTAACCACTCTTGATTGCGTGTTGAATAAATTGTAGGCATCATAGTTAAATCCTCCTGTTAAATTGTTAAACATTTAGTTAGGGTTGTTGTGGATCTGTTGCCTTGTTGGGGACTGGTCTTTCAACCTTTCACAACAAATTATGCAAGAGCCGTGCCAACTGACAAAAATGTCATGAAAAATATTTTCAGTCGAGAAAAATTATTATTTTTGCATAGTTTACAAATTAAAACAGACATCAAAATGAAAAAAACATTATTATTCTTTGCAATTACCGCGCTACTATGCAGTTGTAAGGCACAGCCAACCATCACGGTTACTCTCGAAGATGCAGCCAACGATACCGTTCGTGTACAAATGTTAAAGGCTGATTTGAGCGATGCCGAATCGCGTACGCCCGAGATAATTATTGCCAAAGATGGCAAGTTTTCATATTCTTTGCCCGAAAAATCGGATGTGGCACGCATAGCTTACTTCTCGTACGCAACAAAAACAGGCGGGGGGCAGAACAACGGAATCCTCTATCTTGTGCCGGGCGAGAACGGAACTTATTCGGCAAACATCACCTTAGGAAAATACGACGGCTCAACCTTCTACAAGGACTTGATGCAGATGATGGAAGGTTTCTACGATCTGAATGTGCAGATGGCCGAGATTCAGCAAGATGCGATGAGCCGACTTCGCAAAGGTGAGGACAGAGCCGCTCTTGCAGCCGAGGTTGAAGGCAAACTGAACGAACTTATGGCAAAATCGGATGAGAAGGCAATCGGCTACATCAAGGCTCATGCCGACAACGATGTTTCTGCCATCGTTCTTACGCGAATCTACGACTACAAGGCGGCCAAGGAAGCCCTCGGACTGATTTCTGACAAGGTGCGAAACGGCCGTTGCCGCAATTTTGTAAAGGCTATTAAGCAGAATGCCGAGCAGAAGGAGCGCGAGGAGGCTGGAAAAATGCATGAGGGCGATGTGGCTCCCGACTTTACGCTGAAGTCTATCAACGGTAAGAACATCTCGCTGTCTAGCCTGAGAGGAAAATATGTGATGCTCGATTTCTGGGGCTCGTGGTGTGGATGGTGCATAAAGGGAATTCCCGACATGAAGGCTTGCTATGCAAAGCACAAGGATAAACTCGAGATTCTGGGCATAGACTGCAACGATCCTGTCGACCGCTGGAAAAATGCCGTGGCAAAGCATAAACTTCCGTGGATTAACGTGAGGGCAGACGAGGGCAGCGACATCCTTGCAAAATACTCTATCCAAGGCTTCCCTACAAAGATTATCCTTTCGCCAGAGGGCAAGGTGGTAAAGGTGTTTGTTGGCGAAGATCCGCAGATGTACAAGTTCATCGACGAACTTCTCTCCAAATAAACCATCCCGACAACTAATATCATAAACATAATAGATTAAATGAAAAAAAAATTCTTGATTCTAATGCTTGCCCTTACTGCTATTGCAGTAGGGGCGCAAAACAAAAAACAGATTATCTGGAACAATGTGCAGACTGGCTATTCGGTTGCACGCGATTTTTTGAAAGTAACCAACGTGGCGATGTACGACGACCGTACGGAGGTTTCTTTTTCTCTCAACTTTTACGGAGACCGGCGTGAGATTGGTTTCTCGAAAGACATATCAATCTATGTCAACGATGACGAAAAGAAGGCGTACAAAGCAAAGTCGGCTACCGTGATTGAACTTGACAAGCCGTACAAGATGACATCAGACACGCTGAATTTTGCAATTACTTTCGAACCAGTTCCTGCTGATACAAAGATGTTTACGATTTTTGATAAGAAATTTGGATTCGGCATAACCAATATTCGCAACGCCGATTTCATTCCCGAAGGCATCACGAACACTTACTGGCGCAACAATGCCACGGGCGACTGGCTTATTGGCATAGCAAAGCACCATCTAATTTTCGACAGCAAGGTTTGGGACATCGAGAGCAGAACCGAGGAGAAAGGCGGCTACACAATAAAGACGACCGACGGCAAGACTGTTAAGATAGGAAAGCTGAAGAAAGGCGTCCGCACCATTGCCATAGACGGCAGAAAGCCTGTTGTGTGCAGCCCAATTGTTACAAACGGTCTGCCCGACTATCCGCAGAAAGACAACCGCGAGGATTTTGTAGATAACGATTTTGCCGATGGCGACAGCGTTACAATTGTGGGCTGGCTTAAGGATATGCCGCAAAATGAATGGAAGGTAGGAAAGGAGTTTAAGATATACTTTGACAACATCTTTACCCGCGAGCAAGAGTCATTTTATGCAAAAATGGATTCTCTTGGCAGATTCACCTTGAAGTTTCCTCTTGTAAATACAACAACGATTCTTATGGACTGGAAACGAACAACGCATTCAACGGTGGTAGAGCCGGGAAAGACTTACTTTTTTCTGAAGGATTTTATGAATAATCAGATACTCTTTATGGGCGACGATGTGCGATTGCAGAACGAGATTGCCGCATGTCAACACTTTGGTTCAATCAATCTTCGTGATGAATCTTTTGAGGCTTCGGAAAACGGTGCAATGGCATACAAGCATCAGATTGACAGCCTGACGGCGAAGGCTTTTGCTAATTTGCAGAAATATGCGGAACAGCATCCAAACATCTCGCAGCGATATATCAATCGCTTTACCAAAGAACTGAAATCGAAGCAGGCTGAAAAACTCATGCTATTCCACTATCGCATGAGGACGCTGCCACAAGAGTATGTCGATTTTGTAACCAACGAGTTGTGGGACAGAAAGTACATTATCGGTAGCGGGTATGCTACATTCATGCGCTACTTCTTTGAATACCAGAACGATAATTATAACGACAGGTCGGCTCCTGCGATGCTTAAGTTCTTGAAAGAGAAGGGCGTAACCTTTACGGACAAGGAAAACAGAATAATCGAAGAATATCCCGAGAAATTAAAGAATATTATTGCTGAAATCGATGCCGCAAAAAGCGATGACGAAAAGAGAAAATTGGCTAATGCCTTTAACACTTCGGAACACGTTACAGTCGTAAATTCGCTGTTGCAGAAATACGACGAACAGATTTCAGTTTTGGGCTACAAAAACATTCTTGCCATAGCCGATTCTGTATGTGGCAACGACAAGATTTTACGCGACATCTGCATAACTCAGCTTATTTACGGCGATGCAATCTTTAATCAGCGAAAGTCTCTGAATCCGTCGCTTCTGGCATTTGCCGAAAAAGAAATCCAGCTTCCTTCAGCAAAGAAATTCCTGATGGAGCAGCACAACAAATACCTCGTATTCGAGCAGAAGGGGGCAAATCTGCCAGTCTTCAAGTCGGCAGACAATGTTGCAAACATGACCGACGGCGAGAAGATTCTCCGCAAGATAATAGAGCCTTACAAAGGCAAGATTGTTTTGCTCGATGTTTGGGGCACATGGTGCGTTCCGTGTAAAATGGCTCTCAAAAATAGCCAGGAAGAGTTTGAGGCTCTGAAGGATTACGATATTCAGTATCTGTATTTTGCCAATAAGAGTCCCGAGCAGTCTTGGAAGAACGTGATAAACGAGTATAATGTTACGGGCGACAACGTGGCTCACTACAATCTGCCAGCCGACCAGCAGTCTGCCGTCGAGAATTTCCTGAAAATTCATAAATTCCCATCGTTTAGAATTATTGATACCGATGGAAACATTATCGACCTTGACGTTGATGCCCGCGATTTTGAAGCCACAAAACGGATTCTTGAAAAACTGAAGAAATAACTTCGCGCGAGCGCATAAAAAAAGAGGCATACATCGAAAAATGTAAAAGTTAATCGATGAGCCTCTTTCAAAATAAACCATTTTGACAACTAAACCATTTATAAAATATAACTTAAATGAAAAAAACACTTTTGATTCTAATGTTTGCCATTGCTGCTATAGCAGCAGGGGCACAAAACAAAAAACAGATTATCTGGAACAATGTGCAGAACGGCTATTCGAATGCAGGCGAATACGTGAAAATCACCAATGTGGCGATGTTCGACGACCGTACTGAAGTATCTTTTTCTCTCTACTTTAACGGAGAACGGCGTGAGATTGGTTTCTTCTCGAAAGACATATCGCTCTATGTCAACGACGACGAGAAGAAGGCGTACAAAGCAAAGTCGGCTACCGTGATTGAACTCGACAAGCCGTACAAGATGACATCCGACACGCTGAATTTTGCAATTTCTTTCGAGCCAGTTCCTGCTGATGCAAAGATGCTTACGATTGTTGATAAGAAATGGGGATTCGTCATAACCAATATTCGCAACGCCGATTTCATTCCCGAAGGCATCACGAACACTTACTGGCGCAACAATGCCACTGGCGACTGGCTCATTGGCATAGCAAAGCACCATCTAATTTTCGACAGCAAGGTTTGGGACATCAAGAGCAGAACCGCGGAGAAAGGCGGCTACACAATAAAGACGACCGACGGCAAGACTGTCAAGATAGGAAAGCTGAAGAAAGGCGTTCGCACCTTCGCCATCGACGGCAGAAAGCCTGTTGTGTGCAGCCCTATTGTAACAAAAAGTCTGCCCGATTATCCGCAGAAAGACAACCGCGAGGATTTTGTAGATAACGATTTTGCCGATGGCGACAGCGTTACAATTGTGGGCTGGCTTAAAGATATGCCGCAACACGAATGGAATGCAGGAAGGGAGTTTAAGATACGCTTTGATAACATCTTTACCAGCGAGCAAGAGACATTCTATACAAAAGTGGATTCTCTTGGCAGATTCACCCTGAAGTTTCCGCTTGTATATACAACCACAGTTTGTATGGACTGGAATACGGACTGGCATTCAACTGTGGTAGAGCCGGGAAAGACTTACTTTTTTCTGAAGGATTTTATGAATAACCAGATACTCTTTATGGGCGACGATGTACGATTGCAGAACGAGGATGCCGGATATAAAATCTTTCATTCTCTTCCAAAAAATCTTTATTGTGGTTCTTTTGAGTCTTCGAAAAACGGTGCAATGGCATACAAACATCAAATTGACAGTCTGATAGCGAGTGATTTAGCTAATTTTCAGAAATATGCAGAACAACATCCAAACATCTCGCAGCGATATATCAATTACTATACCAGAAATATGAAAGCGGAGCAGGGTTATTTGTTGATGTTATTTATCACTCGCATGAGTACGTTGCCACAAGAGTATGTCGATTTTGTAACCAACGAGTTGTGGAACAGAAAGTACATTATAGGTAGCATGTATGCTGAATTCATACGCCCATTCTTAATGTATCAAAACGCTAACAGCAACAACAGACCAGCGATGCTTAAATCCTTGAAAGAGGAAGGCGTAACCTTTACGGACGAGGAAAACAAAATAATCGATGAATACCCCGAGATTTTTAAGAATATTGTTGATAAAATCTATGCTGCAAAAACCGATGAAGAATATAGGAAATGGATGAATTTCTACAAATCTTCGAAAGAGATTGCAGTTGTAGATTCGCTGTTGAAAAAATATGACGAACAGATTTCTCTTATGTGCTACAAAAACACTTTTGCCTTAATCGATTCTGTTTGTGGCAGCGACAAGATTTTTCGTGATGTTTGCATAACTCAGCATATTTACAGCAATGCATTCACTTCTAAACAAACGTCTCTGAATCCGTGGCTTCAAGAATATGTCGATAAGGAAATTCAACTTCCTTCAGCAAAGAGATTTCTGATGGAGCAGCACAAGAAATACCTCGCATTCGAGCAGAATGAAGTAAATCTGCCAGTCTTCAAGTCGGCAGACAATGTTGCAAACATGACTGACGGCGAGAAGATTCTCCGCAAGATAATAGAGCCTTACAAGGGCAAGATTATTCTGCTCGATGTTTGGGGCACATGGTGCGGTCCATGTAAAGCTGCGCTCTCGCACAGCAAGGACGAGTTCGAGGCATTCAAGGATTATGACATCGTGTATCTGTATCTTGCAAACAAAAGTCCAGAGAAGGTTTGGAAAAACGTGATAAACGTATACAATGTTATGGGCGACAACGTGGCTCACTACAATCTGCCAGCCGACCAGCAGTCTGCCATCGAGAATTTCCTGAAAATTCATAGTTACCCATCGTACAGAATTATTGATACCGAAGGAAACATTATCGACTTTGACGTTGATGCTCGCGATTTTGAAGCCACAAAACGGATTCTTGATAAACTGAAGAAATAACTTCGCGCGAGCGCATAAAAAAAAGAGGCATACATTTTTCGATGTGTGCCTCTTTTTTATCTGTTATTCAGCCGAAATAAAGTTCCATTTGCTGTTGTCGCTCTTAAAGTCGTATTTTGCAAGGGTAGGAGTGCTGTCGGCTACTGAATAGAGGCAGTATTCGGTATTCACACCGTCCTTTCCCGGAATAACCTTAGGCATTATTCTGAAAGTGCCGTCGGTAAGTTGTTCTATGCGCCACAGTTGGTTGTCGGCTCCCGTAAATTTCTCCTCGGTTGTAACCTCCATGTCCTTGGTCGAAGCCAACGCTCTGTCAGTTCCGCTAATCTTTATGGCGAAATAAGGGTTAGACAGATATCCGCCAGCCTCAGGAACGGCAATGATAGTCCAATGCTGGTGAGGGCGATACATGTAGTCTCCGGCACGTACGTCGATGTTTCCAGAGCCCCAAGTTTGCTTAACCTCGTCGAGTGTCTGGTTTGGAATCTGCTTCAGCGGCTCGTTAAGGTCGATGTGATGCCAAGCCGCGCGTTCCTGATTCATTCTGACAAAGTCGACGGCAAGTTCGAGGCTATAGCCGCGTCTTTCCGACGAAATCTGGTATGTTCCTTCCTTGAAACTCTCGCCAGCCACAGGCCAGCCGTTGCGCCATAGCAGAGGACGGATTCCAAGCACGCTTCGTCCGCTGCGGTCGAAATCAGCCTCGAAATGGCACGACATAATCTCAACGCCTTCATCTATTACGGTTCTGCCAAAGTGTCCCGGCCCGCAGACTCTCTTTCCGGCGGCTATAACCATCTTTCCGCCGCCGTTCTTCATGTCGCGACCAACATTGTCGATGTAAGGACCTGTTACTTTCTTGCTTCGTCCGCAAACGATGTTGTAGGTTGAGTTTACGCCGTCGCAGCAAGTGCCATGAGTTCCAAGCAGATAGTAATATCCGTCGCGATAGATGAGGTCGGTAGCCTCGCAGTCTATGGCGATGTCGAGTTCCTTGTTGCCCTTTACGCGCTCGCCGGTCTTAGGGTCGAGCTCGATAAGGCGTATGTTTCCGAAGTATGTGCCGTATGACAGCCACATTCTGCCGTCGGTTGGGTCGAGAAGAACGCCGGGATCGATGGCATCGCAGTCTTCAAGACCATCCGACGAAGCCACCTCGATAGGCTCGGTATATTTAAAGTCGGGCGATTTCGGGTCGAGCGATTTGTTCCACATCGTCAGAATCCTTCCGTTGTGTCCACCGCCAAGTCCGCCGCCTGTTGCTCCGTAGATTACCAGATAGCGGTCGCCAATCTTAATAACATCGGGTGCTGCTCCGCCTCCGGGACGCTCTGCTCCGCCGTGCCACGACCATCCGTCTTCCGAAATCAGTCCGCCTCCGCCAGTTCCGAAGGTAAAGTATTTTCCGTTACTCTCGGCAATGGTCGATGGGTCGTGAATGTATGGCTGTCCAGCCTGTGCAAATGCCTTGTTTATGCTTGCTGCCGAAGCAAGCAATAATGCTGCTAATGATATTTTATAAAGGTTCATTTCCGTCTACTTGTTAGTTATTGTGAAATTTGTGATAGGTTTGCCGTTTTCGTCGATGAAGCGGACGCAGAATTCGCTCATTCCCGGACCGTTGATAATCATTCCGCGAAGAATGTTCGCACCCTTCTTTAGCGAGATGCGCTTTGACGTGCCGTCGTCCTTAACCATTCGGCGGTCGCCCGTAAGAGTGAGGATTTCAGAATTGTTCAGCAGCCATTGCGACGCTCCGTTAGAGCCAACGGCAAGGCGCACGTTGTCAATATCTTCGGTGCAGTTGATTACCGTTACCACGTTGAAGAATACGCCGTATTCGGGCTTTCCAAGCATCGTTGAGAAGCGGAACAGTTTTGCGTTGTAACTGTTGCTCTCGAGGTGGTGCCACATCAGTTTCTGACCCGATACGACCGTTGTCTGCTTGTCGGCTGGCAGTTTCTTCAGAGGCACGATGTGCTTTGCGAATGTCTCCTTCAGATAACTGTCGGTAAAGACGATGTTGCTGCGGATGTCCATCTTTTCAGGTTCAAGAATGCTCCATCGACGGATGAATCCGTCGGCATCGGGCGCAGATTTAGCCTCAGTCGGCTTCTTGAAATAAATAGGGCGAGGGTCGTTGGTAAGCGACAGCCAATCGACCTCAACAGATGCATCATTCGACTTCAACGTAAGCGTTATGTCCGAGATGCCTTCGGGAAGCGTTCGGGTTTCGATGTTCACATCTTCCCACTTGTTGCCCGTGCTTTCTACCGCCAAATCGGTCTTGAAATTGCCGAGGGTTAGCGTAAAGACAGCCTTTCCCGATGATTTCATGCGCAGACATACGTTCTTTGCGCACGAACTCTTCATGTTAACCTTATTGTATCGAACCCAAGCGCCAGCAGATGGGAACTGGGTCTTCCATCCAAGGAAACAGTTCTTCTTGTCGAGATAGTCGATGCTTGCTCCACCGCCGATTTCAGAATAGCGGTCAATCTGAACAGGCTTTCGGGCATCGCTCACGCCCACGCCGCGCAAGGTTGGAATAACTTCCTGAATCGTTCCGTCGGTGTTGAAGAAGAGCGAATCGACGCATACCGAGCGGTTCTTGTCGAACGATGGCGAATAGTCGTTGTGATGATAGAACAGATACCATTGGTCGTTGAACTCGACGATTGAATGATGGTTTGTCCAGCATCCGGTTTTCGACTCTTTCATGATGATTCCCTTGTATTCGTAAGGTCCCATCGGATTGTCGCTCATGGCGTATGCCAGACACTCCGTGCCTTCCTTCTCGCGCACCCAAGGATAGGTAAGGTAGAACTTTCCGTTACGCTCAAAGGCGAAAGGCCCTTCTTTGAAGCCTTCCGGCAGGTTGGCTATGCGTTGCGGCTTGCCTTCGATGCTCAGAAGGTCGTCTGACATCTTTGCGACCACCAGACCGCCTCCGCCCCAGAACAAATAGCTCTCGCCCTTGCTCGTCTGCAAAACGCACGGGTCGATGCCCATCACGCCCTCGATAGGCTTTTGCTGCGGCTCGAACTTAGGCCAGAAAAGGTTGTTGGCAATAGCCACGCCGATGTTAAATCCGCGTCCTTCCTTCGGAGCATCGGGGAAGAAGAAATAGTATTTCCCGTCTTTCTCAACGCAGTCGGGCGCCCACATAGAGTAGCCGTCGGGCTTGCCCCAAGGCACTTGCTCTTGCGAAAGGATTACGCCGTGGTCGGTCCATTCCGTAAGGTCGGTAGATGAAAACATGTGATAATCAGCAATGCTGAACCATTTTTTCTTCGGCTCAACCGGACTGATAATGTCGTGCGACGGAAACAGATACAGCCTACCGTTAAACACTCGTGCTGTTGGGTCGGCAGTAAACTGATTCGTGATGATTGGATTTTGTGCTATGGCCGCGGTCGAAGCCAGCACAGCCAATACGGGCATCAGAATTTTTTTCATGCTGATAGGTATTATTTTATTTTGGGTTAGTTAACTTTCCAGATTTTCAGGGAGATGTAGTCTTTCGTAACCTGCGGTTCGCAGATGAAAATGGCATCGTTGAGCCAGTTGTACTTGCTGTCTTGCGGAGCCTCGAACTTCGGAACGGTACGGAAGTAAAATTCGTTCTGCCTTCCGATAAGAATTCCTACGTTGCGGACGTGGATAAACACATCGTCATCAGTCTGAATGCTGTAAATTGCCTCCAATTCGGTGCGTCCGTTCTTGCGGTCTACAAGTTGATAGTCAGCCCCTCCGCCAATCACTTTTCCTTTAATCGAAGGTCCTTCGAATGTTCCTCCTGTAATCGGAATCACCACGCGTTCGCCGTGCGATGTCTGCCCAACGGAGTAGGGTGCGCTGCAAGTAACCTTCAGTTCGAAGGCATATTCGAGTTTCGGAGAACTTTTCTGCGCATTCATCGATGCCGAGCCTGTAAGCACAAGCACAATTAACAGAATGTAATTTTTCATTGGTATTTCTCTGCTGTTATTTAGTATTTGTATTTTCGTATGTCGGCGCAAAAGTACAAAAAACTTTGGTTCTGTCAAATAAAAAAACTAATTTTGCTCTGCTAATGTTAAACAACCAATATAATGCCGGAAAATAAACTGGAATTTAATCAATTCTATCTCAAAGATGTGTCATTCGTCAATCTGATGAACAAGCGCATCTTCAATATCCTTCTCATCGCCAATCCGTACGATGCCTTCATGCTCGAGGACGACGGGCGAATAGACGAGAAGATTTTCATAGAATATTCCGAACTTGGACTAAGATATCCGCCTCGGTTCACGCAGGTCTCTACTGCCGAGGAAGCCAAAAAGGTGCTCGAGACAATCTCGTTCGACCTTGTTATATGTATGCCGGGAACTGACAATAACGATGCGTTCGATATTGCACGACCAATCAAACAGCAGTTTCCCGATATCACGCTGGTGGTGCTCACGCCGTTCTCACACGGCATCACACGACGTATGCAGGACGAGGACCTCAGCATGTTCGACTACGTATTCTGCTGGCTCGGCAATACCGACCTTCTGCTCTCAATCATCAAACTTATAGAGGATAAGCAGAACCTGAAGCACGATACCGAGGTTGGCGGCGTACAGATGATTCTGCTCGTCGAGGACAGCATTCGCTTCTATTCGTCTGTTTTGCCAAACCTGTACAAATTTATTCTGAAGCAGAGCCAGAACTTTGCAACCGAGGCTCTGAACGCGCATCAGGCTACGTTGCGAATGCGAGGCAGACCAAAAATCGTGCTTGCCCGAAACTACGAGGAGGCGAAGGAGATTTTCGACGAGTACAAGGATTGCACTCTCGGAGTAATCTCCGATGCGCGATTCCCTCACGACGGAGTTGAAGATCCCGAGGCAGGCTTCGAATTTCTCGAATACGTCCACAGTCAGGACGAGTACATTCCGCGCATCTTGCAGAGCAGCGAGAGCAAGAATGTTGATATTGCCTACAGCAAGAACATCGATTTTGTAGACAAGAACTCAAAGGCGATGGCTCAGGATTTGCAACGCATCATTTCCCGTCGTTTCGGCTTTGGCGACCTCGTTCTTCGCAATCCCGAAACGATGGAGGAAGTTGCCCGAATCCACAATCTGAAGGAACTTCAGGATAATATTTTCACCCTTCCAAAAGAGTCGCTTCTCTATCATATTTCGAGGAACAACGTCTCACGCTGGCTTTGCTCGCGAGCCCTTTTCCCGATTTCTGAATTTCTGAAGCACATCACTTGGAAGAGCCTTCAGGATGTGGATGCGCATCGTCAGATTATCTACGATGCCATCGTTAAATACCGCAAGATGCGAAACAGGGGAGTTGTTGCCGAGTTCAAGAGCGACCGTTTCGACCGTTTCTCGAACTTTGCGCGCATCGGCGACGGTTCGCTGGGCGGAAAGGGACGTGGCTTGGCGTTCATCGACAATATGGTTATACGCCACGAGGAGTTCCAGAGTTTCGATAATGCTCAGGTTGCCATTCCTAAGACTGTGGTTCTCTGTACCGATATTTTCGATGAGTTCATGGAGAGCAACAATCTGTATCAGATTGCCTTGAACGACACTTCCGACGAGAATATTCTGGCTCATTTTCTTCGCGGAAAACTTCCACAGAAACTCCTCGACGATTTGTTCGCCTTCATCGATGTCGTTAAGTCGCCAATCGCCATCCGTTCGTCAAGTCTTTTGGAAGATTCACATTATCAGCCGTTTGCCGGAATCTATTCAACCTACATGATTCCCTATGTAAACGACAAGTACGAGATGGTGCGAATGTTGAGCGATGCCGTCAAGAGTGTCTACGCATCGGTCTACTATCAGGACAGCAAGGACTACATGACTGCTACCCGAAACGTCATCGACCAAGAAAAGATGGCGGTAATTCTTCAGGAGGTTGTCGGAACTCAGTTCGGAAACCTCTTCTATCCGCACATCTCGGGCGTGGCTCGCTCGCTTAACTACTATACAATCGACGACGAGAAGCCCGAGGAAGGCGTTGTGAGCCTTGCTCTCGGTCTTGGAAAATATATTGTAGACGGCGGAATGACACTCAGGGTGAATGCCTATCATCCCGACCATATAATGCAACTCAGCGAGACTGAATTTGCGCTTCGCGAGACTCAGACATCGTTCTATGCCCTCGACATGAACGATGTTGCCAAGGATTTCAAAGTGAACGATGGCTTCAACATCAAACGAATACTTGTCAGAGAGGCAGAAAAAGACGGCTCGCTCAACTACATTACAAGCACTTTCGACCCATACGACCAGGTTATTCGCGACGGATTCTACGAAGGCGGACGAAAGATTGTATCGTTCAGCGGCGTGCTGAAATACGATGTATTCCCGTTGCCGAAACTTCTCCAACTTGCGCAGGAATATTGCCAGAGCGAGATGCGCCGCCCGGTTGAAATAGAGTTTGCAGTAAAACTGAATCCCGACAAGACCGGCACATTCTACCTTCTTCAGGTGCGCCCGATTGTCGATGCAAAGAAGGAGTTGAAGGAAGATTTGACAAAGATAAGCGACGGAGATGTGCTGCTACGTTCGCATAAGTCGCTCGGTCACGGCATCATCGACGATGTTTTCGATGTTGTTTACGTCAAGACAGAAGGCTACAATCCATCTAACAATCAACTGATTGCCTACGACATTGAGAAGATGAACCGCAAGTTCCTCGAGAGCGATACGCATTATGTTCTTGTCGGTCCGGGACGATGGGGCAGCAGCGACGACTGGCTCGGAATTCCTGTAAAATGGCCGCACATCTCGTGTGCAAAAGTCATAGTCGAAGCAGGTCTGACCGACTATCGAATTGACCCGAGTCAGGGAACGCATTTCTTCCAGAATCTGACATCGCTCGGCGTGGGCTACTTCACGATAAACGACTATCTTGGCGACGGAGTGTACAATCAGAAGTACCTCGACAGTCTGCCTGCCGTCGAAGAAACCCAGTATCTCCGCCATGTTCACTTCAGCAAACCTGCCGTTATCAAGATGGACGGTCTGCATAGCGAGGGCGTAGTGATGCTTCCAGAGAAAGATTGACAATAAAATAGACACTCCGATTCGTTTGAATAAAAGGCGAATCGGAGTGTTTTTTCAAAGTTTGTGCATCTGAAAAATCATCCGATGGCACAATCTTCAACGGCAGAAAATGAAAAAGTCCGTAATCATCAGCGATTACGGACTTTTTTATATCAAGAAATTTCTCTTTTACTTAATAATCTCAAGTGCTTTGAAACACTTCTTCAAGCGATCAACACCGAGGTCAACCTGCTCTTTTGTGTGAGTTGCCATAAGTGCAAAGCGAACCAAAGTATCCTGAGGAGCACATGCTGGCGGAACAACAGGGTTGATGAACACACCTTCTTCGAAAGCCATCTTTGTTACCTCAAAAGTCTTTATAGGGTCGCGAACATACAATGGGATGATAGGAGACTCAGTCTCACCAATCTCGAAGCCCTCCTCGCGGAAACGCTTCAAAGCGTAGTTGGTAACATCCCACAAGTGCTGCTGACGCTCAGGCTCGTTCTGGATAATGTGAAGAGCCTCGCGAGCTGCTGCCGTAGCACCCGGAGTTGCACTTGCTGTAAAGATGTACGTACGAGTTGTGTGACGCAAATAGTTCATTGTGTACTTGTCCGCAGCACAGAAACCACCGATTGAAGCGAGCGACTTCGAGAATGTACCCATAATGATATCAACATCGTCGGTAACGCCAAAGTGGTCGCAAACACCTCTACCTTGCTTACCGAATACACCGAAGCCGTGAGCCTCGTCAACCATCAGACTGGCATTGTACTTCTTCTTCAACTCAACAATCTTGTCGAGCGGAGCAAGGTCACCTTCCATAGAGAAGACACCATCAACGATGATGAGCTTAATCTGGTCTTCTGGCAAGTTCGCAAGCAATCTCTCAAGAGCATCCATGTCGTTGTGCTTGTACTTGAGTGTCTTGGCAAACGAGTTTGAACAACCGTCAACGATAGAAGCGTGGTCGCGGTCATCACAGATTAAAGTAGCGTGGCGGTCTCTACCGATGGCAGAGATGACACCTGCGTTAACTGAAAAACCTGTTGAGAATACCATTGCCTCGTCCTTGTGAAGGAACTCTGCAAACTCTTTCTCAAGAGAAACGTGGATGTCAAGTGTTCCGTTCAGAAATCTTGAACCGGCGCAACCTGTTCCGTACTTCTTTGTTGCTTCGATTGAAGCGTTGATAATTCTCTGGTCGTATGTCAAGCCCATGTATGAGTTTGAACCAAACATAAGAACCTTATGACCGTCCATGTTAACTTCCGTGTCCTGTGGACTATCAATTTCGCGGAAGTATGGATATATACCTAAATCCTTATATTTTTGAGGCTCGGTATATTTACTTAATTTTTCTTGTAATAAACCCATAAATCAATTTTCTGTCGGGACAAACCCGTTGTTTTTCCGCTGTGTACATTTTTACGAACACAAAAAACTGTGCAAAGATAGTAAGAAATCTGACTTGTCGAATAAAAATGTAGAAAAAAATACAATAGCGACTAAAAGTCAGCCCCTTTTTTCGTCTATTCACTTATTTTGTTATAATTTTGTCACCTCAAAAAGATATCAACTCATATATGATTATAAAAAAGGTAGTCTTTATTGTCAATCCTATATCCGGAACAAAAGGCAAGGAAGCAATCCTGAAACAGATTGAGTCATCACTCGACAAGAACAAGTACACATACGAGATTAAGAAGACTGAATACGCAGGACATGCGGCGATACTTGCCGAGCAGGCAGCGAAAGACGGCATTGATATTGTCGTTGCCATTGGCGGAGACGGAACAGTAAACGAGGTTGCACGCTCGCTTACGCACACCAATACGGCGCTCGGCATTATTCCGTGCGGTTCGGGAAACGGACTGGCAAGGCACTTGCAGATTTCGATGGAGGCAAAGAAAGCCATCGACATCATAAATAAAGGTGTGGTTGAAAGTGTTGATTATGGCAAGATAAACGGATTGCCGTTCTTTTGCACATGCGGAGTTGGCTTCGATGCTTTTATTAGCGCAAAGTTTGCTCAGGCAGGAAAGCGAGGACCGCTTACTTATCTCGAGAACACGCTTCGCGAGGGCGTAAGATACAAGCCTGAGACTTACGAGATTGAAGACGAGGCTGGCACGCACAAATACAAAGCCTTTCTGATAGCTTGTGCCAACGCTTCTCAATACGGAAATAATGCTTACATCGCCCCAAATGCATCTATGAGCGACGGACTTATGGACGTTACGGTAATGGAACCTTTCAATATGCTGGAGGCAACGGCTATTGCCCTTCAGCTTTTTACAAAAACGATAGAGAAGAACAGCTGCATCAAGTCGTTCAGATGCAAGAAACTGACTATCCATCGCAGCAAACCCGGCGTTATCCACTACGACGGAGACCCTGTAATGAGTGATGCCGATGTTGAGGTCGAGATGATTAGCGGCGGACTCAAGGTTGTTGTAAATACCGAAGCCAAACCGATGGTTTTCAACTTTGTGAAGACATTCTTCGAATATGTCAATCTCGACGCTTTTCATACCGAAGTTATCGACAAGGTAAGGTCGGAGATTGTCAGGACAAACCGTAAGATTCTCATTCTTAACCGAGACATTCTCAGAAAACTTACGAAACAGCAGAATAAGCAGTAATAAACATAAAAGGCGGAATCAAATAAAGATTCCGCCTTTTATGTTATGCTAACATTATGTATTATCTTAACTTGAAAATCACAGGGAAATAACATTCGCATCTTACCTTTTGTCCGTTCAACTCGCCCGGCTGCCAGTTTGGCATTTTTGAAAAGATACGCATAGCCTCTGCGTCAAGATCAGGGTCTACCGATTTTACAACGCCAATATCTGTAATTGAGCCGTCAATCTCTACCGTGAAACCAACGGTTACTTTACCCTGAACTCCTTTCTCCAATGCTTTCTGTGGGTATTCAAGGTGTGATGCTATATATTTCATACAACTTTCAGTCCCTCCCGGAAATGTAGCTGGAATGTCTACAATCTGGTAGACCTTGTCATCTGTCTGTGCCAACGACACAGAAGTGCAAGAAAAAAGGCCTGCAAGAAGTAATGCTATTACTTTAAATTTCATTTTTGATCAAGATTAAAGTTTTTAATAAAACTCAACTTTTACTATTCGGTGCAAATATACAAATAAATTAAAAAAAATGTAATCTTTTTAAAGAAAATATTGTGCTATTAAGGTATTTTATTGGTCGATTCTATGTTTTAGCGCAGATAAAGTTCCTTCAGATTGTGCTTGTCATGGAATCTGGCAAGGTCGACGTAGCGTTTTATGCCCTTCACTCTTCCTGTTTCGCTATACTGCCAAATCGTGTACGTGCCCTTTCCTCTAATCACAGGCGGACAGTCGCTATATCTGCCTATATATAGGTGATATCTGTTGAATTCGGGAGCGAGGATGTCGTTATAGTGAGACATCGTGCTATATATAATAGGTTTTTTGCCGTAATATTTTTCGAGTAGAGACACGAATTTTTTCAGAGCCTTGCGTGTGCGCTTTATGCTATAGCCGTCGCACGTCTCAAAGTCGACCATCGGCACAAGGTCTTGCTTTTTCTTCGGAGCATGTTTTATGAAGTTCTTGAACTGCCATTCGGGCGATGATGTCATGTGAAAGTAGTGGTAACTTCCAACTTTGAAACCAGCCTTGCGCGCGCCTTTCAGGTTGCGGTTGTATTCAGGGTCTACGAAGTCTGCGCCCTCTGTTGCCTTTATGTAAACGAATTTTATCCTGCGGTTTTTCTTTACTTTATTCCAGTCAATTTTGCCATTGTGGTGCGATACATCTATTCCGCTATAATTGCTGCTCGGGATTGGAGCAGTTAGTTTATTTTTCGTTCTTTTTTGTGCGTTCAGCGTAAGGAATGAAAGCAGACAAAGTATAACGGTGAAAATATATTTTGCAATTCTGAATCTCATGCTCGTATAAAAAATTCGTGCAAATATAGCAAAAAGCGCAGTTATCACCAAATAAATAACGAAAAAAGAGCCACTTACAATAAGCGACTCTTTTTCTCATTACTCAAGTAATTTGTTCTTTCTCGAAAATTATTCATTCAATCTTTATTCTCTGTTACCCTTTGAATCTTTTCTGTTCAATCTTTAACCTCTTCAATTAAAACTAAACTTTCCTTTTTAATTATCCTTACAATCTTTAACCTTTGTAACACCAGTAATATTATCCTTTTTTTGTATACAATCTTTACCTTTATCTCTTTTTGTTGGTGCAAAGATATGACATCTGTGCTTTTTATGCAAATAAAACAATGTTTTTTAGCATGATATTTAGTATTTATTGATTTAAATCAATTTAAATTTGTTTGCTGCGCAGATGCGTCCTGTTCATCTTTGCTTTTTTCATTTTCAACTTTGATGGTCAGTCTGTCGTCGCCTTCGTTGTAGTCGGCAGAGATGGTTGACCATTCCGGCAGATTGTTGTTTACAAGCAAGTCTGCAACGTCGTCTTCGATGTAGTTTTCGATGGCGCGACGTAACGGACGCGCTCCGAACTGAACGTCGTAGCCCTTCTTTGCTATGAATTTCTTTGCCGCATCAGACACACGCAGGGCAAACTTCATATCGAAGATGCGCTTATGGAGTTTAGACAATTCAAGGTCTACAATCTTCAGAATTGCAGCCTCGTCGAGTTGCTGGAACTGGATAATCTTGTCTATTCGGTTTATGAACTCAGGCGAGAACTGTTTGTTCACGGCTTTTTTGATAACCTCGTCGGCCTGTTCCTTGTTCAGTTCGCCGTAGTTGAATGAGAATCCGAGTTGGTGGCTGAAATCCTTCAGTTTGCGTGTTCCCACATTCGATGTCATGATGATTACGGTATTCTTAAAGTTTACCGTACGGCCTTCGCTGTCGGTCAGACGGCCGTCGTCCATCACCTGAAGAAGGATGTTGAAGATGTCGGGATGCGCTTTCTCAATCTCGTCGAAAAGCACGATAGAGTAGGGATGACGGCGCACTTTCTCGGTCAGTTGTCCGCCCTCTTCATAGCCAACATATCCCGGAGCCGCGCCAACCATTCGGCTAACGTTATATTTGTCCATGTATTCGCTCATGTCTATGCGGATTAGCGCATCTTCCGTGCCGAACATACATTTTGCAAGTTCTTTGGCAAGATAAGTCTTTCCGATACCAGTAGGACCGATGAAGAGGAACGAGCCGATAGGTCGGTTAGGGTCTTTCAGTCCCACGCGGCTGCGCTGGATTGCGTTCACCAGATTGTCGATGGCTGTATCTTGCGCTATGACGTGCGATTTAAGCGTCTGGCGCATATCCTTAATGCGCACGCTCTCGTCCTTTGCAAGTCGCTGGATTGGTATTCCGCTCATAAGCGAAACGGTTTCGGCTATGGTGTCTGCGTCTACCGTCATGCGCTTTTTCGACAGATTTTCCTTCCATCTGTTCTTCTCTTGCTGAATCTCGTTTTCGAGCATAATTCCACGGTCGCGGAAGCTTGCTGCGAGTTCGAAATTCTGTTCCTCTGCAGCATTATTCTTCATCTTCATAACCTGCGCCAATTCCTCCTCCTTCTTTATTATAGAACTTGGAATGTCGTCGATATGAATCTGAAGGCGTGAGCCTGCCTCGTCGAGGGCGTCGATGGCCTTGTCGGGCAGACATCGGTTTGTGATGTAGCGCTCAGTCAGTTTTACGCACGCCTCTATGGCAGCATCGGTATATTTAACGTTATGATGCTTCTCGTAATATTCCTTTGTCTTATTCAGAATCTCTATTGTCTCCTCGATGCTTGTTGGCTCTACCATTACCTTCTGGAAACGACGTTCCAGAGCGCCGTCTTTCTCGATGCTCAATTTGTACTCCTTTGTGGTGGTTGCTCCGATGCAGCGTATCTCGCCGCGAGCAAGAGCCGGCTTCAGAATGTTTGCCCCATCCATGCTTCCGCCGCCTGCGCCCGAGCCTACAAGCGTATGAATCTCGTCGATGAAAAGGATGATGTCGGTATTCTGCTTCATCTCCTTCATTATGGCTTGCATACGCTCCTCAAACTGTCCGCGGTACTTTGTTCCGGCAACCACGAGCGAGAGGTCGAGCGTGTAGATTTTCTTGTCGAGCAACTGTGGAACGATGTGCTTCGATGCTATCTTTTGCGCCAATCCCTCGACGATGGCACTTTTTCCAACGCCTGCTTCGCCAATAAGAATCGGATTGTTCTTCTTTCGGCGGCAGAGAATCTGAATAACGCGTTCAATTTCTTTCTCGCGACCAATTACGTTGTCGAGTTTGCCTTCGGCTGCCTTTTGCGACAGATTAACGGCATACTTGTTTAGGGTAGGGGTTGCCTTTGCCTGCTTCACGCTTTTCTGAGCAGGTGCAGAGCCGTTTCCGAACATCGGCTGTCCAGCGTTCTTCGAGAAGGCGTCGTCGTTGTCGTCGAAGAGTTCGTCCTCGTCGTCAATATCATCTTCTTCGTAGTCGTAAGACGAATCGTCGGACAGGTGCATCTCATCTTCCGTACCCTCATTTTCGATAAAAGTAGACAGAGATTCGTATGTCAGATTGTATTTGCTAAGCAAGAATGTGCCGATGAACATCGTGAATTTGAGCGATGCCAGGAGGACATGTATGAGGTCGGTAAACTCATCGCCAAGAACGTAAGCCTCGTCCTCGGCAGCAGAGATGTATCGCATAGACTCTGACGTGAGAACGCCTTCTTCGCCGCTGTTGCCAACCTCAAGCACGTTTGACGTGTGCAGATGGCTCTCCATGTTGCTAATCACATCGGGGATATTAACGCCGAACGACTCGAGTATACTGTTGATATACTGATTTTTCATCGTCAGAAGCGTGTAGAAAATGTGTTCCGGCTTTATTCCGCCGCCACCAAAAGTCTTTGCTGTTTCCTTGCTTTGTTCGAGCAGAGTTATACACTCCGGAGTATATTTTGCTTCCATTTTATTTCGCTTTGTAATTTTGTGAACTGCAAAGATAGCACTATTATTTTAGATGTGAAAATTTTGCCGAATTTGTTCAACTTATTTTTGATTGCGGACGTTGGATGATGTGTTTGTTTAGTTTAATCCAGATATTTTGTTTGAACTTTGTTTGCAGGCTTGTATTTATTTGTTTAATGCGCAAATTCGACACAAATATTTTTTTTGTGTGTAAAACCGTAATACAATCAGTAATTCTGTAATAATATACAATGAGATGAATTATCATGCAGAAAAACGGCAAAAAGTGGCTTTTAAGGTAGGGAAAAGGTTCGGGCAAGCAAGATGGTAGCAAGACGGAAGGTTCGAGATGCGTATATTGATGCAATTACGAAGGCCGTTTCTTTATTGCAATTGCAAAGACAATCAAGATTGTAAAGTTCATATATCCCGTTGCCAAAAATAAGGAGCATTATGAAAAACTGCCCACCCGACATATTTTATACAAACCGCGCAACTTCTTTCCAACAATAGTTTCTGAAGGAACATAAAGCTTACATTTTCTATCGAGATTCAACAAACCATCTATTACCATCTTACTTGACGAAATCTCTTTGCCACAAAAATGAATTTCTCTCAGTTTAGGACAATCGTATATCGAAGACATTTCTATCGCCTTTATGCTTGCAGGAAAGTGGATACTCCTTATCTCTGGGCATTCATAAATAGCCCCACTTTTAATTGAAACAACTCCTTCAGGAATAACAAGATTACGCGTTTCTATTTTAGGCGGGCACATAATTAAATTTGTCATATCCTTGCTGTACAGCATGCCATCTTTTGATGCAAAAAACTTGTTGGCTTCAGCCACTTCAATTCTTGAAAGCGAAGTACATTCATCAAATGCCCATCTATCTAATATTCTTACATTTACAGGTATAAAAAGAGATTTTAGTTTTGAACAACCCTTAAACGCGCCATCTCCTATAAAATCTACATTAGGAGAAATGGATACAGACTCCAACGATGTACAGTCTTTGAAGGCATACCATTCTATACTTCTAACAGAATCGGGCATCTTGACAGAAGTTATATGCCTGCAACCATCAAAAGCATAATTGCGGATACTTGTTATACCCTCTGGCACTATATATTCACCGACAGTATCTTGCGGCACTTCGAACAATGTATTCTTGCTATTCCGCTCATAAGGGGCATCATCAATGAGGTAGTAATTGAATCTATTTTTTAACTCGGTGATTATCCGATTATAATATTTCAAATAATCCTCACCACATAAGTTAATGCGTTCATTATTCAAACGATACAGTTCGTGGAGTTCCTCAGAAAATTGTTCACAATTATCGTTTCCAATTTTATTCAAGTCCTTTACCTTCCTAACATAGCTTTGACGGTACAGTTCACGCAACCTTTCAGATGGAATCCAATTAAATGGACGTTTTCCGCCAAGAGAAATAAAGGAGTATCTTACAAAACACAACAAATCACCAAACTCCTCCAACCCAATTTCACTTGTTTCCAAGATGGCGATAATATCGGCATCGAATCGTTCAGACAGTTTATTCCGACCTATTTCCTCGCCATATTCAAGTATATCTATAAAAGTAGAGATGTTATCATGAGTTCCCCAATCGCGATCATGGTGATAATACTCACCATAGCCAAAGAAAAAATCCCTGACTTCATTTCGTTCTATTGCCTTCTTGTATTTGTTCATTTCCTTGTTTTTTAGATTATACTCGCTTGGAGAATTTGCAAACTCTGCCATTAAGAATCGTCCAAACCTTGTTCGGGATTCCTTCGGGTTTCGTTCGGGAGAAATGCCATGTAAAGGTACAACAAAAATCGAAATCGAAACAACTTTTCAAAAGAATGTTTTGGCAAAAGTCACTCTTCGGCTTTTTTGGGGCACAAACAGCCAAGCCCATAGCGCGAAAGTTAAAAAATGTTACACCTAATTAAATACAGACAAATATATTTGGCTAAATAAACCTTATGGGTTACATTTGCATCGATTTTGGCTGAAGAGCAAAAAAAAGAGTTTCTGAAGCCATAGATTAAGCAAAATTTAACATCAAATTAACATTTCTTTACATTTTTTAACACTTTGATTCGCGCAAAATAAATATCTTTGGACGCTAAAAACGAGCCGAAAAGCCGCTTAAAACGGATTTTACGGTTTTTAAGGCATTAAAAATACTAAAAACGAAATAATAAATGGCTGAAGTAGACAGAATTAGAAAAGTCAACATTGAGGAGGAGATGAAGTCCTCTTACATCGACTACTCTATGTCGGTAATCGTAGCGCGAGCATTGCCGGATGTAAGAGACGGATTCAAACCTGTTCATCGCCGTATCCTCTACGGAATGGGCGAGTTGGGCAACACACATGACAAACCATACAAGAAAAGTGCGCGTATCGTAGGTGAGGTACTCGGTAAGTACCATCCACACGGCGACTCTTCTGTTTATGGTGCGCTGGTGCGTATGGCTCAGAACTGGAACATGAGATACACTCTTGTTGACGGTCAGGGTAACTTTGGTTCGGTAGACGGCGACGGCGCAGCAGCAATGCGTTACACCGAGGCGCGTCTGTCTGAACTTGGCGAGGCAATGATGCAGGATCTTGAGAAAGAGACTGTAGACATGGCTCCAAACTTCGATGATACATTGAAAGAGCCAACAGTAATGCCGACACGCATTCCGAACCTTCTGGTAAACGGCGCTAACGGTATTGCCGTAGGTATGGCTACAAACATCCCTACACACAACCTCTGCGAGGTTATTGACGGATGCGTTGCATTCATCGACAACCGCGACATCGACGTTGACGGTTTGATGCAGTACATCAAGGCTCCAGACTTCCCAACAGGAGGATATATATATGGTATGGGCGGCGTTCGCGATGCCTACGAGACTGGTAGAGGTCGCGTGGTAATGCGCGCCAAGGCTGAGATAGAGAGCGATGTTGCTCACGACAAAATCGTAGTAACAGAGATTCCTTACGGCGTAAACAAGGCTGAACTCATCAAGAATATTGCCGAGATGGTTATAGACAAGCGCATCGACGGCATCAGCAATGTAAACGATGAGTCCGACCGCGAGGGTATGCGTATCGTAGTAGACGTTAAGCGCGACGCAAACGCAAATGTCGTCCTGAACAAGTTGTTCAAGATGACTGCTTTGCAGAGCAGTTTCAGCGTAAACTGCATCGCCCTTGTTCACGGCCGTCCACGCTTGCTTTCTTTGAAAGAGTGTATCAGCAACTTCGTTGAACATCGTCACGATGTGGTTATCCGCCGCACTCAGTACGATTTGCGCAAGGCTCAGGAGAGAGCACACATCTTGGAAGGCTTGATTATCGCCTGCGACAATATCGACGAGGTTGTTCACATAATCCGTGCATCGCGCGATGCAGCGGCAGCCGTATCAGGCTTGATGAGCCGCTTCGAACTCGATGAGATTCAGGCTAAGGCAATCGTCGAGATGCGTCTGCGTCAGCTCACAGGTTTGCAGATGGAGCAGTTGCACGCTGAGTATGAAGAGTTGTTGAAGATGATTGCTTACTATCAGCAGATTCTTTCGGACAACGACTTGTGTATGAAGGTTATCAAGGACGAACTTCTTGAGGTTAAGGACAAGTATGGCGACAGCCGCCGTTCAGAAATCGTTCTTTCTGCCGATGAGTTCAACCCAGAAGACTTCTACGCAGATGACGATATGGTCATCACAATATCACACCTCGGCTATATCAAGCGTACTCCGCTTGCCGAGTTCAGATCGCAGGCTCGCGGCGGTGTAGGTGCCAAGGCAAGCACAACGCGCAACAGCGACTTCATAGAGTACATCTATCAGGCTACAACCCACAACACGATGATGTTCTTCACCAAGAAGGGACGCTGCTACTGGCTTAAGGTCTGGGAGATTCCGGAGGGCAACCGCACATCAATGGGACGCGCCATCCAGAATATGCTCAACATCGAGGCTGATGATGCCGTAAACGCATTCATCAACGTCAAGAACCTTAACGATACCGAATATGTAAAGAGCCACAACTTGGTATTCTGTACAAAGAACGGTATCATAAAGAAGACAAGCCTTGAGCAGTACTCTCGTCCGCGTGCAAATGGTGTGATAGCAATCAATATCCGCGAAGACGACCGCGTTGTTGATGTTGTTCTGACAAACGGCGACAACGAGTTGATGATTGCAAATCGCAACGGCCGAACAATAAGATTCAACGAGAACACATGCCGCTCGCTCGGTCGTGTATCAACAGGTGTTAAGGGTATCGTTCTTGACGATGACGGCGAGGACGAAGTTGTAGGAATGATTTGTCTTGACGATCCTCAGAATCAGACCGTTATGGTTGTGAGCGAGAAGGGATTCGGAAAGAGAAGCGAGATTGAGGATTACCGCATTACCAACCGTGGCGCAAAGGGCGTGAAGACTCTGAACATCACAGATAAGACAGGTAAGGTTGTGGCAATCAAGGCGGTTACTAACGACAACGACTTGATGATTATCAACAAGAGCGGCGTAACAATCCGTCTGAAGGTTGCCGACGTGCGCATCATGGGACGCGCAACTCAGGGTGTCAAACTCATCGACCTCTTGAAGCGTAACGACCACATCAGCAGCATCTGCAAGGTTTCTGCTGCCGACGAGGAGGAAGAACTCGAGGAAGACATCGACCCAAATGAGATTGCCGACGACAACGCTCAGAACGAGACTTCTCAGGATACAACAACAGAGAATATCGAAGAATAAATTAAGAAACAGGCGAAAGGCGGTTGAGACATGCCGCCTGCCGCTTGACATAATAGAAAAAAAACGTTTAATTTAATAAATCTAAAAATGAAGAAAGTATTATTGTCAGCATCTCTAATGATGCTTGCTGGTGTATCTTTCGCACAGGTTGCAAATATCAAGCAGGCTAAGGCAGAAGCCGACGGCAAGAACTTTGCCAAGGCAGAATCTCTTATCCTCGATGCAACAAACAGCCCTGAAACTAAGAGTAATGCAGAAGCATGGCACATTGCTGGCTATGTTCAGTCAAAAATCAACGACGAGGAAAACCAGAAGATGTATCTTCGCAAGCCTTACGACACAACTAAGTTCTACAACAGCGTTGTAAAGATGTATGAGTTCTGGTCTAAGTGCGACGAACTTGAGGCTGTTCCAGATGCAAAGGGAAAGGTTAAGTTCAAGCACAGAAAGGACAACGCAGCCCGCATGAAGGCAGACCGTGGCAACCTTATCAACGGTGGTATCCACTATTTCAACGCTCACAAGTATCCAGAGGCACAGAAGTTCTTCGGCGCATACGTTGACGAGGTTAACTTGAAGATGTTCGAGAAGGACAATCTTGCTGCAACCGATACACTTCTTGCAACTATCGGCTACTACGCTACTATGGCAGCAATGAACAACAAGGACTACGATGCTGCTATCAAGTATGCCGCTTATGGTGCAAAGTCAAAGAATGCAGACGAGGCTAAGAACAGTATCCAGTTCAAGGCTGAGTCATACAAGCAGCAGGAAGACGAGGCTAAGTATACCGAGACTCTTATCGAGGGTATGAAGGCATTCCCTAAGGAGGCTCAGTTCTTCTTCGGTAGCATGGTCGACTACTACAACTCAAAGAACCAGCCGGAGAAGGCTATGAAGCTTGCCGACGACATGCTTGCTTCTAACCCTAACGACTACTACAACTTGTTCATCAAGGGTTACCTGTTGCAGTCAAACAAGAAGTACGAGGAGGCTATCTCTTACTACAAGAAGTCTATCGACGCTAAGGACGACTTCGGTACAGCCTACACTTGCATCGGTAACTGCTACGAGTTCTTGGCTCAGGAGTATGGCGACAAGACTCCAACAAACAAGTATGACAGAAAGGAGTTCAAGGAGTTCTTCATCAAGGCTCAGCCATTCTACGAGCAGGCTCGCGCTTTGAATCCAGAAGACAAGACTCTTATTCAGGCTCTCTATCGTGTTTACTACAACACAGACAACGAGGCTAAGACTAAGGAGTACGAGGCTCTTATCAACAATTAATATTTGTTTAACAACGATAACATCATGAGGCAGACGCGCATAACGTCTGCCTTTTTCTTTTGTTTTCTTGTTTTTATTCAAAACAATTCGTATCTTTGTGGCACTCTATATCATTAAAAACTTGTACTGCTAACTATAATGTGTACTATTAAATCGAATTATTTTTATCTGACAAACCACGACGATGAGAAGAGACTTGGTGCGTGGATAAATACCGTCGGCTTTCAGGAGATTCCTGCCGGAAGCAACTATCCGGTAAGCGAGCATCCGGCAAGCTATCTGTTCAGCGTTAAGAAGGGCAGAGTGCTCAACGAGTATCAGCTTGTGTACATAACCGACGGCGAGGGCATCTTTATTCCTAATCTCGACGACCCCGATTGCGAGGAGATACACATTAAGAAAGGTACAATCATCCTGCTTTATCCCGGACAGCGGCACACCTATTATCCGCTTCAGAAAACCGGATGGAAGGAATATTTCATCGGATTCGAGGGCGATTTCTTCTTCAATCTGATAAAAAGAACATATCCGGAGCAGAAGAACTGCTGCTTCAACATTGGTCTGAATTCTGAAATAATTCAGTTGTTTCTGAATGCCTTGTCGATGGCAGAGAACAAGTTCTCGCATTTTCAGGACTGTCTTGTGGGAATTACGTTCCACATCTTCGGATTGCTGTTCATCGCAGCCGACAATACCGATGACGTTAGTTTCTCGACAAAGCAGAAAATTGAGCAGAGCAAGATTTACATGAACGAGCACATCTCTGAAATGATAGACTGGGACGTGCTTTCGAGAGAACTTGGCGTAAGTTATTCGTGGTTCAGAAAGGAATTTAAACTGATTACCGGCGAATCGCCTGCCAAATATTTCGCCGCCTTGAAGATTAAAAAAGCCCAAAAACTGCTTGCAGAAGAAAGACTTACGGCAAAGGAGGTGGCTTATGAGTTGGGATTCCCGTCTCCCGAACTGTTTTTGAGCAACTTCAAGCGGTTTACTGGGCAGACGCCAACGGATTTTAAGAACAGTAAACATTAAAAAGTACATGAGGATAAACAGATTTGGATACACACTAACATTCTTATTAACTTTAGCGTCATCATCTGACATATATGCACAAAGGGCTGAGCGTAGTCTTCAGTATTTTCCAGAAGGCAGAGGATTTGCCTCTTATAACGGAAAAAACAGATACACTCGCGCTCTATATGGCGGACACTCCGATTTCAGACTCGAGACAAGCGACCGACCTGTGTTTGCCACCTTCACAAAAAAAGAAAAGAGAAACATCCAGTTCTTTCTGCATCTGGCAGACGGCAAGAGGCTGAACTTCGACGAACTGGAACTTTGTACAGCATACTACTTTCCCGGACAGAGAAAATATTACATAAGAAACTCATCGCTCGGAATCGATATTGACATGACGGCTATGTGCTGTTACGACAACGACGAGGCTATCTGGCGGATTGTCTGCAACAAAATGCCCGAAGGCTCGTATATAAGCTGTGTTGTTTCGATGATTGAGGCGAAACATCTTTACCGAAATGGCGACATGGGCGTAGAAACCACGCCCAACTTTTTTGAGGCTTCGAAGGAGCACGAACCGCTAATGACAACCGAGATAAAGCCAGAAAAGGAAATATATATAAGATATAACGATGGTTCGGTTGCAAAGATGCCTCTTAACGATGGGAAAATGCTCTTTGCCGTTACTCAGTTACAAAGCAACCATCTTGCCAATCAAGTAGTTATAAATACTCCAGATAAATTTCTTAACACTCTTGGCGGCGTCCTTACATCTGCTGCCGACGGTATTTGGGATGAAAAAGTGTGGTTGCACGGGGCTGTGGGATGGCGTGTTCAACTTCCGGGGTGGAGAGCGGGTTACTCGGGCGACTTTCTTGGCTGGCACGACCGCGCAAGAACGCATTTCAGCAACTATGCCGAAAGCATGGTTACAAATGTTGAGCAAAAATTCAGTCATCCGATGCAGGATGCTGCCTTGAATTCCGCGCGTGCCGAGAAAAAGTGGGGTTCGCCTATGTATAGCAACGGCTACATCTGCCGCTATCCGAACAAGGCTGACAACATGAATCATTACGACATGAATCTGTGCTACATAGACGAACTTCTGTGGCATCTAAACTGGACTGGCGACCTCGATTTTGCCCGAGAGATGTGGCAAAAACTTAAGCTGCATCTGGCATGGGAAAAACGAAACTTCGACCCCGATAACAATCATCTTTATGACGCATATGCGTGCATCTGGGCAAGCGACGGTCTCTATTACGATAGTGGTGACGTAACTCACTCAACAGCATATAATTATCGAGCCAACAAGATGGCAGCCGAAATTGCCGAACTGATAGGCGAGGACGCAACTCCATACCGCACCGAGGCGGAGGAAATTCTGAAGGCGATAAACAGCAAACTGTGGATGAACGACCGCGGCGTGTGGGCTGAATACAACGATAATATTGGTCTGAAACGTCAGCATGACGCGCCTGCTGTCTGGACAGTTTATCACGCCATAGACAGCGACATCGCAACGCCGCATCAGGCTTATCGTGCAACCGAATATGTAACAAACAACATTCCGCATATTCCAATAAAATCGAACGGAATTACGAAGGATGATGAGATGATTAACGCCGGCGATTATGCCACAATCTCGTCGTCTAATTGGATGCCATACGATTGGAGCGTAAATAATGTGGCTTTTGCCGAGGTTATGCACACCGCGCTCGCATTCTTTCAGGCAGGCAACAAAGAGGCTGGTTTCAAACTGATGAAGGGCTGCATTCTCGACGGAATGTACATGGGCTGTAGTCCCGGAAATATCGGTCAGATAAGTTATTATGACGCAGCGAGAGGCGAGTGCTACCGCGATTTCGGCGACCCAGTAGGAGTAGCATCGCGCTTGGTTGTTCAAGGACTTTTCGGCATAAAGCCAGATGCCTTGCATCGCAGACTAACCATAAATCCGGGCTTTCCGAAAGATTGGGCAAATGCCGACATCACCACGCCCGACATCTTTTACAGTTTCAAACGCGAGGGAGCATCGGACAAGTACGAGATAAAGCATAACTTTGCAAACGTTGATACCGTAACGCTAAGAATTCCTGCAAGATACACAAAGTTCGACATCAAAAACGGCTGTCAGATTCTTGACTACAGATGCGACAACGAGAGTTTCGACATGCCTCATGTTATATTCAAATTGCTTGCAAAAGCAGGACAGAAGGTGAGCATCGAACTGAAAGGCAAGGGCAGCGAGATTAGCAAGAGCAAGGCAAAGGTCGTGAGACTGAACACGGGCTTGGCTCTTCTTCAGCAAGAAAACAGAGCGTGGTGGATTTCTACCGCACTCGACGAGAGCGAGCGAGACAAATCGTCGCTTATAGCCGGCCAATTCAGCGATATCAACGTCGATGCGCTCGAGCCTATCGACATCAGCAAGCACTTTAACGCAAAGGTAACCGACATATTCAGAAACAGATACGAATCGCCGCGTTCGCCTTATACCACGCTTACGATTCCTATCCACGGATATTCGGAGTGGTGCCATCCTAAAGATACTGTAAACATTGACGACAGCGGTCTGCGCAAGGCGATAAATGATAGCATATTTACTGCGCCAAACGGCATAAAATGGCTTTCTCCGAAGGAAGGAAACAATATTGTCTACACCTCGTTGTTCGATAATTATCCAAACGAATCGCTCATAAGCGTAAGCGGAAAGGCATCGCACGCCTACCTGATGATGGCAGGCTCTACAAATCCGATGCAATGTAACATTAACAATGCCGTTGTGGAGTTTCTTTATACCGATGGAACGATACAGAAATATCCACTCTACAGTCCTGTAAACTGGGCTCCGATAGAGCAGGCGTTCTACGAGGACGGACTGGCATTCAACCGAAATGCCGAGTCGCAATACCGCCTCTGTCTGAAGAGTGGAAAAGTTAGCAATAATCTGCAAAACGAACTTGGCGCAAAAGGTGCTCAGGTTATGATTGACGGCGGCGCAGGAATTCTTCTTGATGTTCCGCTGGACAAATCGAAGCGACTGAAATACATCAGATTACGCACGCTAAGCAACAATGTCGTTGCCGGACTGATGGGCATCACATTGCAACGATAATATCGTTAGTTTGATACCGTTCTTAGAAGAGTTTGACATGTGGGCTGGCATCAGTCCACATATTTTTTATATACTTTTAGAAGACAGAAATGTGACATAAAAAATAACGTCGGACTTTCAAATACGAAAATCCGACGTTATTTTTTTCTTATGAAGCTGATTTAAATCTTCAGATTGAAACCGAGGTAGAATGTTCTTGGAAGGGCAGGACCGTAGATGTATCCGGCATCCTTATCCATGCCTCTGTCTAAGTCTTTCTGATACTGGTTGAACATGTTTTTTACTCCCGTGCTGAACTCAAGAGTGTAGTGCTTGTAAAGATGAACTTCGTATGAAATCTTTGCACCCATCTCGAAGAAACTTTCGGACTGCACTTCTTCGTCCTCAGCAATATATCCAGCCATATGCTGCACAAGCATGTCGCCAGTAACCTTTCCGTCAACCGTGAACGAGAGCGGGTGAATAGGGCTGTATCTGACAAGGAAATAACCGTATTTGTCTGGAGTGCGGAACATTCTGCGCTGCGGCTCTATGTTCGGGTTGTTACTCCAAGTGAAATCGGCGAGATAGCGGCTTCTCTGCAACGTTACGCCTCCCTGAAGCATGAAAGTCTTGCGATAGCCAACTTTTCCTTCGATGTTTATGCCGCCAACGTATGCTCCTGCTGAGTTTACGCGAGTGAGTAGCAGATTTCCCTTTTCGTCGTGACCGTTTTCAGTCAAGGCAAAGACATCGTTCAAACGGGTGTAGAAGCCCTCAATAGTAAGGTTTGTGTCCCACTTTCCGAAGTGATGATAAAGGTCTGCGCTACCGCTGATGCTGTGCGAATATTCAGGCTTCAGATTTGGGTCGATGCTGATGAGAGAAACCTCTCCGCCCACGGCTCCGACGTGCAAATCCTCGTCGTATGCCTGTGGTGCTCTGTATCCGCTTGCGTACGAAACGCGGAAAATCATATCTTCGACAGGAGTATATCTGACGTTGGCTCTTGGCGATAGCACCACGTTATGAAGCATGTTGTGCTTCTCTATTCGCGCACCCATAAGAATGCTTATCTGCTGTTTTTTCCATTCATTCTGAAGATATCCGCCTGCAATCTTTACATCCTGCCTCATATCGCGTCCGTAGCCAAGAATACGGTCGTGCAGGTGATTGAAAGTGTATTCGAGTCCTGCGCTGATATCGCCCTTTAGTTCTTTTACAAAAGGATACGAATATCGGTATTGCGTTCCGCCAACTGCCGTGAAGTCTTGCGTGCTTCCGTAGGCGTCAAGATTCTTGTTTGTTCCGAAGTAACTTTCGCGACCTATGTGCTGAAGGCTACTATAGAGAGACAGGTAATGGCGGTCGTCTGGCGAATAATAGTCCCATCGCAGCGAGCCAGCATCGATATTGTGTCGCAACTGCTCGGCAAGGTCTGTCTCATGAGCGGGAAGGTCGATGTTGCATCCGCCTCTTCGATATTCGCCGACATGATGATATTCGGCTGTGATTTTTGCATAATCAGATGTCTTGAAGAAACTTCTGAGTCCTGCCGTAGTGCTGTTAAGCAACGGAATATTCGAGAATCCGTCGCCGTTATGGTCGTACTGCTTGCGATTGCGCTGAACACCGAACACAAACAGACCCATATTGCTGTTGTCGGTAATTACCGATGCATTGAAAGCGGTGTTGATGTCGTAACTGTCTTTTCCCACAAGCGACGAGTTGTGCTGCACATTTACGAAGTTGCGCGTAGGCTCTTTTGTGATGATGTTCACAACTCCACCGATGGCATTTGCGCCGTAGAGAGCCGAGCCGCCTCCGCGGATAATTTCAACGCGGTCAACCATTCCTGCCGGAATCTGCTCAAGTCCGTAGACCGATGCAAGCGACGAGAAGATCGGACGCGAATCCATCAGAATCTGCGAATACTGCCCCTCAAGACCGTTGATGCGGAGTTGTGGCAATCCGCAGTTCGAGCAAGTCTGTTCAACTCTCAAGCCAGTCTGATAGTTCAGAACGTCAGCCATGCTATGCGCATTGGTCATCTCGAATAGAACAGGCGATACCACGTTTACGATGCTTGCAGCCTCCTTGCTTTTAGTCTGATATTTGTTTGCCGTAACAACAACGTTGTCTACCAAGAAAGATTCCTCGCGCATCTTTATGTTCAGTTCAAGCATCTGGTCTTTCTTCAGATTCACGGTGCGTTCTTCTGTAATGTAACCCATGTACGAGAACACGACGGTCTGCTGTCCTATAGGAATATCTTTCAGAAAATAGTGTCCTGTTTCATCTGATATTGTGCCGATGGATGTTCCCTTCAACTTAATTGTAACGTAACGCATACATTCTCCCTGCTCATCTGACACATGACCTAAAATGTGTGCATCCTGACCAAACACAGTCATCGCCATAAGGGAGGTAATAATCAAAAAAATAAATCTCATATAATAAGTGTATTGTGTTTTGTCTTTTTAAGAGCGCGCAAAGTTACTAAAAAAAACTCAATTATAATTAGGTGGCATATCTCTATGTGCCTTATTTTCCGGTCAAAATAAAAGGTTACGGCTAAAAAAGAAGCGTAACCCTTTAAAAAATGTCTTATTCCACAACCGTGAAGCCATATTTTTTCAGAAGTTCCCGGTACTCGTCAGTCTTTTTGTACTTGTCGAGCCATTCGTTAAGTTCTCTGAGCAGGCCCGTGCTCGACTTGTGTACCGCCCACGAATAGAACTGATTGAAACTCAGCTTTTTGCTAAAATCAAGTTGAGGATAATCGGCTGAATATTGCCGGGCGATATTCGCATCGCAAACGGTGTAGTCGATATCATCGTGGGCTACAAGGGCAAGAAGTTGTTCCGTGCCGTATTTGTTTATTCTGCCGATATTTACGTTTGCCCCGATTTCGTCTTGCAGATTTTCGAGTCGCATAATGTAAGGCGAACTTTTCGGAATGTAGAGCGTTCTGTTTTCGAGTTCCATCGCGCTTTTAACGTATTTTGTCGAATCGTCAGGATTGAAAGCTCTCTGAACCAGCACAATACTGTTTATGCACACCGGATTCGTAAGCACGAAAATCGAATCCTTCTCGGACGTCTCGACCATCGGGATAGGCGAGGCGATGAGGTCGCACGCACCTTCTTTCAGTTGCTTGTACATCTGCTCGTACGAACTCGAGGCATTGATGCTCAGCGTAAGGTCGTGGCTCTCGGCAAAAGCCTTTATCAACTCGTAGTGAAAACCCGATTCGCCGTTCTCGCCAGAAAAGAAAACTCCGTCGGCATACTCGCACGTTACTTTCAGCGTGCCGGCTCTCTGAATGCGTGCATAATCACGGTTCAGCGCAATTCTCTGCACAAAAAGGAATACTCCTGCAAAGGCAAGGACAACAGCACATAGCAGCGCAATCTTTATCGCCTTCTTGTGCTTTCGGATTTTTTCGATATCAATCATAGAAGTTCCAAGAAAGACCGAACCTCAGCATGCTTGGGTTCATGGCGTAGTGTGGAACGGTAAAGTTCATCGAGTTGCCTGAACCTTCGAAGAGGTTGGTGTATGTTACATAGAAGCGCAGACGCTTCAAGAAGAAGTTCATGTAGGCGTTTGCAAACGGAAATCCGCCGATTTTAACCCTGTCTGCCTCGTTCTGACCCTGGTTCATGTACTGGCCGACGATTGGCGAATATTCGAGAGCGTAATACTTCGTGAAATACTTTAAATCGACGCCCATCTGCAACTTCAGAACCTTGTGCGACAAGGCTACATCAACATAAAAATTATGATAGAAATTCCACGATGGCAGCGGAATAATATTGTCGTCTTTTGTGTACTGATACGTTACTTCGTTGTCGAGATGGAACACTCCGAGCTTGAAATTCTGTTCGAGTTTTGCACTCACAATCTGAATGTTTTTGTCGTACTGTCCAACGGCAACGCTGTTGTTGTAGGCGGTAATCAGACCATTGTTGTCGCGCTGCGTATTGCTGTCGTTGTAGAAATAAGCATAGTTTTTGATGTTCTCAACAGCGGCTGTCAGACGGGTGCGAGTGCGCTCAGACGACAAAGTTCCCTGCAAACGCATTCTCGTCATATTATCAAGCGAGAACTTGGCATCTCTGCTTGTTCCCCAAGATTTCAGGCGCGAGCTGAACGTCGTCATGTAATACGACGGCGCAAAGTTATCGATAAGTCCGCTGACATGAAGTCCGAGCGTATCGTTCAGAACCTTCACGTTCAAATCGGCATTTCCATTGAGGTTATACTCGCCGAAGTTATCGCCTGTAATGGCATATTCGCCTGTAACATTGTAGTTTACGTGCTCACCATGTGCACGTACCAACTGACCGCCTATTCTCACATCGTTCTGGGTGTCATATTTCATCGTAGGGTCGATGTACGATTCGTACACATGATCTGCCGTGTAGTCAGAGAACAGATATTCAACGCTTTTCGTCTGTCTCCAAGTCTGATAGCCGAACCTGCGGAACTCGTGTGAGATGAAAGCCTTTATTCCTGCCACGGCATATTTATTGAATCCTTCGAGAAGACTGATGGCAAACGTATTCTTAACGAGCAGAGTCTTTGCCTTATCGTTGATGTCATCGCCTAAAAGTTTGCTCGGATTATAAATGCTGTCTATGAAGTTTGCAGGAATATTGCCGCCAATCAAAACGTGGTCGTTATTCTGAATGTCGAGCGTATGAATAAAGCTCGTAACTGGTACGAACTCAAGTTTTTTGTTTACCGAATCGCCAACCTCGCGATTAAATCCAAGGTTGTATCGATGAGTCAAGAAAATCAGATTGTTATCATTTCTCTGCCATAGGTTTCGTTCCAGATATGTAGGGATGTCTGTACTATTGTACGACCTTGAAAAACGCGAAGGGTCGATGATGTAATAATCGTCGGTAAGTCCACCATTTTCAGCCATTTTCATGTGATTATGACTGTAAAGAAACTGCATCTGATACTTGTCGCCAAGATGATAGAGATGCAGCGAGCCGTTCATGTATGACGATGACTGACTTACATAGAATCCTCGCGAGTACAGATAATCGAACTTGAATCCGCCGCCCCAATACTTATTTGCACTTGTGGCAAACTTTATCGTGAGCCAGTCGTCGCCATCGTTCTTATCGCCTGCACTATGATAGGTTATATTGGTATATGGCGATTTCGTATCAGAAAACAGATAGTTTGTCGGTTTTGTCATGAAGAAGTCGAGCGGGTCGGTGAAGAACATGTTAGTGTTATGCTCTCGTTCCATGTAAATGCGCGAAATGCGCGGAGAACCGAGCGTTCCGATATGGTTGTAGTGTCCCGTCATCCCCTCGGGGAAGACCGTATTGTAGAAGTTTATTCGGGCTGTGTCGGCATCGACAGCAGTTCTGTCGCCAAAACGACGGTCGATAGTCCACTGCCTCACATCAACAGGAACAACTTTGTCATCGTCGTGACGAAGGCTGTCTCCGTTGTCAACACGTTCACCATACTGATCTGTGACGACTGTTCCGTCACTATTCAACAAACTTTGTGCCGCTGCAGAGACTGGCGCAAGGGCACAAAAAAAACATATATAAAAAAAATTCTTCATATTTCTGTGCAAAGATAGTGCAAAATAATTATATTTGTAAATCAAATACTTGTAAAATTATGAAAAGGCTTCATTTAAAACGTATATTCGTATCGATTTGTTGTCTGTTTATCTCTTTTAATTCCATTTCCGCCGGAGATATTTATGTTGATGCAACCAATGGAAACGACAAAGCAAACGGCACTTTTAATGAGCCAGTAAAATCATTGGCACAAGCATTTAGAATTGCAAGAGAATGGCGCAGGCTGAAGTTGCCGGAGGCAAACAACGGCATAACCATTCATCTGCGCAAGGGAATACATTATCTTTCAGAACCGCTGTTTATCCGCCCAGAAGACAGCGGCACAACGACTTCGCCTACGATTGTAGACGGAGATGGCTCGTGGATTAGCGGCGGAATTGAGTTAAAAAAAGGCGAAAGAAAAGGGAATATCTACGAGTTTGATGCCCCGATTGTAGGCACTCATCCGCTCGAGATAAGGCAACTTTACTATGCCAGACTGGGAATAAACCGGGCATCAAATATTCAGAACGACGGAACGTACGACAGAATTATCGATTTTGACAAGGAGAAGCGTGAAATCGTGATTCCTACTCCGGCAAATATCGAGGATTTGAAAAAAGAAAAGCAGATAGAGATGCACATCGTTCAGCGGTGGGCAACGGCAACCCTACGCATTAAGGACATGATTGTCGAGGGTGAGAAGACTCGCGTATCATTTCACGAGCCGGAAAGCAGAATTGAATTTGAACATCCGTGGCCGCAACCGGTTGTAGGCGGAGAAAACGGAAGTTCTGCCTTCAGTCTGAACAATGGCTTGTGTCTGGTTGACGAGCCTGGCGAATGGTATCAAGACCGTTCTACCCACAAAATATACTATTGCGCCGAGCCTTTCTTCGGAAAAAAACTGTTTAAAAAGACGAGCGAAAACGCAGATGTATGTCCTGATGGGCTTGTCGCTCCAGCGTTGCAGACGCTTATAAAAATCGACGGAACGCTTTCTCGTCAAGTCAGCAACATCGTCTTCAAGAACGTGACATTTGCCCATACGGCATGGCTTCGTCCAAGTTACTTCGGAAACGTTACTCTGCAAGGTGGATTCCCGATTGTCGATGCCTACAAACTCGAAGTTCCGGGATTGCCGGAAAAGGCATCGCTCGAAAACCAAGCGTGGATTTGCCGTCCGGGAGCGGCAATCTCGGTGAGAGGAGCAAACAACGTGACATTCAGCAATTGCAACTTCAACTATATGGCCTCTACCGCCATCGACTTTGAGTGGGGATGCAAGAATTCCACCGTCCAAAATTGCATCTTCGAAAGCATCGGCGGAACGGCAATCATGGTCGGAGCATTTCCGTCGGGCGGATTCGAAACTCACGTTCCGTACAAAGCCGCAAACGCCGGCGAAATCTGCTCAGGAATAACGATAAAAGACAATCTGATAGTCAGCGCGACTGGCGAGGATTGGGGATGCGCGGCGATAAATGCCGGTTATGTTTCTGACATCAACATAGACAGCAACACGATAAACCATTGCAACTGGAGCGGAATCTGCGTTGGCTGGGGCTGGACGGCTTTGAAATCGGACATGAAGAACAACCGCATCACCAATAACATCATAAAACTGTTTGCCGAACAGCTGCACGATGCCGGCGGAATCTACACGCTTAGTAATCAGCCTAACTCGGTCATCAGCAACAATATAATAAAAGAATACGGTGCTGCGCCTTATGCCACAAACGACAGAGTCTTCTACATCTATTGCGACGAGGCAACAGACGGTTTCGTTATCGAGAACAACAACTGTACCGAGGAGAAATTCGGCACAAATCAGAACGGCAAGAACATGAAATGGCGCAACAACGGCAAGAAAGACATTCTGCCGGTAGAAGCGCAATAGTTGCAGAAAGCAACGAGGCAAGAAAGTAAATATTTCAAAAAAACATTTCTGTTTGTCAATATTTATTATCTTTGCACTATGGAAGCAAAAGAAAGAATTGAGCAACTCCGAAGAGAGTTGCATCAGCATAACTATAACTATTATGTGCTCAATGCGCCCGTAATTGGCGATGAGGAGTTCGACCATCTGATGCGCGAACTTCAGGATTTGGAGAACCTTCATCCCGAATTTTTCGACCCAAACTCGCCAACGCAAAGAGTTGGAAGCGACATCAACACCGAGTTCACTCAGGTAACTCACAAATATCCGATGCTTTCGCTTGCCAACACCTACAATCAGCAGGAAGTAGCAGAATGGTTTGCCCGAGTAAAGAGCGGACTCGAAGGCGAGGACTTTGAAATCTGCTGCGAGATGAAGTACGACGGACTTTCAATCTCGCTTACCTATGTTGATGGCAGACTTGTAAGAGCCGTTACGCGTGGCGACGGAACGCAGGGCGATGATGTTACGAACAACGTGAAGACTATCAAGAGCATACCCTTGCAACTGACAAACGGCGGCTATCCGCACGAGTTTGAAATAAGGGGCGAAATTCTGATGCCGTGGAAGGTGTTCGACGAACTTAATGCCGAGCGCGAGAAAAACGGCGAACAACTCTTTGCCAATCCGCGAAACGCCGCTTCGGGCACGCTTAAATCGCTCAATTCGGCACTCGTGGCATCGCGCAGACTCGATGCTTATCTCTACTATCTTCTTGGCGAGGAAATCCCGGCAGACGGACATTTCGAGAATCTGGAAGAAGCCGCAAAATGGGGCTTCAAAATCTCTAAGGGAATGAAGAAAGTAAAGACCATCGAGGAGGTTTTCGACTTCATAAACTATTGGGACGAGGAGAGAAAGAATCTTCCGGTTGCAACCGACGGCATCGTTCTGAAAGTCAATTCAACAAGACAACAACGTCATCTGGGCATGACTGCAAAGTCGCCAAGATGGGCAATAGCATACAAATTCAAGGCCGAACGCGAATGTACTCTGCTTAAAGATGTCATCTATCAGGTGGGACGCACAGGCGCGATAACTCCGGTTGCCGTGATGGAACCGGTTCAACTTGCAGGAACGACCGTTCAGCGTGCATCGCTCCACAACGCCGACGTCATAGCAGAACTCGGATTGCACGAGCACGACTATGTCTATGTCGAGAAGGGTGGTGAGATTATTCCGAAGGTCGTTGGCGTTGATGAAACCCGAAGAGAACCCGAAAGCAACCCGATAAAATTCATAACCCGATGCCCTGAATGTGGCGCGGAACTTGTGAGATACGAGGGCGAAGCGGCTCACTATTGCCCAAACGACGTGGCTTGTCCGCCTCAGATTAAGGGTAGGATAGAGCATTACATAAGCCGAAAGGCTATGAATATCGACAGCCTCGGTCCTGAAACCGTGGACGATTACTACAAGCGCGGACTAATCCACAATGTTGCCGATCTGTATCTAATAGAGGTGAAGCAGATTATGGGCTTCGACGGCAACAAAATCCGAAGTGCAAACAAGATTGTAAGAAGCATCCGCGAGAGTTGCAACGTTCCTTTCGAACGAGTATTGTTCGCCTTGGGCATCAGATTTGTGGGAGAGAGCATAGCCAAGATTCTTGCACGGCATTTCAAGAGCATCGACGCACTTCAGAAAGCCACTCTCGAAGAACTAACAGACATCGAAGGCATCGGCGTTGCCATAGCCGAAAGCGTAATCAGATATTTCCGCGACCAGCGCAATATCGAGATTATCGAGCGTCTGAGAATGTACGGCGTTCAGATGGAGATATCGAGTCAGGCGCAGGAAGGCGCATCAAACAAACTCGAAGGCAAGAGTATCGTAATCAGCGGCGTTTTTACTAAACATTCGCGCGACGAATACAAGCAGATGATTGAACTTCACGGCGGAAAGAATGTCGGAAGCATCTCGTCTAAGACGAGTTTCATTCTGTGCGGCGAAAACATGGGACCTTCGAAACTCGAGAAAGCAAAGAAATTAGGTATTCAAATGATGTCGGAAGACGATTTTTTGAATTTAATTGAGTAGTTATATAGGCTATAACAAAAAAATATATTACTTTTGTCGTCGAATTTATAACAAAGTGTAACTTCAAGGTATGGTTAAAAATATATTCAGGGGTATGGGCGTAGCCTTGATTACTCCTTTTAAGGCAGACTTTAGTGTTGATTATGAGTCGCTTGACCGTTTGCTCGACTATCTTATTAGCGAAGGTGCAGATTTTTTGTGCATCCTTGCAACAACAGGCGAAACGCCTTGTCTCTCTGCAGAAGAGAAGTCAAAAGTTAAGAACCTGATTGTTGAAAAGGTTGCCGGACGCATTCCTATTCTGATGGGCTGCGGCGGAAACAACACAATGGCGGTTGTTGAGGAACTGAAGAACGGCGATTTCAAAGGCATAGACGGAGTTCTGTCTGTTTGTCCATACTACAATAAGCCATCGCAAGAGGGTTTGTACCAGCACTTCAAGACTATCGCGGCAGCCACAAACCTTCCAGTTGTTCTCTACAACGTACCGGGACGCACAGGCATCAATCTTGCAGCCGAAACAACACTCAGACTGGCACGCGACTGCGAGAACATTGTGGCGATAAAGGAAGCCTCAGGAAACTTCACCCAAATTGACGATATTATAAAAAACAAACCTGCCGACTTTGACGTTCTCTCTGGAGATGACGGAATAACATTCCCACTCATCACACTCGGAGCAACAGGTGTGATAAGCGTTATAGGAAACGCTCTTCCAAAAGAGTTCAGCCGAATGGTGAGACTTGCGCTCAACGGCGACTACGACAGCGCACGAACCATACATCATCGCTTTACAGAATTGTTCAGTCTTCTGTTTGTCGACGGAAATCCGGCAGGTGTAAAGGCTATGCTTAACAGCATGGGAATGATTGAAAACGTTTTGCGTCTGCCACTTGTTCCGACAAGAATCACAACAATGGCGGCAATAAGCAAAATAGTAAGGGAATTGCACATTAAGTGCTGATTTTTTTAACATTTTTATTTTTATGAGTAGGCTCCGGTATCAGCAAAGGTATCGGAGTTTTTGTCAATAAGATTGATTATGACTAAATATGCAATAAAAATAACCTTGGCAATGCTTTTGTGCTGCAACTCTATGCTGGCGCAGAAGATCGAATCGGTCTTCGTTACGGAAGACAACGCGGCTCTTCGCCTGACGCCGAGCGAGAACGGCGAGCTTATTACGAGAGCACCACGCTACACTCCTTTCAGAATAAAAGAGAAACTTGACGACTGGTATTTAGTAGAAGAATTCTACACAAACTGCCGGTATTATGTTAACAAATCGCAAGTTGCATCGCTCGATGTACGCGGCGACAGCATTCAGATTCCCGAAGGAACATACACAAAAAATCTTGTTGAAGGCGTTGGAAGAAGGCGCGCAAAAATCGAAATTGCGTGGACGCTGAAAGCCGATTCGACAGCGAATAGCGCAAACGTCGTGATTGTAAACTATAAGAAAACAACAAACGGTAGACTTGCCGACCAAGCCGTTTTCAGAGGAAAGATGCTGAATTCCTGCGTTTTACTTTGCGAGGAGAAATTGACAGCAAACGGCTCTGCACAAAAAACGCACAAACTTTTCTGGTACGTTCAGGGATGCCTTTTATACAACGGACATTCGTACACTTTGAAAGCTGTAAATCCTTAGTTTTCAAGAAGAAGACGAGTCTTTGCTCTGTCTGGTTTTCCTGTTTCAGTCATCGGAAGGGTATCGACCGCAACAATATCTTTTGGCTGCCAATATTTAGGCAACGTTGAAATGGCATTTCTCAAAAGTGCCATTTTCTGTTCTGTCACGCTCGTGTCAACAAGCATAACGACTTCTTGCCCAAGCACTTGATGCTCGCGCCAACTTATTCTGAAACAATCTTTCAAACCCGATTCTTCGGTCAAAAGTAGTTCAACTTCCTCAATCTGAACCTTTACGCCGCCCGTGTTGATTGTATTATCCTTTCGGCCGATGATTCTGAACTGACCACGCTCGTTGATTTCGGCTATATCGTTGGTTATCAACTCTTCGGAGCAAACGGACGGAGCATCAATCACGAGCGTTCCGTCTTGGCTGATGCTTATTTTTACGCTTTGAAACGGAGTGTACCAAAGCGAGGCTTCTTCGCCGTTCAGCTTTCTGAGAGCGATGTGCGACAGCGTTTCAGTCATTCCGTAAGTGCTCCAAACGTTGTTTGGGAATGTTTTCAGGACTTCGGCAAGATTAGAATCAATCGCTCCGCCGCCGATGATTAACTGCTTTATCTGCTTTAACTTTTCTACCTCTTCGGGAACTTGCAGGCTTTTAATAACTTGCATCGGAACCATAGCCGCAAACGTCGGAATTTCAGCAACATCGCGAAGCGGATGAGACGACGGCTCGACATCAATTAGGCGAAGTCCGCGCTCTATGCTGCGCACCACGACCATTTTCCCAGCAATGTAATCGAGCGGCATACATAGCAATGCTGTATCGCCCGACTTCAGTCCAAGAAAATCGCATGTTATACGGGCACTTGCAAGCATTCGTTTCTTTTCGACAAGCATCTCTTTCGGTTTGCCAGTAGAGCCCGATGTACGCACCTTAATAAACGCATTGTCGTCGTTCCATTCGCTGTAAAAGTCTGATAATGTCATGGTTTGTAATAAAGTCTTTCGCCCTCGATGTGTAACGGATAGTCAATATTATTTGTAAACAACATTCCCGTGCCAAGTCCTTGTGGCATAGGCGTTTTGTCAGAACGCGCCTCTTGCAGACCTGCGCACCAATGGGCGATGGCATTCAGTCCCACGTTGCTTTCGAGAGCCGACGTTACCCACCAGCCGATGCCTCGTTCTTCGGCAAGGCGAATCCATTCTTCAGCACCGCAAAATCCGCCGTGAAGCGACGGTTTCAGAATGATAAATTGTGGTCTGATGGTGTCGAGTAGTTCGATTTTCTTGCTCAGCGTGTTAATGCCGATAAGTTCCTCGTCGAGAGCAATCGGAAGGGGAGTGGCGGCACAAAGTCCAGCCATTTTCTGCCATTGGCCAGCCCTAATAGGTTGCTCTATTGAATGAAGATGGTTTTCTGCAAGAAGTTGAAGTTTCAGCATAGCATCATCGCCAAATGCGCCGTTGGCATCTACACGAATCTCAATCTGTTCGGGCGAGAAACTCTCCCTAATCATTCTGATAAGCGAAAGCTCATTGTCGAAATCTATCGCACCGATTTTCAGCTTGATGCAACGGAAGCCGAGACGCATTTTCTCTTCGATGCGATGCTTCATCTCGTCGAACGTGCCCATCCAAATCAAGCCGTTGATAGTTATGCCTCTTTCGCCGCGCGCAAAAGCAGTTGATGATAGAGCCGTGCTTCCGCCAGCGTTCATCTGCATCACGGCAGATTCGAAGCCGAAAAGCATGGACGGATATGGACGCATCTCTTCCTTCAAATCGTTGCTAAGACTGAAATTTGTATTCTGTGCGTTGATTTCGTCCTCAAAATTTTGCGCGAAAGAACGAAGAACATCCTCATAATCAACAATATCATCGCAACTCAGTTTTGGAAGCGGTGCACATTCGCCAATGCCAAGCAGTCTTTCGCCATCGCGAACCTCGACATACCACACCTTTCTGACGGTGTAAATGCCTCGCGATGTTCCAGCCGGCTGCTTAAAATTGAGCGTGTATGGTCTGACAGTAACTCTCATTACGGAATGTATGGATATTGGTCGAAATCAGGGTCGCGCTTCTCCAAGAACGCCTTTCCGCCTTCCTGAGCCTCGTCGCTGAAGTAATAAAGCATGGTTGCATCGCCTGCAAGTTCTTGAATACCAGCCTGTCCGTCGAGTTCAGCATTCAGTCCAGCCTTTATCATTCTGATGGCGATAGGGCTGCGCTTCATTATTGTCTTTGCCCAATCAACAACCTCGTCCTCGAGTTTGTCGAACGGAACAACTTTATTTACAAGCCCCATTTCAAGAGCCTCTTGAGCGGTGTAGAGTTTGCAGAGATACCAAATTTCGCGTGCCTTCTTCTGGCCTACGATGCGCGCAAGATATGACGAACCGAATCCGGCATCGAAACTGCCGACCTTCGGACCTGTCTGACCGAATTTTGCATTCTCGCTTGCAATCGTGAGGTCGCACACAACATGCAGAACGTGTCCTCCACCAACCGCAAAACCGTTTACCATTGCAATAACAGGCTTCGGAATCGAGCGAATCTGCTTCTGCACATCAAGAACATTCAAACGCGGAATTCCGTCGGTTCCCACATATCCGCCGCGACCTTTAACGTGCATATCGCCGCCGCTGCAAAAAGCTTCGGTCTTCAGTCGTTCCTCCTCAGTCTGACCTTCCTTCAGAGGACTGTGAGCACCTGTCAGAACAACTACGCGGACATCTTTCGCCTCGCGACAATAATATAGCGCATCGCTAATTTCCCACGTTGTTCGCGGTGTGAAAGCATTTCTGTATCGTGGTCGGTTGATAGTTATCTTTGCAATTCCCTCGAAGAACTCAAAAAGAATTTCTTCGTATTGTTTGATTGTCTTCCAATTTCGTTCCATATTTTTATTGTTTAGAGATATGTTCAAAATATTTGCTGAATTCGTTTTTGCTCGCCTCGCTGTCGATAAAAAGTTCGAGAATCGAGGTGTGAGAATCTACGTCGTCCATAAACTTGCGGAAAACATCTTTTAGTTCCGAAAGATTCTCCGCACAAAAATATCGGGCGTTGAATGCCTTGGCAATATGCTCCGCGCCGGCAGAATGTTTTCCTGCAATGTATTCCTGATAAGACGAAGCTTTATCAAGTCCTTTCAGATTTCTGAAAATCTGACCGAGATGATTGTTGAACACGACGATTCGTAATTTGTTGCGCGATTTTTGTGTATTCATGCTATCCTCAATCCAAAGGGCATTGCTATCATAGAAAAAAGCAAGATCGCCAACCAAAAGAAGTGTGTCTTTTCCGCCAAGCCTGAAGCCTTGAGCAGCAGAAACGCAGCCTTCAATGCCGTTTACACCACGATTGCAAAGTACTTCGGAATACGAAGCATCGAACATCTGAATATTTCTGACCATACTGCTGTTTGCCACATGAACGGCAAATTTTCTGTCGATATTTTCAGAAATGAACTTCAGGGCAGAAAGGTCGCAGAACGATGAAAACGAATATTTATCCGCTTTTTTCTTCAGATTATCCGAAAGATTCTTCCAGCGTCCGAAGAAGGTCTTATCTGTATCAATTAGTTGTTGTTCAATGATTTTGAAAGCGTCTTCAGCAGATGTTTTTACAAAATGCGTAACGCATTTGTAGGTATCGGGCAGCGAATAATCGTCGGGAACAAACTGAACAAGCCGCTCGGGCGATGCGTTGCGAATGAAATTCTTTAGCCTCTTGGAAACAACATGTCCGCCGAGAACGAAGACCACATCAGGCATCAGCGCATCGTCGGCAGAATGGGCACTCAGAACCTCATCGAAATTGCGCAAAACGTTGTGGCAGTCGTAACCGATATTCGACAGATATTCGGCACAGACTACGATATTTTTGTGCTTTTCGACAAGCGATTTGAGCGCAGAACGACATCCGTCTGCTTCCTTGGCACTTAATTGACCAATTATCACCATCGCCTTAGTCGATTTTCCGACAGAAAAATCAACTTTTACAGACGAAAAATCAGTCTCGGAATAAGAAATCAGCCTTTCATCAGGCAAATTTTCGATGCTGAAATCGAAGAAAGGTTCAGTAATCGGAACATTTATCTGAACGGGGCCATTCTTGCGGTTCATCTCGATGAAAGCCTCGTTTATCAGACGGTTACAAGCCCACGCAATCTCGTTATTCTCAGGCGAATCGCCCCAATTAGGTTCGGGAAGTTGAACGCACTTGTGAACCATTCTGCCAAACGCTCCCGGCTGTGGAAGAGTCTGCCCATCCATCTGGTCGAGCCATCGTTCCGGGCGGTCGGCCGTGATGACGAGCAACGGCACTTTCTGATAGAAAGCCTCGGCAACCGCAGGCGCAAGATTCAGCACCGCGCTGCCCGACGTTACGCACACAGCCACGGCGCGTCGAAGAGCCTGGGCAAGCCCGATGGCTACGAAACCTGCACATCGCTCGTCGGTAACCGGAATGCAGTTCATTCCAGCAACGCTGAAATTGTTTGCCAACGGCGAATTTCGGCTTCCTGGACAGATAACAACATCGGTTATGCCAGCCTTAAGCATAAGAGCCGTAAGTTGCAGAGTGTTCCTCTTGTTGCAATACATATTTAGAGTATCTTTTTTATCGTTTTCAGTTTTTCCTCGGTCTCGTTCCACTCGCTCCGAACGTCGGACTGGCGCAACAATCCGCCACCGGCGTAGGCGATGCCTTCGGAGAGGTTAGCGCAGCGAAGATTAACGTAAAGATTCGTCGTTCCCGAAGAATCGAGCATTCCAACGATGCCAGAATAGTACGAACGGTCGTAACCCTCATTCTTCAAGATGAAGGCGAGAGCCTCGTCCTTTGGCAATCCGCACACAGCAGGAGTGGGATGGAGGCTGCCGATTATGTCGGCAAGAGAACACGATGGCTTTGGCGAGAAGTGAAATTCGCTTTTCAGATGCACCAGATTTCCAGCTTTAGATGTGTACGGTCCTTCTTCCTCGATGACCGTTGCCAGCACATTCAAGCGCGAGCGGATATAGCTTGCAACAACCGCCTGTTCTTCTTTGTTTTTCTCGCTCCAAACAAGGTTGCGGATATCATTGTCGTCTGCCGCCATCGTTCCGGCAAGAGCCACAGTCCGATAGTGCGATTTTTCGCCCGAAAGCAGAATCTCGGGAGTGCAGCCGAGCCATATTCCCGTAGCGGGAGTCTTGGCAAGATAGACCATCATTCGCGGATATGCTGCACATGCTTTCAAAAACGAGCCGAAAGCATCTATGTTTTCAAACGGAATTTTCTCGCATCGCGAAAGAACGAGTTTCTCAAAAATTCCATCGTTCAATGCCTTGCTGAATTTTTCGAAAGCCGAGTTGTAGCATTCGTCTGGCAAAGTCGTGCTTTTTATCTCTTTATCAGGAGGATTAGAAAAATCATCGATGCAATATTTGCAGTTTACAGTTCTGTCGGGCGAAATTACAACGGTCGGATGCACTTCGGACTCGGCAAATGGCATCATCACAAATCCGTCTGTTTCCGAAGTAGCCTTACGACGGTCTTGAACCACTACCGTAAATTCATCGGAAAACGGCAACCGATAGAGCGCAATCGACTCTTCTGCCACGAACAGTTCTGCTATGTTTCTTTGCTCTTCGGTCATTGTTTTTTAGGCAGAATATAATTCGTAACACGCTCGGTAGAAATAAGTTTGCCGTCCTCGCCGACAATGTCCACGTTCCACACATGACTCGTTCTGCCAGCGTGCAGACAAGTGGCGCGAGCATAAACCTTTCCTTCGGTTGCCGACATTGCTATGTGATTGCCCGTAACCTGCGCTCCGCACACAATTTTCTCGTCGTTTACAAGATAGAGCGAGCCGAGTCCAGCAACCGATTCAGCCATTGCCAGCGACGCTCCACCATGCAGAATGCCAAAATACTGTCGGGTGGCATCGCAAATCGGCATTTCTGCAAGAATTATATCCTCATCTGTAGGCAAAAATCTGATGCCCATAGCACCGAGCATCGTGTTTTTCAGCCTTTCATTTACATCATCACAAAATTCCTGTGTAAGCATCTTTTTCTATTTTTCTTCTGAGATTGATTTGTTTATCTGGTCGATATAATCAAGCAGTTCGTCGCGTCCAAGGCGAGATTCGCTCGAGGTTATGAAGTAAGGCGGAAGTTCCTCCCAACTCTGCTTAATCTTTGCCAGATATTTCTGGACATTGCTCTTGTTCTTTCCATTTGTCAGTTTATCAGCCTTCGTAAAGACGATGGCAAATGGAATTCCGTTTTCGCCGAGCCATTCCATGAATTCGAGGTCGATTTTCTGAGGTTCAAGTCTGATGTCGATGAGCAGAAAGAGGTTTGCCATCTGCTCGCGCGTGAGAATATAATCCTCTATTATCTTCGTGATTTTCTCCTGAGTTTTCTTGTTGCGTTGCGCAAATCCGTAGCCCGGAAGGTCGACGAGATACCAGCTTTTGTTTATCAGGAAATGGTTTATCAGCAATGTCTTTCCCGGAGTTGCCGATGTCATTGCAAGTTTCTTGTTGCGCGTAAGCATATTGATAAGACTGCTCTTACCAACATTCGAGCGTCCGATGAAGGCGTATTCAACCTTTCCGTCGGCCGGACATTTTTTCACATCAGCATTACTGATTACAAATTCTGCAGATTTTATTTCCATGTCAATATTTTAGATTGCAAAACTAACAAAAATAAAGCAGATTTTGCCTATGCCACCACCGATTTGTCTTGTTTTTGTGCCTTCGATGCCAAAAACAGCCCTGCAAATGTAATCAAACCGTTTATCATCAGCATCTCGTAGCCGAATTTATATCCGAAGGCATTATTTACCATCATGTCGATGAAATAGCACAGAACGGGCGATGCCACGGCAATGAAAGGTACGAGATTCTCCTTCGGATTCCTCTTCGTGAAAAGTCCGAACGAGAACATTCCGAGAAGCGGACCGTAAGTGTACGAGGCAAGCAGATAAATCGTGTCGATTACGCTTTCGTTGTCTATCACCTTGAAAAGCAGGACGAAACCGCAGAAAACGGCCATCATCGCCATGTGCACGCGCTTTCGCACGCTATTGTTCTGCGGAGTGTCGTCGCCCTTTCCAAGAATGTCCACACAGAAGCTCGTCGTCAGCGCGGTAAGGGCAGAATCTGCGCTGCTGAATGCCGCCGAAATTATTCCGATAGAGAAGAAAATGATTGCCGATGTGCCCAACATTCCATTCACCACAAACTGCGGCAGAAGTTGGTCGCCTTTTTCGGGCAGGTCGATGCCGTTTTTCTGTGCAAGAATGATGAGCAGAACGCCGAGCGAAAGGAACAGAAGATTCATCGGGATGAAGAAAAATCCGTACGCGCTCATATCCTTCTGCGCATCTCTCAAGTTCTTGCAAGTTAGGTTTTTCTGCATCATGTCTTGGTCGAGTCCTGTCATCACCACTACGATGAAAATTCCGCTCAGAAACTGCTTCACAAAATGCTGTTTGCTACTCCAGTCGAAAAATTCGAACATTCGACAGTGTGAATCTTCGGCAATAGCCGTAATCGCCTCACCAAGACTCATATCAAGCTGATTTATAGTCTGAAAGATAATGATGCACGTTGCCGCAATCAGACAAAAAGTCTGCAAAGTATCAGTCCATACGATAGTCTTAATGCCGCTGTGCCGCGTGTATAGCCAGATGAGCAGAACCGTTGCCACCACCGTTGCAGCATACGGTATTCCAAACTGCTCGAAAACGTACATCTGCAAGATAAGGCATACGAGATAGAGTCGGGCAGCGGCACCGAGCATCTTCGAAAGCAGGAAGAAAACCGAGCCTGTGGCATACGAAACTGCCCCAAAGCGTCTTTCGAGATATGTGTAAATGCTTGTCAGATTCAGCTTGTAGTAAACTGGCAGAAGAACGAAGGCAACTAACAGATAACCTGGAAAATAGCCGAACACCATCTGCATGTAGGTCATGTCGATGCTCTGAACCCATCCGGGGCACGACACGAGTGACACGCCCGACAGCGATGCGCCAATCATTCCGAATGCCACCAGATACCACGGCGACTGCTTGCCGCCTCTGAAGAAATCGGCATTGCCCGACTTTCCTTTGGTGAATGTCGAAATCAAAAGAAGGATGCCAAAATAAATCAAAACTGTAAGTAGAATATACAAGCCATTCATTTTTTTACATTTTTAGGTGCAAAGATAGTTCTTTTATTTTATTTTCGTCCGAAAAAGCCTTTCTTTTCTGGCAACTCAAAAAAAATATTCATTTAATTATTTATGCGAATTTGGCATAAAGAACATTCTGCAACAATATACAAAACAATGAATCATTATACAAAGAATAGCCCCAAAAGCAACGTTCAAGGTACGTGGTAGCTACGGGGTAGGAACGGAGTAGCTACGGGGAAGGTACGGGAAAACAAGCCGAAAGGTTCGGGAAAGGTTCGGGAAAGGTTCGAGATGCGTATACTAATGCAAGCCGGAAGGTAGCTTCTGCATTGCAACATCCAAGCCGCAAATAAGCCGCACATACAAATCAACAGACAGAATAGAATCCTTAAAATCAGCATGCAGTCCGCTACAAAAGTAAGAATATTATTGAATTTATGCCGAACTGACATATTTATTACTATTTTTGCAAACCGAAACAGCAAATAACAAAGTGGAACAACAATATCCGTCAATACTTTTGGAGAAGGCAGTGGGCGAGTTCTCGCGTCTTCCCGGCATAGGTCGAAAAACGGCTCTGCGACTTGTCTTGCACATGCTAAGGCAAGAAAACGAATCGGTAGACAACTTTGCAAACGCGCTCGTAACGCTGAAGCACGAAGTGAAATACTGCAAAGTGTGCCACAACATTTCAGATACCGATGTGTGCCAGATTTGTTCAGACAGCCGTCGGGACAAGTCGCTCATCTGCGTTGTGGAAAATATACGCAACGTAATGAGTATCGAAAACACACAGCAGTTCCACGGATTGTACCACGTTTTGGGAGGCGTCATCTCGCCAATCGACGGCATCGGACCGAGCGACCTTGAAATTGACTCGCTTGTTGAGCGCGTAAAGGCAGGCGGGGTGAGCGAGGTGATTCTCGCCCTAAGTTCAACGATGGAGGGCGACACGACAAACTTCTACATTTTCCGCAAACTTGCCGACATGGGGGTGAAAATCAGCGTTCTTGCGCGCGGAATAAGCATCGGCGACGAACTCGAATATACCGATGAGGTTACACTCGGCCGTTCTATCATAAACCGAACAACATTTACAGGAAACACTTAATAACAATAATTTATGGATGATTTAAAACCAAAATTAAGAGCATTAAGAATGTTGTGGATATTCACGTGGATTTACCCAGTCATTCTATTGTTCATATTAAAAGACATGCGTTTGGATGATGCAACAACCGTGTATATTCTGCAAATTATAGGTATAGCCGTAACAGTTGCAGCAATTCCTATTTGCTACAAATTCTTCGATTCAAAATTTGCGCGCAAGGCAATAGAAGAAGCTGGAGAAAGAACCCCTGGCTTATTAGCGATTCGTGTAAGCACGCTATTTTTACCTATCATGGTAAATTCCATATTCTATCCCATGACTGGTTCGCAATCATCTCTTTTCTGCATCGGAATTTTACTTTTGTTCTCTCTGACAATCTGGCCTACAGAAAAGGATTTTGACAAAGTAGAAAAGTAAAAATACTGCTATGGTTGATTGCAAAGAAAACGTGAGGAAACTCCGAATTGCGTGGAGCGTTATTCTGCTAATCGGCATAGCCACAATTGCCGTGTCTGGACCTGTTTACATATCAAATTCGGCAGTTGTAAATGTCGCAAAAATTGTAACGATTGCGCTCACGATAGTATCATTGTACATTTGCTATAGATTTTTCAGTCTGAAGTTTGTCCGTAACAAAATAAAGGACGAAAAATCTCTGCAAAAATACATGAGATGCCGATTCTTAATATTATACTTTACCTTTGCAATTGTCACGTTTGTTTATTACGTATCTCTTTCGCAATCAATACATTTATGTGTTTTATTTACAGTATTACTTTATCTTCTGATTTGGCCTACGGAAAAATCATTTAACAAACAATTAACAACTAAATGAAGAAACTTCTCCAAGACGATACAATAAGACTGAGAGCACTCGAGTTGTCCGACATCGACGAGTACTACAACTGGTGCAACGACAGCACCGAGTGGCATTCGTCGGACATGACGGTGCCTGTATCGCGACAGAGCATCATCGACTATATAATGAACAACAACGGCGATTTCTATTCAGACGGAGAAGTTAAACTCGCCATCGAGAATCTGCAGACAAAAAAAATCATCGGAATGTGCAGTCTTTCGAGTTACGACCGATACAGCAACAAGGCAGAAGTAGGCATATTCGTTTCTCCAGATAACAGAGCTCAAAACTTTGGATATAAGTCAATTATACTTCTCGCAGAATATGCAGAAGTTCGTCTGAACATTCATCAGCTTTATGCCTATTGCCTTGAGAGCAACGACGCGAGCAGACGACTGTTCAGTAGGTGCGGTTTTGAGCAGAGCGGACTATTAAAAGACTGGTTCAGAGTAGATAAAACTTACGAAAATGTAATTCTGATGCAAAAAATTATTGACAAATAGTGCTCAATTACTAAACATTTACTACCTTTGCAATCAGTATTTAAGTGAATCTATAGGTTAGAAGTACTAAGAATTTGCAAATGAAGAAAAAATATACTAAACCAACTTGCTGCACATTGTGCCTTATAACAGAGGCTAAGCTTATGGCTGCAAGCGACGGCTATGCTGGAAACCTACCAAGCAATCCTATTAACGGAAATGTTCCGGGCATTTCCGGCGATAAGATTTTTAACTCAAAACCTTCAACTCCAAAACGAATTGGTTTTTAGAATCATGAAGAAATTTTTTGTTTATGCCCTTGCTGCATGTTGCATCATGACTCAGTCGTGCTCGCAACTCGACATTGATACCGAACAGAAAAACGAAAACCAGCAGAATGGTCTTGACAAGATTTTCCTCGATATGAGTTTCGGCGGCTCGGAAGAGGAGGATGTGAAAGACACGCGTATTGGACTTATGTACGGAATCAAGGCGAAAAAGCCAGACTTCTATTGGGAGAGAGGCAACCGCATAATGGTCAAGGATGTGTCGTACGACCATCGCTACTACGGATATTCGCACGATACGCTCGTAATCGACAACAATCCGCAGAACGACAAGTATGCGCATTGCAGCGGATATGTTCATGCCAAGGTGAACGACGAGGTGAGAATGTTCTATCCTCACGATTTCAAGTGCCGAAACAAGTACGGCGACATGCTTGCCGTAGGTCGCGAAAACGAGTACGAGGCTATCAATACGGCACATCAGACAATTCTGAAACTCGATATCTCAGGGCAGAACGGCTCATTCAGCAAAGACGGAAAGTTTACAAACGAGCTGATGTATATGCGTTCGCTGAGATACAGCGTCGTTTACGATGATTGGTACGACCAGTATTATCTTGGAAGATACAACAAAATAACGGGCAAGTTGCAGAAGCTCGACCCGAACAATTCCGACGACCGTTTCTATCCGCTGGTATCTATCGGAACATTCCGTTTCTACGATTCTAACAATAAGCGCATCAACCTAAAGAATGCACAGGTTACGGTTCTGAATCAGAAGGTTAAGGCTCTCTACAACATGGACGAAGATCCGATTGATGTTAATCCATCGTCGGGAGCTTCGAATCCTGAAATGGAATATACCGAAACGAAGGATTTGATTTTCACAACCAATGGTGCCGATGATGCCAACACAAACTACGGTGACGTAGACATCGTGTTCTTCCCTGATATGGACAGAAAATCCATCGACTTTCTGCTAATGAACAACCCTGGAACCGAAGATGTGCAATTCTACGAAGGCTCTTATGCCGAAAGTTCAAACATCCGCCTGGCGGGCAAGTTTATCGGAACATCCGACGGCTGGGCAAAGGTTAAAATGAAGCAGCAGCCTCGCTACAAAGTGGGATATTTCTACAACCGCGACGGCTCGATATCCGAAGAGGCGCACTTCCCTGTGGGCATCGTCTTTGCACTTTCCATGACTAAGGATGGTCCTATCGACCCAACACTCACATACGGTCCTCATTGCCGAATAATCGCACTCGAAGACCTTGCAAATGCCAGCGGCAACACAGAATTCCTTTGGTGCGGAAGCGAAAACGACGTGGCTGAAGAACTCGATAATGTTGTAGGTACTACAACCGATATATGTGGACGAGACAACACCGAGAGTCTGTTTAACTATTGCAAGCAGATGGGCGATTACACAATATACGAGCAGGCTTGCTTGGCTCACAACTACGCTCCTAAAGACCGTCCACAGGATAAGGGACAATGGTATCTGCCATCGGTGGGAGAGTTGAGCTGCATGACTAAGGATGTAATTTCCGACCTCTCGTACTCGCTTCAGGCTTTGTCGGATGCAACGCTATTCGGCTATAGCGAAAACGGAACAAAGCACGAGTATTACAACTATTGGACATCGACAGCATCAAACAAAGGACGCGCATTCTTCTATAACCCAAACAATTACAGCACAACGCTTGCATACCGCAACCTCAAGTGGTTCGGACAGGCGCCAAGCTATCATGCGCGCGCTATTCTATCAAAGTAGAATATAAAAAAAACTAAATATATAAAAGATGTATAGAACACATACTTGTGGAGAGCTTCGTCTCTCTGACGCAGGTAAAACAGTAACCTTGGCGGGCTGGGTGCAGAGAACCCGCAAGATGGGAGGAATGACGTTTGTTGACCTACGCGACCGCTACGGCATCACTCAGCTCGTGTTCAACGAGGAGAAGAATGCCGAGTTGTGCGAAAAGGCTAACAAGCTTGGTCGCGAATACGTTATTCAGATTTCAGGAACAGTAAACGAACGTGAGAGCAAGAACACAAAGATTCCAACAGGCGAGATAGAGATTATCGCATCAGAGCTGAATGTCCTGAACGAATCGCTCACTCCTCCTTTCACTATCGAGGAGAACTCAGACGGCGGCGACGATATCAGAATGAAGTACCGCTATCTTGACCTTCGCCGCTCAAATGTACGCGCAAATATAGAACTCCGTCACAAGATGACGATGGAAGTACGCCGTTATCTCGACAGCAAAGGCTTCCTTGAGATTGAGACTCCAATGCTTATCGGTAGCACGCCAGAGGGCGCACGCGACTTCGTTGTGCCTTCACGCATGAATCCGGGACAGTTCTACGCACTTCCACAGAGCCCTCAGACATTGAAGCAACTTTTGATGGTTGCTGGCATGGACCGCTACTTCCAGATTGTAAAGTGCTTCCGCGACGAGGACCTTCGCGCAGACCGTCAGCCTGAGTTTACTCAGATTGACTGCGAGATGAGCTTTGTTGAGCAGGACGACATCATCAACCTGTTCGAGGGAATGGCAAAGCATTTGTTCAAGACTATCAGAGGCGTTGAGCTTACAGAGCCGTTCTTGCGCATGCCTTGGGCTGAGGCAATGAAGCGTTTCGGTAGCGACAAGCCAGATATGCGTTTTGGCATGGAGTTTGTAGAGTTGAAGGATTTCTTCGCAGGAAAGGGCGACTTTGCCGTATTCAACGATGCTGCTTACATCGGCGGTATCTGCGCAACGGGTTGCGCTTCTTACACACGTAAGCAACTCGACCAGCTTACCGACTTCGTTAAGCGTCCTCAGATTGGCGCAAAGGGTCTGGTTTACGCTCGCGTTCAGGAAGACGGCAGCGTTAAGTCATCGGTAGACAAGTTCTACACTCCAGAGGTTCTTGCAGGATTGAAGGAGCAGATGAACGCTCAGCCGGGTGACTTGATTCTCATCCTTTCGGGCGACGATACAATGAAGGTGCGCAAGCAACTCTGCGAGCTCCGTCTTGAGATGGGTGAGCGCCTTGGTCTTCGCGACAAGAACAAGTTTGCTCTTCTTTGGGTTGTTGACTTTCCAATGTTCGAGTGGAGCGAGGAGGAAAACCGCTTGATGGCTATGCACCACCCATTCACTCATCCAAAGGACGAGGATATTCCGTTGCTCGACACAGACCCTGCTGCTGTTCGTGCCGATGCGTACGATATGGTCTGCAACGGTATCGAGGTTGGCGGTGGCTCAATCCGTATCCACGACCAAGAATTGCAGGCTAAGATGTTCGAGATTCTCGGCTTCACTCCAGAAAAGGCTCAGGAGCAGTTTGGCTTCTTGATGAACGCATTCAAGTTTGGTGCGCCTCCTCACGGTGGTCTGGCTTACGGTCTCGACCGTTGGGTGAGCATCTTCGCAGGTCTCGACAGCATCCGCGACTGCATCGCATTCCCTAAGAACAACAGCGGACGCGATGTAATGCTCGATGCTCCGGGCTTCATCGACCAGAAGCAACTCGACGAACTTCAGCTTGCCCTAAATCTGAAGAACGAGTAATAAAATATCAGGAATCTCCCGACATCCTTTTGTTGGGAGATTCTTTTGATTTCTTTGAAAATATTCATTTATGAGAATAAACTATTTATACATTCTTACGATTGCACTTTTACTGATAAGTTGCAGAAACAGAAGCATAAAAGATGTTGACAGAACGGTTTCTGCTCCCCAAAAGACAGAATCCCTATCATCAAAGATAGAAGCCTTTGTTGACTGGAGTAAAACTCACAAAAGTTCCAAAATTAAACTCGACACAATATCCAACAAAACATCACAATTTTTGACATTCAAAAAGGACGGCAGTTTTCTTCTTAACAAACTCAACTTGGTATCGGAAGCAAATCATAAAGCGGCGACGTGCTCCAACTACAAGGATTGGGAATATGTCGAAGAAATATCTGTAAACTATTACAAACGTAACGAATTTATAAGTTTCTTATATACATGCACATCATGGAGTTTCCATCGACAATACGATGAAATTTGTTACACTTATATTGTTTTAGGTAATAAAGTATACGAAGTTACGCTGGTTGTTACGCCAGAACTTAAAAAAATTGTAGAAAGAGCAGTATTACGTTTTGATGAGAACTGCCGTGCAAGATATTGGGCAGAAAGTACAGAATATGGATTCTGCATTGATTCTGGAAAAATCCTTATCCGTCCAATTCCTTATTCAATTTTTGATGAAGAAGATTATTGCTATTGGATTGACATTCCATTTAGTAAAAATCTAAAATTCAAACTGACTGATACAAACGAAATAATTAAAGAAAATGATTATCCGCAATTCGCCCTGCCGTTATATAATTTGTGCTCAAACGTAGGCTTATACGAAACGGCAGCGATAACTAATCGGTCGAACATCCTGTCACCGAAATATTTACGGTTGAATTTGTAGCAGAATTCATTCAAGTATTCTTGAAGAAACTCCTCCTTGATTCCGTGATA
>FNBQ01000022.1 GCA_900102385.1 Bacteroidales bacterium KHT7 | reverse complement strand
CCTGCTGTGCAACGACTGCGGAGAAGTGATAACCTTCTGTCTTACAGGTGCAAACGTCGACGACAGAGACAGCCGCGTATGGAACGTATTCTCAAAGGTTCTCTACGGAAAAGTCTTCGCCGACAGGGGCTACATCAAGAAGGAACTCTTCGACTCTCTGTTCGATCAGGGAGTCCTTCTCGTACATGGTCTCAAGGCGAACATGAAGAACAAACTCATGTCGCTTGAGGAGAAGATTCTGCTTAGGAAAAGATGCATCATCGAGTGCATCAACGACCTGCTCAAGAACAAGGCAAACCTTGTGCACTCACGCCATCGCTCGATACATAATTTTATCATGAACATCTGCTCTGCCCTTACTGCGTATTGCTTCTTCGAGAACAAGCCGGATGCCCTTCCTGTGCATGTCGAAAAATCAAGACAACTTGAGCTGTTTGAACTCTAATCTTATCCCGAACTGGCGTATCTTTAGAGCGATGCGTTTTTATTTCCTCTTCGCTTCAGTCTTTTCGCGGACAGCCTTGTACATACGGTCTACAAAGTGAATCTGGTCGGCATTTGGCAGCGTAACGAGCGATGCGCCGTTGCTGAACTGCATCGTTGTTGGCTTGCTCTCGTCGAACGCAGGCCAGTAAGGCAGTCCCTTGCCGTTAGGATTTCCGGTCTTGGCAAAGTTAATCCAATATTGCTGAATAATCTCGGCAACGGCCGCCTCGTGCGGATATTTCTCGGGCTGAGTAAGGAATTCGCCGTTAAGATACAGAATGTCATCGGCATGGGCAACGCCGCGACGGCGAGGGTCGGGCGAGAAACTGCGCTGCGATGGTTGTGCCAAGAATGCCGAGTAAGCAGGCGACTTTCCGTTTTGGTTCTGGAGTTTAGCCCAAGCGTATGACGGCCATGCAAAGCCAAGGTCGCGGAAAGCATCTCCGAAAGAGTGGAAGGCATCGTCGTTGTTGTTTGCAGGATAGTATTTGTATGCCTCTTCGGCAAACTCGCCCAGCATGGCTGTGCCCATCTGCTTGTACTGCTCGAGCGTGATGGTTGGCGGTGAGAAGAGTGCGCCCTCGTCGCTGTTTGTCATCACGATAACCGGAACGTCGTTGTATTTGCCCTGCTCGTAAAGGCGGTACTGGTCGTCGGCGATGACATAGCCGTCAACGCAAGGCCAGAACCCGTCGAAGCCCAAGTCGCCTTTCGTTAGGTCGTACGCACTCATCTTTCGCATCTGTTTGATTGATTTCTTGTTAAGATGCTTCAGAAAGGCAACGCCGTGCTGCTCTGCTCCCTTCTGAGATGCGCCGGTTAGCATAGAGCGGTTGCTGTCGTCCCAAGGTGCAAACGAGCCTCCGCTATGGCTTATAACGCCGCAGAAGAGCCCTTTTGTAAGCGGAGAGGCGCACAGAATGCTGCAACTGATGGCGCCGGCACTCTCGCCGAAGATAGTAACCTTAGAAGGATTTCCGCCGAAGTTCTTGATGTTTCTCTGCACCCACTGGAGCGCGAAAATCTGGTCGAGGAGACCGTAATTGCCCGAATGTCCGTTCTTCGACTCCTTGGCAAGTTCGGGATGCGCCATAAATCCGAGTGCGCCTGTGCGATATTCAACACTCACAACCACAACGCCGCGCTTTGCCAGATGCTGCCACAAGTCGCCGCCATAGTGCTCGGTTCTGAATCCGCCGCCGTGAATCCACACCATTACTGGCAGATTGTCGTTGACAGATGTGGCTGGAGTGGCGATTCCCAGATAAAGGCAGTCTTCGCTCATCATGTCGCGGGTTAGTCCCGGGCGTTCGGGTTGAGGCGGCCACGGTCCGAACTTGTCGGTTTTCAGAACGCCCTGCCACGGCTTTGCAGGCTGAGGGTCTTTCCAGCGTAGGTCGCCCACTGGCGGTGCTGCATACGGAATGGCCTTGTAAACGCCGAGTCCGTTTTCTACTACGCCCTCAATGTCGCCAGTTTCGACGTGCGTCTTAACCAAGGGCTGTGCTGTCGAAAGCGTAGTAAAAGCCCATAGCGAAAGTAAGATAGTTACAATTTTCTTCATTTTTCTGTATTGGTATTAAATTAAAAATCGACGTGCAAGGTAGAAATTTATTCTGAGAAAAACAAGAGGCTATTCACAATTCATAATTCAGAATTGACAATTGACAATGGACAATTCACAATTGACAATTCAGAATTCATAATTGTTTTTGGGGGATTATGGGGGGCGGCTAAGGCTTTGGGGTTACAAAAAAGGTTGATGCCTGTTGCGGAATCAACCTAAATGTTTTCTACTTAACCGGATAGCGTATAACCGTTTTGCATTTCGAGGCCTCGGTTTTGCGAGGGTCGGAAAGATAGATTTCGTGATGAAAACGGTTGGTGTTGTCGATGTCGGAGGTGCAGTTGTTCTGCCCGATAAACTCTTTCAGAAGTCCGATGGTGGCAGGCTCGTCGTCGTAACTGCCTATGTGCATTATCTGCGCGCAACGCCCTTCGTGCAGCGTCAGAAACTCGGCCTTAGAGCAGTCTGTTTTCTTCTTTCGGGAGGCTTCAGCCACCGCCCATTCAAATTCCGATTTTGTTATGAAATCGGGCAGGCGGATGAGGCTAATCCAATGCAGGCGCGACTTGTCGGTGTACGAGAATCCTTCGGCAGCCTTTCCGTTTACCTCTTCCCACCACAAGCCTTCGAGCGGCGGAACAACGAAGTCGAAATAACCCTCGATGCGGTGGTCGCCCTTCTTGCTCATCTTAATGGTGTAGGCAATGCTGTAGAGAATCTGCACCGCGTCTGTGTACGCGCCATTGTCGTCGTTGGGGTTGCCCTCGCCACGTACGGCAATGTAGTTTGTCGTCGGCACATCAACAAACGCAGGCTTCTGCTTTGCAAGATAAAGCTCTTTGTATTCCTTTTTGAAATCGAATGGCATAATCTGTTGAATTTAAAGGGACTGCCGAACAGACAGCCCCTCTTTGTGAATTATTCTATCGGAATCTGAATTACCGACAGCCATTTCTCGGGGTCTTCCTGATTCCATGGACCGTCGATGTAGCATAAGCGATGCTGACCAACCACCTTGTAACCTTGCTTTCCAATGCAACGGAAGGCTTCGGTGAACGAATCGCCGAAACGCTCATACGGACCGACGTGCTTCACGCATAGAGCCTTCGGAACGGCTGGCATGCGCTTGAACTGAATGATTTTGCTGTTGGTTCCCATCTCCTCAACTTGTTCGCAGTATTCGATGTCAATGTTCGTTGGCGTATGCTCCATGTTGTGCTCGATGGTAAAGCTGTAGCCGGGAGGCGGACATTTGCAACCTAAACGCTGCATCTCTGGGCCGATTATCTCGCAACACAGCGCGCTGAGGGCAGCATAGTTGGGAATGACTTCGCGATGGCTTGCCACGATTATTTCGGGCAATGACTGAATGCTTATTTTCTTCATTGTGTCGATTTGTTTGCGAGAGTTACTCCAATCGAGCAGTAGGTCGCGACGTGTTATCAGTAGTTTCAGCTGTTTTTCCGTTTCCTTGATTTTCTCGTCTAATTGTCCGATGCTTGGTGTGTGCGAACCATCTTCGTACAGTTCCTTGATTTCGTCCAGCGAGAATCCGAGTCTTTGTAGGTCGCGGATTGCTTGTAGCTTTTGCATCTGTTCGATGCTATAGTAGCGATAACTCGTCCATTCATCCACCTCGTCAGGTGCAAGAAGTCCTTTCTGCTCATAGTGACGCAAGGTCTTCACTGTCACTTGCATGAATTTTGAGAACTCTCCGATTTTTAATTTAGTTTTGTAATTCATAATCGTACGATGTTTTGTGCCGGCATTTGCAAAGTTATGGCATGACCTAAGGGACGAGTCAAGACTTTCGCGAAGTTTTTAACATTCTTTAACAGTTTAGCGAACAAAATCGGCGCACTTGTTCAGCAGCTCGTTAAACTCGTGGCATTTTTTGAGTTGGGCGAGAGTGTTTGGCAGATAGTCTTTGCCGAGAACATCCTTCTTTGTTACGAACTGCGTGATTTCGAACGATTTAAGCCGGTAGTATTCGCTGTGCTTGTCGTCTGCGCTGAATCCTACGGGGAAACGCTTCAGGGCGTTGTCCCAGTTAAGACCGAAGTCCTTTCCGCACGACTGTACCGCCTTGTGAAACGCATCCGGCTCGAGCATTATCTGCTCGCGTATGCTCTTCAGAACCTCTTTTGTTGGGTTGTACAGACCGCCGCACATAAGATAAGTGTCTGTTGCCGGCTCAAAGTGAATGTAATATCCCGCCATGCCCGATTTCTTTCCGCCCGGGCACACATATATGCCGAGCCAGTCTTTGTACGGCCGCTTGTCGGGCGAGAAGCGTATGTCGCGGTTTATGCGATAGGTGCAGTCCTTTGGCTGAAGGTTCTTGCATCGTGGGTCGAACAGGGCAACGCCCTTTATAAATTCTTCGGCAAGGGCTGTAGCCTTCTTCTTTACAGCCTCGTATTCAGCGCGATGAGCATCGAACCAAGGCTTGTTGTTATTCTGCGACAGTTGCAGGTAAAAATCGAGTATTTCTTTCATATTTTTGTGTTTTAGTCGTGATAATCGCTGTCTTTCCATTCAAACTTAACCGTTTCTGGCACAAGATATTCGCCTATCTTGAAGTCGATATTTGCCTTGTGCGCCTGACTCAGCTGAAACCGCCTCGGCACGCGGAACATCTTTCCGTCCTTAACGAACCGTGCGCCCGTCTGATGAAAGCGGAAGGCAACATCTTTGGCTATGCATTGCTCTCTGAGGTCGAGAATCCAGTCGTAATGGCACGGGCGTGCATCAAGTCCCGACTCTCCGCCAACCGACACCTCGTCAATCGTATTGTCGAGGTATTGTTCAAGGTTGATGGCGGTGAGCATTGGCGCAACAATTATGCTCTTGTGCTTTATGGGCAGCGAGCGGAATATGGGCAGGCGGTAATCAGCCATCGCTTGATTCTCTACCGTGCAGCCCACAATCACGTTGTCGTAGCCGTCGCCCCAGTCGTTGGGGATACACTCCATAAACCTGTCAATCCGTTTGGTGAAAAAGAAGAACCAGAGGTCGCTCCGCTGCCTAATCATCTGCCAGCATTCGGGTCGCCACTCGTCGGCATCTTTCAGCAGGAAATCGGATGTGAAGCAGGTGAACACAATCTTTCCGCTCTCAATCTTCCACGATTTGTCGCGCCTGCGCTTTATAGGCAGATTGAAGTTGCCCGTCTTTCGGCATTCGCTGCTCGAGATGTCGCTGCCGTACATCTCGTCCTGACGGTAAACGTAGCAATATTTGCATCCGGGGCTGATTTTTGTGCATCCGTGCCACGGATTCCAGTCGGCATAAACTGTCCAGTTTTCTGACATCGTAGAATGGTGTTTGATGAGGCTGCGCCGTGTGGCACACGTCTCTTTGGCAAAGATATGAAAAAAGACTGACGTGCCGATGCTTTTGTTATATTCTGCATACGTATCTTATCCTGAAATGGCGAATAATCTGAAAAAATATGCGGAAAAATAAATGATGCAGAATATCGTTGTACGAAACTATGAAAAAGTCATGCTTTTTAATCTTTTGGGAAATACAAAATTGTGGCAAGGTACGTCCAAGGTACATCCAAGGTACATCCAAGATACATCAAAGCAACATCCAAGGAATGTCAAAGGTCTATCCAAGGTAGGTGATGATTAACTTGAAAATCGAAAAAATCGCTCTAAGGACTTTCAAAATTTGCTTCAATTATCGACTGATTGTCCCCTCAAAATAAGCTGCCAGTCGTTTGTAAAATCCCGAACGAAACTCGAACGCATCCCGAAGGGGAATGGATTTCTTGCGTAATTCAGAATTGGAATTTTGAAAATACATAGTTGAAAAATAACAAGGTTTTGTGTTGCGTAGGAATAAAAAAGTTGTTATTTTTGTCGCATTACGACAAAGGGAATTCTTGCATAATGGCAAGCAACCATAGGTCGAACGCGGATAAAATCGGCAGAATGTGTGGGGGGTAAAGCAATATTGCCTTTGAAGTAGAAAACCATTTAAATAATTTAATATTAGAAAAATATGTCAAATTGTATAATGAAAAGAATATATCTTATGTTTGGACTGATTCTTTTTGGTCAGTTCGCTTATTGCCAGGATTTTTATGCGATGCTGGACACCGCGTATGTTGAATTTTGTAAACATAAAGACCCTGACAATAAACTGTTTTTTTTCAAAAACTGGAATTACCTTAACAGAAATGGCAGCTACACTATAGCTAAACGGAAAAAAGGAAAGTTGTACAAAACATATTATGCAGAAAAGCATAAAAAGTTCTCAGGGAAATATTGTATTGATTATCCATCTGTATATTTTTCTGAAGATTCCATATACATCATAAATCATGATTTTGTGATAAGTGATAAAGGATTCGGCTACGGCTATAGTTACATTTCGTTATTTACGTATGATAAGTTTAATAACAAATGGAATATTTCTAAAGGCTATGCTCCAAGCCTTGAATTCAGAAGTGAGTCTTCGGTGAATAAAATAGTGAAGCAATGTTTTCTGAAAGCTATAGACACAATCAAGAATAATGCAAACGGAAAGAGTGTGTCAATTTACAGAATTGCAGACAATTGTGGTGTGTTATACTTGACTGAGGCTGAAGATATCCCATGTGTACCATATGGAAAGAAATTGTCAGAATACAAGTCAAAAGCCGATTTTTTTATTGGGTACCCGGAAATGACATTGGATAAAGATGTTTTTGTCGTAAGCTTTAAGATTATCAAGTCTGAGCAAGTTGGGAAATCTTTTAAACTTGAAGATGCTCAAACAATATCGGTTAGCCATAAAATAAACGAACATCTGCCTTTATCAAAGGCACAAACAATTTCAGATGAAGTGATTAGGCTTGAAGTCCTGGATAGATTTCAAGTGGAATGTTCTCCTATCTTGAAAAAAGTGAGTAGTGAAATTGTTGATGAGGATAAGATTAAAAAGATAATATGCTTGCTGAATTCGGCAGAAAGAAGAGAAGGTGTTTGTAAATCTACAGAAGATAAAGTTTATACGAGAGCAACTATTGTGTTTAAGAATGATAGTTCAACGGTCTTAAAATCATATCCTGACGGAAACCTATGTTTAGGCGATAAATGGTATTTTTCTAAAGATTTATACAAATCCTTGCGTTCTATTAACATGTCTGAATGGATAGAAAAAAATAGACTTCAGAAATAATCCATAGACCAATGAGAAATGTATTTGTTTTATGCATGATGTTCTTATGTCTTGGCATCCATGCTCAAGAAGGCGTTGTAACAGACGGACGATTTCGTGGAAATGCTGGTGACTATGTGATATACACAAGATTAACCGAACCCGGAGATCCTGAGTTCTATGAATTAAGAGCTTTTGATAAGGCAACAAGGAAGGACAAACAGATTGAGGCTGATATAATGTGCGAGCAAGTTGTTGTTCTGTCCAATTCAGTTATGTATTGTAAGGGACGGCTTTTGTACACATATAATCTGAAAGAAAACATAAAAGATTCAGTCGATTTAAAGATGAAAGGCGATGAACTGGTTGGTATCTCGAAAAGTAAAGACCTTCTTGTGTTCTCTGCCGATTACAAATCGGCTAAGGTTCATATAGCGTTGTATGATAAAGAATTAAGGGCTGAATATGCTGATTCGTTGTCGGTTATAGAGCAGGAAATGGAAGGGATTTATCCCCGAATCATTCAGTCGCAAGATGAATTTGTAGTTCTATTACAATATCAGTTGTTTGTTTTTAATCCAAATCAGAAAAGCTTGCAAATGATTACAGACAAATGTCATTCTATCTTGTCGGTAGATGAACAGACTGTTTTGTATCGCGATGTAGAAGGAAAGTCAATCTTATACAAAAGGCGGCAAAAGCCTTTAAGTTCTGCTGAATTTTTGCATTATAGCAAGTTGCTATAGGTCGAACGAGGAGAAACCCTCAAAATATGGTTCTAATAAAAAGGCTATGAAAATTTGCTATTATATTATCTTTGCATTCTTTTTCCTACAGAAATCATCTGCACAGACAGAAAGCTGCTGTGGTATGTGTGGCGACAGCATAAGCTATAGCTTCAGCAATAGTGTCCTCACTCTCGAAGGACATGGGAAAATGTACAATTATGTATCTAAACCAACTCCCTGGTTTAGTATAAAAGACAGTGTCAAAAAACTTGTTGTGAATGATGGAATTGAAGATGAAGAATACTGTGATAGTAAGATTGTTGAAAACGAGCAAATTGTAAATTCTTCTGAATCATCTTTTACAGTCAAGAAAGTGAAGAAACTGAAGAATGACGTTTATGTGATATATGCGAATAGGAATGATTCTATATTCAAAATTGTCAGCTACTATGACAAAAAAAATAAACGCGGCAAGAAACTGACAAAAGGTATGCGGTTTGAAGTTTCATTACAATCTGTTTTTGGAGATTTTGAAAGAGAGTACAAAATTATCCAACCATGTAATTTGTCGATGGAGTTTCATGGCGTTGCTGTTGGAAAGGAACTGGAAAATGGTATAGATGATGTTTGGTTCTGTGAGGAATTGAATGGTCCATATCTCACAAGAGAATTGCAGAATACGACACGTTGCGAAGTAAGAAAAGTAAATACATATAAGAAAAATGTGGAGTATGAGGTGACATTGCCGAAAGGAACTAAAAAAAACACCCGTTCAGCCGAATTTCCGAATTCGGCTGAGAGAAAAATCGGGAATTTGTAATTCCCACCGCTGAAAAAGTTGTGTTGCGCAATAACAAATACTTTTGTCGCTTTGCGACAATGGGAATTCTTGCGTCCCTTTGGTTGCAAGCGACATAGGTCGAGCGCGGAAATTCGGCAAAACGTGGTGCTTCTGTTTATGACGCTTATTCCGCAGGTCGTTCCAACCTACGGTTATTAAGCGGAGACGTTTTCTGCGTCTTTTGAAAATCATTTCATAAAGCAAAAAGGCTGTCGTGTTTCTTCAATAACTCTCCCGAGTTTGTGTTTTTGTTTTGTGCAGAATGAAAAAATATAAGGATTGATTTTTATGTCGATGTTTTCAGTTAGATGTATTTACAAAATAACGTATTCTTTTGGCTTGAAGTTGTCCTCGATGCACCAAACGTGAGCCTTTCCGTGAGTCATGCGGAACACCTTCAGGAAGTTGAAGAAAGCCTCGTCGCCCTGCTGCTCTCTCCAAGGCTGCAAGAACTTGCGCGATGGGTGGTTTACTATTTCCTCCTTCAGAGCCATGTCCTCAACAAGCTCGAACTTGCCCTCAACCCTAACCTGATATTTTCCGCAGGCAAAGCACACCTCGGCGCGAGGGTCGGCAACAAGTTGGCGGTAAAAATCCTTTGTTGTTCCGGTGTGGAACACAATTCCGCTGTCGTCTGCCTTGTACATCAAGATTCCGCGCACGCGTGGCTGACCGTTGTCGTTGGTTGCAACGTACATTACAGGATGTGCGTTCAGCATCTTTAAGATTTCTTCTTTAGTCATTGTGTCAAATATTTAAATTTTTGGTTTGCTCGATTTTTCTGACGGCAAAGATACGCATCGGCATCGGCTTTTGCAAGTTTCTGGGACAGACGGTTGGATTTTGTGACGAATGGAAGTGGCTTGCCGCTTGTAACAGTCGGATTTGAAGGAGGTTAGACTCTATGCGCGAAAAAAGAAGCGAAAAGGTAGCCCGAATCAGAAATTTTCGTATTTTTGCCATCGTAACCTAAACATTTTTATATGAAAAAATTCATCATTACAAATCTTTTGCTTGCCCTTTTTGAACTTATAAGATGGTGATGTCTTTTATTATTTGATTTACACCATTCAGCTTTACTTCATTTGAAGGCTCTGCCTCATAAAAATCAAATTCATAATACGAATAGGGATACTCAAATTCAACTAAAATACCAGTCTCTTCTTTTGGATTTTCCCAATATCTTCTACGAAGCTCATCATTCTCCAGCCAACATAACACAAGTCCTGCAGCATAATATTTGCCATCAGCCTTGTCTTTATCATAAAAACAAGAAGAATCAACCCCGATATATTTCACTTCTATATCCGACTTTAAAACATTCCATAGTGTCTGAAAGTTCTTGCCGATATAGTATTGCTTTTGCTCCACAAAATTTCGCTTCAGATATTCTAACGTATCAGGAGCGAACTGACTAATAGGGTAATGCTTCTGGGCAAAAACGTTTGTCAAGCCCAAGAAAGTGGCAAGCAGGAAGATTACAGTTTTTTTCATTGCGATTAGTTTTGAATGGTTCTTTTGTGAAATCTAAACGAATGGCAAAGATAGTCATTTCTGTAGAAAAAGTATAAGAAAATCATGAATTTTCACTTCTGCCGGTTGCATATCTTTCCTGTCGATGTGGTGGTGAGCCTTCCGAACTCCACCCTGTGAGGCATCGCTGCGCGCGGAATTCTTATTTTCAGCCATTCTGTAATGTCGTTGCAGCAGATGTCGGCATCGTTTTCGAGTTCTATCTTGGCATTCAGAACCATTCCGAAATCCTTGTCGGGCACGGCAAAAGCCTTTGCAGCAACTACCGATTGGTGTTCGCACAGAGCCTTTTCAACATCCTCGGGATACACGTTTTCGCCGCCGCAAACAGCCATTCGGTCGGCGCGTCCGTGATAGAAGAAGTAGCCTTCGGCGTTTACCGAGACCCTGTCGCCTGTCGATTGCCATCGGTTTCTGAGCGACGTGGCAGCCCATGGCGAGCGCACCCAAAGCGTTCCGATGCCCTGCGAGTCGCGGTTTTCAATCTTGCACCTAATGCCCGACAGAGGCTTCCCGATTGTCGGCTCGGGGTTGATGCTGAGGTCGTTGGGCGTTGCGAGCATAAAGAATCCCGCTTCGGATGTTCCGTAAAGATTGTATATTACAGAGCCGAGAATCTTTTCTGTCTCGTTAATCAGCTTCTTGCTCAGACGGTCGCCGCCGCAGACTATACACTTTAGATATTTCTCGATGTCGCGGTTGTTGCCCGAGCCTATTTTCTGCCACATTCTCGAAAGCATCACCGGAACGGCAGGGAAGACCTCAACACGTTCGTTTATAATCGTTTGTATCGTGGCATCGGCGTCGAAATATCTTGCCAGACAGACCTTCTTGCCCATAAGCAGCGAGATTATAAGCGTGCAGAGTCCGAAGCCGTGATAGAACGGCAGCACAATCATAACGCTCTGATATTTATGTATTTCGATGTCGCGAAGGAGCGCGAAGAATGGCGGAAGAAACTGAAAGACAGACGGTTTGCGCGATGCTTCCTTGTAGCTGCCCGATGTGCCGCCAGTAAGAACCGAAATCTGAGGACTCTTGAAAAACGGTGGTCGGGGCAGCGGCGACGGCGTGCAAGCGGTATCTTTCAGCATTTCAGCCAATGTTTCCGTGCTTGCAGATAAATACCGAAACTCTGTCGGGATTTTCTGTTCAAAATCCTCGTCGAAAATCAGCAACTTGAATTTCTTTCGAGAGATGATGTCGCGGATGTTCTGCTCGGCATAATCGGTGTTTATGAACTTTGTGTTTGCACCAAGACGTTGCAACGATGGCAGTAGCAGAGCCGAAACGGTGTGATTACGGCACAGCACGGCTACATTATCCGATTTCTGTACGCTGAATCTTTGATTGAGTATGTTGCTAAGTCTTAGGGCTTTAGCGTAAAGTTGCTTATATGTCAGACGGTCCGATTCCGATACTATAGCAGTCTTGCCGGGGTAATATTTGGCGGCAAAACGCATCAGAGCCATCAGCGTAATGCCTTCTTTTACAAACGATTGTGCAAGTCGGAAAATTCCGCGAGGAGTAACGATGTGAAGTTTTATAAGGATTTTGAAAAGCTTCATTTTTTTAGGCTGTAAATTTTTCTAATCAATGGTGAAAGGCAGATGGCTGGAATCTCGGTGAGAGAAGCCCACCAAGGTTTGTAACATCTTTTGTTGCTGATGCTTAGGCTAAGAAGAATATCGGCTGCTTCTTCGGCTGAAAATGCAGGCAGTTTTCTATACATTTCCGTGGCGTCCGACATCGTGGTGTGTACGAGTGGCATATAGGCAATCTGCACCCTCACGCCTTTGTGTTTCAGTTCCGAGTCGGCGGTCTGACACCAGATGTTGGCAGCACATTTTGACGCGTGGTAGGCACTCCAGCCCGGTGCTGCCGGGTATAGACAACTTGCTGATGATGTGTAGATTATCTTTCCGCCACTTTGCCGCAATTTCGGAATGAGAGTGAGCGACAAGGCAACCAGCGATTTGTAATTCAGGTCGATAGTCCTGTCGTAATCGTGCATACGGTCGAGCGCGTCTTCGATTCTGCGGTTAATGGATTTTCCGGCGTTGCAGAAGAAAAAGTCAACCCTCGGCAATTCCTTCAGAACGCTGCAAAGACGGTCGAGTTCGTTGCGGTTTCGAAGGTCGGTGACCGAGATTCTCACGTTGCATCCGTTCTGCCTTGCCTTGTCGTGCAGAAATTGTAGCTCGCTTTCGGTCCTCGCAATCAGAAACAAGTCTGCGCCAGCCTCTATCAGCTTGAGTGCGAGTGCTTTGCCTATGCCGTGCGATGCTCCGGAAATGATAACCCGCTTGCCGCCAAATATCTTGCAAAGGGTTGATTTGCTGATGCTTGGCGAGTGATATAGTAAGGCTTTCGCAGTTTTGTATAAGATGTTGTTCACTTGTTTTTTGCTCTTGTTTTCGTAGTTATTACGACAAGTAATGCAAAGATATATTAAACTTTGAAAGCGACAATAAAAGGAATGTTAAATTAGTTGGTGGAAATCCAAAACATGTTCTGCCGGATTTTCAAATTCGGCTGGGAGAAAATTAGGGAATTTGCAATTCCCGCCGCTGAAAAAAATGTTTTGTATTGGGCAAGAGCAAAAAAGTTGTTATTTTTGTCGCGTTACGACAATGGGAATTCTTGCGTTCTTTCGGTAGCAAGCGGAGAATTCGGCAGAACGTTGTATTTGAAGAAAAATTAACTTATGAAGTTTTTACAATCACTTTTAGATGCTTTATTGCTTGGTGTTCATCAATTGTCGGTTATAGATGCTGGACTTTGGGGACGAAAAAGCGATAATTCAACAGTAATAAAAACAATAGCATTAGCAACATTGATTTTAAATTGTTTATTAACTTCAATTGTTGATAGTTTTTTCTTATATAACCATACGTATGGTTATTACTCAACAGATACTTATTTAATGGATTCTCTGTATATTGCAGAATTTGTTGTCATTTTTGTGTCGTTATATTACTATGTATATAGATATAGAGGGGTTGGGATTCTCAAGGAACATATAGCAACTAAAGACACAGTCAAATGTGTTGTAGTTGTAATTATATGTGTTGCAGCGTTCTGCACTAGTGCCCATTTTACAAGGTCTCAGAATATCGGATATCGTGTTAGAACTGGTTGGTATGAACGCAATCCGTCAAAATATGCTAAAATGGCAAAAGAAATTGAGGATTGGAAAAAAGAACATCCAGAATCTTGGTGAGTTGTGCCATCGTTTAATATGAAATTCGGCATAACGTGGTGCTACGAGAATCCCCTCCCAGTTTCAAAAAAAAACGGGAGGGGATTTTCAAACACACATCAAAGAAAAACGATATCAATTGCTTGCCATGCGCTGCTGAACAGATTTTCCGGCTCCTGTGCCCTTGTAATGGCTGTTAGATGCGTTGAAGCTGTAGCGCAGCGAGATGTCCAGACGATGATTGTTGCGAGTGGTTTTCTGCATTCCGTAGAAGAAGCCGCAGTCTTGCGCAACGTCCTGAACGCTGCGTTTCAGCACATCGCTGATGCTTGCTCTTAGGCAGAGCGCGTCGTTCTTAAACCAGCATTTCTGAACCGCGAAGCGAAGGTTGTAAGATGGCGATAACATTCTGAAATTTATCACGTCGCCCTTGGTCATTATGTTCATGTTTGCCTCGAACTGCCAGCTGTGTTTCAGACGGAAAGTATTGTTGAGGTCGATGAAGTAAATTGGCTTGTTGAAACTTACTTCAACCTTACCGTCAGCCTCGCGAGGGTCGTCGAAAGTCATTGTGTTCCAGAACTTTTGTCTGCCTACGGTCCACGACGGACTGTAGATGCCCCATGTAGGGTTGCCCGAGATGAAGATGGCAAGGTTGCGTACTGGGTTCTGCAAATTGCTCTGTTTCAGCAGCATGATGCCTTCGTCGTTGTATGCCATTGGCAACTGCGTTATCGTGTTGTCGCGACGCTCGTAGGCGGCAAACAGGTTTATCCACTTCCAGCGCGCATTGATGCTAACCTCCTGCATGGTAGCGTTTTTCAGTTTAGAGTCGCCCTGTATCAGCGAGTACGAGTTAAGATAGACGATGCGGTCGTCAAGCGAGCTGTAGTTTGGTCGGATGGTCTTCATGCAATAGGCAACGGCTGTCTGAACATCGCTAAACTGCTTAGACCACGACAGGTTAGGAAAGAACTCGTCTTGATTGCGCGACATTGAGCGGTCGGCATACAGGTTGTCGGTATAATCGAAGCCCACATGTTCGTATCTCAAGCCTGCGCTTATGTTTCCTAAGTCCTTCAGATTTGCGCTGTACGATACGAAGGCGGCTATGTTCTTCTCGTCAACATCAGAGTCTGACGATGGCAGAGGATAGTTTGTTATAGACGAGTTGCTTGCGCGGTTCACGAAGCTCATCTCTGTTCCAGCTTGAACCATGCCTTTCAGTATCGGATAGCTCAACACAAGCTTGGCTGCCCACAGGTTTGTAGACTGACTGTTGTCCTGCTGCATCTGCTGACGGCTGCCGCTATCGTGCAACTCGTTTATCTGGCTCACTTTGTCTCCCTTAGTCGAAATAAAATCGATGTTCAAGTCGATGTCCATCTTGCCTATTTTTCCGTTGTAGTATGCGTTGCTCTCCCAGCTGTACGGAACGTGTTCGTCTTCGCGCTGCGTTGAGTTGTTGCTCTCGGCATACAGAGGTCCTCCGCCTATGCGGTGATGCTCAACGTCGGTCTTGCATCGCATGTCGTTGTAAGTCTTGAACTTGTCGTGTCGTTCTACGCGCATTCCCAGCGAGTGCTTTTCGTTTATCTGCCAGTTAAAGCCGAGGTTGTAGTTCAGTCCCTGTCCGTGCCAGTCGTTGCGAGTGTATATGTCTTGACGGATGTTTTTTATGCCTCCGTCGGCTTTCAGAATGGTCGATTCGGTAAGATTGATGTCGCCAACGCTTTCCCACTTCCAGTAGTTAAGCAGTCCGAAGAGCTCTATGTCGTTGTGGCGATAGTGAAGGTTGGCAGTTGCCGAAGGGTCGCTGTAACCGAAGATGAGGTCTTGGTTGTTGCTCGCAGCGAGGTCGAATCCGAAGCCGTCGCCCTTTCGGCGCACCGTCTTTATTCTTACAACTGCCGAAACTGTGGCATCGTACTGCGCGCCCGGATTGGTAATTACCTCAACGCTCTGTATCTCTTCAGAGCGCAGACGCTTCAGCTCGTCCTTATCTTGCATCTTTCTGCCGTTGATGTAGAAGATAGGCTTGCCCTTGCCAAGCACCTCCAGCTCGTCGTCTTTCATCGCCATTCCCGGAATCTTCGGAAGCATCTCTAATGCCGTGCCCGACTTGCCCAGCACCGTGCCCTGAACGGTTGTGAGCATGGAGCAGCCCGTTAGTTTTGTCTTCGGAAGCAGACCCTTTACGGTTACTTCGCTAAGCGTCTGCGCGTCGTCGTTCATGGCTGTTGTGCCGATGTTTGCGTCCTTCACATCGATATATTTAGTCTGAAATCCGACGTACGAAAGCCTTAGGATACAGCCATCTTCGGGAGACTGGATAAGGAATTTGCCTTCCATGTCGCTCGTTGTTCCTTGAATGAAGGTCGAATCGGACGACAGCAGCGAGATGTTTACGAAAGCCAGAGGCTCGCCCTTGGTGTTGGTAATCTTTCCGTTCACCTCTTGCGATTTGTTCTTTGCCTGAGCCGATGCAGCCGTAAGAATAAGTGCGACTGCCAAAAGTTTCTTTCTTAAAAGGGTGCAAACATAGTTGCGATTGATAACATTTTTCATATTCTCGTGTTTTATTTTCTGAGCGTTAGACGCGGCAGATGCCTGAATATGTTGCGTTTGCATACCGTTTTGGGATAATCTGCAAGTTTCTGTGACGAACGGCAAGGATTTTTGCCGAAAAAAGAATGGTGTGGCAATTTTTGTAGCGTGAACCGATGGATTTAAGGCTTAGAATCGACATCTGCGCAGCCCTTCCCCATTCTCCATGAGAGTGGGGATTTTATTATAAGCCATAAGCGTATAATTTTTTATTGTGCAGAATCAGCACTTTTCAACTTTCTCTAAGTTTCAAAAAATTGTCAACTGTCCATTGGCTATTGTGAATTGTCAATTATTATCGGCTTACTTCTCCGTATCTTCTCCGAACCTTCCCCGTTGCTACCCCGTTCCTACTCCGTAGCTACCTCGAACCTTGCGGCTTACTTTCCCGTTGCTTCTCTGTTACTTCTCCGAACCTTCTGGCTTACATCAAAGTATGCATCTTCTTTCTTCCCCCTTGTTACAACTTTGTTACTGTTTTGTTATCTCCTTGCTATCCCGTACCCTGAAAGTTGTTTTTTCGGTTCTTTTCTGCATAACGATTCGTTGCTTGCATATTGTTGCAGAATTGCTTATGCCAGACTTGCGTAACATGATTGCCGTCAGTCTACAAAAAAAGGCCGAACCGACGAATCCCGGTTCTGCCTTTTTGAAAATGAAAATTAGTGTTTTGTATAGCAGTTACCTTGCCATAATCTTGTTTACAATGTACATGTAAAGTGAGCGAGGCAGAATTTTGTGTATAGGCACGATGAATGTCGATTTTCCGATAAGGTAGCGCAACTTTGGCTTTCTACTTTCGGCAATCTTGAAGATTGTCTCGCCGATTATTTCGGGGTCTGAGCCTTCGCCGCCGCTTTTTACAAGAAAGTCGCGCACCGCCGTAACGTAGTCTTTGTACTCGTTGTTGGGCAGGACGCAGTTCATCGACCTTCCGTAGAAATCGGTGTTGATAACGCCCGGCTCAACAAGCGCAACGTCGATGCCGAAAGGCTTCAACTCGAACTGCAACGCCTCGGTAAAGCCCTCAACGCCCCATTTTGTGGCGTGGTAGAGCGACTGGATTGGAACGGTCATCCTGCCGGCAATAGACGAGAGATTGACGATTTTTCCGCTTCGCCTCTGCCGCATGTAAGGCAGAACCGCCTTTGTTACACGGATTAGTCCAACAAGATTGGTGTCAATTTGCCTTACAATATCCTCGTCGGAGAACGACTCGAGTGCGCCGATGGTGTAGAAACCGGCGTTGTTTACAAGCACGTCGATGTTTCCAAAGCGGTCGATGGCTGCTTTTACTGCGCTATCGATGGTATCTGGCTTGGTTACATCGAGCGGCAGAACAAGAATGTTGCCGTTCTTTGTCAGTTCGGTCTCTTTCTCGGGCGAACGCATGGTTGCCACAACCTGCCAGCCGCGGCTTACAAAAATCTGCGCTGTAGATTTGCCAATTCCGGCAGATGCGCCTGTGATGAAAATAGTCTTCATTTCTTGCTGATGTTTATGTTGTTTCTCTGAAAATGCCGATAAAACCGTGCATCTTGCAGAGCGATGATATTGATTGTCAGATTTCTAACCTCATAACAAAATCGTCCATGAAATAGCCGTGCCCGATGTCAATCTTCTCGGCACGGAGATGCTTGAAGCCAAGACTCTCGTACACGCTTATTGACGGGTTGTGCTTGTTCACGTTCAATTCTACAGCGCACAGATTTTCGCGGTGTGCCTCTTCTGCTACAAACGCAATCATCTGACGCGAAAAGCCCTTGCCGCGCTCGTCTTTGTAGAGATAGAGTTTGCTCAGATACATAGCCTTCTGGCGTGGATAGAAAGCCATGAAGCCGACGTTGCGACCGTCGCAGCGCACGAAATAATATCGATAGCCGTTGCCCAGCTGCTCGCCTATTGCCTTGACCGACTGGAACTTGTCTAACATATAGGCGTTCTGCTCTTTGCCAACGATAGGGTCGTAATGCTCGCGCAGAATCTCAGTAGCCATTCGCGACATCTCGGCAATACTTTCGGCTTCATCGGCACGGAGCATAGAAAAATCAATCTTTGTCATATTCTTTATTTCATGAATTTGTGAGTGCTTTTTTGAGTGTGGTTTCTTCAGAAAAAAAGAATTGAAAGCCGGTAAACATTCTCCCGACTTCCAATTCTATCTTACCTAAACAACTCTTTTGCGGTGAGTTCGAGGTAATCGCGGCAATTCATCCAGGTGTGACCGCCGCCGGGATTGTAGAAGGTGTGCTTGATGCCATTGTCGGTGAGGTATTTTTCCAAACCGAGCGATGCTTGAATCAAGAAATCGTCTTTGCCAGTGCCGAGGAACATAAATTTGAGTTTTGATTTAAGTACGTCGGGAGTGGCGTATGTGCCGTTTGAGAAATTGTCTTTAAACTCGTTGCCGAAGATTGCAGGGGCAAATGCGGCTACGTAATGGAACATATCGGGATTGCCCAAACCTGTTGCCAAAGTCTGACGTCCGCCGAGCGAGAATCCTGCAATGGCGCGGTTGTCGGCATCGGTAAGTACGTTGAAATTCTTTTCGATGTAAGGAACAACGTCTTTGGTGATTTCGGTAACAATCTTTTTGGTGTCCATTGCGTCGTAACGCTCAGCCTTGCCACGGAGAATAAGTTCGGGGTAGGGGTTGGCGTAGGGCATTACCACAATCATACGTTTTGCAAGACCCTTGGCAATAAGGTTGTCGAGGATGTTGTTCATCTTGCCCACTTTAAACCAAGTTTCGTAAGTATCTGTCATACCGTGAATTAAGTAAAGCACGGGGAGTTTCTCGTTGCCGTCGGGTTTGTAGCCTTCGGGAGTGTAAACGCACATCGGACGGTCGATGCCGAGACTGTTGGAGTGGTAAAAACGGTAAGCCACCTTGCCGTGGGGCACTTTTTGAATGTCCTGCATTCCGGGCTCTTTGGTGCGGATGTCTACGAGGCTGCCTTTGAAACCTTCGTTGGGGAAGATGTCAGCGTTGTTGGGGTCGTTGATGCTGGTGCCGTCAACAATAAAGCCGTAGGGGTAGATGTCGGGACGGTCGGTGGCGATGGTGATGCTCCAAACGCCGTCGGCATCTTTGGTCATTGTATTTTGACCGCCCATAAGTTGGTTGAGGTCGAGTTTTACTTCCTTAGCATTGTCGGCTTTGAGGCGGAATGTTACGCTGCCGTCTTTGTGATATTCGGGCGAAATCACAGGTTTGGGAAACATTCTTGCCATTACGCCAGGGGTGAACTGTTGGTCTTTTTTAGCCTCGGGAAGAGTAACCTTCATATTTGCGCCCTTGTAGGGGTTGGCTTGGAAAAGACGGGGAAGCGATTCCTCTAAGAAATAACGTGCGTTCATCCAAGTGTGACCGTGTTTGTCGGAGGTTATCACCTTCATATTCTTGATGTTGTGCTTGTCTAACTCTACCATAAAGTCGCGAGCGTTGCCATAGAGAAAATCGTCGCTACCAACGCCAAGCCAGAAGAGTTTTATTTTAGAGTTGAGCGATTTTGCGTCGTCTAACTGACCGGGACGCAACTGTGTAAACGAACTGTAAGAGCAGAGGTGCGAAAATTTGTCCAAATTGTTGAGACCAATGCTGAGAGCCTGATTGCCGCCGCGAGAGAATCCGCCGATAGCACGGTTGGCAGCGTTGTTGATGGTGCGGTAGTTTTTCTCAACGTAGGGCATAAGAAAATCGAGAAAATCTTTGCCAAACATATCAAACTGCATAGCGGGTGTATCTCCTTGACCTGCAATACGATTGGGGTTGCCGTAGGGGAGAACGATAATCATCTCTTTGGCCTTGCCCTGTGCGATGAGGTTGTCGAGAATAAGGTTCATTTTGCCTACTTTGAAATATACCTCTTCGGTGTCGGTGGTGCCGCTGATGAGGTACATTACGGGATAACTTGCGCCCTTGCCGTTGTAGTATGTGGGGGGAACGTAAACAATGGCGTTGCAGAATGTGTTGGCTGCGTCAGACCAATAAGTTACGTACTCTACGCTACCGTGGGGAACGTTTTTGAGGGCGTGGGGCAGGTTGAAATCGCCACGCATATCCAAAAGGCTGTTTTTGAAACCCTCGTTGGGAAACCATTCGGCGTTAACGGGGTCCATAACCTGCATTCCGTCAACGATAAAGCAGTAAGGATAGATGTCGGGAGTGGTAGGTCCGAGAGTGATAGACCACACGCCCTTGTCGTCTTTTTTCATCTCGTGGCGACCAGCAAACTGAACGTCTACCTCAACCTTTTGAGCGGTTTTGTTTAAGTAATTGAAAGTTACTGAGTTGTCTTTGTTGACAATCGGCGACTGCACCTGCGGAACGCCGGGCTGTGCCATTGTGCTGCCAGTAATTAAGAATGCTGTTACAAGCATGGCTAATTGGAGCATTAGTCTTTTCATTGTATTAAGTATTAAAAATTAGTATTTTTTGAAAAATATGCGACAAAAATATAAATTTTATTTGTTAAAACAAAACGACAATCTAAATGAATATCAATTATTTACACGAGTTAGGGATTAAATTCTATTTTTGTGTAGAACGATGTGTTTGTATTAAATAGTTTATTGCGTTGATAATCTGCTGATTGCACTTTGTGATGACGCGGAAAGCCTTTTCGCTTAACAATCGTGGTCGGTTCTCTGGAGTTTGCTATTTGTCTAAGAGCTAAGTAGTGCTATGTTCTCCCCCTACGTTCAGCTTATTTTTTGTCGCCGCCAAAAGTTGTTCGTATGTCTTGTAAAGATTGTCCATCGTCTTGAAGTTTTAACGGCACATATAGAGAATTTTAACTTTCAAAAGTAAAAATAGCCTATGTTTTACTTTTGAAAGTTAAAAATGAGGGTGTTACCGCCAATGTTTGAGCATCGACAAGTGCGAGTCGTAGAGTTTGTGGCGGGCGGTTTCGGGCTGATTGTCGGGGTTGGGGATGTGGCTGATGAGGAAGTCGATGAGCGTGTTCTTGTCCTTATAGACGAAATTGCCGTCGGTGTAGCACCATTTGCAATAGTCCTCGTTGAACGTGCCGTCGGGTTCGTGGCTAATCATCGAATCGTCCGACAAGGGCATACCACAGCATTGACAGTACAACGTCTGCGGCGAGCCAAGCAACGTGTTGATAGACACGCCAAACTCCTTCGACAACACCTTCAACATCTCGGTATTGGGCTGAGTTTCACCATTTTCCCAACGGCTAACAGCCTGACGGGTTACATTGATCCGCTCTGCAAACTGCTCCTGAGTGAGATTGTTTTTCTCGCGGATGCTCCTGAGTATTTCTTTTGTCTCCATTTTTGATAAGAATTTTTTGATTGTTTTTGATGCTGCAAAGATAGCGCGGCAAACAATGCGTGTCAAGAAACAGGCAGTTGCGTATTCTTAAAAAATGTTAACTACAATTTTTACTCTTTGCTTAGTACATATCGTCAATGGTGATTTCCAGTTCGAGGGATGCAAGAGTTTCCACCGCTGAAAATAACATTGCCATGTGTTGCGCATAAGCATAAAAGTTATTACTTTTGCCGTTCTGCGACAATGGAAATTACAAATTCCCAGTCTCAATGCTGCTGACGAGTACGGAATTTTGGCAGAACGTGACAATAGATGATAGGTTAAATTCAAAATAATTAAAAGGTTATGAGATTGTTTTATAAAATTTATGCAAGAATATTCTATTGTTTTTCTTGCGCTACGAAAGATCCATTAGGATTTCTTATTTTTTCACACACTTTTCTTATGTGGGGAGTGTATCAAATTTTTTATTCGCTCCTTTTTCTTTGGGCATTTAACAATGGCATATTGTATCCTTCGCCTTCTTATGGAATTGGTTGGGTTATTGCCGGATTCATTATAATAAACATAATGTTATTCGTTTTCAGATTTCTCGTTATGAAAAGAAAGGCAAACTTGTTGGAAGACATTGTATATAAAAATGCCCAAAATAACAAATACAAGATTCTGATTGGTTTGTGTGTGTGGATATATTTTTTTGGCTCTGCCGCATTTGGCATAAGTTGTATTTGTTGGGGTGGATGTATTCTAAGACCGTATTCTTATTTGCTTTATCGTTAAGTTAGAAAAACGCTTGTCTTTATTCTGCTTTCATGAAGTGATGAATGATTAGCAAGTTTGTTGCAAGAAAGACGATTCCGAAGTCGGCTCCGGTTATTGCCGATGCGCCCGTTTCCATGCCCAGCCACGATTTGTAAATGATGTACGCGCTTGGCAGAAGACTGATGAGGCTCGTAGCGAGAGCCGGCACATATCCGCCTACAATCGCCGCCTGAACAATATGAACCACCAGATGTGCCGCAAACCCTACAAATGCGCCGAGCCACACCCCGTCGAAGAACGGAATGTCGGTGGCATCTGCCAGCAAACAGATTATGATAAAGACTATCAGCTCCTCGTAAACGGCGGCGGCAAACCTTGCGGTCGAAATATCTCTTAAAGGCTCAAGAAGCTTCCTTGCCATCGGAATTCGGGCAACAACCTCGTCGTAATGCTCTGAAATCCATTTCTTTATTCCTATAATTTCTTCCATGTCGTGAAACATGAAGATTGTTGGCAGAAGCCAGATGTATCTTTCCATTTTTTTATCCTTCCAGATTGTGGATTATCTCGTGGTCGTTGTCGGTAATCATAGCCAGTTTCTCGCACGTCCGCATCTGGCTGCAACTGCCGCACGTCTTGAAGTTCTTCTCCTTTGCGCACCTTCGGATAGGGCACATCGAGCCGCAGAAAGGCGTTTTTACGCCCTCAATCCGGCAGCCGGTGCAGTTAATCATCTCGGGCAGGATTTCGGCATTGTTCAGCTTAGACCAATGCTTGGCAACCTTCTCGCGCAGCTTGTCGTCGTTGTTTATGGTGGCAAGTCGCGCCTCGCATTTCTCGCAGTCCAAACCGCAGTATGCAATATATGTCTTCATTATTACTCTCCTTTTAGAAATCAGATTTTCTTTTCTCTCAGTTCGAATCTGCCTTTGCGCCAGTCGGCATATCCCGTAACGGCATATCCGGCTTTGTCGTAAAGTTTTCGCGAATACGGATTCTGGGTAAAGCAGTCGAGGCGGATAGAATCGTATCCGTTTGACTTGCAGAATTTTTCGATGTGGCAGAGCGTTCGGGCGGCAACGCCTTGGTGCTGGAACGACGGCGCAACGCAGAGCCGGTGTATCACGTTGAAGCGCGAGTCGGGATAGAGCCATCTGCCGTTCTTGTACTCATCGTCACATTCCTCGCAAAGCACAAAGCATACGGCAATCCTGCCGTCCTCAATGCCGATGAACATTCGGCTTTCGGCAATGTCCTCGGAAATAATCTGCTTGTCGGGATAGACCTCGTCCCATTGGTGGATGCCGTCCTTCTCCATTGCGATAATCGCCTCGGAATAAACGGCGAAGACATCGTCGGTCTGTTCTTCTGTAGCCTTGATAAATTGCATCATCGTTTATAGCGATTTTCCCAGTTTGTAAGCATCGTTCAGGGCATTGGTATTGTTGATGTCGCCCTTCTCCTTCGCGCCTCGCACAAAGACGTGCCCTGCATCTTCTATTTTGAAAAAGTTGAGGCACAGACGATATTGCGCCACTATGCCGTCGAACAGTTCGGGCAGCGATGCCGCTCCGACAAGCAGAAGCGCGGCTTTGGTGATGCCGAACGTATCGCGCAGCGGATTGTGGCAGCGGTCTATCACGGCTTTCAGTTGTGCGCTGATGCCGTAAAAGTACACGGGCGAGGCTATTACAAGCATATTGGCTTGCTTCATCTTCTGATAGATTGCCGTCATGTCGTCAACCTGAACGCAAGTGTTGTTGGCGGTTCTGAAACAGGCGTTGCAGCCCTTGCACGGGGCAACCTTGTAGTCGTGAACCGAAACAGTTTCTACCTTATGACCTTTTTCCGTTGCGCCTTTGGCAAAGGCATCAGCCAGCAAGTCTGTATTTCCGCCCTTTCGCGGACTTCCTGATAAGATTATGATGTTCATTTTCTATTCTTTGATAATGTCGAGTATCATCTGCAAACTGTTAAAATCAACATAATCGGCACGCTTTCCGTACGTTTCGAGCACGGCCTTGGCGGTAGCGTCGAGTTGTTCCGATGGCGTTTTCGAAGCCTTGCTGTGAATCATCCGCATAAGCAGACGGTAGAACAGTCCAAGCCGGCTGTAGTCTATTGCTCCGCGAAGATGAAAGAGGCGGCTCTCGTTGTAGAAATGTGCCGGAATTTGCGATTTTATAGTGTTTCGGATATTGTCGATGTTGGTTTGGTCGGCGGTGTCGGTAAGCCCAACGCTGACGACTATCAGTTCCTGCTTCTCCGTCATTTTCTTTACCGATGATTTCAGCCCCAGAACACTCCCGGCATAGATTGCGCCGATGTAGATAACCCGGTCGAACGAGCCTATGTTTTTTGCGGCAGAGTGTGCCACCGCCTCAAATCCAGTCAGTTCTGCCAACCGTTCGGCATATCGTTTTGCCGAACCGTATCGGCTGCCGTAAATTATTATTTGTTTCATTTGTCTATTTTATTTTCTCCGTCGAAATCCAAACATGACCGCCTTGGATGGAATGTACTCTAAAAAGCGCAACCATTAATCTCCTCTTGCAGCCGCTCCAAAAACTTCGCCGCCTGTCCGCCGTCCATCTGAACGTGGTGAAATTGGAACGATACGGGTAATGTGGTCTTAAACAAGCGTTTGCGATATTTGCCCCACATCACCATCGGGTTTGCGAACTTGTCGGTGTATTGGTTTACTATGCAGTCGAGTTCGGTAGCCACCATTGCCGACGTTCCGATTATCATATAATCTTCGAGGAAAGAACTTTTGGATTCGGTTGCGGCTTTTGATGTAAGTGATTGATAATCATTGTCAAACTGTTGTAAATCAGCCGTAAATGGAATGTCGCACGAATTGATGCCGCCGTTATTGTTATTAACGATAACATTAATGGCAAGAGCGTCGTATCGGAAGAGTTTGCCGCCTTCGGGCAGCATATAAAACTCCTCAACACTTGTTGCTGCCTTGCCGATGCAATAGCACATCAGCATATTGAATTTGATTTCGCGCTTTTTGGAGAGTCTTGCCAAGCGGCTGACATCCAACGTCTTGACCAATGTTACCATCGGCATCGGCGAGGTCATCCACAATTCAAACGCGGCGGCGCGTGAGGTGGCGCGTGGGTCTATTTCGGCTTTCATAAATTATATCACTTTAACTATTGCCATCCGCATTGTTGCCACGCCGTCTTTAAAGTCAGTCTGATTAAAGCCGATGCGTTGGTATAGGGCGTATGCAACAGGCATCACTTCAGGACGCGTTGTGAGCATAACTTCTTTGTATCCAAGCGAATTGGCACATTTAAACATCGCCTTCAACATCTTACGCGCATAGCCTTTGCCCCGATGTTCGGGTTTTATGAACAGGCGTTTGACTTCTGTTGTGTCGTTGTCCACTTTTTTGAGAGCAATGGTTGCAATCGGAGTGCCGTCCTCAAAGCCCACGAGAATCGCCCCGCCCTTGTAAAACTCAGCCAAGTCTGCCAATTCTTTCTCAAAAGAAACAAAGCATCCTTCCGCACCCTTAATTTGCGAATACTCAACAAAAAGTGTTTTTATGATGTCGTAATCGGTTGAGATTGTTACTTCAAAATTTTTCATTGTTACGTCAATTATTCGTTGTCTGTCGTGTTGCCGCTTCTACAGTATTATTTTCTCCATCGAAATCCATGTATGACCGTTGTCGAGTGTTTCGGTGTTGAAGATGCTGAAGCCCTCGCGCTTGTAAAATGTGATGGTCTTTTCTGTCTCGCCCGATGTGCCCAGCCATGCGCGCTTGTGTGGCATAACCGACTGAATCTCGCGCAGCAGAATCTTGCCGTAGCCCTTCTTCTGAAATTCGGGCAGCACCATCAGCCGCCCTATGTAGAGCGAGCCGTCGTCTGCCTTGCCTCGCACCGAGCCGATAATCCGCCCGTCGTCGGCAACCATTTTCAGAACTGTGCTGTTCGGAAAATCGGCGTATGCCTGTTCTATGGACTCCGTAACTGTGGGCGCGTCGCTCCAGCCCAGCTCCTTGCAGACTGGGCAGAACGCTCTGTATTGCAGTTCGAGAATCTCGGGAACATCCCGAAGCGTTGCTCTTTCAATCTTCATTCTTTTCTGTTTTTTCGTCGCTACCGCGTAAATCCTATTCTCAGTTTCTTTCTCCGATAATCTTCTCCATCCAAACCATGCCGAACCAGCGGTCGAACTTCTTTTTGCATCCGCGGAACGTGCCTATTTTGGTAAAGCCCAGATGTTCGTGAAACCTCTCGCTGTTGTGCGTTAAGAATTCGTCGTCGTCGCCGTCGGGAACGGAAATGCATGAGTACAGATTTATGATTCCCATTTGCTTCAACTCTTTTTCGAGAGCCTCGTAGAGAAGGCGGCCGTATCCGTGCTTCCGAGCCGACTTGTCGAGATAGATAGACAGTTCGGCATCATATTTGAACGCTTCGCGCCAATGAAAAGGGTTTGCGTAGGCATAGCCAAGGATTCTGCCGTCTTCCTCGATGCAAAAGTAAGGAAATTTTTGCGTTGTGCTCTCAATTCTCCGCTCAAATTCTTCAACGGTCGGAACATCGTATTCTGCCGAGATGAGCGTATTCTTAACGTAGTACGAATAAATTTCTATCAGTCGTGGCGCGTCGGCTTTTGTAACTGCTCTAATCATAAGTCGTTTTTGAAAGTTCTAATACCTCATTGTACGACTTGCCCCTTACGACGCGGAAATTCTTCAGAATCTCGTTAGTCCACAAGTCAATCTCGCCCTCGATGTCCGAAACCTCGGGCAGAATGAAGCCCCACACCTTGCAGCCTGCCTTTTTCAGTTCGGGCAGAAAGAATCCGAAGCCCCATTCAACATCTTCCTTCGTGTCTTCGAAGCCGTTTCGGGCGTCGACAATGAAGATGCTGTCTTTGTGCTCGCGCAGCATCTGGAGCGATGCTGTAACCGGCTTTCGGTAGTCGTCGTAGTGCGCCTCTTTCTTCCAAACGTGAAAGACCACGTTGTCCTTTTCGATATATTCGATTTTTGCAAATTCGCTTTCAAACATGAATCTTATGTTTTGCGTTGATTAAATTTCGAGAATCATCTCGAATTCCTTCCATTCCTCGCCGTCTATTGTGTAAGAATCCTCACCGATGATGCTGAAACCTACCGCTTTGTAACATTCTACCGCCGATTTATTGTCGCAGAAAACGCCGAGCGAGATTCGCTTTGCGCCAAGTGCGTTTCGCGCATGGTCTATGGCAAGCCTGAGCATTTTGCTGCCGTAGCCCTTGCCGCGTTTAGAGTCGTCGATGATGACGAATCCGAGGCGGATAAGCGAATTATCGTCGGTAGGATAGCGCATCATGATGAAGCCCACAACCTCGTTGTCTGCCATCGCCACCAGCGGAATCTTTCTGTCGTCGTCGAACTGCGCCGTCAGTTCGCTCGGCTCTGCCGGAAAATCGCCGAAGCGGTCGGCACTCCAAAGTCTGAACGCCCTTTTGTCTTTGTTCCAGCTCATAATCTTCGCCGCATCAGAGGGCATGAAAGGGCGCAGGCACATCTCGGCTGATGGCACAACGGTAATGCCAATCATCTTTGTTATGCTGTCGGAACTGTTCCAGACCGAGTGTGGAATCTTGCCCTCGACAAGAAAAGCCTCGTCTTTCTTAACTGTTATTTCCCTGTCGCCGAGAAGAATTTTTGCCTCGCCCTCGGTAACGATAAAGAGATGGTTGTGGCTGTGCGTGTGAGGCTCGGTTGGACCGCCTCCGTCGAGGTCGAAATAGGCAATCGCTCCGTCTGCTATGCGTCCCATCTCGCCAAAAAGTCTTTTTGCCCTGAAGTTTATGTGGTTGGGCGGTGTTATAAAATCGTTCATAAATTTTACTTAAATCTTTTGTTTTCAATATTGTTGAAATCTCGGTCGATGCACCAGAATACGGCTCTTTCGGCAACGTCGAAAACCATCGAGACGCGCGTTGGGAACTCGGTTTGCGCCACGGCTTCGAGAACCGCGAAGCAGTCTGCCACGCCAAAATCGTCCTTCGCCGTTCTGAGCATCTCCTCTGCCTTCTGATATCTGTCCTTGCCCATCCACGGATGCTGCGGAGGATTTTTCTGAAGAGGCGAGAAGTTAGCCATTATTTTGTATTCCGGTTTCTGATAATACTCGAAGCCTTGTCCGGGAACGATGTGCAGCACGTTGCCGTCGCTATCTGAGAGTGCAGACATGAACGTCAATCCGGGAACGCTGCAAACCTTGTTGTTCTGTACAAAATCGTGAACCTCGCGGAATGTCTTCTTCATCAGCAGAAGGTCGATATCCAGCATTATGATGTTTGTTTCGTTGCCTACAGGATTGCTCCTTTCGTCGGGAGGCCAGCAGGTAGGCATCCCAACAAAGTCGCCTCGGCGGTTAGCTCCAAACAGGGGCATCCAGCCAACCTTCTGGTTGTCTACCTCGATGAAGACGCCATCATCGGTGGGGCGGACTCTGATTTCTGAATCCCTTATGTCGAGATTCCATCCCACGATGGTCTTTTTCTTGTTTACTACTATGCTTGTGCACATTTTTTTGTTCGTTGTTTTATTTTGTGAATTCTTTGAGTTTGCTGTTAAACATCTCGGCCTGCTCCATGTGTATGAAGTGTCCGCAGTCGGTCAGCTCGGTATAGTCGAGGACAGGGTAGAGCTTCTGCATCTTAGCCTTGTTGTCGGGGTCGAGACCGCTGTTCTGTGTGCAGATGACCATCGTTTTGACATTCAGCGGATTCTGGTTCCACCATCTGCGCTCTACCAGATTGCGCATGGTGCTCGATGCTACATACTGAGGCGTTTTTGGCATCGTGCTCAAGGCATAGTCGTTAACCTCTTTCGGCGTATTCTTGCCGGCAAGCGATGTCACGAAGCCCTCGATAACCTTTCCGCAGTCGGCCCCGTCGAAGGCATGTCCAAACTGGTTTACAGCCTCTACATACTCGTCGGTTTCCGTTCCGTCGTAGAAGCAGTAAACGCCGTCTATATCAACAAGTCTGCCGTTTCTGCCGCCTTCCAGAAAGACTTGTCTGCAAACGGGCGTGCCAAGACTGTGCCCTACGAGTGTAACAGATTCAATTCCGTTGTCGTCGAGAACCTTGCCGACGGCCTTGGCAAAGAAACCGAGCGTGTATTCAACGTGCGGCTTGCTGCTCTCGCCATAGCCCGGAAGGTCTATGAATACGAGTTGCAGGTCGGGTTCATTGCGCAGAGCCTCGAACTGCTTCTCCCAAGTGTAAAGGTCGCATCCGAAGCCGTGAACAAAGCATATTGTATGCTTCGAATTACTGTTTTTGTCGCAGTTCCATGCCTTGTAATGAATCTTTATGCTGTCGTCTATTGTCGTAAATTCCGATTTTACGTCGCTCAGCCTCTCGGCTTTTGTGCAACTAAAAAGAGTGATGCTCAGCAGGAGCGAGTAGAATAAAAGTCTGTTCATTTTTTTGTTGATTTTTTAGTTAGTTGATTTTGCGAAGTCTATTCGCAGTAGTTTCTTGCCGTTTGGCAGACTGCTTGCCGATTTGGATATGCAGATGTAGCCGATTTTGTTCATCTCGCCCTCAAGTTCGGTTTCTTCCATCTGATGATGAATTTCGTCGAGCCTGTCGAACGCGTGCAGATAGGGCGATTCAGAAACCCACTTCTCCGCCTCGCCGTTTATCTGAATTACGCACGAAACGTATCTGGGACAAATCTGCCTTATTGCCTCGGCAAAGGCTTGATAACCAATATATTCTACAAGTAGATTGGCAATTACAAGTTCGGCTTTTGGAAGTCTGTCGGCCTCGCTGGTAAGGTCGAGACACATCAGCCTTAGCACATTTCCGAGCATCGGGTAGCGTTCGCGAATCTTTTCGAGATAGCCCTCGTTTATGTCAATTCCGTAAACCGCCTTGTATTTTTCCGTTCTGATGTGTTCAAGACCGTTTCCGCCGGCAATGCCGAGAATCATCGCCGTTTCAGCCTGATAGTCTTCAAACTGAGCCTTCATTATGGCGTTCATAGTCTGCAACTGGTTCACCGAGTCGAGGCTCATGTGATTCTCGTAGTCGTCGAGACTTATTTCTTCCCACGGATTTTTCATTTTCCAGATATTTCATTATTCCCTTCCGGTATAGTTCCGCCGGATTCTTGATTCCTTTGGCAGAAAGTTCGTCGTATATCTTACTGAATGTCTGCACGTCGGCTTCGCCAAACGATTTGAAATCGGCCATTTCCTTACCGTTAATCTTGTTGTTAAACCAGCACGCAAGACTCTCGAACGCGCTCCACGGCACGAAGGTTAAGTCGCTCGTTGTGTTTAGTTTGCTTGTGTATTCTCTCATCTCCTTTATAATAGGGTCGATGCTTTCCTGCATCAGAAAGATGCCGAATTCGTGGCTGAACATAGCCAGCTGATAGTCGAGCGACTGATTATAGTAGACCGAGTTTGTGTTCTCGTTCAGGTTGTTGTACGACGGACCGTTTTTTCCGGCGCGGAAAAGCAGCCAATGATAGTCGCCATATTTCCACTTGTAGCCCGTTGCGGCTTCCCAGTCCTTTACGAGCGAGTTTTTCTGAAGCAGTTTGTTTAGCAGATTCTTCCGCTCTTCCATGTCCTTTTTTGCCTGCGGATATACTTCCTTCAGGTAGCGGTCGTAGTTATTAACAAAAACCTTTGCAATAGCGTTCGGAATTGTCATGTCCTGTCCCGGAATCTGCTCTTCTGCCATCTTGCGGTATCTGTCTATCATGTCCTGAAGGGCTTTTGAGTCTGAAAACGTCTCGCCTCCAACCGCAAAGAAGAACATTCCGGCAAACATACCGCCCTCGCCGCGGCCGAATGACAGTAGGTCTTTGTATTTTCGGAGTGTGTCGAGGTCGGCTTTCGCAACCGTGCCGATGTATTTTGCCGAATATTCATCGTCCTTGAATCCCAACTCGGCAAGAGTGTAGAGATGAGTAACGTAGTTGATTTCGGGGCGAGTCTCAGCCACAATCTTTATGCTGCCGTGCTGCTTGTGTGCGTTGTGTGCCGATGCTGTTAATATTGTTATGGCAAATGCCACAAGAGTTAGAATTGATTTTTTCATAAAGCCTTATTTTCAGAACTTTTTGCAAAAGTACGATGCCGTGAGGCAATATCCAAGAATCTGGGATATTCTGCACCCTTTTGTGATGAGCTGACTATTTTTTCAGCAGATAAAGCAGCTCGGCATCTCTGTTGAAGTCGAACTTGCGATAGTCGTCGTACGAAAGTTCGATGTCGGGCGTAAATACTTGTGCCCGTTTGTCGCCGTCGGGATAGCATCGCTGAATGGAGTTTGAAACCGAACATTGCTGCCCTGAGTTTGGCAGACTGAACGGCGTACATTCCATGTATGTGTTTGGGGCTTGTCCCGATGGCACTCCCACAATTTTTGCGCCCATCTTGTGCATCATGTAGGCAAGGTGAAATGCCGCGCTGAAAGTCCATTGGTCTGTCACCACGAAAATCTCCTTCGGCGTGTATACAGGCTTGCCTTTCAGCTCCTTCAGGATATTCTTGTTGGCGCACATAAAATTGTCCATGTTGTCAATTCCCGTCGGCTCGTCGAAGAAGTCGCCAATGTCGAGCGACGTTCCGTTTGCCTTGTTAAACTGCTCGATGGTTGTGTTGTTCTTCTTCAGATATTCTTCCGAAATCTTTACCGAGAAGTTCATGCCCATGTCGGTTTTCAAGAAACGCTCGCCGTAGAGCTGGTAGAGGGCGGCATACATAATCATCGTCCAGCCACCGCCGTTGCCGCGAAGGTCTATGATGAGGCGTTTGCTCTTTGCCGCCTTCATCTGGCGCAGCATCTTGTCAAAAGCCTCTGCCACAATCACTTCCGAATCCTTGTAGTTGGGAATGTCGGCACTTGTTATTGAGTTGATGCACATAACCATCGTCTGACTCTTGTCGTCGGCAAATCGAAACTCGAAGTTCTTCTTCGGAAAACGGCTGTCTTGCGGCGATTTCACGAACTTCTTCCACACATCGCCGTTGGGGTAGAAGGGCACATAGACCAGAGTGTCGCCACCGTTGGACAGTCTGAACCTCATCCCGAGCGAATCTCGAACGAAACCCGGGAAAATCTGCCGCAGACTGTTGTTGTGGCAGAGCGAGTTGCATGCCTTGCCCAGCAGTCCGTAGCGGTTTTCTGTAACGTGAATCTTGTCGAGCCTGTCAAGAAGCGTTTCGAGCGGTTCGCCCTCAATCTCTTGCAGCCTTGCGCCTTTCAGAAACGCGAATTGCGGAAGCCAGCCGTCTACCATGAATCCGTCGCGTATAACCTTCAGGTTCAGCGGAATCCAAGCGTTTGCCGCCTTCTTTGGCATCTCCGGATAGCCCATGTTTGTGTGCCCGTCGTGAAGGACCGAAAGCAGTTTAGTAACCTCGAACTGCATGTTGTTAAGCGTTAGCGAATCTTCTGCCGCCAGTTTTTCCCTAAGTTGCCCTACGGATTTTCGGAACTCGTCTTTTCCGCCAAACGCATCGTATGGATTAGGATGAATTTCTTCGAGCTTGCCGAAAAAATAATCGTAGTCCTGAAGCAGTTCTGCCTTGCTTAAAGTCTTGCCTTTCTGCTGATTGTCGGTATTGGCAGCCGATGCCCCCAAGAGTGCAAAGACACATGCCGTAATGGTTAGAATGATGATTTTTTTCATTTTCGATTTAGATTTTAGTCATAATGCAAAAGTAGACAAAATATCCCGTTTTTGCAAACATCTGGGATATTTTGCCTATGGTTTGTGATAAACGGTCGATATTGAAGATGTTTTTAAACCTGAGGTTTATTCGTAAGGCATTATGCAGGCTGGTTTCCCTAACGAATCTGTCATAAACGCAACTGTTCCGATTCCGCGACTTCCATGTGAATGGTTTTCTATTCTATACATTCTGTTTGGGTGTAAAGTAATTTTTGAAAATTGCTCCTCGCGCCAATCTGTAATGATATAATTTGTATCAACAGATGTTAATGAAATCTTCTTTGCAGCCTCGTGCCCTTCTTTTAGTTTAATGTGATAAGAATCCCCCAAACTGTCATCTTCAAGATATAGACGGTATAGGTATTTTCCTTCTTTGTGTGTTATTGTAGCCGATTTTATATCGAAATCAATCTCATTGCTATAATTGCAATAAGAAATCACGCCCATAAACACAATAAAAATGAGTATAGGAAGCGACACCCCAATCATAACAATCCAATAAACTATGTTTAAGAATTTTTTCATCTTATTGACAGATTTAATGTTTGTGATAAACGGTCGATATTGAAGAGAATTTTAAACCTGAGGTTTATTCGTAAGGCATTATGCAGGCTGGTTTCCCTAACGAATCTGTCATAAACGCAACTGTTCCGGGACCGCAATCTCCATTTGAATGGTTTTCAATTCTATACTTTCTGTTTGGGTGTAAAGTAATTTTTGAAAATTGCTCCTTGCGCCAATCTGTAATGATATAATTTGTATCAACAGATGTTAATGAAATCTTCTTTGCAGCCTCGTGCCCTTCTTTTAGTTTAATGTGATAAAAATCTTCCAAACTGTCGCCATCAAGATACACACGGTATAGTTCTCTGCCTTCTTTGTGGGTAACAGTTGCCGATTTTACATCAAAATCAATTTCATTGCCTTGTGAATTCATAAACACAAACAAGAAAAAGGGAAGTAGTGGAATCGACAACGCTACAATAATCATTGACAAAAGTACGAATACAGTTTTTTTCATCTTATTGACTGATTTAATGTCGCAAAGATAATGAAAAATAATTATTTTGTCAAGTCTGGAGTCGTTTCCTATTTTCCTATTTCAGCCACGTCAGTCGTCGCCACAGACTCTCGAACGGACCGCGCTGGTGCGTTCTGAACCAAAGTCGGCAGAAGGCATATTGCGCCACAACCATCAGCAAGCCTATGAGAGCCGCGTAGGTTATGCCAACCTTGTTGTAGAACGAGAGTCCGAATCCGCAGAAGATGAGGCTTCCGAATGCTGATTGCAGCAGATAGTTGGTAAGGCTCATCCTGCCGAAGATGCAGAGATGCTGCAACGCACCGCGAATGCTGCCGAACGCGTACCACGCCGAAACAACTGCCGATGTTATCATCAGCAGAATAAACAGATTGTAGATTGGGGCGAGCCACATATCCAGTCTGCCAAAGTCGGCAAGGCTCAGAGCCGTCACCGCCACCGCCGAGCAGACCAGAACGACGTGCCATACATGCAGATTGCGACCTTCGTTGTAGAAAAGCCTCTGCCGCCCCAACTGCATCCCGAGCACGAAAAGGCAGAGAATCTGCGACATACGTCCGCACCATACAAAATACTTTATGTTGAACTCAAGTCCGTAGCGCAGGTTGCATAACGAGTTCTCGACAAATGTTCCGTGCTGATGGGCTTCGCCAATGCGCCCGGCCAACGCCCACAGACTGTCGGTATCGAGATTCCAGCCCGTTATCAGACGGAAAATCTCGATTGGCTGAATTGCCAGAAACGCAATTATGCACCACACGGCTGGCGACGGCAGGTAACTTATTGGAATTATGAACATTCCCAAAATTGCATAGACCATAAGAATGTCGCCGTCGTAGAGCGCCATGTTTACCGTGCCGAACATCAGCAAAAGGCACATTCGCCACGCAAATCTGCCTGCAAACGAGCGACCTTTCTGCTGCTGGTTGTCGTTCATTATAAAGAAACTAAGTCCGAAGAGCATGGCAAAGATGCCGTACATCTTGCCCGACAGAAGCCATGCCATTATCTTGCCCACCATGTCGTCGCAGCCAAGCGTAAAGGCTACAGGTTCGTTGGTAAAGATGTTGAAATGCTCAACCGAGTGGTAAAGAATGATGCCTGCCACGGCTATTCCGCGCAGGGCATCGGCCACATCTATGCGCGTGTTTTGAATGTTTTGTGTTTGATACATAATGTCCTTCTGTTAGGTGTTTAGACAAGATAGTCGCCCTTTATTCTAACCGTAGATTTTCCGCCGAAGAGTACCTTTTCGTCTGTTATTTTCAGTTTTACCGAGTTGAAGATGCGGTCGTTTCCGCCTTGCTCAATGGCTATTGGCGAGCCGTCCCAGAGCCCCTCGCAAAGCAGATAGTTGGCAAACGCGCTGTTGCCCGAGCCTGTTGCCGGGTCTTCGAGATAGCCGAACTTAGGGGCGAAGACGCGTGTGTGGGCGAAGTTCTCTTCTGAAGCCGTCTCTTTCGAGAAGATGAGAATGATGTCGATGTCGTTTTCAAGGCAGAAAGCCTTAAGTTCCTGCTCGTTTGGGAAGACTGAAACCTCGGTGTCGAAATCGGAGATAGGCACGATGAGCGTGCGCAGTCCGGCATCGATTATGCGCATAGAAAGTGCCTCGGATATTGAGCCGTGGGGCAGGTGCATAATCTTTTCGATGTTCTCGGCAGAGAACGTCATTGGGTACTCAACGGCATCGGGCGCGGTTATGTAAACGGCGTCTTCGTCATCTATCGCGTTGAAAACGCTTACGATGCCCTTGCGGTTGGTCTCGGCAGTAACCACGGCTTTCTGTCGCAGTTCGGCGTTGTCCTTAATCATGGAGTACATGGTGGCAATGGTGCCGTGTCCGCAGAAATCAACCTCGCACTCCGACGAGTAGTAGGTTAGTTTGCAGTCGGCAACATCCGACTCTCCGCAGAAAACCATTTCCATAACGAATCCTTTGTGCTCCTTGGCTATTGCCTGCATCTGCTGTGGCGACAGGGCGTCTTTGCCCGTAAACACGCATGCCGCCGGATTTCCGAGCGACTCGCCAACCGTAAAGGCGTTGCTTTTAAGATAACTGTACTTTTTCATTTGCTTTTGAGTTAAGTGTTTTTGCAAAAGTACGATAAGAAAAGGCCAAATGCAAGTTTCTGGGATATTCTGTTAGGGTTTGTGATGAGTGGGAAAATTGAGAAAGTTGAAAAATAGTATTTTACAAGCCGCAACTTACTTTCAAGGAAAATTCAAGTAAGCCGGAAGGTACGTTCAGGGTTCGTTGAAGTAAGCCGATAGCGAGTGGGTAGCAAGGGAGTAGCAAGGGAGTAGCAAGGGAGTAGCAAGGGAGTAGGAACGGGGTAGCTACGGGGAAGGTACGTTCAAGGTACGTTCAAGCAACGAGGAAGATTCGGGCAAGCAAGCCGATAATAAGCCGTATGTATGCCACAACTGTTTATCTTTATTTTACGAAGGTAGCCAATCCATAGCCGTTCAATATCGTAAATTCGATAATATTCTGTTGCCAAGGAAACGAATATTATCGAAATTAAGCCGAGCTGGCATATCTCGTACATGGACTCAAGGCGAACATGAAGAACAAACTCATGTCGATTGAAGAAAAGATTATGCTTAGGAAAAGATATATCATCGAGTGCATTAACGAGCTGCTTAAAAGCAAGGCTAATCTCGTGCATTCACGTCATCGTTCTATACACAACTTCATCATGAACACCTGCTCGGCACTTACTGCGTATTGCTTCTTCGACAACAAGCCTGATGCGTTGCCTGTGCATGTGGAAAACTCAAGACAACTTGAACTGTTTGAACTGTAATCTTATCCCGAACTGGCGTATAGATATCTGTCAGTTTCTGATAGAATCGTCGTTCGGAAAGACGAATCTCCCGTATCTCAGCTAACAGATGTTCAAAATAATCTTCGCCAAGGAACGAACCATTCTCCATTCTCTTCTTATCCATAACATATCCACGTATAGCGAATTCTCGCAATACGCTCGTTGCCCATTGACGGAACTGAGTAGCACGAATGCTGTTCACACGATAACCTACACTGATGACAGCATCGAGATTGTAAAACACAGTTTCGCGTTTAACCTGCCTATTACCTTCCATTCGAACTATTTCCATTTTGGAAACAGTTCGCTCTTCTGTGAGTTCACCCTGCTCATAAATATTTTTAAGATGTTTGCTAATAGCAGGTATGTTCACATCAAAAAGTGTCCCCATTGCCTTCTGCGTACACCACACAGTTTTATCTTTGTAGAACACTTCTACACCTTGTTCCTTTCCCTCTATCTGAAAGATTAGGAAGTCAGCTGTGCTATTTCGTATTTCTTTACGTTCTGCCATGATTTTTCCTTGAATTATGGTTTTAAATAATACAGACAAACATCATCAATGAATTTCGAAACAACATCCACTTGTGCATCAAAAGTATTTGCATCATTGAATTCTTTATAGAATTTGTCTTTTGCATCAAAATAATAAATATTATCCACTAAATATGTTTTTTCTGCATATTTAGAAGAGAATTTTTTGTTATTCCCTTTAATTCCACAACACAATAAATTTAACGATCCATATAAAATTTTGAGCAACGATTTGTTGCTCAGGTGTTTGCCATATCTAAAATCACTTAACTTAGTGTTGCGAAATAAAGCAAATGAATTTCATCAATGGCATGGCAAATATAAGCAAAAAATCAGCGAAACTCACTCCTTTTGGCGGAATATTTTCAATAATGGAGCATTTTGATGCCAAACTGTCATCTGTAATTGATTCTAGCTTGGTATATGATGCAGTATCTATGGCTATCAATATAGCGAAACTGCCAATAATTGCAAAAATCCGTAACTTTGTTTTTGGTAATTTGGGGCATTTTTTTTGAAACAAACTCGTTTTTCAGTAGGATGGATAGATATAAATAGCAATATTATCAACTTGTATGTAATTTTATGTTGTCACAAGTCTGTATTTTTTTAATTGCATCACTATTGTTACTATTGATATAAATCAAGTGATGAGCGCATTTTTACATTTAATTACAAAAAAATATTTGCTGTTTTTTATTTTTTTGATTTCTTTTGCAAAGAGAAAAACAATAGGAAACTGACCTTGGCAGTTATATATCAAGGAGCAATACCTGAAGCTTATAGATGGTACATAATTAACTATAAAATTCTAATTTGAGCGCAGAGATTCCTCTTTTAGCTTTAACATTAGGCGGATTGTCACTTGTATACACTTTTGTTTCAGCCGTCTATGATAGAAGTGATAATAATAGTGTTATTTGGTCTTACTAATATAGTTACAAATTATAAAATGGAAAGTTTACTATTTCGGTTCAGTCATCGGATGTTTGGCATTGTTGTATATTGGAATTATAGAATGATAGAAAGGTATAACAAAAAACTTCTTGAACATAAGGATGTGATTTCTCATTCAACTTATAATAAAATAGAAATGGCTATAATTAACCCATTGATTTGGACATTTGGTGCGTTGTGTTTTTTATATGTAAATATAACTGGGAATCATATTAAAAATCGAGTTATGTTAGTTTTATCTGCATTCTTAGTATTATATATTATAGCTCGTTTTTTTATAAGGAAATTGAAAAAAATATGTTTTGTTGAGAAAGAAATAGAACTTTACCAAACGCTATCTGATTCAAAAAAGAAAAGACTAGCTCAAAAAGGATTGTTTTTGATTGTTATACCTAACATTGCTTTACCAATTATAGTTGTAGCCATTCTATACATTTTGCAGGAAACATTATGGAGGTAGTTTTAGCATAAACCTAACATAAACTTATAAGATTATATTCAAAACTTTTTTACAGGCAAAGGCGTAATAGCCTTTACCTGTAAGAATGTTGTGTGCTTCGAGCCAGAATCCCGCAGAACTAAGGAAATACTCTAATTTTCAACTCCCGAATTGCAATTGCAAATTTCTTCAATATACGCTTCGTCGAAATTTCTCCCTTGCTACCATCTTGCTATCCTCTTGCTACTCCCTTGCTATCGGCTTACTTCAATTCCTCCTGTCAATCGAATTCAGAATTTTCAACTTTCCTATCACCTAATTTGGCTATATCTAACATATACCCAACATATACTCAACATATACTCAACATATACCTAACATATACCTTGTATATACCTTGCATATATCTTCCCTATACCTTGGCACTATTTTGTATTTACCAAAGGGATATTTTGTATCAAATTTGTTCATTATGAGTTTCGTACTCAGAATTTTCAATATTCTCTTATTTTTCATTCTTGCAAAAATACCAGCCAGATGCAGAATGAAAAAAACAACCCAAACTCTGCGTCGCGCAGAATCTGGGTTTCTATGAGAATCTTTTTATGATGGTTATTTAAGCCTTCTCACGGCTTTTCTACTTCTATTCTTGTCTTTTTCTGTCATTTCGGAGTGTTTTGCCGTGCCGCCGCGCTCGATGGTTGCAACAATCTTGAAGCCGCTGTATCGGGCTATCTCGCGCATTGCGCGTATTGCGCCGCGCGACTGCGCAAACCAGATGTTAAAAGGCCATGGCGTTGTGCATGTGCTTACAAGAATGCACTTCTTGCCCTTCATCAGCGGCTCGGGAAAACGCGGAGTGTCGCGCATCAAGCCGTACACAAGGCGGTCGAACAGCAGTTTCATCTTGCCGGGAATGTTGCCCCAGTAGCACGGCGCGCCCATTATTATGGCATCAGCCGCCTGCATCAGTCTGAGCACGCGCTGCGAGTCGTCCTCGGGCAGCACGCATCGCTCTTTGGAGCGGCATGCCATGCAGCCTGTGCAGGGCTTCACGTCAAGGTCGTTGGTAAAGACCGTTTCAACCTTGTCGCCGTTTTTCTCGGCTTCGTTGCGCATAATGCCGAGCATCTGCGAGATTAGTCCTTTCTTGCGCGGACTGCCGTTGATAATCAGAATATTCATCTTCGTTATTTCTTTCTTTTTAGACTGAACGTGAACGGCTTGTCGAAATGACGGCGCGAATAGTATGTTACCGATGGATTGGTGAGGTTCATCACCATTGTCCAAGCCGTGCCCAAGAACCCTTCGCGCTCGGGCTGCGATGCCGATTCTATTGCCTCGGTAAGCTGATTGACGCTCATTACGCCGCCAGCCTGTTCGAAACGCTTGCAAAGACGGTCGTAGCGGTCGTCGCCTTCCTTCAGACCCACATTCAGATTCTCCTTGCAGAGATAGTGGTTGGCAACCGCCGGAGTCTCGGTTACAACCATTTTGTTGTTTACATATTCAACAACCACGCTTCTGCCCGATGCGTCAGCCATGGCATAATGATGCCCAAAGCCAATGTCGGAGTGCATGTCTATGCCTTCGAGAAGTTTCAGAGCCTCGTCTACATTGGCGGCTTTGTTTAGCATGTAGCGCAGGGCAACGGTGGTTGTCATGTCGGGCTTGTCGGTGTTCTGATGTGCCTGAACGCTGTCGCCTGTAACAAGGTCGGCAATGGCAAGTCCCTTCTCGTTTATGCCGTCGAGGGCGCAGAACAGTCCTGCCAGCGCCATATACTGGTTTCTGAATCCTTCGGGCTTGTAGTCATCGCCAAATTCGTAGAACTCCATGTTGAAGGTCGTTATCGTTTCGTATCCGTGCTCGGGAATGGTGTGGATAATCATGCCTAGAGCCGACGGATAGTCGAAGTTACGCCCCATCAGCACGTTGCCGTCGGAAGTGCGGGCGGCGAGGGTTGAACAGCCGTAGTCTGTTTTCTTTGTCTTTATTTCGGACTTGTAGTAGCCTTGCGAGAGAAAGTTGATTATGTAACTTGTAAGTTCGCCCGAAGTCTTTGCGCCGCCTTGCTCAACCAGTCCGTCAAAGCCGTCGTCGCCGGTGTATTCCATGTAGTACAGACCGTCGTCGAGTTTCTCTACCGACATTGCTCCCTTTATCAGCGAGCCGAACTTCAGCCACACCATCAATGCCGCAACCAAGACAAGGCAGAGAGTGCCGCACAATGCAATCTTTAATGTTTTTTTCATGTTTATGCTATTCTATTACGAAACTTCTTGGGTAAAAGTCGCTGTAAAAACGTCCGTCGGTAGCGGTGAATTTAAGCACGCAGTAATTAGGGTCTGAAACGCCGCCGGGATAGTACTCGGTGTCGCCTTCGCGCCAAATCATCTGTTTTGATGCTGCGTCGGTCAGAACCTCCATCGTGCCGCGCAGCATCATTCCCTTGAAGCCCTCGGCATCGCAGAAATACACGCTCGCCTTTGGATTGGCTCTGTAATGTGCCACACGAAGCGAAAAAGTGTTTGTGGTGAAGTAGAACACCTTAATGCCCTCGCGCTTTCGCGGAGCAAGCATCGCCTTGGTGTATGGAAATCCGTCGCTGTCTACCGACGAGATGAACGCTATGGGTAGCGTGTCTGCCATCTGTCCGATGAGCGGTTTGACTGGTGCAAGGGCTGGATTATCAGGCATTTTGTCGTCGTTGCCTACCGTAATAGACTTGCGCCACCGCTTCAGGTGCGGAAAGTAAGCCTTCATCTGCCCGATGTATTCTTCCTTGGTTATCTGGCTTGGAAGATGCTTGTTTACCTCGCCTACAAACTGGGCGCAATGTTCAATCATCTCGTCCATAGAGCAGTCGGTGGTAAAGCCGCCGTCTTTGTAGCAGTACATGCAGTAGTCCTCGTTCTTGCTGCCGTCGGCATTAGTGCCGAGGACTTCGGGAGTGAGCGGCATTCCGCAACTCTGACAAAATTTCTGTTCCATCTTCAAATGTTTTTAATGGTAATTATCTTTGCACATTTCCATAGTGCTGCGGATGAGCCTTGGTTGAGTTGTAGGCCATGACTTTTCCTTCGGGACTAAAGACGACGGTGAAAATCATCTCCTCGGGACCGGCAATCTCGCCTATGAACTTTCGGTAGCCCCATTCCTCGCCGTTTTCGTCGGCATTCTTGAAGAGCGGTTTGCCCAGAAGATTTCTCACCTCATCCTTCGTCATTCCCATTTCAACTTTGTTTATTCTTACGGTGTCGCGCGTTGATATGCAACTGCTGAAACCGAGTCCGAGTGCCAAAAATAATGTTTCAATTTGTATATTGTTCATTTTTTCTGATTTTTTTGTGTTTATGACTTCATTCTGTTCTGTGCGTCCTTGCCTGCGCCCGTGCCCTTGTACTTGCTTCGGGCCGAGTTAAGGCGATAGAAGACCGACAGATGCAGCTTGTGCCGCGAATATTTGTTTGCCTGCCAAATCTGATAGTAGCCCATGTCGCCGTATTCGTTCATTCCGCTGCTCTGAAGAACATCGAGCACGGCGGCGCGGATGGTAAGCGAACGGTCTTTCAGCAGACTCTTCTGTGCAACAATGCCAAGGCGAACCTTGTCGTAACTGTTGTAGAAGTTCATGTCATTACCGCGCGACTGGAACATCAGGTTAAGGTCGAACCGCCAGCCGTGATTCAGACTGATGGTGTTGAAGGCATTGACCGTGAACGTTGGCTTGTTGAACGAGCATCGTCGGCCGTCGTCGAGCGTAAGCGTAAGGTCGGGCTTGTCAATCCCGGCCGTAGCGTTGAGCGACCATATTCCGGCTCTTGGCGTTGCCGAGATGTACGCGCTGTAGTTGTCGTAAGGGTCGGCAAGGTTTATGTGCTTTATCAGCGCCACGTCGTTGTCTCTGAGGAACGACCATTGCGTTATGGCATTCTTGTTGCGCTCATATGATGCCGACAGCGTGAGCCACTTCCACGACAGGTTTAGTGTGAGGTCGCGCATGCGCTCGTTTAGCAGTTGCGAGTTTCCTGCCTGAAGCGAATATCGGCTTATGTATGTTACGGCATCGTTCATGGCAAAGAAGCTTGGGCGGTTGGTCTTGAGGCTGTATGCCAGCGCAGCCTGAATCTTTCCGAGGCTTGCCGAATACGAAGCCGTAGGGAAAAACTCGTCTTGCGAACGGTGCAGAAAGTCGTCTGCCAGAGCGTCGCTGTAGTCGGACAGCGTGTGTTCGTAGCGCATTCCGATGCTTGCCCTTCCTGCATTTCCGAAGTTGCACGCATACTCGGCAAAGGCGGAGATGTTGTCCTCCTTTATGTCGGCATCGGTATTTGAGATTGATGCCTTGTCAATCCAATAAGTGTTGTGCCGTCTTACGAAGGTCATCTCCGTTCCTGCCTCTACATCGCCTTTCCACACGGGGTAGGAGAGAACGAGTTTGGCGGCATACAGGCGGCTCTTTGTCCCCGACTTGCTAAGTATGTAGTCGTTGTTCAGAAGGCTCGTCTCCACGTTGTGGCGGTCGGTATTGGTCTGCGTGCGCATGAAATCGACATTGAGGTCGATGCCCAGCTTGCCCGCCGTGCCGTTGTAGTAGGCATTTGTAAGGATGCCCAGCGGCTTCGTCTCGCGGTTTGTCTGGTCGGAGTAGAGATGGTCGGTTTTATTGTTGTCGATGTAAACGTCTTCGTCATAAATAACCTTGTTTTTTCCGTCGAAAAACTGAGTCAGGTCGGCTCTCACTCCAACCGAGTGCGAGTCTGAAATCTGCCAGTTTGCTCCGGCGGTGTAAGTGATGTCGTTGTGAAACCAAGTCATTGTGTATGGTCCGTCTTGGCAGAACACCCTGTTGGGCGTTGTCGTAACCTCTTTCAGAGTGCTGTATTGTCGATAGTCCTGATGAAAGTAGTAGACCGAGCCGAACACGTCAAATCCGTTTGTGCGGTAGTTCATGCCCAGTTTTCCGCGCGGCATGTTAAAGCCGTATCTGAGGTCTTGCTCGTCGGTAGCCGTAAGGTCGAGGCTGAATCCGTCGCCCTTCTGCCGCTTTGTGCGAATCCTCACCACCGCCTTTACGGTTGCGTTGTATTGTGCTCCGGGGTTGTTTATCACCTCAACGTCGCGTATGTCTTCGCTGCGCAGCCGCTTCAGTTCGCCGGCATCGCGCAGCAGACGGCCGTTAAGGTAGATGAGCGGCTCGCCCTTTCCTATAACCTCGAGTTTGTCCTCGCTACCGGTCATGCCCGGCACTTTCAGCAGCAGCTCGTCTGCCGTTCCCGACTTGGCAAGCGGCGTTCCGTCAATGCGCGTAATCATGGCATTGCCTTTCAGCCGAGTGTTGGGAAGGTCGCCGCGGACGACGACCTCCTTCAACTCTAACATCTTGCTTACCCATTCAATTGAGTCTTGCTGTGCTTGTGCTGCTGCCATGACTGCTGTGTCTGTCAAAGCCAAGGCAGCTATATATAGAAGTTTTCTCATTTTTCGGGTTTGATACTAAAATTCGAGCCTTAGTATTCTCATTGGACGATTTTTGCCGCCATGCTGATTATCGTCAATGCTTATTTCGCCTGTCGGAATGAATCCGCATTTCTCCATCACGCGCCCCGATGCCGGGTTGTCGGTAAAGTGGCAGCAGATGAGCGACGGTATTTGTGTTGTTTCTCTTATGTGTCTTATCATCTCAGCCAGAGCCTCGGTGCAGATGCCCTTGTTCCAGTAGGGCTTTGCAACCCAGTAGCCTGCCATCGCCTCGCCGGGTCGGGCAGGAATGTTCAGGTCGAACGATTCCATGTAGCCCACCGAGCCTATTGGTTCGCCAGTATCCTTCAGAACTATAGCCCACACGGTTGGACTGCTGAATACCGTTCGGATAATCTCGCGGCTCTCGTCAACGCTTTTGTGCGGCGGCCATCCGGCTTGGTTTCCTATGTCGGGCTCGGACGCGTATCTGAACAGCGCGTCGGCATCGGTGTCGAGCCACGGTCGCAGCGTCAGTCTTTCTGTTTCCATTATAATCATCGTGTAAAGGTTAAAAAAAGCAGAACCACATGGGGGAAAGTATGTGTTCGCCGCCCTGCGATTCTGCTTGCAAAGTTATGCCAAAAAGTTCTTTTTCCGTATGCTTTTGGGATATTCTGCACGCTTTTGTGACGAATTGCAGAAATGCCCTAAAACTCTAGTCTGTAGGCTATGTTAGGGAAGGTGAGCGAGGTGAATTTATCCTCAACCTCGTGGGTCTTTATGTTGAATGTCTTGCCTTGGAACGAGCGCACTTTCAGGTATTCGAGAATGAGGTGCGTGGCCTTTCGCTTTCCGTTGATGGTGTATTTAACCGAGAAGGCAAAGCCTGTGTTCAGTCCCATCTGCTTGCTGAACGGTTTGTCGCCGTCCTCGGGAATGGAATGGTCGGGACGCTTCATCACTTCTTCTAACGTCAGTCCATCGGGCATCGGAGTGTAACGGTCGCCGCCCATCAGCGTAAATCGTCCGTTAAACCCGAAGACGTTCTTCTTGCTCTTGCCAACCATCCACTCTTTTCCGCCCAGAATGTTGGTTACGAACGTGCGGTCGTGGCGCGTGTTGTGCCATTCGCCCTGCGCGTCGCGGTATTCAGACTTGAAGAGGGTTGCCGTAAACATTCCGTAGAGTCCGTCCTTCAGATATCGCTCAAGGGTGAGGTCTATTCCGTAGTTGCGTCCAACACCCTCGTTTACAAGAGCCCTGTCTTGATAGAAAAGGTTGTGGTTGAGGATTGAGAAAGTTGAGCCAATCTCTACCGGAACGTCGAACAGATATTGCCAGTAAGGCTCAATCTTAATTATCGCATTCTCGCCCAGACGCTGACTGAACGATGCCGAGATGTGGTGCGAGCGAGTGAGTCCCAGATTCTTGTTTGGGTTGGCAGCATTTCCGTTGCCGTCGGATATCTGTACGAAATAAGTGTCGGTCGTCTCCTTTCGGCTGTTAAGCGCATAGGCTATTGCCACGCTGCTCGATGCCGATGTCTTGTACTCAATGCTTGCGCGAGGCTCTAACAGCCACTGGTCGTTAAGGTTGAACCACATTACGTTTGCGCCAGCCACCGCCGAGAGTCTTCGGCTAAGTGCAATCTTGTGGCTTGTGTAGGCGCGTGTTAGTCCCGTGTTGCCTTCCGACTGGTATATGCGCTGCAGCGGACCGCCTACCTCGGCAACGTGGTCTAACCATGTGTTGAAGTCGATATGCTGATGGTCGAATCCGTTCTGCATCGTGTATCTTGATGAGAATTTGTGCTGATACTGCACGCCAATCATCACGTTCCACGACAGGTTTCTGCCCTTCATGTCGGGAGTCTTTGTCATATTGTCGTCGTAGTCGTTGGTTCTCAGATTCTGATAGTTTCCGGTATATGCAATGCTTGAGTGAAGTGTTCCGCCGTTGCGGAAACGGTAGTTGTGCGTAAGTCCGCCGGCCCAACTCTTCTGGTTAGACCACGAGTCGTTCATGTCCCACAGCGTTTCCCACTCGTCTTTTTCGGGAACGTCGTTTATGTATCTGTCAATCAAGCCCGTAAACCATAGGGCGAATGTTCCGGCCTTGCACGTCGGCATATTCAGTTTTCCGCTCAAATCCTGATAGTCGAGCGTCTCCTTCTCCATGTTTATGGCGTGGAGTTTCTTTGCTATCTCCAGAAAACTGTATCGGTAGTTAACCAGATACGATGCGCGCGGGCAGCCGTTCTTAGACTTTCCTATCGGGCCTTCCGAGGCAAAGTCTACGCCCAGCGTTCCTATCTGTATGGCGTGCTCGTGCTTGTTGTTGTTTCCGGCTCGCATCTTCATGTCGAATGCGCCCGACAGGGCGTTTCCAAACTCGGCAGGCATCGCTCCCGTAAGGAAGTCGCTGTTGGCAAGAACCGTTCCGTTAAGCGAGGTGAATATGCCTCCGCCTGCTTCGGTTATTTCGGCAAAGTGGTTGGGGTTGTTTACCTCAACGCCCTCTATTCGCCATTGTAGCATCTGCGGCGAGTTTCCGTGTATGCTTATGCCGTTTGTTGCTCCGCCCGATGCCACTCCGGCAAACATCGAAGCCGTGCGTGCCGGGTCGGCCATTCCGCCGGCATATCTGTTTGCCTCCTCAACGCTGAACATTCGTGCTCCAACCTGAGCCATGTCGTTTAGCGGCATCTGTTTGTTGGAGCGTGGCTTTACAACCACCTCGCCCAGTTCGGCAATGCTCTCGTGCATCTTCAGACTCAGAACCATCTCTTTTCCTGATGAGAGGAGTTGCTCTTTCAGAACCAGAGGCTCGTAGCCAACGTAACTCACCCTGATGGAGTGGCGGCCTACGGGCACTCGGGTTATCACAAAGTTTCCTTCGGTGTCTGATGTGGTGGCGCAGTTGTCGGCATCTTCTACAACGATGCTCACGCCAATCATCGGTTCGCCCGATGCAATGTCGCTTACTTGTCCGCGAATGGTTTGTGTTGTCTGCCCAAATGCCATGATTGGCACGAGGCACAAAATCGCTGTTGCGATGATAATGTTTAAGATTCTCATTATATTTTGTTTGTATTTCTTTTTTTTCAAAATTAAGGGCACTATAGTCTCCCGACTGAGTGCCTTTATTCCTTATCTCTGTTGGTTTGATAAAAAAGAGAGATTACAGTAGATTGGAATTAGTATTGAGTTTTAACAATTAAATACTGAATTCATCGTCCTTTGGTATTTCGATGTCTGGGGCATCGTAAGGAGACCTGAAGTGGAGTTCCCTGAACTGAATTGTAACCTGTTTGTCGTCAATCACCGTCTTGCAGGTTATCAGATGAGGCTGTCCTTTCTCGTCGATGGTGGCAGATACGTCTGTGCCGAAGTCGTTCTTCCTGTTGTCTGGAAGAACTTTCGGAACGGTTACGTTATTCTTGTCGTTCTCAATAAAATACAGATGCCCCTTGCCCGTTATCTGGGTGCTGTCGGCATTGTATGTTATCTCGTCGGTGTATATCACGGCAAAGTCTTTCAGACGCATGTTCATGCCGTATCCGAGGCTGCGCTTGTGCTCCTCCTCGTCGTTGTCTTTCTCGTGATAGAGATAGTTGCGCTCCACGTATTTTGTGTATCCCTCAATCACGCTGTCCTTGTCGAAGAATCCCACGACTTTCATTTCGCCGTCTATAAAGAAGCCTTCTTCCGAATACCCGTAGTAATCCTTCTTGTCGCCGTCGGTTATCTCGAAAGGGTCGTAAATCTCGTCATCGTCATCGGTGTTGCACGATGCAAATATTCCGCAGCAGATGGTGGCTGCAAACGCCATGAAAAGAATTTTCTTCATAATTAAGTTTCTTTTTTGTTAGTTTTTTATCGCTTTTCAATTTGTGCCGGGCGGTGTGTTTTGTTCGCCCAATGCGTTTTTTTCGTCGGCAAAGTAACGGTTTGTATGTCGAATAGCCTAATTTTTGGGATATTCTGCACGGTTTTGTGACGAATGGCTTGGCAGAACCAAAAAAATGTGTGAACTTTGTGCTATGAAAAAGATTCTATGGACACTCGCAGGAATGATTGCGCTCACTTCCTGCGGAAATTCAGACAAACAGTACATCAGCGAAGCCGAAGCATTGATAAGCGAGAAACCCGACAGCGCACTTTATGTATTAAATCAGGTTGAGAACGTGGGCAGACTGCCCGACGAGTGGCTTGCCCGATACTGGCTAACAACGGCCGAGGCTCATGCCGCCATGAACCAGTCGCTATCCGAAGACTCTATGGTGGCATTCGCGTTCAGCTATTTTCAGCATCATCAGCCCATCGATAGCGTAAGACTGCGCAAGGCACGCTCGTTCACATCGTCGTACTACTGGTGGACAGAGCGCGAGGATGAGGCTAAGAAACTGATGGTGCAGTCGCTCGAAGAGAGCCGCAAGGCTGCCAATCATCCCGAAACCGTTTCGATGCTGTGCGGAATGGCTAAACTCGCCCTCAAGAACAACAATCAGAAGGAGGCAAAGCAATATGTTGACGAGCTTCTCTCCATCGACGGCGGCGACAAGAATCACGCGCAGCTCCTCAACGCCCTTGCCGTAAACTATTATTACGAAGGAAAGATTGATTCAGCCATCGTGATGTTCAAGCGAGCCATCGCCTTTCGCGATACGGCAAAAGACTCTGTCTATGTGTGGCGCGATGCCATGCGAAACTATGCCGACCTGCTCATTGACATAGGCAGGATAGACGAGGGCATTGCCATGCACGAGGACATAATGGCACATTACAGTCGCTCGAAGGAATACTCCGGCAACGAACTCGGACCGCTTTTCTCGCTCTCGCACGCGTGGCTGCTGAAGGGCAACAAGGAGCGCGCCCAGCACTACATGAACAAGGTAGAGGAGTACGATATGTCAAACTCAACGCGATTCTGCGTCATCGGTCACCGAATGGTGCTCGACTATGCCACCACAGGCCGGTACAACATAACCGACATGGCCGAGTTTGCCAACGACATTCGCAACCGCATGAACAAACGTCAGGCGGTAGAGAAAGCCAAGGAACGCTCCATTCAGAACCTTCGCGAACACGAACTGCTGCTCACCGTGTCGCGCCAGCGCCAGCTCATCTTCTTCTTGTTGCTCACCGTCGGACTGCTTGCCATCATCATTGCACTCTCAGTACTTGCGCGCCGCCGCAAAAGGCTTCTGCGCGAGAAGGAAGAAGAGATGCAGCAACTTAACGACCAGTTGCAGAAGATGCAGAAAATGGCTGAACAGCGCGCCAAGATGGTTGAGGCTGAAAGAAAAGCCGATGACGCTCCGGCTGCCGAAAGTACCGTTACGCTAACGGGCACAACGAGCGATACAATTACTCTCGAAATCAGCAATCTGCTTTATGTCGAGGCGGTTGGCAACTACGTTAAGGTGTGCCAGTGGCTCGGCGGAAAGGTGCAGACCGATATGCTGCGTGCCACATCAAAACAGATGGAAGACGAGTTGCACGGCTATCCGATGGTGGTTCGCTGCCACCGCGCCTTCCTCGTTAATCTTGCTCAGGTAGAGAAAATCGTCTCAAAGGCAGGAACGATGCAACTTTTGGTTCGCCATAGCGAGGAATGTCTGCCTGTCTCGCGCAGCAACATGGCTGGCATAAAAGATGCGATAAAGAGTTTGTAATTCACAATAAAAAATGTCCGCAGAAACAAAATCTCTGCGGACATTTTTTATTTTCTCGCGTTCTGCCGAGATTTCTGAATTCGGCAGAATAATTGCGCCATCGTAATAGAAACTAATTATTCTTTTTTATAGACGAATCCTTTCCAATGGATTTTGTTGCCTTTAATGTAGGCAAATTCATCAATAACATGATACCTTGCAAAGAACCAATTGTCGATAGCCGGAATATTTATGTCAATCCTATTAACGCCCTCTTCAACTTTGAGTCTTTTCAACGAGTTTAGTTCTAATAGATCAATATATAGTCGTGCGTAAGAATTACCAAGTCTGTGTATTGCAAAATATTCTGTTGGTCTTATAGAAAAGTCAAATTCTTTAATAGGATATACATATTTATCACATTTCGGCATCATCAAAGTCTTCTCTCCATTCTTGTTACAGATCATCTTGTTATAACCGCTCACATAAGCATGTATTTCCAAGTCTCCCCAATCATAAGGAAAAATAAAATTCACACGTATAGAATCGTCCGACCTATTTTCTTTTGATTGGTCAACATACCAAGTGTCGTACAATTTGGAATCATCGCTATTAAGCAACAAAAGGTTTTTGTCGATCCTTTCTATTGTGCAATTTGCCAATGTATCTGTTTCAAACCACATAGGAGAATGTTCACTAACCTTGGTCAACAAATACAGTTTGTTTCCAGAGATAACAATCTTGTCGCTAAACTCCTTGCATTTGTATACTCCGTCAATATTCTGCGAGAAAATCGGGAGGCAAGTAACAAGCAGAAGAAAGAAAAATATTCTTCTTTTCATTTTTTTAGTAAAAAAAGTTTGAATATATGTAATTAAAATTGGCTCAAAAATGAGAAACATACGCATGGCTGAGCCGAAAAAACTCACGTCGTATAAAAGCAGCGATGCTCTTATGAAGCACCGCTGCTAAAGATATCTTGTTTACGATTAGCCGATAATGCTCTGAATGTACTTGCATTTCATCTCGTTGCCGAGAGTCTTGCCCTTGTCGCAAGAGAGTTTTACGCAGTCGTGCCATTCTCTCGACTCGGTAATTCTTGAGCGTGTAAGTTTTACGACGATGTTCATAGGCTTTATCACTCCGCCGCCGCTTGTAATGTCGCAGGTAAGGAACGTGCCCACGCCGAACGACGGAATAATCTTGCCTTTGGCATAGTTGTTAATCTCGATAGCGCGCTTGATATTCAAACCGTTAGAGAAGATAACTTGCTTTGTTAGCGGATTAACGCCCAGTTCCTTGTATTTTGCCACAATCTTGTCAATCTGCTCCTCTTCGTTGCCCGAATCCACTCTCAAGCCAGAGAACAGCATCGCCATCTTCTTAGAGAAATTGTTGAAGAAGACATTGTCGCCAAAGCAGTCGTAAAGATATATTCCAAGGTCGCCGTTATATACCTCGGCCCACTTTCCCATAACAGAGTGGTTTACCTCGAACACCGAAGAGCAGTTCTCCTCGAACGAGATAATCTGGTGGCTCATTGTGCCAAGCGGATTCAGTCCGAGTTTCATGGCAAACCATACGTTTGATGTTCCGGTGAAGATGCCGCTCCACTGTTTCTCCTTGTACACGCGGCTCATCTCCTCGAGCACCACCTTCTGATGCTCGAACGAGAAACGGCGGCGCGTTCCCATATCGCCAATTACGAGCGATGAAGAGAAAATCTCTTCAGACTTCTTTCTTATGTATTCGCGCTCGGTCTGCTCATCGTATATCTTTGTGTCGCCGTTCAGAATGTGCATCAGTTCGCTCACGCAACTAAGTATAGGCATCTCCCAGATGATTGCCGAATACCATTTGCCCTTGACTGAGACGTGCAGATGGTTGTCCTTGTCCATTGAAATATCCACCTCGGCTGGGTTGAATCTGAAGCCGCGCAGAAACACGTCGATGAACCATTTTGGCAGGTAGTAGCATTTCTGCTGCATGAATTCAATCTCCTCATCGGTTATTACTACGTTTTTCATCATGTCAACCTGCTCGCGCAGCAGAGCGTCGAATCCGTCGGGATAGACGGTCTTGTTGCGGTCGAAGAATGTGTATTCAACCTCGGCTCTTGGGTACGACTGCACAATGTAGTACATGCAGGTAAAGGTGTATAGGTCGTTGTCGGTAAAGTGTTTAACTATCTGTTGCATGGTGATTTTTATAAATTAAGAAGTTTGATGTTGTTCTCTTTGCAGAATGCTTCGAGTTTCTCGCCGCCGTCGATGCTTGCCGTAAAGTTTGCTGCCACAGAGATGCCTTCGGCCGACTTGCGAATCTGAACCAAGTCGTTGAGAGTGTTCATCACGCATACGTCGCCGGCAATTCCGCACACCACAATCGTTGGCGATGAGGTTTTCTCGATGGCAGAGATAATCTTCTGTCCGTCGGGGTTGGTTATCTGGCCACCGTTATACGAGAATATGCTGTACTGCTCTACTGCCGAATCCGTGCCTTTCTGGCAATATTCAACATTGTCCGAACCCGACAGAGCCTCTTGCAACTGCCTGAAGACTTCGAAGCCCGAGGAGGCTTTTACGCAATGCACCGGCCATATTCCGCCGTTTGCGGTAAAACTGCAATGGTTCTCGGGATGCGCATCCTGAGTGACGAAAATTGTTGAAAACTCTGCGGCATGATTCCTTACATATTCCGCAAGCTGCTGCATTGCAGAGCGCGCGCCTGAAACAGGAAGCGAGCCGCCCTCGATAAAGTCGTTCTGAGGATCGACAATGATTAAAAATTTTTCATACATAATAATCGCAGTTAAGGATTAAAAGATGCGCAAAAATATTCAAAATCTTCTAAAAGGCAAATTTTTTTAGAAACGAAAGTTGAGAAATTAGGCGTCCTGCCTTTTCTGAAAACAATGTCGGTAAATTTTCTGTCATCCCAATATAATTTAGTCGTATACTTCAGATTCTCTTATTTGAGCCATCCTTTTTTTGAGCTGATATGTCATTTCTGTAATAGCTTTATCAGGAACCCCAATAGCACACCGTACTTTTACGATTTTAACATCGAGTTTCTTGTTTCCCGAGAAATAGACGAACACTTTTTTAAGAAACCAAAAACTATATGACCATCTGTGCGGAAAATAGTCAAAGAAATAGACCCTGCCATCATTTGTATGAAAACGAATATATCTCAGACTGTCATCTTCTTTAACTAAACGTATTCTTTCTATCTCGTCCCATTTAAGCGATGCTGAAAAAGGCTTCTTTCTAGGAGTTTTGTTTTCTGTGTCGACATTGCAGATATATACCCCTTGTTTGTTTGCCCTGAAAACAAGAGTCTCTACTTTTTTCATTTTTCTTCGGATATAAAGAAGATACCAAAGAACGCAGAGTAATGATGTTCCTCCCCACATGATGCATTGTGGGATGAAAGTCTCTGGCATATAAACAATAGCTGAAGCCAACTTGGCTGCTTGTGAGGTTGGATGTCCAGAATATATATCTGCATTGTTGTTGTACTTTGAAATCAACAGAGCAATTAGTATTGTTATATGAAGAACAAACACACTAAAGCATACAAGCAAATCGTAATTAGACCTCTTCCAATATTTTATAACAATGTTCATTTTCTTTGATTTTTTTGTATATCTGCCACTTCGTGTTTTTCCGAATACTTGCGCCCCTTCGGTAGCAAGCGAACAAAGTTCGAGCGCGGAAATTCGGCTAAACAGATGTTAATCTCCCCATTCTGTTCTGATAAATGTTGTACAATTGTTGATAGAAGAATCCATTTTGTAGAAATCTATTCCCAATTTCAACATGTATTCTTTGATTATGTCAAAGTTTATTCTGTCTTTAATTCTTCGGTTGTTGTAGTATTCCATATTTTCAAACGGAAGTGGCTCGCCCTTCTGGAAGAATGTCCATCTGTCCTCTTTCAATGCCATAACAACTCTTTCTTCTTCATCCGCATTCGTATATTTAAATGCCATCTTAGGATATGGACAATGTCTGTTTGCGACAGAAAAGTTGATGTATTTACATTTCAGTATGTCGTAAATCGAATAACATCCAGTTAATAATCCATCTCCTTGATTCGAGGAGAGAAATACAATGTTGGGATATAAATCAGAAGTCCACCATGTGAATTGCTGAAGAACGCATCCTATTTCCGGATTGAAATATTTTTCCAAACAAATATCATCATGCAACTTTATATAAGCCTTTCCTTTTTGCAGAAGGTCGCCATAACTCTGCAAAACAGCAGCTGAAAATTCTTCAAAAGAGCATCCGAAAAAAACTGAAAAGGTGAAAAAAGAAAAATTATCAGTCATATTCTTCTAATTTAGAAATCACGTTTTATCAATTTTTACTGAACTTGGGAAGCAGTATTCTCATCACGTCATTAACACATTTTTCCATTTTGTATGACGAAAAACTGTTGCAGTTAAGTTCTTGTAATTTCTTTTTTAAAGCAACACAACTCAAATAGCTAATGCGAATGTATAAAATTTTTCCTCTTGTTGATATTCTCGTCATGTATATGCTTTTTGATTTCTCCTTAAATTGTATGAGTTTTATATTTTCACAATCTTGTCCTGTGTAAATAGTCCAATAGTGATATTTGTGTTTGTTTATCAGATTGATATCTGAGATTTGCTCTGTTGAAGAATGTCCGTAAACTTTTGAAAGTTTATTTGAGTAATTCTTTTCGAAAGCAGAATATAAAACGTTGTATAACTCTTCTTGCGCCTTTGTTTTTATCTTTCCATCAGCATGCAAATATTGTCTGATGTCTTCAACGTAAACCACGCTGTCATTGATATTTTTGCTTGAATAATTCCAATCGTACGAAATGATTAAAGAATCACAATAAGAATAAGCCCGATGTGCGTCATCTGAATATTCTTTTGAACTATTGAGAATGTCTGACAATAATGAGAATTTATTTTCTATGCTACCAATAGGGTACGCTTTCATTCTGTTATGAAAATAACTCATAACAAAGGCATCGGGGTTGGTTTCAGACATGCCGCAACAATCTTGAATGTAAAATTTGTAAACTTTTCGTTCGTTTGACGAATACAAAGGAAATATAAGTTTTTCGAGATCTGTATTGTCGTATGCGTTTTGGGCACATGAATCAATTTTAAAACCGAATTGTTTATGAATAGCTTTCATATCTTTCCGTAAACGTTCTGCATCTTCTTGGCAATAGCAAAGCGAGTGGATAAAAAAGCACATGAATAATATAAGTATTTTCTTTATCATATTTATCGAATTTCCGAATTCGGAGAAACAGATGTTGGCATCTGAAATATTCTTTGCAAAGATAGGTAATTTGAACAGAAAATGAACATCGGCATAAATAAAAAATGGGAACGCAATAATCATCCGACTGTGCGTTCCCGAAAAACCAACTCTAACTTAAAAATAAACAGTGCATAAAGAATTTATTACAGATACTAATCACATTCCTAATAAGGCCTGTCGTCGAGCGGACGGGTGCAGCCCCATTCCGTTGCCGCGCGGCAGAACTTTCTGTGCCCCACAACCTTGTAAGACAGCATTATGAACTTGCGCAGCACCAGAGGGAATGTCTCCAGTCCGACAAACCTTGCAGCCTCGGGCGAGAGGAAGTTGCCCTTTTGTGCAAAACTGCGCCCCATGTCGGCGTAAGGTTTCAGAATCTTGTTGCGCTCGCCCTCTTTTGCAATCCTTATGCTGAAGTTGTTTCCGCGCAGAAGGCATCCGCCGAATGTGCAGCCAAGTTGGGCAGGCAGCGACTTCAGAAATGCCTCGCCGCAACGCAGCTGGCAGCCCTCGGCAAAGCCGCTCTGAAGAATGAACGACAGCGTTGCAGGCTTGCGTCGCTCGGTTGGCAGCGTAGACAGAAACTCCAGAAGGAGCGACGGCGCGCACTCTACATAGAGCGGCAGGGCGATGATTATCTTGTCGTGCGTCATGAAGGCTTCCCACGCCGCCTCCCACTCGCTGCGGTTAGAGAGGGAATACACCTCGCAGGTTGAGCCTTCACTTTGCAGACCTTTTGCAAACGATTGTATAATCTTGTCCGTATTGCTGAATTTCTTTGTTCGCGGACTTCCGTTTATTATTACTACATGCATACTTTTACCTCCTTTGTCTTGTTTACCGAATATGCTCCCAGCGAGTGTCCGCCCAAGTTTGCCGATGAGCGGTAGCACCAGAAGTCGAGCAGTTGCTGATTACCCTCGCCGCTGTACAGAACACCCACGTTTAGTGCGCCGTAGCGCAGCGTGTGGCGCATCTCGCCGTCTCTGAAGCACAAGTCCATGTTGAGCATTGGCAGAATACGGTCCATCACCCGCTTGCCCTTGTAGTCGAGAAAGCCGAAGCGTGTGTCCGACACAAGCCAGAGGCTGTCGCTGTGTGCCAGTTTCTTCAGAATCTGCGCATAATCGTCCTTTATGGTACAAATGCCGGGCGTTTTCAGAAAGCAGTGGTTGCAGCCCATGCAATGTGCAATCTTCATGTCTGTGGTGTCTACAATCTCAGCCTCTTTATCCTTAATCAGAGCCTTTATCTGCTCTGTATAGTCATTTCCTAATGTGTTTAATACTAATGTTTTCATCCTTTTATCCAGTTATCTAAGAACGCCATCTGCTCATCGGTGTGAAACCAGTGCTCGCCATTCTCCATGACGGTTAGAGTGGCTTGATGCTTATTGGAAAAGTCGGCGATTGTCTTGAACGATGTCAGATTGTCGTTGCTGCCGTAGAGAATATGTGTTGGCACGTGCCATTCTATGGGGTGACTTCTGACGTAGGACAGATAATCCCACGACAAATCCTCGCCAAAATCGGTGCGGATAGTGCCTGCCGATTTCAGTTGCTCCTCGGTAACGCCTGCCCACGTCATCATGTTGGAGATGAGGCTTTCCATGTCAACGATGGGCGAGATGAAGAAGGCTTTCTCTATCAAGTCATCGATGCCGGCATTCATGCTGAAGAATGCGCCTATGCTGTTGGCTATCAGAGTTATGCTGCCGCATCTGCTTTTTAGTTCTTTTACGGCATCGTTTATCTCCTTGCCTGTGTCCCAAGGACTGAACGTCTTGTAGTCCAGACCTATGACATCGCAGTTGGGGCAAAGCGTTTTGTAGTGCTCGCTCTCTGCTGCACTTCCTCCTTTTCCGTGAATGTATAGTATTGCGTTCATTTTTTATTCAAGAGCCAGTTTCCATTTATTGATGATGTGGATTGTATCGGATAATGCCGTGCGCCGTTCGTAGTCTTTCCGTCGTCGGTGTCGGCTAATCCATTATCATCTGCACATTTTTCTCCATCGCCTTAGCATCGGGAAGAAGTTTTGCATCATCTGCTTGTATTCGTCCTTTGTCATAGGCTTTGGCATGTTCTTGTTCACTTCGTCTACAAACAGAAGGCAATGCTCAATCATCTCGTTCATTGTGCAGTCTTGCTGAAATCTGCCGTCTGAATAGCAGAATTTGCAGTAGTCGAAGTTGGTGCTTCCATCGACGTTTGTGCCGCAGTCGGCAGCACTTGTCAGAGGCATTCCGCAACTTTGGCAGAACTGCGGAAGCTGACCGTTGCAGAACCTTTTTTCTTTCTTCGGAAATGTTGATTCGTATGCCTCGAATGCTTCGGGATTATCTTCGGCCACGAAATATCCCAGCGGCGGAGTGTATGTAGCCTCAATGCCGCCAAGCCAGCCGGGAATGAGTTCCTGCGCAAGGAAGTAAGGCACTTCGGCATCTTTCGGCTCGGTATGATAGTGGATGTTCAGTTTGCTTGCAAGTCCGAATCCGGCATGTTTGTAAAACTCAATGTTGCCTTCCATACAGACGAAGCCGATGCTCATCTGCCGCGCCTTGGCGAGCGCGTGGTTTAGCAGTTTCAGTCCGTAGCCCTTTCGCTTGTAGTCGGGGTGTATGCTGATAGGACCGAACGTCCACGATTGTCGGCTCGTTCCGTTGCCGAGGTCGAGTTCGGCTTTCGAGAACATTACGTGGCCTATTATCTTGTTGTCTTCCTCCATCACGAAGTCGAGTTCCGGGATGAAGTCGGGATTCGTTCTGTACTGGTTAAGTACGAAGTGCTCGGTACATCCCGGTCGGTAAACGTTCCAGAATGCCTCGCGCGTAAGGTTTTCAACCTCTCTGTAGTCTTTTGTTTCTTCTAATCTAATGTTCATTTTCTTTGATTTTTTTTAGAATTTCCTTGTTTTCCCGTTCAGCGAGTGCAGTTGCCTTCAGCAAAGAAAACCGAGTAGGGAAGTGGCAGAGGCAGTACGACGTAGCATGCCAGTGCCTTGCCCTTCTCGTTGATGGTTTTGCCGTATTGTCTGTGTGCTTGTGCAATAGCGAGTGCGGTTACAACAATAATAACCGCAAGCACTGTCAGTTCTTTGTTGAGTCTTTGCATTTTCTCGTTGTGTTTTTGTGTCCTAATCGCTGTTTCTTATGTCAATGCCGCCGATAATGTTGCTTGCAATGATGTGGATGCACGGAGCATCGGGCTTGACGTGGCGGTCGGTATGGTTGCCTATGCCGCCCAGAATGCTGCGGCTCTTCACCACCACGTTAACCGTTGGCGGAATGAGCAGTTCAACGCCTCCGCAAAAGGTATGAATGTCAATCTCCTCGTCCTCGGTTATGGTTGCTTCGCGAAGGTCGAGGCGTATTCCTCCGCAGCACACGTCGAGGCGCGCCCCGTGAAATGCCTCTCCGCGATATATGTACTCGTCGCCTCCGTAGTGAACAGAGCAGCGTATGCGCTTGCCGTCGTCGCCTATTGGCAGCGGACGCTGAAGCCACTGGTCGCGGTTATCAATTATGCTTTCAATTATAAGATGCACGCCTATGTACAGAAACACCGCCGGGGCAACGTATTCGAGCCAAGGCTGCTGCCATAGCCATCCAAGGTTTGCCAAGCCCCACATGTCGGCAAGTTTCAAGAGTGCGCCTGCCACAAGTATTATTCCAAGAATAGTTCTATTATTCATGATATGTTTATTTTCGTGTTTTTTTTCATGGCGCAAAATTATAATGCCGTCTGCTGTAATGCAAGTTTCTGGGATATTCTGCATGTTTATGTGACGAATGGTGCGTCTGCCTTGACGGAATGCACGTTTTGTGACGAATGGTCTGCGTTTATGGCTTCTTGCCATGTAAGATTTTGGCAATGTATTATATAAAATGAGCACTTTCAGAAAAAAAGCAAACATTTTAGATTAAAATTAGAGTGAAAATAATTTTTTCTTAATTTTGCAGCCGAGGTTTATGCCGTTTTCCAATTAGGATAGCTTTTAACTTGGATGTCTAAAAAATGTTTTATAAGTAAAAAAGATGAGAAGGTTAGTTTTGATTATTTCGGTAATTGTATCTGCCGTTTTGCTGCTTGCCGACTGTAAGTCGCAGAATCAAACCGGGGATATTCCTTACACGGTTTGCGAAGGATATTTTGTAAGGAACGATGCAGACAAAGTTCCACTTGGAAAGATTACATCGCAGAGAGAGTTCGACAAATTGTTTGGCATGGCTGCCGTAATGGGAAGAAGCATCACGCCGATTGACTTCAGCAAGCAGTTTGTCATTGCCGTGAGCGAAAAGCCTACCGCAAACTCCACAACCTATTCGCCATTATCGCTTGTGCGTTCGGAAGGCAGGATTGTGTTTTCCTACGGCATTGAGCGCGGTTCTAAGATTTCGTACGTCATTCAGCCACTGCTGCTCATCGTGGTAGACAAGAAATACGAATCGGAGGTAGAAGTGGTTGCAAAGTAAAAAGATACACGAGTTTGGGATTAAAAGCTGACAATTCTTACACCATAGTTTAAAATCCGTCTCATTTCAAAAGTAAATGCGGCGGATTTTTTTGTTTTTCATTTTTCACTTTTGTATAGTCTTTGCCGATAGAAACATATTTGGGAAACCGCTTGTTTTCTGATAAATGACTTGTTTTTTTGACAGATAAGTTATAATTTTGTGGCCTTATGACTAATGGCAAGAAAGAAGTTTTGAAGGTACGCATAGTAAGCGTAAGTTTTTTTGTGTTCTCGATGGCAATTTTCAAGCCCTTCGGGTTGGGTGCATGGCAATGGAAGGCTTGTATCCATCTGGGTGCGTTGTGGCTGTTAGGCTTCTTGGTGTGCTTGGTTTCCGAGGCTATGGTTGAGTATCTATTCAGAATGCCGCATACTAACGAGCGTGGCGTTGAGTACATCATACGCCGGAATCTTAGGTTTCAGGTGGTAAACACGCTGCTTGTTTCGCTCATGGTGTGTCTCTATCGCCATTTCATGCTTAGCAGTCGCATCGAGGGCAACCGGCTGTCGTGGGCAAACTTTCTCGACACGCTTGGCATCGTGGCTTTCAGTTCTTTTGCCATCGGAATATATTGGCGATTCAAGTTCCGCAGCCGTTACCTTAAAAGCGAACTCGAAGAAACCCGACAGTTCAACGAGCAACTTCAGAAACTGCATCAGATGGCAGAGCAGCGCGCCAAGAATGTCGAGACATCTCTTGCTGCCGATGCTGCCGTTGTTAGCGATGAGGCTCAGCAGTCGTCGGCTCCGTCACAGCCTGCCGATGAGATAACGCTCTCTGGCTCAACAAGCGAGTCGGTAACGCTCAGTATTCAGAATCTGCTTTATGTTGAGGCTGTTGGCAACTATGTAAAAGTCTTTCAGTGGCACGACGGACGGCAGCAGGTTGATATGCTCCGCACCACATCGAAGCAGGTTGAGGAGACGCTTGTCGCCTATCCGATGATTGTGCGCTGTCATCGCGCCTTCATCGTGAATCTCTGTCAGGTCGATGAGATAATATCAAAGGGTGGCGCAATGCAGCTCGTAATAAAGCATTGCAACGACGCTCTGCCTGTTTCGCGCAGCAATATGGCTGGCATTAAAGAGGCGGTAAAGACGGTTCTTGGCGAATGAGAGTTGAAAATTGACAATTCAGAATTCAGAATTCATAATTCAAAATTGCTTTCTTAATTAGAGAAAGTTGAAAATTCTGAGGCAATTCACGATTGACAGCTTAGGAGTTGTAACGAA
>FNBQ01000047.1 GCA_900102385.1 Bacteroidales bacterium KHT7 | reverse complement strand
ACTGAAATACGATTTTTCTATAGACGACTTCGTATCGCACAACTTCTGGGCGACAGAAGCCTGCGGCAATTTCATAATCATGGCATACAACTTCATGTCGCTGTTTCGCCATGCATTGATGAACTCCGACAAAAAGAAGTTCCTCAAGACAATCCGCTACGAACTGATATCAACACCCGCATATCTGGGAAGGACAAAGAACAAGCACATTCTGTACTTGGCCAGGTCGTTGAAAACACGACGATCCTTCCTCTCGATATGGGAAAAACTAAAGGATTTCTCTCTGCCATACAGCACCGAGAAATCCTAATGACCGATTTGGGTTAATGCAATAGACTTGCGGGCTAAGTCGGGAGTGGTTGAAAGCGTTGACATGAAGCGCGTGGAATCCAAGCCGATGATAGACTTTGCCCTATCGCTTCAGGGGCAGATTCCCGGTCTGGTTGTAACCAACACGGGCGAACTCGGCTCTAATCCCGAAATCAGAATAAGAGGCAACTCATCGCTGCGAAAAGGAAACACAACAAACGAGCCTTTGTATGTGCTCGACGGACAAGTGATAAGTGCCGACGTATTCTACAATCTCAACCCTTCCGACATAAAAAGCATGAAGGTGCTGAAAGATGCAGCAGCCTGCGCCCTCTACGGTGTGAAAGCCGCCAACGGAGTTCTTGAAATATCATCGCAACGCGGATATAACGGCACGAAAACGGTAAACTACTCGGCAAACATAGGCATAACCACAAGAGGACGAAGAGGCGTGAAAATGATGAAATCGGCTGAGAAACTCGAGCTTGAGCGTCTTCTTCAGAATCCCGAAACTCCCGGCTACCGATACAGCGCAGACTACTACAACAAATATTACTCTACCGACCCAAATCTGGAAACTCTCATAGCCGAAGGCGAGGAGATTCTGAACACTCTGCGAAATACAGACACAGACTGGTTCGAAGAACTTCTCCGCACCAATGTCTATCATAGTCACAACCTTAGTCTGAAAGGCGGTAACGGCGAGACATCATACTATATATCAGGCAACTATGCCTATCAGGGCGGCAGAATTGAAGGTAACGACAAGCGGCGCATGGGAGTAAGGCTGAATCTCGACCACAAACTCGGAACAAAAGGCTATCTGATGATGAGCGTAAACGGCGGATTCTCGAAGACGAAGACACCAAACGGAACGAAAAACGACCCTACATCGCTGGTTTACGAGCTGAATCCATACGAGACAAAAAGCGGAAGCCTATGGTCGTATCCGGGACAGACATACTACGAACTTACGCACCAGTACAGCGCAGAATCGTCTGACAAAAACGCCGGAGCAAGCGTAAACATATCTCTAAATCCCATCGAAGGACTCAACATCTCTGCCGTGGCAGGACTGGATTTTGTGCTTGGCGAAAGCAATCAGTTTACACCATCTACCGCATACAGCGAGACACACAGCGGAGTGCCCGAATATGCAAGAGGCATCTACACTAAATACAAAAACACTACTATAAACCGAACATCGAACATCAGACTAACATACAACCGCCAGTTTGGAAAAAAACACGACCTTACCATAGGCTGCAACATGGATTATTACAGAACCGATACAGACAGCGAACTGATGCGCGGCTATGGCGTTGGCACGCTTAACACGGCGGCGGCAATAAACCAGTCGCTACAAGGTACAAGACAGCCATACGTAAGCGCACCGCGCGACAAAACAGCTCAGCTTGGCTTTGGAGGCGTGGCGGGATATACCTTCGACGGCACTTACGACGTGTACGCAACGCTCAAGGCTGATGCGTCGAGCGTGCTGCCAAGAGACAAGAGATGGAACAGAGCATGGGCTATTGGTACAGGACTGACACCTACAAAATACAAGATGCTTGCCAACCTAAAATGGCTATCGTATCTGAATCTGAAATTTAGCTACGGACAGACGGCAAACCTAAACGGTGTTTCGACCTCGCAGACCGTTGCAAGTTTTCAGTACTCAACATCGAGCTACGAGAACTGCCGTCCGCTCGACTTCGTAACGCTCTACAACAAAGACCTTGTGCCTGAACAGAATATCACATCAGACATTGGACTTTCGGCTGAATTTTTCAAGCGGATTACGCTCGACATAAATCTGTACAGTCGCAAGACAAAGCAGGCTTTGCTCGATGTGCCCATTCCGTCATCAACAGGATACACCGTGCTGAAACGCAACATCGGCGTGCTTCTGAACAAAGGAATCGAGATGGGAATCAACTTCAAGATTCTGGATTCGGCCAACTGGAGAATGACTGTGGGAGCAAACATTGCCTACAACGAGAACAAGGTTCTTGACCTTTACTACACCGACAAGATATACACATACGAAGAATCGCTCGTGCCCGACTACGAGATTGGCAAGTCGTACGACATGCTCTACGGTCCTGAATCGCTCGGCATAGACCCGATGACAGGCTATCCGGTGTTTCGCGACGGCAATGGCGGCGAGAAGCAGGCAAGCAGCACGCTGAAGAAAGAGGACATCGTGGCACTCGGACATCTTACACCGCCTTACACCGGCTCAATACGCCTCAGCAGCGCATACAAGTCGCTCGAGTTTGATGCCGATTTCTACTACGTTCTCGGCGGAGTTCAGAGATACAACTACAGCTATGTGCGCAACCGCGACACCGCCACAAAGAACGCGGTAGCCGGTCAGACAGAGAAGATGTGGTTCAGACAAGGCGATGAGCACAAAACCTATTGGACACCGTTCTACACATCTGCCATAGCCGAAGAGAACATCGCCCTTTATCCTAACTCGCGAACCGTGGGCAGCAGCAACTATCTGAAGCTGTCGATGCTATCGGTTCGTTACCGGATTCCTTCGGGATGGATGAAAAAGAACGCGCCGTTTGTACGATACGCAACCATCGGACTGCAAGGCAGCAATCTGCACGTGTGGACAAAATACAACGAGAGCGACCCCGAAAGCGGACAGCAGGCAGGAACGGTGCAGCCCGTATATACTTTTAACGTGAACTTAACATTTTAGAAATGAAGATTTATGGATTTTTGTGCGCAATAGCATTGCTGATGTCAGGCACTTCGTGCTCGGTCGATGTCCCGTCGCCCGACTTGTACAGCGACCCCGACGCCATAAGCAACGTGCAGTCGGCACGCGCGCTGCTCACATCATGCTATCTGCTCTATCCGCATAACGAATACGAAATGTCGGTACTCGGAAACGACTTCTGCCCTACCAGTCTCTCGGGAAAAGACATAGACCAGCAGAATCTTTACAACTGGCAAGACAAGAGCATTAGCAAGCTGTCGGCAGATATGTGGCTTGCCTACTACAACACCATAGCCAACTGCGACGTTCTTCTGGAACGATTGCCGTCGGTAAAGGTTTCTGGCGATGGCGAAGAGAAGGAAAAGCAAGCCGTTGAGTCGGAAGTGAAGACCTTAAAGGCTATGTGCTATTTCAACCTTCTGCGCTTGTTTGCAACGCCATACAACCAGAATCCCGATGGCGACGGAGTGATAATAAAATCGCACGTTGGACTGGAGTTTTGCAGTCGCTCGTCTAAACGCTACTGCGTCGAATATATCCGCGCCCTACTTTCAGATGCAGCCAAGACCGAGAACAATCCAAAAAGCAACGGATGGCTGTCGCAAAAAGCCGCTTTATATCTGCTTTCCGACCTCGAACTGTATGCCGGCAACTATCAGGAAGCCGCCGACTATGCCAGCAGCGTGCTGAAAGGCACGGCAACAGAAGATTACACCGGCAGCAACTACGCACATCTGTGGGAAAACGTTTCATGCAAAGCCCGCATATTCGCATTCAGCATCGGAAACTCGTTTTACAGTTCCATTCAGTACGGCTCGAAAGAGGGCGATTTTATGGCTGTCAATCCGCATCTGCTGATGGCAGACAGCGACGTGCGCCGCTCATCTAACGAATACGAGATGGAGATGGCAGGAAAAAGACGTATCCTGCTTGGCAAATACAACAGAATGAACAAGGAGAACAAAACTATTGTCTACATAAACTCAATGAGATATGCAGGCGCACTCTTCATCTTGGCAGAGGCAAAGGCAAGACTTGGACTCGACGATGAGGCAAGAACGCTTATCAACACTTATCTCACGGCAGTAAATGCCGGCATCATTCCCGAAAGCATATCGGGCGACGAACTGATTTCAGCCATTATCATTCAGAAAAACAAGGAGTTTGCCGGCGAGGGCGTTAACTGGTTCGACATGAAACGAACCGGCTCTCAGATTTCACGTCTGGGAAGTTGGGGACAATCGGTTTCATCGGTAATAAAAAGCAACGACTACCGATGGACAATGCCAATTCCATCTTCTGAATACAAATACAACGACAACGTAAGGCAGAACGACGGCTGGCACATAAACGTAGAATAATTTTTAATAATTTAATACATTCAATCATGAGAAAAATAATGCTAACCCTAATGGGATTGCTCGCGTTGACCTTCATGTCGTGCAGCGATGATGACAAAAACGACGGGATAAAGAACCACTGGACGATTTCCTGCGAAAACAAAACGCTCTACGACAATGACACCGAAGGAGTGAAACTTACAGTTACGCTGGCATATTCTGCCGACAAAGACATCGTTCTTACTCCTGTTATGGAGGGCAACGACGACAGCGTATTTGAATTCAGCAGCCAGACAGTAACAATAAAGAAAGGCGAAAAGACAGCCGAATTTGCCCTGCGTGCCTGCGGCGACAAGATAATGCAGCAGGATGGCAACATTGTTGTGGCTTTTCTGAAATCAGAACAACTTAACAGCGAAAGCAACAAGCCGGCAATCGTTCACGCCGAACCAGCCGTTGTGGTTGAGCTGACGGAACAGCAGCGCGAACTTATCGAGACATGGAGAAAGGATTATGGAATTGACATACGCATGTATCTTGGCGCACTCAGCGCAAAGGCCGTAATAACCTTCAACGATGACGACAAGGACTTGTATAACGACGGAAAGACAAGCATCACATACAACTCTGTCTGCCCTGTAACAGTAAGCGAAAAGGCATCGGCTGACAAGATTGTACTCAGAATGAACGACAACGCTCTCGGACTGCGCGATTTTCTGTACTCTATGTTCAAGAAGCAGAGCGTGGCTGACTCGGAATACTGGCTCTGCAACTCGCACAACACCGACCTCCTGAAAGCCATAGGCTACAACGCCGACAAGGAAACATTCGCCGTGAGTCTGGAAATAGAAATAGACCCTCAGACAAAAGAAGTCAAGTTCGTTACAGACATTCCCGACAGTTATGGCGACGAAACCGTAAACATTCCTTTCGAATACAACTACAGCGCATGGAACCGCCAAAAGGAAATGGCAGACAATGGCTCGATGTTTATAATGAACAACGGCGACGCGGCAGCCGAAGAAATAAAAATGTCGGAGGCAATAGAGATGGGCATAACACTCAACCCTGTATCATTCTTGCTGAACAGCGCAATGGACTACGATGCTTGGGAGAACGCGGCATCGCTCTACGTTGCCCCAACAGCATCGTGCGGCGACAAATCAATATCGTTCACCTTCCCTTGGGACTTTACTTATGCCAGCGGATACGAGAAGATTGAGGTTACACTAACTAACGAATAACAAATGATGAGAACGCTGACAGCGATATTTGCAACACTTGCATTCTGCGGCAATGCCGCGGCGCAGCGTATAAACCTTCCGCCCAACACGGTGGAAGGATTTTTGTCGAACGGACTGCACTACGTCATCCTGCCAAACAGTCAGCCGCGCCACACACTCGAAGTCCGGCTGCTCATGAGCATCGGCTCGCTGCAAGAAGAGGACAACCAGAAAGGCGTGGCTCACTTTCTTGAGCACATGGCTTCGGCCGGAACAAAGGAATTTCCCGGAAACACTATGGTTGACTATTTCGAGAGGCAAGGAATGAAGTACGGAAGAGACATTAACGCCTTCACAAGCTTCGACCGAACTCTGTATTGGTTCACCCTGCCCATTGATGAATACAACCGCAACATCGTCGACTCGACCCTTGCGGCAGTTCGCGGCATCATTAACGACATTACGTTCGATGCCGAGCGGGTTAAGCGCGAGCGCGGAGTCATCGTCGAGGAGTTGCGCGGCTACAACACAGGCGACATGTTCTACAACCTCAAGATAGGAAGAAACCACTATTCTGAGCATCTTCCGCTGGGCGGCGAGAACGACATCATGACAATGGACCGCCAGAGGCTTATTGAATTCTACCGAAAATGGTACTCGCCATCAACAGCCACTCTCATAATGGTTGGCGACGTAGATGCCGGTTCGGCAGAAAAGAAGGTCAGGGAGATTTTGGGAGATATTCCGCCGCGACAGGTTGAGAAGAAAGAATGGCCGCTGTCTTATCCGAAGGGACTCTCGATAATGGAAGTAAAAGATTCGCTCGATGAAAGACAGAAGTTTGAACTGATTGTTCCGCACAAAACCATCATTGCAAATTCAATTCAGTCGATGGCAGAGAAAGCCAAGATGGATATGTTTGTGCAGGCTGTATCAGCCCGCCTGAACGGCAGCCGCACAGGATTCATGGTGAGCAACCAGTGGTATCTTGCCAACACCGACCATTTTGCAATAACATGCAGTTACACCCGCAAAGAGCAGCTTCTGAATAATATCGCCGACATGGTTTCGGTTATAAAACGCTTCGGACAATACGGACTCGACAAAGACGAACTTTCGACCGTAGTTGAAGAAAAAATAGCCGGAATGCACATCAGAAAAGGCACATCGATGTCCGAATCGCTATGCGAGGATTTCGTGGATTTCTCGCTGGCAGGCGACCGCCAACTGTACAACGAGGACGAACTTCTGAAAATCAAACAGATTGTCAGAAATACAGCCCCCGATGACTTTAAACAGATTGCACAGTCTCTGCTCGGCGAAATGAAGAAACACACTCTGGCGGCCTTCACGTCGGACACACGAAGCGGCGAAAAGATAACGAAGAAAGATATTCTCGGAGCAATAAACAGAGCCGATGCCGACAAATCTCTGCCTTACACAAAACCGCAGGTTGCAGCAGAGGAGAAAACGGCTTACGAAGTTCCGGAAATCCTTGCGAAAAAGGCAGACTCGCCGGTCGAAGGCGTGATTGAAAGCACAAAGGTTTATCCCGACCTCGACGTAAAGGAAGTGAAACTGAAAAACGGAATGACTCTGCTCTTCAAGCGCACGATAAACGACGACAAGAAACTTCAGGTTTCAATAATCGGGCGCGGCGGAACTGACGACATTAAGGACGACAGCGACTACTATCGCCTCAGAGATGCCGTCTCGTACATCGACATGGGCGGAATAGAAAACGTAAATCACGAGGAGATGAGAGATGTTCTCGGCGAAAAACAGATTTCATCAAACATCTGTCTCGACGGATTCTGGCACGAGATTATGGGAACGTGCAACTCCGAAGACGCACAAATCCTCTTTAATCTTCTGTACGAAAAAATTCATCATCCACAACTGAGCCGCGCCGATTTTGAGGAGGCAAAGACGGCTGAAATCGAAAACTGGGGCAAAGAAACTCTACTCGAAAAACTTATGGCGCGCGACCCGGCAAGATGCCTTAACAATGTTGCCGACAGACTGATGAGGAACGTGATACAGAGAAATCGCGCAATGCAAAAACAAGACTTGGAAGCAATGTCGCTCGACAGCATGTGCGCTTACTACAAGCGTCTGTTCACCAATCCCGAAGGCAAGACCGTACTGATAATAGGCAACTACAATCAAGACGAAGTTGAAAATATTGCCATCTCGGTGTTTGGCAGAATGAGCAGAACGGAAAAGCCTCTCGACGTGCGTAACACGCCCGCCTGCCCCGAAAAAACTTGGAACGAAAGGTTCGACAACGACAACGACTCGCAGACGATATACAACTTTCTGTACTCCGGAAACTACGAGCCATCGCTCCGCAACACTCTGATGCTAAAGCTAATGCGTGACTTGTTGCAGCAGCGCGTAATTGAGATTCTGCGCAAGAAGATGAACATCGTATATTCGCCGTTCGTTGATGTTGCGTACAAGGGCGTTCCGCAGCAAATTTACTATTTCTGGTTCTCGATAGCGGTAAAGAACGAGAACAGGGATATTCTGAAGAGCACCATCAGAGACATCATCGACGACTTGCAGAAGAACCCGGTTTCGCTGCGCGAACTCGATAAAATGAGACGCTCGTTCATAGTTACAAAACGCCGCCAGTTAAACGACAACTCAATGTCCGAGTGGAAATCAGCCCTTTCTGGCCTAATAAGAAACGGCGAGGACATTCAGGACTTCGACAGTTACTCGCAGGTGCTCTACAGCATCACTCCCGAAGATGTAAGGAAAGCATTCTGCAAGTATATCAATAAAGATGTTTACGTAAACCTGTATCAATCGGTATGCAAAGAATAGTTTTATCGTTTTTAGGGCTGATGATGGCGGCAGCATCTGCCATTGCACAGCCTCAGCCAGAAGCCTACAGACTATACGATTCAAAAGGGCAACCCGTAGATTTCGGCACAATGACAGACAGCCTCTCCAAGCAGAATGTGGTCTTTGTCGGAGAAATGCACAACTGCCCCGTAACACACTGGCTGGAACTGAAGATTCTTCAGTCGCTCTACTCTGCCAAGAAAGACAAGGTGGCGGTAGGAATGGAGATGCTCGAATCAGACAATCAACTTATAATAGACGAGTATCTCGACGGTGTCATAACATCCGACAGATTCGAGAATGAGTGCAGACTGTGGCCCAACTACTCTACCGACTACGAGCCGCTTGTAGAGTTTGCCAACGAGCACAAGCTGAGAGTGTTTGCAACAAACGTGCCAAGGCGATATGCCAACAGCGTAAAGAACAACGGCTGCAACATTCTGGATTCTCTGTCTGAAGAAGCTCGCCGCTATCTGCCTCCGCTGCCTCTGAAACTGAAAGAGAACGAGCAGACAAAAGAGGCTTTCGGTATGATGAGCATGATGAAGAAAAACGCACATCCCGAATTCATGGCGCAGTCGCAGGCTCTTAAAGACGCAACCATGGCTTGGAACATCTCAAAGCATCAGGATTTTCTGATGGTACACTTCAACGGCAACTATCACACCGATGGCGGCGATGGCATCATTCACTATCTGAAAGGATATTGGAAAGGAGTGAAATTCAAGTCTATCTGCTCGGTAAGGCAAGAGGACATCTGTCATCTTGACGAATGTAACATCGGTCGCGCCGACTTCTACATCTGCGTTCCCGAAGATATGGTTACAACATACTGACAAAGCAGAAAATCCATTGCCCTCAAATACGAGGCAATGGATTTTTGCTTTTGTCAAGTCATAACCAAGGAATGCCATAATCCATTTCACTGTTATCGGACAAATACGAAACGAAAGAGGGAAGAGCATTAACCGATTTTACCAATCGTTCAAGATAATTGTTTCGTATGGAAATATCTTCAATTTCTTCTCTGCGAGCTTGGCTCATCAAAAGATATTCATCCTCTTTTTCTAGTCCAAGAAAGCGTCTGCCAAGCAGATTGGCAGCGATCCCTGTCGTTGAACTGCCACTAAAAGGGTCGAGAATCCAAGCATTAGGTTTAGTACTTGCCTGAATCAATCGCGCCAATACACCTAACGGCTTTTGCGTTGGATGCTTGCCACATGATTTTTCCCATTTTCCGATAGCCGGCAACTGCCAGACGTCAGTCATTTGTTTATCTCCATTAAGTTTCTTCATCAGTTCATAATTGAAATAATGCGCTACTTTGGGAGACTTTCGAGCCCAAATTATAAACTCTGTACTATATGTAAAGTATCGGCATGATATATTTGGCGGCGGATTGGTCTTTGCCCATGTAACGACATTCAATATCTTGAATCCGAGTTTTATAAGCTGCTGCTGGACACTGAAAATATTGTGATGAGTTCCAGAAATCCAGATAGTAGCATCATCCTTCATGTGCTCACGACAAGCCGTAAGCCACCGCAGATTGAAACTGTCCATGTCCTCTGAGGTCGTAGGTTTATCCCAGTCACCTTTATCAACGCAAACCACCTGCCCACTCTGACAGCTTATGCCACCACTCGACAAAAAATAAGGCGGATCGGCAAACACCATGTCAAAGCCAAATTTGAATTTTGACAAGATTTCCACACAATCACCTTTAATAAGGGTAAAATCGTTGTTGGGGGATTTATAGTATGATTGAATCATTTCTTTATCTTTGATAAGTCTAGGTTTGGAATTATCTGTGTATTGGTATAATTTTTCTTATAATAAAATGCTCTTCTTCTGACACGAGTCAATCCCCCTTTACCATCTGGTGCATCTGTCTTATCTTCATTATTAGTACCTTTTGTTTTAGGTTCTATGTAAGTTCCCATGCTGCACGATAGTTTGTCGGCGTCACCTCTCACAATATAAGATTGAATTTCTTCCCAATCCGTTTTGAAAATGCCATTTTGCACATCACTCGGATGATCAAGAAAGTAGTCAACAATAACATACTCATCTTGTGCTTTAGATTTACCATTTTCTTTCGCAAGATAAACAACCCAAAATGTAAGATTGATTTTACTGCGAAGTTTTGCTGTTTCCCATGTTTCTTTTGCAACCTCGCAATAATTTATCATTTGAATAGCAGTTGGCTCCTTAGCCTTTATTGTTCCATCTCTATTTTTCTGCAAAGGCAAAATTTTTATTTCACAACCAATTTGGGGTATATCCGGTTCATCTCTATTATTATTTTTTATACCCAAAATATTTTCAACTATAAGTCCAGCAGCTCCTTTTTTCATTTTACACTTTTCACCTATGAAAAGTTCCTCTTTTAATTGTCCTATAGTTTTACCCTTTATATGCGCTATTGTATTAAAAAGTGGGGTCAAAACTTCTATAACCTTACTACTTATCATCTGTAACTCTTTTTATAAAATCTTGAATATCCGTTAAATTAAATACACTTGGAATAATGCCATAAGCCTCTTGAAGCTTGTTTCTTGCACTCTTCCAGCCTATTCCATCTGTAATCCAAACAAACTCAAATCCAGAAACTGAATTTATCTTTGGAGCAATATCAGAATAAGATCGTGCAACTTCATTCAATTTAGAGCCCCCACTACTATAAAAATTCACTTCAATAAGATATATTTTTGATGGAGTTTCAACCACAAAATCAAAACGCTTTTCATCATCACCAAGCACAGTTGTTATTGAAGTCCAATTACTTGAATAAACTTCTTGGCTATATTTTATTCCGTTAATGTCAAAAATATGCGCAACCATATTTTCCATTATATGACCGCTACGGTTCTTTCGGGCATTTGTATCAAGTCCTGTTTCGATTCCAAAGACATAATCAACAAGATTATTTATCCTTTTTGATTGAAACACCTCTGTCAAGCCTGTGGTGTCAAGGAATTCAATAACACCATCAACAGAATCGAATAAAGAGTCAAGCACTACACAACGTCCGAGTTTATCGAGAACCTTTTTCTTTCCTTCGCTACGGACTGCGATGAGAATATCCATAACATTGAATGCAGTTTTGTCTCTATTCCAAATTGTTTCTACAGACTTGCGCATATCTGTAGCACCAATTAGACTATTAAGCATACAAAGGCTCAATTTTATATCATCTACATTCTGCGAAATTTTATCAAAATCGCAGAAGAAATCGAGCGTTTGATTTGTCTCTTGTAATTGAGACATGAATTTATCAAAATCTTTCATACTATCTTCTTATTTTCAGCCTTTGCACCAGCAAAGCCATCACTTGTCATGACAATGTTTTTAGAATTGGCATTTGTATTCTGATAGTTACGCACAAGTATTTCAGTCAATTTTCCTCGCTTGTTTGGATTCGAATTGATGCTTCTCGAAGCCCAGACCCTTTCAATCCAGTAATTGCGATAAAGAACATCAAAGAAGTTATCTTCTTCATTTTTCCCTTTGCAGTCAGAATTACTGAGCATAAATTCAAATCCAGCCTCATTGATTTTGTCACAATATTCCTTCAAGCGAATCTGCGCATCATCATTAAACGCTTCTTTTGTATAATCGTTGAAACTAGAGGTGTCGCTCAATGGACGATATGGTGGATCAAAATAAAACAAAGTTTTGCCTGTTGCGCATTTAAATGTTTCCTCGAAATCACCTGCCAAAATATCAACTCTTTGAAGCAACTCACTATCCTTACGAATTGTTTCAGAATCGCATATAGTAGGATTTGAATACTTTCCAAAAGGAACATTAAAATATCCCTTCTTGTTTACACGATACAAACCATTAAAACAAGTTCTGTTTAAAAAGAAGAATTTTGTTGTATTCTCTATCGGGTCAAGATTCTTTTCGTTATATCTGTCACGAACAGCCAAAAAGAAGTTTCTTCTTTCATCTTCCGTTTGCAAAGACAGATATGAGTTCTCAATGTCTTTCAATGACTCTATAAGCAAATCCGGTGTATCTCTTACTGTTTTATAACAAACTACAAGATCTGAATTTATATCATTGATTACAGCACGCTTAATATTAGGATAACACTGAAGCATATAGAAGAGCATTGCTCCTCCACCAACAAAAGGTTCTATATATGTTACATTTTCCCATTTACCAAAGTCAGCTGGAAGCAAAGCTTCAAGTTGTTCAATAAGTTGGCTTTTTCCCCCAACCCACTTGATAAAAGGTTTTGCTTTTGCCATATTTTCCGTTATTTTCAGCCCTTAGCAACGACTCTTATCCGTTAATTTCGGACTATTAAACATTATTATCAATTTGCAAATATAAATATTTTATCAGTAAAGCAAATTAACCAAAGCAGAAAAAACATCGAGCAGTTTCGGTTCAGACTTCATATAAAACAAGGACACCTTTTTCATAAAACAGCTATTTCCTGTACCTTCAGGCTTACTTGAATGTATCTTGAATCTATCTTCCCCCTACCTTCCCACCATATTGTATTTACCAAAAGAATATTTACATACATAAATGCTCGTTTTTTTAAGTTTCGTTTTTACTCATAAAAAATCCATTGCCTTCATATACGAGGCAATGGATTTTTGCATTAATAAAAACAGCCATTCTATGCTACAAACCTTATTCGGCAGCACTTGTGTTTACCAGTATTTCGTATGATGGAATTGCCCAACAGTAAGAAGCCTTGTTGTCGGGAGTGGCAACTACAACCGTGTCCCACTTGCCGTTGGTAAATGTTGCGGCAGGATGAACAAAGTTCTCTGCCCTTCGGCTTATGTCAAGGCCTCTGATGCCCTCGCCTATGAACTCGGCACGGCGTTCGTTGTAGATGAACTTCTTCAGTTCCTCGCCCGTAAGCGTCCTTACATCAACCACATCGCCCGTAGGAATTGAGCGCAGGCGAACCTGATACAGCAACTCGGCAGCCTTCTCGTACTCGCCTATGTTGTAATAACTTTCAGAAAGATTGAGCAGTGTCTCGGCATAGCGGAAAATGTGAATCCACTCGAGCGGAGTGGTGTATTCATCGTACTTCTCGTACCACGTTTCGCGACCAGTTGCCGGGTCAACCTTTATGAACCTTACGCGAGTGTCTGTTGCCAGATGATACTCAGGAATGCTCACTATTCCGGTGCGAGTATTAAGCGTATCGATGTAGCCCACGCCGCTTGAGATGTAGCTGGCAGGATTTCCGCCGCCACGCTCGGTATTCGTAAACGGAATGGAGAAGATGTTCTCGTTGGTGTGATAAGGCGCATCGAACAGTTCGGCAACGCTTCCGCTCAATGTAAAGCCTGTTACTTTCTCGCCCTCGCTTATGGCATCGTTCCATCTGCCCATTGCCATGTAGATGCGCTGCAAAAGCATGTGCGCAGCAGGCTGGGTTGGGATTGTTGAATCGAACGAAGAACTGCCTTTGTCGGGCAGAGCAGCAATGGTGTTGTTGCTGAGGTCTTCGATTATCTGATTGTAAATCTGACCGATAGTCCATAACTCAGCCTCGTTCTTGCCCGGTCCAGTAACCGCCTCGGTATGGATTGGAATTGCCTTTGAGTCGGGATTGTAGACATACGGCTGCGAATAGACCTGAGCCAGATAGTACCAACTTATGTCGCGTATAAAGAGACAGCTTGCAATGTACTGCTGACGCTTGCTCTCTGAAATCGGAAGGTTATCGTGTTTTTCGAGAGCCTCCTTCAGCGTGTTGGCAGCATTAACTGCCAGATAGCCGCTTTGGAAATATCCCGGATTCATCGGACTGTTCTGCCCCACCGTCATGTTGTAAGTATCGGCGTGGGCGTATGTGTTGTTTCCTGTGTTGGCAAAGTCGTCGCCTCGGTTGTCGAAGATTGCGGCAATGCCACCGCCAGCAAAACTGCTGCTCTTGAAGCGCGAATAAACGCCTGCCATGGTGGCATCAATAAGTTCTTCGGATGCCAGAATATCGTACTCCGTAACCGCGAGCTTCGGATTCTTGTCAAGAAAGTCATCGCTGCACGACGTGATGCCGACTGCGAATGCTGCTCCCAACATTCCTGCATATATTGTTCTGTATATCTTTTTCGTCATATTACCTGTTTTTTCAGAATGAAACGTTTGCGCCAATGCTTATTGTGCGTGTAGGCGGCGTTGTGTTGAGGTCGAGACCCGAACGGAGGTTTGCACTGTTGTAGTACGAGTTTATCTCTGGGTCGAAACCTGTGTAGCCTGTGATGCAGAATAGATTCTGCGCCTGAGCATACACTCGAAGAGACGAGATGCCGAGTTCCTTTGGCCATCTCTTTGTCTTGAAACTATAGCCTACAGAAAGGCTCTGAAGACGGATAAAGTCGCCGTTCTCAATCAAGTCGCTTATGAGGTTTGCCGTTCCGTTAGAGTAGTTGTCGTTGTACATCGGCTTTGCGTACTTGGCTTTGTCGCCCGGCTTCTGCCAAACGTTCTTGTAATACTCTTCGGTGCCGCTCCACATTCGGCAATCCGACAAGGTGGCACGCATACCGTTCACAATCTTGTTTCCGCCCGAGAAATGGAAGTTTACGTTCGCATCCCAGTTCTTGTATTTAAACGTATTATTCAAACCACCGTAGTAAGTTGGCTTTGTATTGCCCGAAATCTCAGGCTTCCAATCGCTCATAGTATAGTTTGAACGAGTCTCGCCGTCGAGTTCGTAGAGTTGTGCGCCTCCCTTGCCATACTTGTAGATGAGCAGATTGCGGTCGTAAGAGCCGTCGGCTTTCTTTATCAGAACCACGCGGCGACCGGTCTCTGGGTCAACACCGTCGGTTGGATAAGTGTAGAGTTGCGCCAGAGAATATCCCTCAGTAGTGATGTTTGCGCCAGTACTGCTGCTGTAGATGATGTCGTCGGCAAGTTCGAGAACCTTGTTCTTCACAAACGCGATGTTGAATGCCACGTTCCACGAGAATCTCTTCTTTCTGATAACATCGCCGCTGATGCTCAGTTCGAGACCCTTGTTGAGTGTCTTTCCGAGGTTTGTAGAAATCTTGCTGCCTACAATTCCGGTAGAATAAGCCTGCGATGCTTCGAGGATAAGGTCTTTCGACTTTGAGTAGAAATAATCAACATCTACAAGCACCCTGCCTCTGAAGAGCGATGCGCTCAGTCCAAAGTCGGTTGTGGCAGTCTGTTCCCAGCCCAAATTAGGGTCGTTGATGCCCGACGAAACGTAAGACACGTTTCCGTTGTATGTAGACGATGAGTAGACGCTCTTAGATGCGTACCAGTCGACGTTTGCGTTACCTACGATTCCGTAGCTTGCCTTAACCTTCAGGTCTTCGAAGATTTCGTTCTTCGGAAGTTTCTTGAAGAAAGCCTCATCAGAAATTCGCCATGCACCGCTTATTCCGTAGAAGTTACCCCACTTTCTGCCAAGTTTCGAAAGACCGTCGCGACGCCAGTTGGCTGTAAGATAGTAACGGCTGTTCCAGTCGTAAGTAAAGCGGCTGATGTAACTGAACATGCTGCTTTCCTGAATGCTTCCCGAGCCGCCGTAAGTAAGATACGGAGCCTCAACGTACATCTGGTCTCTGTTGCTTAGGGTTGTTCCGGTGCGAGAAACTACATTCTTTTTGTTTTCCGAAGCCTCCACGCCCAAAAGAATGTCGAAATGATGTTTCTTGAACTCCAAATTGTAATCGGCAGTATTAGTCCATGTCCAAGTTCTCAGGCTCGATGTGCCAACACTGCTGCTTCCGCCCGGATAACTTCCGCCGTGCAGCGGTGAGTTGAACGATTCATTCTGAACAAGAGTCCAGTCGATGCCATAGAGCGATTTCAGAGTGAGTCCCTTCAGCGGATTTATCTCAACATATCCGTTTGTAAGAATTCGGTGAGTCTTCGACTCGGCATACTGTCCGCCTTCAATCAGTCCTATAACGTTGTAGTAGAAAACCTCGATGGCGTTGTTTCCCTTTCCAAGATTCTGCGGAGCAAGTTCTGAAGCGTAGAAAGAGCCGTCATCGTTGTGCGACGGAACATTTGGAAGGTCAACATAAGCCAGTCGTGTAAGACCGCCGATTGAACTGAGCGCACCATCGCGCGCTGCATCGGCTGTGTGAATCTTGCTGTATGTGTAGCCGCTGTTAAAACCGAGTTTAACGAACTTATTGAGTTTATACGTTCCGTTGCCCTTGAACGAGAATCGGTCGTACTGCGCATCAACTGTAATACCTTCTTTGGTTGTATAACTTCCCGAAAGATAATATGTAGCCTTGTCGTTTCCGCCCTGAATGCCAAGGTTGTGATTATGCGAAATGCCGGTACGGAAAACCAAGTCAACCCAGTTTGTGCTTACGATGTTTCCGTTCTTGTCGGTCATCGTTGCATAAGGCAGATTCTCTGGGTCGCCGCCGTTGTTAAGCCATCCGCGGTTCTTTATGTCAGTATATTGGAGCGCATTCATCGGCTTAAACAATTTTGTTGCGTTGTTAAAGCCAACGTTGTAGTCGTATGTCAGTTTTGTCTTTCCGGCATAGCCCGAATTTGTGGTGATGATAACGACTCCAGCGGCTGCTCTCGAACCGAACATCGCGCTTGCTGCGGCATCTTTCAGAATGTCGATAGACTTTATGTCGGCTGGATTGATGTCGGCAACCGGATTGTAGTCGGTGCTCGATGCAATGTCGCTTGTGTTAATTGGCACACCGTCTACAACATAGAGCGGAGTTACACTCGATGAGATTGAGGCAACGCCTCGGATATTGATTACCGGAGCAGAGCCTACCTGCGAGCCTGTAGTCGAAACCATCACGCCGGCTGCATGACCTTCAAGGAGGTTGTCCACGCTGTGTCCCGTAACGCCTTCGAGCTTATCTTTGTTGATGGAAGAGATTGACGAGATAACGTCGCGCGCCTTGGCTGTTCCGTAGCCCACAACAACGACCTCGTTCAACATTCTGGAATTCTCGCGCATCAGAATATCAACGTCGCTGCCTGCATCGTAGACCTCCAAATCCTGCTGAATATATCCGAGGCAGGTTACAACGAGCGTGTATGGCGAACTGCCTTCGAGCGACACTGAGAAATGTCCGTTCAAATCGGTAACGGTGGCACTTTTTGTGCCCTTAACCTGAATGGCTGCTCCGATTATCGGTTCTTCGGTTCTCTCGTCGATGACGCGTCCTTTCAGCACATTCTGCGCCGCGGCACCGATACTAAAAATCAGAAAGAAAATATATAATGTTATTTTTCGCATAAGCGTTTATCCTGTTTTTTAATTACTGATGAATTTCTGTTTACGGACGATAGCGGTTGCTGTCCGACACGAATCTTCCGAAGAAAAGCGCGTTTGTCAATATGCGTCCTGTGCTGAGCCAGTATCCGCGATATGTTGGCGACTCGCTGAACAGCACTACCGTTCCCTGACCAATCTTGTCGTAAGCCACAACGGTTGCGTTCTTCAACTTCTTCTGATTATCCAGAGTAAGGTATCCTCCAAGTTGCTTGTTGCCTTTCAACTGAACGAGCGATGCAAAGTTGCTCTGAGGATTTGGCAAGATGTAGTTGCCCGACTTCATTGTGAAGATTTCGCGACTGTGGATTCCGAATGCCAACGGATTTGTTATGTCGAGGTCGGCTGCATACAGAACACCGCCAATTCGGCTCGGACCGTTAACCTCGCGCTGCTTTCCATAGTCAAGGCGGTTGAACTCGTCCTTAGCAGGCTTCTCGGTTTTCTGTGCGCCATCTTGCGGCTGCTTTGCCTTCTTGTCGTCGGCTGATGCAAAATGAGTTGCAAGACCGTTGGCAATAGCCCACTGCGATGCTCTCTGCGATGTTATAAGCACGCCTCCGTCGGCAACCCACTGGCGCAAACGCTCAACAAACTGCTTTGAGAAGTTCTTGTAAGAACCGTCTACCAAAATAATTGCTGTGTAGCGGTTTAGCGGAGTTGTGTCGGCATAGTCGCTGAAAATCTTTGTAAGCGGAATATTGTGGCGATAGCCAAGCAAGTGCCAAGTCTCGCCAATTGCTGTCCAGTTAATGCCGTTATATCCGCCTGTGCTAACGAATGTTGCAACCGAAGGCTTCTTTATTTCCTGAAAATTGTCACTTCCAAGGTCGATTCCTGCCTGACTGTAGCCAGTCTTCAGTCCGTAAACCTGAACGTCGGTATTCTCAACAGCCTTACGGATTGCGCTGTAAACGCTGTCGGCAGAAAGAGTCTGATAAACCAGCGGAACGAACAATGTTCCGGTTGCAAACTGCTTGTTTCCAGCCTCTACGGTCTCAGTTGCGAACGACTTGAAGGCTGCCCTTACATGAACGCCGCGGTCGAGAAGGTCGTACAACACTCGCGCAGCATTGAAATCGCTGAACTCGATGGCATATGCGTACTGCGATTTTCCGAAGTCGGTCTTCTTAACCTCAGGCAACTCTGTAACAACATCGCCCACACCAACCGAAGCGGTTCTTACAAACGGAACGCCGAAGCCGTGGGCTGTGCTCCACGCCGTAATGTCCATAAAGATACTGTCTACAAACTCGGTATGCTCGTCGAAGGCGGCGTTTACAAGTCTCCACTGAGCCTGAGCCAACGGAATGGCATAGGCATCGCCAGCCTTGAACTGCTTTCCGTTCTGGCTGAAATCCTTAGACAGTTTGCGAACCTCAATCTTATGGCGCAACAGATTGTCGAGGAACAGGTTTGTAGCACCTTTATCCTCGTGGTTTCCGAATACGATATAGCCCTTTCCGCCCTTTGTCACGGCAGTCTTGAAGAAGTTTTGCTGATGACGAAGGAAGATGTCTTTCTTGTCCGTGCCGGCCTTCAGCGCACCGATGCTTGTGCGCACATGGTCGCGAAGATTCTTCGAGAACTTATGGATGCCGAGGGTCGATTCAACCTGAACGCCCTGCGAACTTCCAACCTCGATTGTTGTGCCCACTCCGCCCTCAAAATCCGGATAAGTGCTTCCGTAAATTGGCGAGATGTTGTCGAAATTCTCCTTTGTAAAATAAAGAGAACCGACATTGTCGAGTTCTGAACCGAAATAGTTTGCAAGAATCACGTTAAGCTCAGAATAAGTGCTCTCTGGAACGGTGTAGTTCCATGTGCTGCGCTCAGGCGATGGCTCGAAATAGTAACTGCTGTTTCGTCCCATCTCGTGATAGTCGATGTAGATGTTAGGATACCACTTGTGATAATAAGCAGCACGGGCGCGGCTCTCGGGATGGATGAGCGCAAACCAGTCGCGGTTAAGGTCGGCATAAAAGTGGTTGCCTCGCAGCGGAGTGAAACTCTGAGTATGCTCAATGTCGAGCGCATCGTTTACCGATGGAGTGTTGTGGAACGAGTTGAAATACTGCGCTGCACGCTCGCGTCCGTCGGGGTTCAGGGCCGGCTCTATGAGAACAACAGCATCGCCAAGTCTCTTTACGATGTCATCATTCTGCGTAGCCGTAAAATAATATGCCGAAAGCACCGAAGCGTCTGTTCCAGCCAACTCGCCGCCGTGAACGTTGTAGCCAAGTTGAACAATGACTTTCT
>FNBQ01000048.1 GCA_900102385.1 Bacteroidales bacterium KHT7 | reverse complement strand
CGTTCCGCATATCTAAGGGCTCGTTGGACATGCGTCCGATGTTTCACTTTACAGAACGCAGAATTGAAGCACACGTCTGCATCTGTTTCATCGCATATAAAGTCTATAAGGAGCTGGAACGAATTATCAAGATGAAGAATATTGGCATGAGCGTGGGACATGTACTGGATGCTGCTAAAACCATTACCACTATACGTGTCAGGATGCCTGAAAATGGTAAGCTGTACTCTAAAACATTATTCTTGACGGAAAAACATCAGACAATCAAACCGCTTTTTGACATGATAAACTATGAAGAATGAATTTGGGTGACGCATTGATGAAGTCAGGAAAAACGCTGAGTCGCAAATTTACGACTCAGCGTTTATTTTTTTCTATTTCTTCTCCACAATCGATACTTTCAGCGGCGTTACAAGTCGGCGGTTAAACTGCCTTATGTGCTCTACCCATTCATCAAACGATTTTAATCCGTATTTGCTCCACGAAGCCCCGAAATAATACACAAAACTATCGCCCGGAGTGTATTGCGAGATGGCTTGCAGATAGCCGAAATTGCCATCGTGCTCTGCCCTCTGCTTGCTTGTCTTAAACAGATTTTCCTCGATGCTCAGAACTGGGTGAACAAAGATTGCACCAGTATAGATATCGCCCGTCTTCGGATAATTCTGCGTACGATATCTGAAAGCCATGAATCCGTCGTCAACGCTGCCCTCAATCTTGTTTCTGCGCCTTCCGTTAAGCACAATTCCCGTGCAGATGTTCTTCACTTCCTTCAGATTGCCGAACGAAAGCTGAACCTTGTTGAAATAGCATCCTGCATCGAGCGAGATAATTCTTTTTTCGACGATTGAAGAATCTCCATCAACCTTCATAGGAGGATAAGTAAGCGCAACGGTGAATCGCAGCGGACCATTATCAAGAATTTCGTAAGTGCTGTAAGCATTAGACGGAATAAGAGTAACCGAATCTGCCATCAGAGCCGTGCCAGCCAAGCCGAGCGTGCGCCCAACCTTAAAACAGTCGAGACCATCGCCGTGGTCGTGATAGAAATCCATCGAATCCTTCAGAGCCTTTGCCTTGCGAATCTGCCCCTTCGTTTCGAGCAAGTCAATGCGGCTTTGCAGTTCGGGGTCGGAAGCCCTAATATATCTGTCTTCGCTCACAAGGTCGGTCGTATCCTTGCACCAATAGTCGTAACCGTATTTCGGCTCCTTCGTCATCTGCTGAGTAGGGCCGAAGCATCGGTATATCGCAAGTTCATTCTCCCAAGTTATATCGTCGTTTCTGAAAGCATAGAAATGCCCCTGAACGCGCGGCTCTATCGTCTTTGGAACACCGTGTCTGATGGTATAGACAACCGACGAATTTGCTCCGACGCTAACCGGAAAGATTACATTCTCGTCGTAAGAAATCTGGTACGGCACCTCCTTTCCGTCCTTGTCAACGATGACAAACTGAACGGAATCGCTCTCTCCAAACTCGTCTATAACCTGCTTGAACGGAATCTCAACCAGTTCGTTGCTGCGCAGAGTGTCTAACTTGTTCGTAATCTTCACATCTATTGATGTGCGAGGTTGCGAGCACGCTGCAAACATAGCGCCCACAAGCAAGAATGAAACTTGTACCTTCATAAATTCAGAAAAGCAAAAAAGCGACAACGGAAACATCAAATCCCCGCTGCCGCCTGTATATAAAAAATATCTTTTTTAGACCTTTTTACTTAGGCTGCTTGCCGATGTATGCAAGGATACCGCCATCAACATAAAGGATGTGACCGTTCACTGCATTTGAAGCCTCAGAAGCCAAGAATACAGCAGGACCTGTAAGTTCCTGTGGATCCAACCAACGGCCAGCTGGAGTCTTTGCGCAGATGAATGAGTCGAATGGGTGACGGCTGCCGTCAGCCTGCTTCTCGCGAAGAGGTGCAGTCTGTGGAGTAGCGATGTAGCCCGGGCCGATACCGTTACACTGGATGTTGTACTCGCCGTACTCTGAACAGATGTTACGAGTAAGCATCTTCAAACCACCCTTTGCTGCTGCATAAGCAGAAACTGTCTCGCGACCAAGCTCAGACATCATAGAGCAGATGTTGATGATCTTACCAGCACGCTTCTTCATCATTGAAGGAAGAACTGCCTTTGCTACGATAAATGGAGCATTAAGGTCGATATCGATAACACGACGGAAATCAGCAGCCTCCATCTCGTGCATTGGGATGCGGCGGATGATACCAGCGTTGTTTACAAGAATATCGATAGTGCCAATCTCCTTCTCGATTGTAGCAACCATCTTCTGTACAGCCTCCTCGTTTGTTACGTCGCAAACAAAGCCGTGAGCGTTGATGCCCTTCTCCTTGTAAGAAGCAAGACCTTTGTCAACCAACTCCTGATTGATATCGTTGAAACAGATTGTTGCACCCTGCTCTGCAAATGCAGATGCAATGGCAAAACCAATACCGTAAGAAGCACCAGTAACCAAAGCTACCTTACCTTCGAGTGAAAAATTCAAAAACTTATTCATTTCTATTTATTTTATATAAACATTGTTTGTTGCAAATATATTAAAACAATTTTGAAACGCAATAAATTTTTCTCAAAAATTGGCAAGTATAGATTACATTTTTAGTTTCGTGTGGGCACAAAAAAAGTCAATTTGTAAAAACAAACTGACTTTTTCTGAGGTTGTGCTACCAAGATTCGAACTTGGACTGAGAGAACCAAAAACTCTAGTGCTGCCATTACACCATAGCACAATCACTATGAACTTCCCTTTTTTGGAAGAATCGGGTGCAAAAATAATACTATTTCTTTATATAGCAAAATATTCTTGCCTATTTTCTTTTATTTCGCAATGAGCAGGAAATAATTCTTCTTACCCTTCTGAACAAGCAGATACTTGCCGTTTAGAAGGTCGTCCGAAGTAATTGTCTGGTCGAACGCTGTGAGTTTTTCCTTGTTCAAAGAAACACCGCCGCCCTGAACCATCTTTCTCATCTCGCCCTTTGATGGGAAGCACTGTGTGTGCTCAGCCAAAAGGTCAACAGCCTTAACGCCTGCCGAAATCAAATCCTTAGAAACCTCGAACTGCGGAACGCCGTCGAACACAGAAAGAAGAGTCTGCTCGTCGAGTTTCAGAAGACTGTCTTTTGTTGCCTTGCCAAACAAGATGTTGCTTGCCTCCAAAGCAGCCTCGTAATCTTCCTGAGAGTGAACCATAACGGTGATTTCCTTGCCAAGTCGCTTCTGAAGCTTACGCTGACCCGGATCCTCGTCGTGCTCTGCAATAAGGGCATCAATCTCTTCCTTGCCGAGGTTTGTGAATATCTTGATGTATCGCTTTGCGTCCTCGTCGCTCACGTTGAGCCAGAACTGAAGGAATGTGTAAGGCGATGTATATTCGCGGTTAAGCCAGATGTTTCCGCCCTCGGTCTTACCAAACTTTGTTCCATCAGCCTTTGTTATAAGCGGACAAGTAAGAGCGAAAGCCTCAGCCTCTGCGCCAAGTGTACGGCGGATAAGTTCTGTTCCGGTAGTGATGTTACCCCACTGGTCCGAACCGCCCATCTGAAGCTTACAGTTCTTCTCTTTGTAAAGGTGAAGGAAATCGTAGCCCTGAAGAAGCTGGTATGTGAATTCTGTAAAAGACAAGCCGTCGCGAGCCTCGCCGTTAAGACGCTTCTGCACGCTGTCCTTTGCCATCATATAGTTTACGGTGATGTGCTTGCCAATCTCGCGAGCAAAATCGAGGAACGAGTAGCCCTTCATCCAGTCGTAGTTGTTTACGAGTTCGGCCTTGTTTGGAGCATCGCTGTCGAAATCCAAGAACTTTGAAAGCTGCTTCTTTATGCACTCAACATTGTGGCGGAGTGTCTCCTCGGTAAGCAGGTTACGCTCTGTGCTCTTGCCCGAAGGGTCGCCAATCATACCAGTTGCACCGCCAACGAGGGCGATAGGCTTGTGACCAGCCTTCTGGAAATGACGGAGAATCATAATACTGCAAAGGTGACCAATATGAAGAGAATCGGCAGTAGGGTCGAAACCTACGTAGCCGGCTATGTTTTCTTTTTCAAGAAGTGCGTCTGTACCCGGCATCATTGTATGGAGCATGCCTCTCCACTTTAATTCTTCAACAAAATTCATCGAATGAGTTATTTTATTTTTATTGTTTTTTACATTATCACGTGCAAAAATACGACTTTATTTCTTCACATCCAAATAATTATGTGCAATAAATTGAGCAAGCGTTTCTAACGGAATATGCGTTACTTCCGAAGCCTTGCGATACACATCCAGAACGCTCCCGCCGTATTCGTCGGTCTCCAGCAGAATTTTGTCTGTTGGGCACAAGGCAAGGCTCTCGGCATTGAAATTTATTCCGAAACTGATATACATTCCCTTGGATATAAGCTGATTCATCTGCTGCGGCTTTCCTCTGAACCCGTGGATAATCCACGGCACCGACGGCTTTATTTGCTTATGAATGGCAAGAAGTTCAGAAAAAACCTTTACACAATGTATTATCATCGGCTTCCCCATACGTTCGGCAATCTGCGCCATCTCTGAAAACAGAAGAATCTGCTCGTCTATGTCAAGATGCGAGCGCAATTTATCCAGTCCGCACTCACCAATGAAAGCGGACTTCTCAATTATGCCTACGTTTTCTTCCAGAAGTTTCTTCCAGTCGCGACCAACATACCACGGGTGAACAGATGCGCTGTAAAGCGTCGGCAACTCGGCTGGAATGCTGTTCGAAACAAAAACATTGCGTACGGATATAACATTCTCATAATCGCAATCGTTATGGGTATGTATATCGTATAAAACATTCATAGTCTTTAACTTATGGCACAGGGTCGTATCCGCTGCCTCCCCAAGGATGACATCTAAGTATGCGCCTGATGGCAAGATACAATCCGTAGAACGGACCATGCTTGCGTATAGCCTCGACGGCATATTGCGAACACGTTGGCGTGAATCTGCACGATGGCGGCAGAAGCGGCGATATTGCCCTTTGGTAGAAATATATAGGATAAAGAAGGCACTGCGACAGCACCTTCTTTACTATTCTAATTACCTTGTTCATCCTTATTTTTCTCGTCAAGGCTGTATTTCTTTGCAACCTTTTCTGCCAATATCTGAAGCACCAGCTTCATCTTGTTCATAACCGCCTCGGTGTCGTATTTCTTATCGTCCTGCCAGATGAAGGAAATTATCATGCGGTCTTCGGGATGCGTTTTGAATGCCTTCAGTAAAACAGACTTTTGCAGTCGGTACGACTCGCGCAGTTGTCTCTTAACCCTGTTGCGGTCTACGGCATTGTGAAAATGCCTTTTCGATACCGACATCATTACAGAGACCGTTGCATCAGACGAATATCTGCCTATCCGATACACAGCCCGTATCGGGTGAACTGATACAGACTTGCTGCCACTCGAGAACAGTTCTTCTATCAGTTTCTTGCTGCAGAGGCGTTCCTCTTTACAAAATCCATTAAGTTTGTTCATCAAACTACTTCAGTTCTGACAAGAATTTGTCGAGTGCTGCAGTCATTGACGGACATTCCTTTGTTGGAGCCTCAACATCAACGCGAAGGTCAGAATCCTTTGCGTGCTTTGCCGTTGTAGGTCCGAATGTTGCAATGGCTATATCGTTCTGCTTGAAGTCTGGGAAGTTCTTCTTCAGAGAGTCGATTCCGGCAGGGCTGAAGAACAGCAGCATGTCGTAGTCGAAAGCCTCATCCTCGGTAAAGTCGTTGCTCACGGTGCGGTACATAACGGCTTCGGCATGGCTAAGGCCATTGCTTTCCATCATGTTGGCAATATCGTCGGTGTGAACAGTTGACATAGGTATAAGGAATTTCTCTGTCTTGTGCTTTATCATAGATGGAAGAAGGTCGTCAATCTTTCCGGTTTTTCCGAAGAATACCTTGCGCTTGCGGTACTGTACATACTTCTGGATATACAATGCTATGGTTTCTGTAATGCAGAAATACTTCAGCGTTTCGGGTACTTCAATACGCATTTCCTGACATAGTCCGAAGAAATGGTCGATTGCATGACGTGAAGTAAAAACTATAGCAGTGTAGTCGGGTATGGAAATTTTCTGCTGGCGGAACTCCTTCGGAGTAACGGCCTCTACCTTAATGAAGGGGCGGAATACAATCTCGACCCCGTGTTTTGCAGCAATATCGAAGTAGGGTGACTTCTCCGAAGTTGGTTTAGGCTGCGAAACAAGTATCTTACTTACTTTCATTTAATTTTTTATAATCAAACTATTATTTGCTAACACCAAAGCCTGCCACAAAAAGGCAGCCGGCATCAGTTCGAGTGCGCAAAAGTACATAATTAAATACAAAATACCGCCTTTTTTGCTAAAAAAGATGCTATAAGCCTTGTAAAACAGCATCATTTTGGATAAAATCCAACTTATCGACAGGTATATAAATGCATTTTTAATCGAGAGGTCGAAATACACAATAAGAAGCAGGAGCGGGAACATTACGAGTCCAGTCAACGAAACTACGAGCCAGTACGACTCAAGCCATATTCTTCGTCTCTGACGCTCGAAGAAAACCCAGTTAACGAACGAGTAAATTGAGAACTTGAAGAAGAAATACGCAATGCATACTCCCGTGTTTATTCCAAGAAGAACGTATGGCGATGTATTCTGAAACACCTCGGGAAAACTGTCCATAGTGTAGTCGAAGAACAGAACAGCAAGGATGAATATCGTCTGGCAGGTAAGGAACATCTGGAATCGTAGTTCCGAACCGCTGTGTATTGAGAAGATGCTCGATCTCTCTCTGACAACATTAAATTCCTTTATCTGCTGAAGCAGAAAACGCTTTCCGTTGGCAAAAACGAGCGACAGAAGGAAGAAGCACATCAGAACGATGGTCGTTATGGCATCATCGGCCATAAGATGATAGTGCACAGGGTCGCCCGACATTCCGTCGATGTTCGAAGCCTTTGCCTCGGTATAGAACTCGCTGTTTGAGAAGTAGTTATCTTTGTAATAAGTCTTCAGTTTTCCTACCTGAACGTGCAGATTCAGAATGGAATCGTGCTTCTCGACAATGTTAATCAGCGGACCTGACGACGGCAGGTTTGCCATACTGTCGCGATAAGCCCTGTCTTGCATAGCCTTTATGTATGCAAGCTCAGCCGAATCGAGGCGCTCCAAATGGTGTGCGCCAGCCAGACTGTCGGTTTCTATGTTAGGATTTAGACTGTTCATACAAAAAAATCTCGGCAAAGATAGTGCAATTTTCAATTTTATTTTATAATTTCACTCGCAAAATTTGAAAACTAAAGAATAAAACCATTTTATTGATGAACCGTAACATTAAAATCCACTGCGTTAATAACGGCAAAACTTTCGAAGTTCCGATTTGCAGCAATCTGATGGACATATACAAGGCAACTGGTCTGAATATGGAATACGGACCAATAAGTGCCATAGTTAACAACAAGGAAAAATCGCTTGTTTACGAGTGTTACAAAGACAAACTCGTAAGGTTTCTCGACCTTACCAACCCTTCGGCTCTGCGAACATATACTCGCACCGTGCTGATGATTCTTTGCAAAGTTGTTTCGGATATTTTTCCAGACGGACGTATAATTATTGAAAATCCTGTTTCGAAAGGAATTTACTGCCGACTGGTAATCGGTCGTGCCATTACCGAAGACGACATCGCCACAATCCGCACCGAGATGCAGAAGGTTATCGATGCCAACATTCCTATCGAACGCATAGAATGTACAACCGAAGAGGCTATAAAGTTGTTCGAGGAGCGCGGACTGATGAGCAAGGTAAAACTTCTGAAATCAATAAAGAGCGTTATGTCAGCCTATCACAAGTTAGGCGACTATGTCGATTTCTACTACGGCTCGCTTCTGCCTTCAACCGGAATGGTGAATCTTTATGCAATAGATTCGTACTACGACGGATTACTTGTGCGCACTCCCGACCCAAAGAATCCGAGCAAGCTGCCAAACATCATCAGACAGGACAAGATGTTCAAACTGTTCAAGGAGCATCACGAGAGGCAGGAAATCTTTAACATCAGCACAATTGGCGATTTTAACATAGCCTGTGAACAGGGCTTTACAAGTCAGTTAATAACCGTGAGCGAGGCTATTCAGGAAAAGAAAATCTCGCTGATTGCCGACCAGATTGTTGCTCGCGGAAACGTTAAGGTTATACTCATCGCCGGTCCGTCATCAAGCGGAAAGACAACATTCAGCAAGCGTCTTAGCGTGCAACTGGCAGTAAACGGAATAATCCCGATAGCAATATCGCTCGACGACTACTTCGTGAACCGCGAGCAGACTCCGAAGGATGAGAAAGGCGACTACGACTTTGAATCGCTCTACGCACTCGACCTTCCATTCTTCAACAAACAGTTGCAAGAACTTATTGACGGTAAGGAGATTGAGATTCCTACATACAATTTCGAAAGAGGTGAGCGTGAGTTCAAGGGCAAGAAAATAAAGATGAACGAGAACAACATCCTCGTGCTTGAAGGAATACACGGACTTAATCCCGAACTGACATCGCAGATTCCAGAAGAGAACAAGTTCCGCGTATATGTGTCTGCCCTTACATCTATCCTGCTCGACGAGCACAACTATATTCCAACTACCGACAACCGTCTGCTACGCCGCATCATCCGCGACACAAAATACCGCGGCTGTCCGGCTCAGGAGACAATACGCCGCTGGCCGAGCGTAAGAGCAGGCGAGGACAAGTGGATTTTCCCTTATCAGGAGAATGCCGACGCCATGTTCAACAGCGCACTTCTGTTCGAACTTGCCGTAATCCGCAATCAGGCAATTCCTGCGCTCATCAACGTGCCGGAAAATACCCCAGAGTATGCCGATGCGTTCCGCCTGTTCAGATTCTTGCTTAACATCCGAAGCATCGAAGGCAAAAACCTTCCTCCTACATCACTTCTAAGAGAATTCTTAGGCGGCAGTAGTTTCAATTACTAAAAATTGCACTATCTTTGCACATTGTATGAAACAAGGAGCAGAAATAAGGCAAGGGCTGGTACAGAAACAGACTACGATTCTCAGCCCTCAGCAGATTCAGTTCGCCCACCTTCTTGAAATACCATCGGCTGGTATGGAAGAGTGGGTGAAAAATGCTGTTGATGAGAACGAAGCTCTTTGTAATCAGAACGATAACGACAATGTGCCCGACAACTACGGCGACACGGTTAGCGAGGATATAAAGGAGAAAGACGACATCGTTGACGAATACATGAAGGACGATGACGGCGAACCGCTGTCGAAGGGAACGACGGGTGACTCGGAAAAGAGTTCGTACCGCTCTGAGCCCGACAACGAGAACTCAAAAATAGACCTCCTCGTTGAGCAGATGGGCGAATACAATCTGACTGAGAAAGAAAGCACAATTCTGCGATACATCATAGGTTCGCTCGAGAATAACGGACTTCTGCTTACGCCACTCAACAAGTTATCATACGAACTGAATGTTGAACAGAACATAAACGCCTCAGAAGACGACATTCTCGACATGATTGAGACTCTACAGGAGTTCGACCCAGCCGGAGTTGGCGCACGGAGCTATCAGGAAAGTCTGCTTATTCAGGCGCAACGAATGCATGCCGACACCGCCGAGAAAGAATCTCTGCGAAAATACATCATCGCAATATTCGAAAAGATGTACGACGATTTTCTGCATCAGCGATGGGACATCATTCAGCAACGCCTCAAGATTGACGACGAAACGCGTAACAAAATCAGACAGCACATCACGCACTTCATTCCCGCTCCGCTAAGTTCTGAAGAAGGTCTTGCCGACCACGGAAGCGCACTTGCCGAGCCCGATTTCATCATAAAAGAAAACTCGGAAGGCGAAGTTTACGTTGTGCTTAACGACAGTCACATTCCGCAGGTTCAACTTAATCCCGAGGTCCAGAGAGAAATTAAGTACATCGAGGAAAAGAAGGACAAGAGCAAGCAGGACAAGCAGTGGCTCAACAATAAAAAGCAAAAGATTGAGAACGCGCGAAACCTCATAGAGATGCTCAGACAGAGAGAACTAACTCTCTACAAGACGATGAAGGCAATCTTCGACCTTCAGAAAGATTTCTTCGTTGAATGTGACGAAACAAAACTGAAGCCGATGATTCTGGAAGATGTGGCAAAACTTGCAAATCTCGACATATCAACCGTTTCGCGAGTAAGCAACATTCGTTTCGTTGAGACGCTCGATGGTCAGATTATTCCACTAAAATACTTTTATTCACGCACTTATACATCAAACGACAACGAGAGCAAGACTATTCAGGATGTATTCAGCGCGATAAAAGAAATTATTGATAATGAGAACACCGAAAATCCTTACAAGGACGAAGAGATTGTTGAAAAATTAAAGGAAAAGGGCATTGTACTTGCTCGGCGCACTGTGGCAAAACACCGTACACAACTGGGTTATCCCATTGCCAGCGTACGAAAAAACATAAAAAGATGATGAGCGATAAACACTTAATCACAACAGCAAAGTTCGTATCAACGATGTTCACACCACTGTGTGTGCCGTTGCTGGCTTTTGCAATTTTATTCACATTCAGTTATCTGAGCCTGCTTACGCTTGGCTTCCGCCTTGTTGTACTCGGCATGGTTGCAAGCTTTACAATAATTCTGCCAAAATTCGCCATTCTTCTGTACCGAAAGATGAACGGCTGGACTCTCCGTCAGGCAAGCAAGCGCGAAAACCGCGTTGTACCTTATCTGCTTACCATAACATGCTATATTGCATGTCTTTACCTGATGTACAGTTTGGCAATGCCACGCTTTCTGAGCGCAATAATAATGGCAGGACTGATTGTTCTTGTAATCTGCATAACCATCAACCTTTGGTGGAAAATCAGCACACATATGGCAGGCATCGGCGGACTGATTGGCGGACTGATTCCACTCAGCATGTCGTTCGAGTACAACATGACGTGGTGGATGTGCTGTGCAATAATATTCGCCGGAATGTTGGGCACAAGCCGAATGATTCTGCGCCAGCACTCGCTCGGACAGATAATCGTAGGCTTCTTCGTGGGATTTTTTAGTGCGTTTTGTATAATCTATAAATATACGTTAATTTAATAAATATGAATGCAATTGTAAGTATTATAATGGGCAGCACTTCCGACCTTCCGGTTATGGAGAAGGCTGCAAAATTCTTGGAAGAGATGCAGATTCCTTTCGAGATGAACGCTCTTTCGGCTCACCGCACTCCAAACGAGGTTGAAGAGTTTGCACGAAATGCCAAGAGTCGCGGCGTAAAGATTATCATTGCCGGCGCAGGAATGGCAGCAGCTCTTCCGGGAGTTATCGCAGCAAGCACTACCCTTCCGGTTATCGGCGTTCCTATCAAAGGTATGCTCGACGGACTCGACGCTATGCTCAGCATCATTCAGATGCCTCCGGGCATTCCGGTGGCTACCGTTGGTGTGAACGGAGCACAGAACGCTGCAATTCTGGCTGCCGAGATGCTTGCACTTTCCGACGAAAATCTAGCAAAGAATCTTGCCGAATACAAAGAAGGTCTGAAGCAGAAAATTGTAAATGCCAACAAAGAGTTGAGCGAAATAAAATATAAGTTCAAGTGTAACTAAATGGAAACAGATTTTTTTAACTACTCGCGAAGAGAATCTGTAGAGGTTCATGTAGGAAACACGTGTCTTGGTGCCGGAAATCCCGTAAGGATTCAGAGCATGACAAACACGTCTACTATGGATACCGATGCTTGCGTTGAGCAGAGCAAGCGCATTATCGATGCCGGCGGCGAACTTGTCCGTCTTACAACTCAAGGCGTAAGAGAGGCTGAAAACCTAAAGAACATCAACGCAAAACTGCGTGCACAAGGTTATAATCAGCCTTTGGTTGCCGATGTTCACTTCAACCCTCACGTTGCCGACGTGGCTGCTCTCTATGCCGAGAAAGTGAGAATAAATCCGGGCAACTACGTAGATGCCGCCCGCACATTCAAGCATCTTGAATATACCGAAGAGAAATACGCTCAGGAACTAAAGAAGATTGAAGAAAAGTTCGTACCTTTCCTTAATATATGTAAGGAGAATCACACAGCCATCAGAATTGGCGTTAACCACGGCTCGCTTTCCGACAGAATAATGAGCCACTATGGCGATACTCCCGAAGGCATCGTTGAAAGTTGCATGGAATTCCTTCGCATCTGCGTAAAAGAAAACTTCAACGATGTGGTTATCTCGATAAAGGCGAGCAACACCGTCGTTATGGTGCAGAGCATGCGTCTTTTGGTCGAAGTTATGCAGAAGGAAAATATGAAATTTCCACTCCATCTTGGAGTTACCGAGGCTGGCGACGGTGAGGACGGCCGAATCAAGAGTGCCGTTGGAATTGGCGCGTTGCTATCCGATGGTATTGGCGACACTATAAGAGTTTCGCTGAGCGAGGCTCCCGAGGCAGAAATTCCTGTAGCTAAGCATCTTGTTGAATACATCGGCAAGAGAGCAGGACATCAGTACATTCCGGGAATTGCCGACAAAAACTTCAACTTTACAAAGCCATCGCGCCGTGCAACAAAGGCTGTCCGTAACATTGGCGGAGACAACCAGCCGGTGGTTATTGCTGCCGACATTGAAGGAAAGCGCACTTCGGTTGCTAATGCCGATTTCACTCCCGACTATGTTTACTGCGGACAGAATCTGCCTGCACCAGAAAAGCGCATAGCCAAGGATTATATCGTAGATGCCGACAGATGGGACGGCGAGGCTAACACATGGCCAGTGTTCCGTTACGATCAGTTGCTTTACATAAGCGCATGTCAGGCACCGCTTAAATTCTTATTCTTGCCTTACATGGCTTGCACCGACGAGGCTATCGCTTGTCTTAAATATCACCCGGAAGTAGTGGTAATCTCGCAGAGCAACCACCAAAACCGCATAGGCGAGCATCGAGCCCTCGCTCACTTGCTTATGAGCGAAGGCTTGCAGAATCCTATCGTTTTCTTCCAGCACTACAACAAGAGTCAGGAAGAGAAGGGCGATTTTCAACTCGAAAGTGCTGCCGATATGAGCGCGCTTCTGTTCGATGGTTTTACCGATGGAATAATGCTTCTTAATCTTGGCAATCTCTCGGCTGATGATGTTGATGCCACAGCATTCGGCATTCTTCAGGCTGCACGACTCAGAACCAGCAAGACCGAATATATTTCGTGTCCAGGCTGCGGAAGAACGCTCTACAATCTCGAAGAAACAATAGCCAAGATAAAGGCGGCAACATCGCACCTAAAAGGCCTGAAGATTGGAATTATGGGCTGCATCGTTAACGGTCCGGGCGAGATGGCAGATGCCGACTACGGATATGTTGGCGCAGGCAGAGGAAAAATTTCGCTCTACAAAAAGAAAGAATGTATAGAGAAAAACATTCCGGAAGAAGAAGCCGTTGAGCGTCTGCTTAAATTCATTGCAGAGAACGAAAACAAATAATAAAAAAACGGGGAATGAGTTTATTTTCATTCCTCGTTTTTTTATTTAAAATATTAGCTGTGCAAAATTGTAAAGTCCGTATTTCCAAACCACAAAATCGTGTTTTCCTCCGGGATATTCGATAAGCGTGCATGGAACTCCGTTCTTATCACAGAAATTCTTAAGGCGCGAACTGTTGAACATCAAGCCGTCTTCATTTCCGCATACCATCCACAAAAGTTTGTTCTCCTTCTTTGTCTTTGCAACATCAGGAATAAGCTGCTCGGGCATCTTTGTGTTTGGTGCTGAAGAAAAACCTCCTACATAGGCAAATGTATCCATGTGGCCGAGTCCGAAGTTAAGCGACTGGCCGCCGCCCATCGACAATCCGGCAACGGCTCTGTGCTCTCTGTCGGTATAAACATTAAATTTACTTTCTATATAAGGTATAAGGTCGGTCAAGAGATCTCTTTCAAAAATTTCGAAACCCTTAACTTTATCTGGGCTAAATATATCGCCCTCAGCCTTGTCGTTAGGAATGGCACGTCCGTTAGGCATCACAATTATCATCTCCTTAGCCTTTTTGTTGGCATATAGATTATCCATTATTATATTAGGTACGCCGAGCATCCACTCTTTGTGGTCGCCACCAATTCCGTGCAGAAGATACAGAACAGGATACTTCTTTTTCTTTGAATAATTTGGTGGAAGATAGATTGTAGCCTTTCGCGTTGTTCCAACGGTGAAAGACTTGTATTCTATCTCCTTGATTGTGCCTCGAGCAATGTTCGCCATCTCCTTGTCGAAGTAGTATGGCGCAGCCAGATACTTGTCAAAATGACATTCAATTTTAGGAGCATCAGGCATTACACCAATCTCAGGCTCCTGTGCTTTTGCATACAACGATACAAACAACAGTGCTAACAGAAATAATTTTTTCATTTTAATGCTGTTTAGTTTTTATGATAATAAATTAAAGACGAAGCAAAGATAGTAATTATAGTTTAAAAGTGGTTAAAAAGTAATTTAAAACTTATTAAAAGAAAAAAACAACTATTCTTGCCGATTTCGAAAAATATTATATACAGCCATCGACACAACATATCCAAATAAGTAAGAAGAAAAATATAAATGAAATTTAAACCCAAAAATATTGGATTTTTATTAGCCTCTTTCTACAAAAGATTTTAACTTTGCAGCGTATTAACACTATGTTTAAAATAGGGAAAACATCGGCCTAACGCCCCATCACACGGCACTTTGGGCATGTTGAGAATTATTTTATAACTCTCGCTCCCGAAACAATAACCGAAAAAGCAACTTTAACGCTGCTTTTTTTTAAACCATATAAACAGACAATCATTATCATCATAAATTTTTCTTCAAAATAAAATAAATAAAATTATATAATAATATGATTAAGGAAGAATGGTTGAAAAGTGGTTTTGTAAACGAACCCGTCAACGAGGGAACAGATATAAAGGCTGAAATAAGAAAGATGTGTAAGGAGAAGAATGCCGTCATCTTGGCACACTTCTACACCGAAGGCGAGATTCAGGACATTGCCGATTTCGTGGGCGATTCTCTGGCATTGGCTCAGTGGGCTGCCAAGACCGATGCCGACATCATCGTGATGTGCGGTGTTCATTTCATGGGCGAGACAAACAAGATTCTCTGTCCAAACAAGAAGGTGCTTGTGCTCGACCTTAACGCTGGTTGCTCTCTTGCCGACAGTTGCAAGGCTGAGGATTTGAAAAAGTATAAAGAAGAGCATCCGGGATACAAGATTGTTTCTTATGTAAACACAACGGCGGCCGTAAAGGCTCTCACCGATGTTGTGGTTACATCTTCGAACGCAAAGCAGATTGTTGACAGTTTTCCTGCCGACGAGAAACTCATCTTTGGTCCAGACTACAACCTTGGAAACTACATCAATTCCGTAACAGGCAGAAACATGCTTTTGTGGAACGGCGGATGCCATGTTCACGAGAAATTCAGTGTAGAGAAAATTCTTAAACTTAAGGCTGATAATCCAGATGCCGTTATTCTTGCCCATCCTGAATGTAAGGGCGCGGTTCAGAAGTGTGCCGATGTTATTGGCTCGACTGCCGCACTTCTTAAATATGCAGTTAAGAGCGACAAGAAGACATTCATTGTTGCTACAGAAAGCGGAATTCTTCATGAGATGCAGAAGCAATGTCCCGAGAAGACATTCATTCCTGCGCCTCCCGATGATGCTGGCTGTGCTTGCAACGAGTGCAACTACATGCGCCTTAACACTCTCGAGAAACTCTACAATACCCTCAAGTATGAGTGGCCTGTAATAGAGGTGTCAGAAAGCGTGGCAAAAGAGGCTGTAAAGCCTATCCAGAAGATGCTCGACATTTCAGCTAAGTTAGGAATCTAAAAAAATATATAGCTATGGAGAAGAAACTAACAAAGTCAAACGATAGAGTAATAGCAGGCGTATGCGGCGGTTTGGCAGAATATTTTGGAATTGATATTTCAATTGTGCGTATTGGTTATGTTATTATAACTTTTGCATCGTGTTTTACGGCATTGCTGCTGTATATAGCAATGGCTATTATTATTCCTGATAAAAATATGTAAAAAAAGAGCGCAGAAATTTAAATCTGCGCTCTTTTTTTATTCTGTAAGAATTTGGCACACACTATCCTGAAATCTGTGCCCTATAAATGTCTTCATTATTCCTTGGTTAATGATGCAGAAGGCAAGTAGATGACCGTTTTTCGCGGTGCAGAAACCTGCCAGACTGCTGATGCCTGTAACTGTTCCGGTCTTGGCTCTTACGTTCTTGAATGCCGTGCCCGACTGCATTCTTTTTGCAAGAGTACCGTCAACTCCGGCAATCGGGAGCGACGGGTATAGATGCTGATAAATATCGGTGTGCTGATATGCGTATCGCAGAATTCCAACCTCAAGTTCGGGAGATACATAGTTGTATAACGACACGCCGCTTCCGTCTGCTATTCGGTAATTCTTAGGATTATAGCCTGCCAGAGTTATTGTGTGCTCTATGGCTTTCTGCGAGTCTTTGTAAGAAATCTGCTTCTTGCCGCTTGTCTTGCCCAGATGATAGAACATTGCCTCGGCATAGAGGTTGTCGCTTTTTTTCATCATTTGCGTAAGGATGTCATCGATAGAGTGGCTGCATCTCTTAACAAGAATCATACTACTGTCTTTTGGACAAGTTCCGTATTTAAAAGAGCCTGAGAATTCTATTCGTTTCTCCCTCATCTTGCTTTTGAACGAAGGCAGGAAATTGTCCTTTCGGTTGTAAAGAAGTGGAACAAGACGAGGCATATTGTCGTCCCAGCACCAGCCTTCGCCCCAGTACAGAGTATCTTTCATCGTGATGTCGCCTATTATTCTGCCCTTCACCTTTGTTCCGAGTGTTTTCTGAACGGCAAGAACCATCGAGTTTAACTCCACGTCGCCAAAGGCAGGGTCGAATCCGCCTACAATATAAATGTCGCCGTTGAATGAGTTTCCCGAATGAATACCTTTTCCGTAGAGTGTTGTGTCGAAATGATAAGAACTTCCGAGTTGCGAGAGAGCAGCAACGGCTGTTATAACCTTTTCGGTAGATGCCGGGCGGAAAAGTTGTCGGCTGTTAACGCTGAAAAGCAGCGAGTCAGAATCGAGGTCGTACACGCATATTCCTATCTGCGATGTTTGCAGATAGTCGCTCTTTATAAGCTTTGCAAGTTTGTACTGCAAGTTCTGAGGCCACTTCAGGTTGCCGTCGCTGTCAATGCGGTCGATAAGCGTCTCGATGGTATCGGCTGTGGTCTCGTAATCGTTATATGGATTATTATGTTTAAGTTGTGCAAATGTATTACCTGCAAATGCTAAAAAGGCAATAAAAATGCTAAAGAATCTCTTTATCATTATCTTTGTTGAATTTCTCTATCATTCTTATAAATTCGTCTTCCTTCAGCGGCGTAAGTCCTATATGCTTGCAATAGTCGTAGTGCAGAACCACTACGCTGATGCCATATTTTCGTATCCGCTCTATTTTTGTTACAGACTGCAAAGGTAATATAATTTTGCTTCTAAACGTGCCTTGATATACTATTAAATTGCCGTCGGTGGTTATTGTGTATGTGCCTTTTATGGTTTTGTCGATAATAATAATAAGCATAACGGCTAGGGGTAATGCTATTAAAGGTTTCTTGTGCCATAACATTGCGAAAACTAATATTGCAAGTACTATAATGTATATGTAGACGTAAAAATTAGTTTTAATATGAAATATTCTGTTCATATAATTTCTTTATAAGTGAATTTTGGCGGGCAATTTACAAATTTTCCAACTATTTTTAATAGTTTTGCACCAACTTTATATTATCATCATGATAAAAAAATACGATTTTCTAATTATCGGTTCAGGTGTAGCCGGTATGAGCTACGCTTTAAAAGTAGCACGTTCTAATAAAGGAAAAGTAGCCATCGTATGTAAGACTACCCTTGAGGAGGCAAACACCGCTAAGGCACAGGGAGGCATTGCCTCGGTAACAAATCTTCTGGTAGATGATTTTGAAAAGCATATTGAAGACACAATGGTGGCTGGCGACTACATAAGCGACAGGGCTGCCGTCGAGAAGGTTGTGAAGAATGCACCTTCGCAGATTGCTGAGTTGGTTAAGTGGGGAGTACATTTCGACAAGAAGGAAAACGGAGAGTTCGACCTTCATCGCGAGGGAGGACACTCAGAATTTCGTATTCTTCATCATGCCGATGATACCGGTGCCGAGATTCAGCGCGGGCTGATGAACGCCGTTCGTGCCAACGAAAATATAGAGATTCTCGAAAATCACTTTGCCGTTGAAATAATAACCCAGCATCATCTGGGCGTAGAGGTAACGCGCCGCACTCCCGATATTGAGTGCTTTGGTGCTTATATCCTCAATCCTGATACTGGCAAGATTGATACATACCTCAGCAAGGTAACTCTTATCGCTACTGGCGGAACAGGAAGCGTTTATTCTACAACAACAAATCCAAATATTGCAACAGGCGATGGTATTGCTATGGTTTATCGTGCCAAGGGTACTGTTCAGGATATGGAATTTGTTCAGTTCCACCCTACTTCGCTGTTCAATCCGGCTGAGACTCATCCAGCATATCTTATTACCGAGGCTATGCGTGGATACGGCGGCATTCTCCGTCTGCCTAACGGCGAGGAATTTATGCATAAGTACGATGAGCGTCTGAGTCTTGCTCCGCGCGACATTGTTGCCCGTGCCATCGACAACGAGATGAAGATTCACGCACTCGACCACGTTTGTTTGGATGTAACCCATAAGAATCCCGAAGAAACAAAGAAACACTTCCCTAACATATATGCAAAGTGTCTGAGCATCGGCATTGATATAACAAAGGAATATATTCCGGTTGCTCCGGCTGCTCATTATATGTGTGGTGGTATAAAGGTGGATTTGAACGCTTGTTCAAGCATCAAGCGCCTGTATGCCGTTGGCGAATGTTCATGCACAGGCTTGCACGGCGGAAACCGTCTGGCTTCAAACTCACTTATCGAGGCTGTTGTTTATGCCGATGCAGCTGCAAAGCACAGTATCGAGCACATAGATGAATACGAATATAACAACCAAGTTCCTGAATGGAACGATGAAGGTACTCTTACCAACGAGGAGAAAGTGCTTATTGCTCAAGATGTTAAGGAAGTTGGCCAGATAATGAGCGCATACGTTGGCATTGTCCGCAGCGACCTTCGTCTTAAGCGAGCATGGACTCGTCTCGACATTCTTTACGAAGAGACAGAGAATCTGTTCAAGCGTGTAAAAGCAACAAAGGATATCTGCGAGTTGCGTAACATGATAAATGTAGGCTATCTCATTACCCGTCAGGCTATTGAGAGAAAGGAAAGCCGAGGTTTGCACTACACTCTCGACTATCCAAAGCATGCTTATGATGCAAAGAAATAAGTAAGATAACGGCAAGCATATTTACTTAATATTAATTGGGTAAATGTGCTTGCTTTGATTTTAACTTTAAGTTTATATATGAAGCGTATTGAATACATTGATGCCTTGCGTGGTTTTGCAATATTCTTGATGGTTGTAGGTCACGTAATTCCTAATTTGTATCTGAACAAGCAGATTATCCTACCTAATTTACAAACTTGGATATATGCTTTTCATATGCCATTGTTCTTTACAATCTCTGGATACTTTATTTATAGAGACAGTAAAATAACAGCCAAGGAAGCTATGAATCAGATATATAAGAAAATGATAATCCGCAATATCCCCCAATGTATTATCTTTGCAATTGAAAAAATCATAGTCAAATGAAGTTGTTGGATTTTGCAAAACATTTCGA
>FNBQ01000055.1 GCA_900102385.1 Bacteroidales bacterium KHT7 | reverse complement strand
GGTGGATTTGATGTCTGCATAAAGTATCTCGCAGTAAATGTCAAATATCCAAAAGAGGCAGCAAAGCGTAAAATTCAGGGACGTGTGATAGTTGATTTTGTGGTAAACAGAGATGGCTCTATTACTGATGCCAACGTAGTAAAGTCTGTTCACTACCTGCTCGATGAAGAGGCTTTGCGTGTAGTCAAGACAATGCCAAAGTGGAATCCCGGAATTCTGGATGGGAAACCTGTGCGCGTAAGGTATACTTTGCCTATAAATTTCAAAATTCCAGAATCTTTATCTGCAAGATAATAAAAGGGTAGACTCTTCCGAAAAGTAATAGATGGCAAAATATATGAAACGATTTCTGGTCTTATTGATTTTCTCGGTGTTCGGCCTTACTGCTGCCAACGCACAAGGAGTAAAAAACGGAACTGACGGCTTGGCCAAAAAATCCGAATCATCAGCCGACATAAACAAACTGATTTGGAATCTGCTGATAAAGGAACACAAAAAGAAGGGCGGCAAAAATCCGCTTCTAAACTACGACGATGAAGCCGACAGATATTACGAAGAAAACAAGACCGATGCCGGAGTCTGCATCTTCGATTCGGGAGCAGACGAAGCTTACTGCCATGCTTTTAAATGTTATCCGCTTGCCGACGGCTCTGTCAAAGTGTACGAATATGTGGCGAATTTGCTGGGATATAATGCCTCGGGCGAGGATGAAATTCCAACGTCGTTCCATTTTTATTGTTTTCGATACAAAGACGGAAAACTTACCCGTCTGAAGAACGACCCGGATATTGAAAAGCCGCTCGGCAATGTGCGTGTCTATAAATCAAGTCCAGTGAAATTTACCGATGATAACGGACTTGAAATAGAGGATGAAGAATTCAGATGGGACGGCGAGAAATTCATTAAGAAAAAATAATCATCGTTGTGGCATCGTCCTGTAAATGTCACGATTAAATCGTTACAATAATGCAGACATTAGAACACAAACAAAGCTTGGAGGAACGCGTATGCGAACTGGAGGCGCAGGTGGCGGAACTACGGCAGAAGGTGGCATTGCTGAGTGGCGAAGAGCCTGAAACCGTGCCGGTTGAGCCTGTAGAAATGCTTGCTGCCGAAGAAGAACCAGTCGTCGAGAATGAACCAGTCGTCGACGAGATTAGTCCCGAAGACATCGTTGCCGAATCTGTCGTGGCAGATATTGCTCCTGCCGCCGACGATTTTCGCCCTGAAGAATCGAAGAGGAAAACCAAATCATTGGAGTCGAAGATTGGCAAGCTGATTATTCCGGTGGCAGGCTCTGCGCTCATTATATTTGCGCTGATTTTGTTCGGCAGCTTGATTCAGCCGCATCTTACCGACATGATGAAGGCTATCCTGATGGCTGTGGGCAGTCTGGCAGTTACCGCCTTTGGCATATGGAAGATGAAGTCGGGCAACCGCTATTACACTCTTTTTGCAGCCTTGGCAGGATGTGGCTCGTCTGGATGCTACATCACCGCGCTGGTGTCGCATTTCGTGCTTGGCGTATTGCCCGAATTGGGATTGATGGCGTGCGTAGTCCTCTGGATTGCTGCAATGACGGCACTCAGTCGCTTTAAGTCACGTATTTTCTGCTACATCTGTTACGTCGGAATTCTTGTTGCGGCTTACATGACCGTACAGCGATGGTGCGAATCGTCGATAGGACTGTGGGTGTATATCGTCAGCGTTACGGCTTTGTTCATTGCCAACGTAACCCGAAGCTACAAGCGTGATGCTTGGCTGCTCATTCAGTATCCGCTGATAATGTGCCCAATGTCATATACTTATGGCGGCAACACATTCTCGCTGCTTGTCATCTTCCTTACTACAGCCGCCGTTTTGGCAGGACAGATTGTCTTCTACAGTCGCAAGGTAGGGCAGAAGGCAATTTTCATAGTGCCAACCGTCCTCTCGTTTGTTGTGTTCCTGTCGTGTGCCGTAGGGTTCGACAATGTCAGAATACTTGATTATGTTCTGTTCTTTGAATACTTTGGTAAGCCAGTATTCAGCAATCATTGGGCATGGAGCATTCTGTTTGGCGTAACGCAGATAGGAATGTGTGCTCTGTATCTGAAATGCTTCCACTTTTATGACAGTTTGGTCGAAAGGGTTCTGATATTTATCATGGTTGGCTTTACGGCTCTGTATGTCCCTGAACTGAATTACGGAACATTCTACAACGGTTGGTGCAGCACTCATCTTGTTCCTGCCGTGTTGGCTTTGGGCGTTGGCTGCTATTTCAACATAAAGGAATTCAGATATTTAGGCTATGCCTATCTCTTCCTCTACTCGTTGGCGTGTGTTCCTCGCCTCGAGATTCCTTATTCCGAAGGAATTGGACAGAATGGTGCTTTGACGTATAACCTTAAGTGCAGCGTCTTTGTGAACTGGGCATTGCTGATGGGCTTCGGCACGTGGATTTGGCGACGCTGTCAGACTATCGAAAAGAGTATCATTCTTGCTTGCTGCGCTTGGGGTATTATTACTCTTACCATCGGCAATTGGGTTGATATGGGATGTTGCTATCTGCTGCTTTGCGCATATAGCTTAGTGCTGATATTCAAGATATTGCCAAAGATGATGCCGGACACTCAATTGTTGAACCGAGAAAACTTTATGATAGTGTGCTCTGTTCTGGCTGTGGCTGTTCTGTTTGTCAGGTCAGTTTACGACATGCATACGGGCTTACTTTCTATGCCGAAGGATTATGGAAGTCCAATCATCGGACTTGCGGCATCGCTCGTGCTCTTTACGCAGGCTAATGCGTTGGCATCGCGCAACATGAGACTGCTCTCTTACGTTCTGTTAGCCATAAATCTGGGTGTAAGTACTGGCGATTCGCTCGGCTTGAATATGATGGATTGGTGTCTCTATCTTGTTGGACTGGCATGGTTCATCTATTGGACGGTGCGCCATTATGCGCAGATAGACAAACTATGTTTGGCAGCGTTGGTGCTCTTCTTCGTCTGTATGCTCGGTGTTATGAAGGCTCTGAATATTGCAGAATGTTGGGCTTTATGTGCGCTGTTTGTCATGGGCTGCGGCATATCCCGCTTCTCGCGCAATCCGCATAGCGGAGAAGTTGAGTTGCTATCGCACTGCATCTGTAACGGTGCGCACGAAGTGTTACTGTTTATTGGTACATTCTTGCTTTTGTCTTGTCACAAGCCGCTCTTCTTCGGTCGTGCTATTGACGGCACAGAGACTGTAGTAACCGTCTTGCTCGTGGTGCTTGCGCTCATGCTGGCTGTCAGCAACCTGAAGAGGGTAAACGCCTTGATGCGCTACCTGCCGGAATATTGTGTAAGCGTTTACAACGGAGGCAAATTCACTTGGACATTGATTGTCATCTTGTGGCGATTCGCTGTGGTGTCATATCTCATTTCGTTGGCTGGCATCTTGCTCGCTATTGCATTTATTGTCGCCGGATTCCGCTTCAGACTAAAGGGAATGCGCCTTTATGGTTTGGTGCTGACTATGTTGTGCGTGGGCAAGCTGCTGTTCTTCGATATTGTATTCGACAATGCGTTCTATCGTCCTGTCAGCTTCCTTGTGGCAGGCATCTTGCTGTTCCTCATCAGCTACATATATTTCCGTCTGGAGAAGGGCAGCGCGGCTGGCGCATCCGACGATAATATCTAATAAATACAAAAACTGATAGAATGAAAAAACTACTATTATTGCTGATTCTTGCAGCATTCAGCGTGACTATGGTTCATGCACAAAATGAAGACAGTGATTCTTGTATATATTGCGGAAATTGCGATAATCCCGAATATCCCGGAGGAATTAAGGCATTATTGGAGGATATTGACGATAATCTAAAATATCCCAAGAAGGCTATAAAAAAGAATATTTCGGGAAAAGTTATTATTCAATGTGTGATAAGTAAGGATGGTGCGTTATCTGATGTAAATGTAATTAGAAAAGTTCATCCGTTACTTGATGCCGAAGCGGTGCGAGTAGTAAGTTCTTTACATAAACGATGGAAACCGGGAACTCAGTGTGGTAAGGCTGCCGCCGTTATATATACAATTCCTGTTCTATTTAGATTGAAAGATGGAAAGCCTGTTCGTTTATTTTCGAGCAAAAAAAACAATAAAAAATAGTTTGTTGCGTGCTGATTGACTTTTGAAAGCTTAAAAAATAAACAGAAGAGAATCAGTATGTTATCTGCCTTGTGTAATATGATGTAAAGAAAAATATGGCGTCAATCGGCAGTTTTTCTACATTTGCAACCGAAAGTCCGGACAACTTAAAAGTTTTACAAACCAAAAAAGACTAAGAAAAATGAAAAGACTAATTCTGTTGTCGCTGATGGCTGCATTCAGCCTCGCGACTGTTCAGGCTCAAAAGACGGTTGTTTCGCAGAAGGAGCAGAAACCTGAGGTGTTCATGGTAATAGAAAACATGCCCGAATATCCCGGAGGCAACGAGGCTATGATTGCATTCTTTGCCAAGAACATGAAATATCCTGCCGATGCGCAGAAAAACAAAGTGCAGGGTCGCGTATTAGTGACTTTTGTGGTGGAGAGAGACGGCACGTTAACCGATGTGCAGGTTGCCAAGCCAACTTTTCCGTCGCTCGACGATGAGGCTATGCGCTTGGTAAAAAAGATGCCGAAGTGGAAGCCAGGCACTCAGGGAGGCGTTCCTGTTAGAGTTAAGTTCACACTTCCTGTGGTATTTAAGTTGTAATGAGATATCTCGTTATCATACTATGCTTTGCGCTTGCGGCGTGCTCTTCGGAGCATTGCCGCAATGGCAAGTTGCTCAAAGCCGATTCTCTGTGTTTTCAGAATCCGCACTTGGTAGTCCGCGAGCTCAGTTATGTCGATGTAAACAGCTTTACTCTCGATGTCGACCGCGCCCTGTATACGCTCGTCTTCACCGAGGCTGTGCACCGCGTTGGGTTCGCCCTCAAGTCCGATTCGCTCGTCGCCTTCAGTCAGCAGTTCTACGAGAAGAATGGCGACGACCGCCTGCTGGCACGCGCCTGTCTGCATCGTGGCATCATCCTCTACGGAATGCAGCGATACGGCGAGGCTTTCCGCCTTCTGAAGCGTTCGGAAGAAATGGCTCGTAATCTTGGCGACGATGCCATAGACTACGAACTCTTTGCCGTGATGGGCGACATCAACGATAATGCCAACAACAATCCACTGACGCTCGATTATTATCACCGTTCGCTCCGTGCAGCCGAGCGCATGGGCAGTGCCGAGTGCATAGCCCGTCAGCTAAACAATATCGCCACGGTTTTCGACGAGATGGACGAGCCTGACAGTCTGAAATTGTATAACGACCGCTGTCTGCCGTTGCTCGACAGCATCGACGGAACGGTTCGAGCAACGCTTCTCTCAAACATCGGAAGTTATTATCTCCGAAAGGGAAATCTGCCTAAGGCAAAGGAATATCTGCTGAAATCAAAACAAACGTCGTATATCGACAAAACAATAAAACTGCTTGGCGATATTGCTGAAAGAGAGGGCGATATGAATCATGCGTGTATGTACTGGTCGCAGATGCAGCAGTCGCTGAACAACTCAATCCGAATAGACTCGCATCGCAGGCTTATTGCCTATTACGAGCGAATGGCGTCTCAGGATTCGAACCACAGCAACATGTATTACGCTATGGCTCTGAATCTTAGTCAACGGCTTAACTCCTTCTATAGCGAAAATTACGAGAAGAGCGATGCCGCCGGAATAATAGACATGCAGCAGCAATACGACAAGCAGCAGAAAGAACGGCATCAGTACAGGCTTACAATCTGCCTGCTCACGGCTCTAATCATCGCAATAATAATTGCGGTGATTGTTGCGTGGTATTATATTGCCAGCCATCGCGAACTGGTTCAGATGCAGCGTCAGAAGGTTGTTCAGGCTCGCGAGAACTCGCGCCAGATGAAGGATGTCGTGGCGCGCCTTCACAAATCGGCCGACCGTGGTGTTCCTGCGCCCGACGAGGACCTCAGCACGCTTGCGCAGTTAAGTTATGCGGCATCTCCAGCCTTGCTTTCGCTTCTGAAGCCGCTTGGCAGTCGCGAACAAGCCGTCTGTCTGCTAATCCGCCAGCATTTTCAGCCAACCGAGATAGCCATTCTCACGTCATCGTCTCCGCAGTCGGTAACAAACCTCCGCGTCCGCCTTCTGCAAAAACTATTCGGTATGAACGGCGGTGCAAAAGATTTTGATTATCAGATATGTATGGTGTAGAATATTTTTAGAAGTTGATAGTAAAAACGGCAACAGTAACAGACAAACATGTAAAATTATTCTTTTAATTCGTGCATAACAATTCTGTTGCCGTTTTACTATCTTCTGCGTAAGGCTTGGGCTTCAGTTTAAAAAGTCACAATCTTAAGTCAATTTTCCTTTCATTTTTTTCAAATTAAGGCATTATCCCCAAACCTCACGGGCAATATTCTGAACCAATGCAATCTTTGCCCATTGTTCGTCTTCGGTAAGTTTGTTTCCTATCTCGCACGATGCAAAACCGCATTGAGGCGACAAACACAGACGCTCCAGCGGAATGTATTTTGATGCTTCGCGAATGCGAGAGATTATCGTTTCGCGGTCTTCCAGTGCGGCACTTTTCGTCGTTATCAGCCCCAGAACCACCTTCTTGTTCTCACTTACCTTCTTCAGAGCCTCGAAACTGCCCGAACGCTCGTCGTCGTATTCCAGATACAGAGCATCGACATTCTCGCGAGCAAAGACATAGTCGGCAACCGAGTCGTAAGGGCCGCTCGTAAAGTAAGTTGAGTGATAGTTTCCTCTGCAGATATGTGTCGTAATCGTTAAGTCTGATGGGCGGTTCTCGATGGCTCTGTTGTTCACCTCCAGAAGCTGTCCCTTTATTGTTTCAAGGTCGAGTCCGACAGATTTGTATCGAAGTTCGGCTGCATCTCCTACGATAGCACCCCATGTGCAGTCGTCAAACTGAAGATTTCTTCCACCAGCTGCGTAGAACTGTTTGATGAAGCTCTGATAAGCTGCAGCAACATCGGCAATCAGTTCTTCGTTGGTAGGGTAGAATCGGCGTGTCTCCAAGAAGTTCTGCGGAATCAGGAACTGTTGGAAGAACTGCGCTGGCGAAGGAACGGTGAGCTTTGCCGCGATGCCTTCTTCCTCAAACTGGCGCAGAAAACCGAAATCGTCGATAAACGGATGAGGCTGAGTCAGAGGCTTGATTCTGCCAGTCAGGAAAGTCTTGTCGAGCGCCGCCATCTCACCATGAAACGGAACGCCGCCGCCTTTGCTGTGTCCCACGCCCTCGAATCCCCACATAAAGTCCAGATGCCAGTATGTGCGGTTGTATTCTCCGTCGCTTATTATGCGTAGTCCGGCTTCTTTCTGCTTCTTCACAAGCTGCTTGATGGCATCTCGTCTGATGTTTTTCAACTCTTCTGCCGAAATTTTTCCTTCTTCAAACTGCTTTCGCGCTTCTTTCAAAGCCGAAGGTCTGAGGAAACTGCCAATATGGTCGGCTCTCTGTGGTGCTGTAACTTTGGTGTCAAGAATGTTCATTATTTAATTCGATTGTGTTGTAATTTGTTGTTTATGAAATTTGATGCAAATGTATTGTAAAACAGATTATCTTGTATATGTGTTTTGTAAAATAAGGAAAATATGCTACATTTGTGCCGAATATAAACCTGATTGCAGAATATTATTCTGTAGAAACAAACAAAAGAAAAATGCTAAATTACGACGAACTCGACGAAACAGACCGTCAGATACTAAAGTTATTGCAGGAAAATTCGCAGATGACAGTCAAGGAACTGGCTCTTGCCGTAAATCTCTCAACATCGCCAACCTTCGAGCGCCAGAAACGCCTCGAACGCGAAGGATTCATCAAGGGTTACAAGGCGGTGCTCGATTCAAAACGCATGAATCAGGGCATAATCGTTATCTGCAACATGCGCCTCAAACGCCACTCCCAGCTCCTTATGGACGAGTTTATGGAGGCCGTTCAGAACATTGAGGAGATAACCGAGTGCTATAATACCAGTGGCGACTACGATTTCACGCTGAAAATTTACACGCGCGACATGGAGTCGTATCATGAGTTTATGCGCACAAAACTGGGAAATATCGAGTGCGTAGGCTCGTTTAACAGCGTTTTTGTGATGCGTGAGGTCAAAAATTCTCACGGAATTCCAATTTTGTGATGTCGTTTTTGTGCCATAATGATGGATTTTGTCAAAAATCGCGCCCTTAATATTTATATATATTATGTGTAAATACTGATTTTTGAGAAATATTTAAAAAATCTTAAATTTTCTTCCTGAAAAGTTTGGCAGTTCGGAAAAAGGCGGTATCTTTGCACTCGCTTTCGGGAACGAGGCGAGCCGCCAAGGTCAGCGACTAGTGAAGGAAAGCAAAACAAGAAAGAGTTCATTGAAAGATTTACATAGACGAAGAAGTACAGGAGCTGTGAG
>FNBQ01000049.1 GCA_900102385.1 Bacteroidales bacterium KHT7 | reverse complement strand
TATTTCCGGATCTTTACCGAAAGGATATTTGGGGGGAGTTGCTTATATTACAATTTCAAAAAGAAATGGGCAAATAGTTAAATTGTATCATGAGAAGTAATAAATAACTAATTTAGTTTTAGTTTCTCCCCAAATAGTAGTTGTTAGAAATGTTTTAACACAAAGAAGTTTCCCCTAAAGAGTAGTCGTCTTTTGGGGGACTTTTTGTTTTAATGTATTGATAATCTCAGCGGTGGAAATTCGGCAGAACTGGCAGAGGTCGAGCACAGAGAGTGGCTGGCAAAGCGCAAAAGCGCATTGAAAAAATCCCATATTTGCATATTGTTTTAACAAAAAACAGTAATTTTGCATCTTCGAATATTGGCATAACATCAGAAAATGGAAAAATAACACGCAGAAAAACATCAGAGTGGTTACTTTCGGTTCTGGAATAATGCTGTACTAAACCAATAATAAAATGGAATTTAAATATTCAATAATGGATGTCGATTTTTTTGTAATTTTGCGTAATTATCCTGAATAGTAGTGGTAGATGAAGGTTTAATTGATTAAAATAACGGATATTTACATTATGTTTTCAAATATTTTTAATTATATCTTTTATAGATTATACAAGCATTTTATCAAGGCACCGGGGGGAGGAAGAGATGTGGCTTGTTTTGCTGCAGCACTTTATTGTAGCTTACTCTTTTTTGGGATGACAAGTTTTATTTTAATCCCGATAGATATATTATATGGGCAATATTTAAAAACATCAACTTATATATATATTATAATTCTTGCAATCATATTTTACTGTAAATTCAGAATATATGATAAAGAAAACGAGCGAGTCTTATTGTTTCAGAAATATGAGAAGTGTGTACTGAACAGATATGTTCCAGACTGGACGATACCAATTGTGTTTGGTGTATTATTTATTGCGTTTGTTTGCTTGTGGGCAACTTTACGGAATTATTTTTAACTTGTAGTTTTTCGAATCAAAGACGCCTCAACATGAAGCATTTGTAATGCCCCCAAGGCATAGCCTTGCAAAATAAACAACAGAGCGGAAAAACGAAGAATCAAAATCCTTTCGTTTTTCCGCTCTTGTTTTTTCAAATCTGTCAGAGCAAAACCCGAACGCATCTCGAACGCATCCCGAAGAAATATCCTCCTCAAAAACAATTATGAATTTCAAAAAATTGTCCATTGTCCATTGTCAATTGTGAATTGTAAAAACGCATCCCGAAGGAATATCCTCCTCAAAAACAATTATGAATTGTGAATTATGAATTATGAATTTTCCAAAATTGTCCATTGTCCATTGTGAATTGTAAAAACGCATCCCGAAGGAATATCCCCCTCAAAAATCAATTATGAATTTTGAATTATGAATTATGAATTTCCCCAAATTGTCAATTGTAAATTGATTTTAATCAATTATTGCCGCATACGAAAAAATAATTTCAAAAAATGTCTTTTTCTTTATCAATTTATTGTTTATATTTACTCACGCTTATACAGAATAGCATTGAATAGAGCCATAACAGCTTTATTTGTAATACTTTAGAAAATGTACAACAGAAAACCATTGATTTTTAATTTAATTCAGAAAACACATGAGAAAAATTTTATCTTCATTTATCCTTGGTGCAATGGCTGTATCTGCCGTAGCGCAGAACCACGCACTTAAGATTAGTACGGAAACAGCATCAACTAACGCATGGGACAAGCAGGTACAGATTAACATTGCCGATGCAAATCTTGCCGAGGCTACCCAGTACAAAATCACATTCGACGTAAAGGTAGATGGCGCTGCTTTTACCTTTGGCGTTCAGACCGTTGATGCCAACAGCGCGCATCTTGGCATCTGGAACGCAACAGCAGCCTTCAACTATATTGCCGACTGCAAGCCTACAACAGACTGGAGCGAGTACACAGGCTATACCGACGAGGTAGCACACGAGGCTTGCTGCGTACATTGTCATAAAGCCGATACTCACACAGGCTCAAGCCCTATTAAATGTCCTGAAAGCGAGGGCGAGGTTTGCCCAACCGAGGAGATTAAGTATGCAACCAACACACTCTACTTTAATGTAGGTAAGTTGGCTGGAACTCTGTATGTCGATAACATCAAGGTTTATTCAGGAAACGGCGAATTAGTCTACACTCAGGACTTCGAGTCGGACGGCGTTCTGGGTAAGGTAAAAACTCCGGGATGGGGCGACCATACCAAACTTGCAATCACAACAGAGGCTATTGAAGTTCCTTCAGCAACAGGAGTAAACGGAGTGAAAGCAGAGACTCAGGCAAGCAAGCGCATAGAGAACGGCAAGATAGTAATTGAAAATAACGGCAACAAATATAACGTAGCCGGTCAGATAGTTAAATAACAGATTTTTTGATTCAATAATTGTTATTAATTGGTTGTACATTCGTGGCACACCATGCTCGGCAAAAGGCAGGTGTGCCATTTTTTTGCGACCAGCCGCGTTTGTCGATACAAATGCCGGGATAGTCTCGTTTTTATGAAAAAAGAGCCGTCGGCATAACCCTAACTTGTGAAAAATGTGTTAATTTTGCAGCCATGAACATGCCGGGTATGCCACACAACATGCGCGTGAGGTTTGCAGTCATCGACTCGAACATACTCACCGGAATAGGACTTCAGGAGATTCTTGAAGACATCATTCCTGTGGCCGAGGTTGTTCTGCTCCGCTCGTTCGACGAACTTGTGGAGGCGCAAACCGAGATGTTTGCACACTTTTTCGTCTCGTCGCGTATATATTTTGAGCATGCGCAGTATTTCCGCAACCATTCAACCCGAAGCATAGTCCTTGTAAACGGCGACCTTAACATCAGCGGCGTAAAGACCATTAACGTGTGCCAGAGCGAGCAGAACGTGGTGCGCGACATTCTTGCGCTTCAGCGCGGACAGCACGGTCCTCACGGCGCGATGCCTATGCCTCCGATGGTTATGAAGCAGAAGAGTGGCGTAGAGCTGTCGGCTCGCGAGGTAGAGGTGGCGGTTCTTCTGAGCAAGGGATTCATAAATAAGGAGATTGCCGACAGGATGGATATAAAGGAGAGCACCGTGATATCGCATCGCAAAAACATAATGGAAAAACTAAAGGCACGTTCACTTGCCGACATCATCGTATATTCGGTTATGAACGGTCTTGTTGATGCCAGCGAACTGTAATTTGTAACATCTTGCTTATAACTATGTAACACCGATTGTTAGTGTTAAGTGATAAAAAATATTATCTTTGCGCAAATTTGATTTTTTATAACACTTAATACTAAATGGATAAGAAGATTATTTTTAGCTTTGTGCTGCCTTTGGTAGCCTCTTCTGTGATGGCACAGAAAGTAAGCAGTCCTGATGGCAGACTGGTTGTTGATGTGGTGTGCGACAATGGAGTTCCTGCCTATTCCGTATCGTTCGACGGAAAGGAGTGTATCTCTAAGAGTGCGCTTGGATTGAACACAAACGTTGGCGACTATTCGCGCGAACTTTCACTTAGCGGTGTAACCGATGAATCTAAGATAACCGACGATTACACCTTGTATAACATAAAGAACAGCAAGAACCATTACGAGGCAAACGCCCGCACATATACCTTTTCTCTGAAAGATAAGAAGGTTATGGAGATTGAGTTTCAGGTAAGCAACAACAATATTGCTTTCCGCTATCATCTGCTGCCTCACAAAGAGACAAAATGCTGCGTGATAAATACCGAGGCAACAGGCTTTAACATGACCGACGGCACAACAACGTTTATGTGCCCTCAGATGGGATATATGACAGGCTTTGCCCGTACCGCTCCAAGTTACGAGACTCATTACGAGGCTGATGCCGAAATGGGCAAGAACGGCTGGGGACAGGGTTACACATTCCCTTGTCTGTTCCGCAAGGCTGACGGCGCAAAGAACATCTGGATTCTGGTTTCTGAAACAGGCGTGGACGGAAATTATTGCGCATCTCGCCTCGACAACAAAGGCGGAGCAAAATATCAACTTACATTCCCGGGAGTGGAAGAGAACAACGGCTACGGCTCAAATACCGTTCAGGCTGAGTTGCCGAGTTTTACTCCTTGGCGTACAATTACCGTTGGCGACGGCTTGAAAAACATTGTAGAAACTACAATTACATGGGACGTTCTGAAGAACGACGTGAAGATGGCCGACAGAGACGCATCTGCCAAGAAATACGGTCGCGGAAGTTGGTCGTGGATTATTGCCAACGACGAGAGTTGCAACTTCGACACTCAGAAAGAATATATCGACTTTAGTGCGGCAATGGGCTGGGAGTCGCTGCTCGTCGATGCCATGTGGGACGTTCAGATTGGTCGCGACCGTATTGCCGAACTTGCAAAATACGGCAAGAGCAAGGGCGTGAACCTCTTCTTGTGGTACAACAGCAACGGTAAGTGGAACGATGCTCCTCAGACTCCGCGCAACTGCATGGACGTATCATATCGCCGTCGTGCCGAGATGAAGTGGATGCAGAGCATTGGCATCCGCGGTATAAAGGTAGATTTCTTCGGCGGAGACAAGCAATGTACAATGCAACTTTACGAGGATATCCTTCGCGATGCTCAGGAGTTCGGTCTGCTCGTAATCTTCCACGGATGTACGCTGCCAAGAGGCTGGGAGAGAATGTATCCTAACTATGCTGCGAGCGAGGCTGTACGCGCAAGCGAGAACCTTCATTTTAACCAGAGCGACTGCGACCGCGAGGCTAAGGACGCTACATTCCTGCCGTTCCTTCGCAATACCGTAGGTAGTATGGATTTTGGCGGAAGCACGCTTAACTGGTACTACAACCCTAAGAACAACAACGAGATGTGGGGCGGTCATCGCGTAACATCTGATGTGTTTGCACTTGCAACCGCAATCCTGTTCCAGAGTCCGGTTCAGCACTTTGCCATGGCTCCAAACAATCTGAAGGATGCTCCGCAATGGGCTGTAGAGTTCATGAAGAACGTGCCTACTACTTGGGACGAGGTTAAGTTTATCGACGGTTATCCGGGCAAGTATGTTGTGCTGGCTCGTCGTACTGGCAACAAGTGGTACATCGCCGGCATCAATGCCGAGAAAGCACCTCTCAAACTAAAACTTTCTCTGCCGATGTTAGAGGCTGGCAAGACTGTTGATTTCTATAACGACGACGCAAAACTGAACGGCGGCGTTAAGCAGATAAAGATATCAAAGAAGAAGGAAGTTAACGTGGTAATTCCATGTAACGGCGGTTTCGTTATAAAGTAAGTTCCGCTGTTCTGCAAAAAAAATCCGCATCGTCTTTCGGGGCGATGCGGTATTTTTTTGTTAATGCGCAAGTTCGGGATTTGATTCAATTCATTATAACTTGTTGCTTATGTAAAATATTACAGCGTTGATTGTCTGTATGTTGAACTCATTATAGACGCTGAAAGCGTCTCCGCTTAGTAACCGTAGGTCGGAACGACCTGCGGAATAAAAATCCAACAACAGTAAGCACTCTGAAAGAGTGCCCCATCTGCTGCAATGGGCGACCGCTTTCAGGGTCGAAAATATTCTCATGGTTCTGCCGAATTTGCAATTTGGCAGAACCTAAGAGGCTTAACAATGTGAGATTAGCAGCAAACTTCGTATTCCTTTTTCATTTCGGGAAGAAGATGCTTGAGTTGGTTTACCGATGGAATGAAACTCTTGTACTCCGTTAGGATGAATTTCTTTACAAGTTCGAACTTGTCCTCAAAATCGTTGTCGCGGCAGAGGCGCAGGAACACGACGCCACGGATTATCTGCTCTGGAGCTGTGATGCCGCGGATTATCTTAACCCAGTCGGGATAGGCTTTGATGTCTGAGCAGAGTCTTTCCCACAAGAACTGCGGAGACGAATAGTCTTCTACAAAGTCGCCGAACTTTTCTTCGATAAACTGCCATGTGTCAAGGCAGAGTTTCTTTACGTATTCGTCGCTAATACATTCACTATCATTTAGTTTGACGATTTTCTTCGGAAGTTCAAGTTCTATCGTTCCTTGGTGATCGCCGTCGCGCGATTTTAGCGGAATATCAACCTTTTGCATCCATTCTTCGACTTTGTCGAGGCGGATGCTTGGCGGATAGATACGGAGGCAACCGTTGTTGCCGACCATAAACGAGAAGATGAGGTTGCCAACATCTGTTGGGCGTGTGTAATAGAACACGTTTTTATAGCGATGCACGTTGCAGAAGCCGTGGCTGCGGAGGCTGGCATCGAGATAGCTGCCTACAATCTCTATGGTTTGCTTTTGTGGCGAAGGCTCTTCTTCTTTTGCCTTGCTGCCAAATACTGACTTAATGCGGCTTAGCAGACTTTCCTTCTCGCTCTGTGCGCTATCGAGCAAAGCCGAAAGTTCCTTGTTTACCTGCTCTGGCGGAGTTGGAACGAATTTCTTTGCCGCCTTCTTTTTTGGCTTCTCTGTTGTAGCAGATACTGGCGTGAAGTTTTTTGCAACCATTGCTCTTATCTTCTCCATCTCAGCCTCCTCGTTTGGCGAATCCATGCTATATTTTGGCTCGATGGTTGGAAGAAGTTGCTTTAACTTTTCGTAATACGGAATAAAGCGTTTACGCAGATATGCTTCTTTATGTTCGTAAAGTCTGTATTCAACCAGCTTTACCTTGTCTTGAAACAAAGGATCATTACACAATTTTGATATAATCAACGCTCTAAAATATCCATCAAAATTACCAAAAAGAAGTCCTTTCTCATAATGAACCCATGAAATATTTGCATTATTCAACTCTTCCATTTTACATACAATGTTCGGCAGATACAAGTATGTCTCTACAAACTTCTTGGCAGTACCAAAAAGATAATCCAAGAAATAATCAACAACCATATTTACGTCATCCTCTGTTTCGATAACATTATCATTATATTTATTCAAAAAAGTGTGTTCCTCTAAAGTATCACGATATATATCTTTATCGTTTATTATCATCCCATTACCGGGTATAACTTCCGTATTTCCAATACATTCAGACACATAGAGTTCTATTTCATTAATCTTCATAGAAATGTATGAGAATCCAACTTTTCCAACAGAGAATCCCATATAAAAAGAAACTTTATACAATTTGCCATCAAGCACATAAGTTGGATTATATCCAGACTTGTATGCTTTCCAACCAAGAGGTTTCAATTCTGCATCAAGTCTCTTAAAGACTATTTTCTTTATTTCACTTCCTAACATATTGTTTTTTAAGCGAGTTTTACGAATTTATATTTGTCTTTTGGTAAAAGACTATCGTTACAAAATTACGGAATAAATCAGAATGAGTGGCTAAATCTGCTTAGATTTTTGTGAAAAATATAGTTTTTGTACTTTTTCATACATTGCATTTCGGTCTGTTTGACCTGTATCAAGAATATTGCATTTTATGCTAAAAAACATGTTTTTTATTTGTCCGATATTTAAAACCTCTATATCTTTGCATCGTCAAACAAGGAGATAAAGTACTGGTAAAAAAGATGTTGAGTACTGAAATGCAATCTGAGGATGACAAAATGTAGATTAATAAAAACGGATAACTAAAAAAATTGAAGATATGAAGAAGTTTTTTCTAACAGCAATCGCTGTAATGGCTTTCGCAACCGTAAGCATGGCAGCAGACAACAACAAGTCTAACGTTACTGTAAACTCAGCAAGACTGAGCGCATATTTGGAACTTTCAGACGCTCAGTACGAGAAGATTGACGCAATAAACAACGATTTCGAGGCTTCTATGGCAGAGGCTGAGAAGACTGAGAACAGCGAGGAGAGAGCAAACAAGATGCGCAAGGCCGTTCTTGACAACTGCAAGAAGATGCGCGAGAATCTTAACGATGTTCAGTATTCTAAGTATCTTAGCGTTATAAACGCAACAATGAACAACAAAGGTTTGCAGTCTGTAGTAAAGTAACATCTGGAATTCTATAAAAGATAAAAACAAGCCAAAAAATTAGGAGTCTCTGTAGGGAGGCTCCTTTTTTTCCCTTTAATTATAACCGAAATGCAAAATCTGAGAAAAGAACTGAGAAAGTTGGCAGCCCCAATATGGGTTGAGGTGATGCTTATGATGCTGGTTGGCGCAACCGACACGTTTATGCTGGGACATTATTCAGACTCGGCGGTGGCGGCGGTAGGCGTTGTAAACCAACTGGTTAATCTTGCCTTCCTTGTCTTTCAGGTTATCAACATAGGCACTCTGGTTATGTGCTCGCAGTATATCGGTGCAAAGCAGAACGACAACGTGCTCCAGACCATGGGAACGGCTCTTGCCGTAAACATTACGATGGGCCTGGTGGTGAGCGCGCTGCTTTATGTGTTCCGCGATTACTGGCTGTCGCTTATGGGCGTTAAGGAGGAGTTGCTTCAGTATGCCCTTCCGTACATGAAGATTGTGGGCGGATTTGCCTTCCTTCAGGCTATATCTATGGCTATCGGCGCAGGACTGCGTTCGGCAAACATGCCTAAATATCCTATGTACGTTACGCTCTTTTCGAACGTTCTTAACATCATCGGAAACTACATGCTCATTTTCGGAAACTTCGGAATGCCGGCTCTTGGCGTTTCGGGTGCGGCCATGTCAACCGTCTTTGCCCGACTCATAGCCATGTGCATCCTTATCTATCTGCTTCACAGCAAGTGGATTCCGAGTTTTCCTATCAAGATGTTCCGCCCATTCCCTTGGGATAAACTGAGAAACATTCTGAAGGTGGGATTGCCGTCGGCAGGCGAGAATATGTCGTACGATGCGGCTCAGGTTGTGTGTACAGCCATGATTGTTACGATGGGAACGGTTTCGCTTGCCACCCGAATATACGTGTTTAACATAACGTGCTTTGCGTGCCTTTCTGCCATCGCGCTCGGTCAGGCAGGAGCAATAAGCATAGCCCATTTGGTGGGCGGAGAGAGGCGAAATGCCGCCTTTCTGATAGGCAGGTATGTTATGATATGGTCGGTGGTGATATCAATCGTAATGGCGGTTGTGTTTGCCGTCTTTGGCCGTCAGGTGCTCGGACTTATGACAACGAACGAGGAGATTATCTCGCTCGGCTGCAAAATATTCTACATAAACATTTTCCTCGAGATAGGACGTGCCATAAACATCTACGCAACCAACGCCCTGCGTGCCGCCGGCGACATTTATTTCCCGTTCCTGCTGGGCGTTATAGTGATGTGGAGTTGCCAAGTGGGATGTGCCTATCTGTTTGGAATACATTTCGGCTGGGGACTTATAGGCTGCTGGATTGCCTACGCCCTCGACGAGAATATCCGAGGCATTATTTTTGTGTGGCGCTGGAACTCTCAGAAGTGGATGAAAAAGAGGCTGATAAAATCGTAAACTTACGCATTGTAAAGCCTATGTAGCCGATTGTTCCGACGATGTGAACGGTTGCCATCATCCAGAAGGTGCTGTCGTAACCGAAGTGCTCGGCTACTATTCCGCCAAGCAGGATGCCCAGTCCCAAGCCCAAGTCCCACGACGTAAGTATTGTGCTGTTTGCCGTTCCGCGCTCGTTGTGGTGCGCTATGTTTATTATCATGTTCTGAAAGGCTGGCCACATGTGTCCGTTGCCCAGTCCGATGAGTATGCCCGATGTGTAGTAGCCAATCATCGAAGGGTAGGCGATAAACAAGGTGTAGCCCACGGTAGAGAGAAGTATTCCCTTCAGGGCGTTGCTCGTTAGCTTGCCGTCGCGCAGCGATTTGTTGCCTTGCAGACGCGAGAAGATAAGTCCGGCAGACAGCAGCATGAAGAACGTTCCCGTGCCTTCGGTTATGCCCAGATGCTCCTTTCCGTATATGGCAAGATAGTTGCTCAGAACGCCCCAGCAGAATCCGAAGAAGCACATGTTGAGAGCCAAGAACCATCCGCGCGAGAGGAAGAAGCGGTCGAGCGAGATGGCAGTCTTGCTTGCAATAATCTGTTTTTCCTGCGGAACGATGCGCGACGCGTTGAAGAAGCCTATTCCGGCAACGATGAAAGCCGTCCAGAACAGGATGTCGAAGTTGTGGAAATAATGGTGCAGGTAAATTCCGATGGTGGGCGCGATGGCAGATGCCAGATTGTTGCTCAGTCCGTAAAGTCCTATGCCCTCGTTTCGGCGCGACGGCGGAAGGACATCGATTGCCATCGTGCTGTTAGACACGGTGCTCGCCCCGAACGGTCCGCCGTGAAGCGTACGGAAGATGGCAAAGAGCACAAGACTTCCAGCCACGATATATCCGCCGAAGATGATGAAATAAAGGAACAGGCACACCAGAAGCACCTTCTTGCGAGGAAAACTGTCGGCAATGAATCCGCTGAACGGACGCGTTATGAGCGCCACGAGCGTATAGCCCGACAGCACAAGACCAATCATATCCTTCGAGGCATCGAACGTCTCGCTAAGATAGATAGGCAGCAGCGGTGTCAGCAGATAGAACGAGAAGAAGAGCGAGAAATTGGTTATCATCACTCTGTTGTAATTGCCGTTCCACAGTTTTTCTTTTTCCATGACTTCTTTTTACCTATGTAATACTATTTAAATAACTACGCCGTACTGATGCTTTATCTCTTCCATTACGAAGGTGCTCTCGAGCGAGCCAAGCATCGGCAGTTTGCCCAGCACGTTAAGGATGAATTCCTGATAGTATTTCATGTTGGGCGAATGGATTTTAAGCAGATAGTCGAACTTGCCCGAGATGTTGTAGCACTCGGTAACCTCGGGGATGTCGCGCACCGCCTCGGTAAACTGCTGCGCCATCTCGCGGTTTATGGTGCTCAGCTTAACGCTACAGAACACCACGAAGCCCTTGTGCAGCTTCTCGGCATCGAGAACGGTTATGTACCTCTTTATATAGCCTTCGTTTTCGAGCCTCTTGATGCGCTCGAACACGGGGGTAAGACTGAGGTGGCACTCGGCGGCAACCTGCTTTGTTGTCAGCTTGGCATTCTGTTGCAGCGTGCGCAGAATAAGAATGTCCTTTTCGTCGAGACTTTCTTGTGTGGTTACTTTTTCTATCATACTATTGTTCTTTGGTGTTTGTGTTAGTCTTTTCTGCCAAATCGTGGCAAAGATAGATATGTTTTCCGAGAAATTCAAATTCTTGGATATTTTTTCTGAGTAAGTGCGGTTTTAGCAGACTGTAATAAGGGAATGTACAGTAAGAAGCATGTATTATAAGATAGTTTTGTATAGTGTATGTTACAATATCATACTGTTAAAAATATAATTTTACGAATTTATTGTATCTTTGCCATCAAAAATGATTGAAAAGATGAAGGATTTCAGTTCTTTTATGTGTAAAAACGGTCGTGCCATTATCGCATTGTTTGTTTTCTTAATTTTGTTAGTCCGTTTTTCTGCAGTATTCTTAGGTTTTCATCCTTTTGATTTGCATGGATGCCGAAATGACATCTTTTTTTATGTTGCAGGAACGAAGTATATTGTCGGTTATCCAAACAGCGTGTCTTTATGTATGGGATATTGGCTCACATTCATAACATCTCATTTCCTTACCGATGGTTCATTGTTGCAGTTGCGCATATTTGGCTGTTTGATAGACTGTAGTGTGTATGCAATGTTGTATTATATGCTAAAGGATGTTGTAAATAGATATGCAATATTGTTTGGCCTGCTTTGTTCTGCGATATTAAGGTTTTATACATTTAGGGAATTTTCGTATAATGGATATTCGGTATTTTTTATTACATTGTCTGTATTTTTATTGTATCGTGGACTCAAAAAACATGTCTTTTTATATATCTTTTTATCGTCTTTGTTTATAGCCCTTAATGTATATGTAAGACTTCCGAATATTCTTGATGCTTGTTTTGTTATACTAATACCATTGTATTTCTTTTTTTATGAGAATAGTACTTTTAAAGAAAGTATAAAAAAAAGTCTTAGACCAGTTTGTGTCTATATTACAGGATATATTGTCGGCCTATTGCTTGGCGTTATACTGTTGATATGTTTGGGGCATTTCAACTATTATGTTGATTTCATAAAGTCTATCTTTATCGGTAGTGAATCGGGCGATGGACATAGTTCAAATAGTTTGCTTCTATTTTGGGGAGTGAATAACGATGTGATGATAAAAATAGGGTTGTTTTTTGCTGCCTTTTCTGCTTTTGTGGCTTATTTGCAGAAAAAAGAAAAAATTAAGTCTATTGTATTTTTTTTGATTTCTTTGGCCTTGTTCAAAAAGTTCGTTTATGTATTCTTGAGCATCGGGTATTCGTATTTAGTGCCTTATTCTGCGGTGTTGATATTCCTGTTTTGGGCATTGAAAAATAACAACAGAAAGTTTATTTATTGGATTGTATTTTCATTGCTTTTGTTTGAAATATATCAGATAGGAAGTTCTTCTCCGGGATTCTCGATTTTCTCTTTTATTAATATTTTTGCTTTCATTATAGTTTTTGGTGGAGCATTTATGACTCAGATGCAGAAAGGTAGGTATTGGGTATATTATAGTCTTGTATTTGTTTTGTTTGTTTGCATGTTTTCTTTTTGGGAGGTTGGTCCATTCAAAAAAAATGCAAAAGTGCTGCTGGATGGAAAATTCATTAAAAATACTTGCATAAAGGAGCAAACTTCAGATGCAGATAACTATAATAAGTATACAGATATTCTAAGACCCTATGTGGAGGATAAGCCGGTGCTGGCATCGGATTTGTTTGTTTTTGTTACTTTAAATGCAAAACCGTTTGCTTTATTCGAATCAAGTTGGATGAATCCAAATCCAGATAAAATGTTGGGTAATGCGTACATGGAGCAAAAGAAAATGCCTGTAATTGTTTTGTACAAAGACGACAAAGGGATGAAAGAACTCTTGTTTAATACTGATTTTGTAAAGAATGGTTGCTATAGGGAGGTTTTTGCCGATACGGTATATCACGTTTATTGCAGTACAAAATAGAGTGGAAAAGGTGGGCTGAAATATAAAAAGCATCAAGCAAGAATGTCTTTTGCTTGATGCTTTTTTCTGAACTACTTGCCAAATTATAGATTTATGTCATCTTTTATTGGGGCAGGAGAGGCATTGGGGATTTTTACCATAAAAGCCCCGTTTTTTGCTGATTTTTGCGATAGATGAAATTTCTGCCAATGACTTCTGAAACTCAGTTTTTCTTAATAATGTTTCTGTGAAAATATACGATTGTAGTGATATTTTCCATAATTTTAAATTTGTTTGGATTATATTTCTATTTGCTCTACCTTTGCAAACGTAAACAACAAACAATAACTCCTCCTTGCTTCTGTACATCAGAATCTTGGATACAAAAAAGAAAGGGACACAATTATGACACAGCAGAAACTTCATGTAGAGACTTTGGCACTTCACGTTGGTCAGGAGCAGGCTGACCCAGCAACCGATTCAAGAGCGGTGCCTATTTATCAGACAACATCATACGTATTCCACAACTCAAAGCATGCAGCCGACCGCTTTGGCTTGCGCGATGCTGGTAACATCTACGGCCGATTGACCAACTCTACTCAGGGTGTGTTCGAAGACCGTGTTGCAGCCATCGAAGGCGGTGTGGCTGGCTTGGCTGTGGCATCAGGCGCAGCGGCTATTACATACGCTTTGCAGAATGTCTTGCAGAACGGCGACCACATTGTTGCAGCCGACAACCTTTACGGCGGAACATACAACCTTATTGTGCATACACTTGCTACTCAGGGAATTGAGAATACAATCATCAACATAAACGATCTTGATGCTCTCGAGGCTGCCATCCGTCCAAACACAAAGGTTGTGTATGCCGAGACATTCGGTAATCCGAACTCAGACGTTACAAACCTCGATGCCATCGCTGAAATTGCGCACAAACACAACATTATATTTATCGTTGACAACACCTTCGCTCCTGTCCTGATTCGTCCGATTGAGCACGGAGCCGACATCGTGGTTCATTCGGCAACCAAGTTTATCGGCGGACATGGCAGCAGCCTTGGAGGTGTAATCGTTGATGCAGGAAAGTTCGACTACAAGGCAAATGCCGACAAGTATCCAACATTGGCTAAGCCAGACCCTTCTTATCACGGAGCAGTTTTTGCCGATGTTGCTGGGGCTGCAGCCTTCGTAACTCGAATCCGCGCCGTTATTCTTCGCGACACAGGTGCAACAATCTCTCCGTTTAACGCATGGATTCTGTTGCAGGGCGTTGAGTCGCTTCCGTTGCGCATCGAGCGTCATGTAGAGAACGCTCTGAAGGTTGTTGACTATCTGGCAAAGCATCCGAAGGTAAGAACCGTGAGCCATCCGTCGCTGCCATCGCACAAGGATAACGCGCTGTACAAGAAGTATTTCCCTAAGGGCGCAGGCTCAATCTTTACGTTCGAGATTGACGGTACTCAGGAAGATGCGTGGAAGTTTATCGATTCGCTCAAACTATTCTCTCTGCTTGCCAATGTGGCAGATGTGAAGTCGCTTGTAATTCATCCTTACACAACAACTCACTCTCAGCTTAGTGAGGAGGAACTGAAGGAGCAGCACATCACTCCAACAACAGTCCGTCTTTCGATAGGTGTTGAGCATATTGATGATATCATTGCCGACTTGGATCAAGCATTCTCGGCAATCTAAAACAGCTCATGCCACACGCTGATTGATAGGTATATTATTCACGCACAAGCACAAAAAAGACCTTATCTTCAGTTTCTCAAGAAAGCCGTTGAGGCTGGATGAGAAGATTAGATTTTCCGGTTAGCCATGGCTGGAAAACGTTAAAAATTCAAATTCGTCTATTCAGTATTTACGCCTATTATTTTTGTGTGGTTTGAGTTAATGTTTGTGGGCGGTGTCCGTTTTCTGATGCGGATGCCGCCTTTTTTAATTGACAATTCGCATTTTTTGAAAGTTGAAAATTGAAAAATATTGTAAACTCAATTTCTAATTTACAATTCCTAATTCTTAATTGGGTGACGCTGCTTGCTTTTCCTGGTTCTGCCGAATTTTTCCGCGCTCGACCTCTGGTCGCTTCGGCAGCAAGCAAGATAAGGTTCGAGCGGTAATTTTGGCTTAACATGGAGGGGGCAATTGACAATGTTGAATTGAAATTTGGTAGGGTGGGGGCAGAGAAATGAATCTCGTTTCGGACTGAATTTAATGCCATATTTTTCGTTGTCAGGATATGTACGAAATGTTACTTTTTCAAAGATTATGGATGTAGGAAATTTGTGAAAATTGACGCAGAAACCCTTGTCGGGTAGGTTGAAAAATTTTTCCCAAGTGAAATGTTAAAAAAAACAAAAATGGGAACGCAAACGCCGGTTTTAGTATACTTTTAGAATATTTGTTAATTTTTTCTCTTCTTTTTGCATACAATAATGCTTGAAACGACCAAAAATTGCCCCGAAAAACAATATGTGCTAAATGTTAAAATATGTTATAATGGAATGTGCAGAAATTAGTCATTTATAAATGTTAAAAAATGTTATGTTACAAGCTGAATGTTACCTTGTTACTCCAATGGTATTCTGTGTTACAAAATAAATGCCTGATTGTTACATAATGTATATTTTAATATCGTTGAAAATGGTGTAAGGAATTGAAAATGAATTAAATAACGTAGCTTTGTTTACATTTTGCATATCTCAGAAAAAATTGACTATTTTGCATCCGGCTTTTTGACGCATGCATGCAGAAGTCGGCTGTGTGTTGAAGTTGAAATTGTTGAAATACTGCAAACTTACTCTCAATTAGTCAGGCACGCAGCAAAATCTTAATATTAACAAACTTAAAAGTATTTGGCGGTTACTAATTACGCCAGCGCAAAAAAAAACAAAACATGAAACGTTTATTAAAGTCAGTAGCGGTATTGCTGTCACTCGCGCCGCTATCAGCGTTTGCCCAGTTTGGAGTGGTAGAGCCACTTCACGTTAGCGGCAACCAGTTCCGCGACCCATCGGGCAACAAGGTCGTACTACACGGAGTTATGGATACTCCAAGCCCTTACTTTAACAGTTACCGTTGGGGTAACGCTTGTAACGATGGTACTGTAAGTGCATGTCTTAACTATTTCGAGAAGATATTCACAGGTATCACAGACACAAAGCAGGGCGCATATTGTAACCTGTTCCGTCTGCACCTTGACCCATGCTGGACTAACGACCCTAACAAGAGAGCCACTGGCGGTGGTGGCGAGGCTGACATCAGCCGTTTCTCAAGCTCTCGCTTGGAGAAGTACATGCAGACTGTTTACTGGCCTATCGCACAGAAGGCTCTTAACCACGGAATGTACGTCATCATGCGTCCGCCGGGCGTATGTCCTCAGACTATCAAGGTTGGCGATGCTTACCAGAACTATCTGAAGACAGTTTGGAACATCGTAACAAAGAATCCTAACGTGATAAAGAACTCTGGTACTGTGATGATTGAGCTTGCCAACGAGCCGGTTAAGTTGCTCAACCAGTACGGTCAGGACACAGAGACTGCAATGCGCGATTTCTTCCAGCCTATCATCGATGTTATCCGTCGAAACGGTTACACTGGTATCATTCTTGTTCCGGGTACAGGATGGCAGTCTAACTACAGAAACTATGCCAAGTATCCTGTAAACGATAACAATTACGGTTATGCCGTACACTTCTATCCTGATTGGTACAGCACATCTGATTCTCAGCACAACCACAACACATCAATCAACGCCTTCAAGCAGCAGGTTCCTGTTGTAACAAGCAAGCCTATCGTTATTACTGAGATTGACTGGAGTCCTCAGAACGGTAGCAACGGCCACTACAACGAGCACGGAAACTGGGTTGTTGGTAACTATGGTACTTGGGGAACAGGTAGCACAACTAAGTTCGGCTATGCTTACAAGGCTGTGCTCGACTACTACGACAACATCTCAATGACTCTTTCTGGAACAGATACATACATGGATGTTGCAGAGTATCTCAAGTCTGGCAAGGCTAAGGCTGCATTCGGTGGTATCTGGGAGGCTTGTGCCGGTGCTTGCTGGTACTGGTATTCTCTCTGGGCTCAGAAGGACTATGCACACAAGTCAGGCAGTTCAAACAACGGCGGTTCAAACAACGGTGGCTCAACAACTCAGCCTGTGCAGCCTGCTCAGCCAGTTGACTTGTCATCTTCTTTGATTCCTGCTTGGAAGACAGCCAACGAGCGTCCAGCAGGATGGGCTTGCAACGACGCTGGCGAGTATCCAGCATCTGGCAGCGCATCATCTGGTCCACGCGTTGTTAAGTTCGCTTCAGGCGACTTTGAGTACGGTTTCTATGTTCGTCAGTCAGACGCTTCAAAGCCTGGCTTCATCGAGTACGGAAGCACAGACGGTCATCGTCTTGCCCTTAACAACTACGGCAACTACTGCCTCACATTCAACACAGTTGCATGGAGCGGTTCGCCATACGTTAAGGCAGAGGTTCGCACTCCAAACGGCGAGGTTATCGCATCTACAATCGTTAAGTGCGAGAAGAGCGTTAACAAGAACACATCAGCATCAACAAGCGGTTCTACTCAGGGCTACCTCAGCTTCTATGTATTGGAGAAGGGCAACTACACAGTTCGCTTCACTCCTTGCGCCGATGCTAACGGTTCTGCCGGTACATGGGTAGAGGCTGTTGTTGGTAACGTAAACTTCCGCTACATGGAGAATCCGTTGGCATTCAACAAGGCTAACTACGTTAATCCGGGTTGGAAGATTATGGACGGCGGCAAGCTGGTTGAGACTGGCGATGCAGGCTCTGGTCCTCGTATCTTCAACTTCCCTAACGGCGGCAAGTTCAGCTATGGTTTGTATATCCGCACGTCATCAACATCTAACGACGAGAACTATGCTGAGTTCGGTTCACGCTGGGGCTACGGCTTGAACTTCGTTCCGGGCAAGTACACAATCACTTACGATTGCGCTGCTTGGACTGGCACTCCATCGGTTAAGTTCGAGGTTATCGACGAGAGCGGAAAGGTTGTTGCAAGCAAGATTACAAACTGCTCTCTCAACCTTAACAAGAACCTTAATGCATCGACTGCAAACGCAACTCAGGGTGGCGTATCATTCAACGTAAGCAAGACTGGCAGCTACCGTCTGCGCTGGACTCCTGTAGAGGCTAACGGCAACGCTGGCTACTGGTTGGAGACTGTAATCGGTCACATCAAGATTACACACAATGCAACTCGCTCTGTTGCTGGTGGCGACGATGAGACAACAGCTATCTCGGCAGTTAAGGCTGAGACAGCCGACGAGGTTTACTACGATTTGAGCGGCCGCAAGGTTAAGAATCCAACTAAGGGCATCTTTATAAAGGACGGAAAGAAGGTTATTCTCAAATAATAGTGAAAATATCCGCGACGGATATTGTACCTGAATAAAAATGCGTGTTGTGCATACCGCTGGCACTTGTGCGAAAGTGCCGTGGTGTGCACAACTTTTTTATTATGACGATAGATGCTTGTGTGAAAAATGACTGAAAATAAGTGCGAAAGTTGGTCCTTTTCGATATAAAATGTATATTTGTCCCCGATGAGTAAACTAAGATCTAATCGTCTTTAAGACAACTGTAGAATGAAAAGTGAATTATTTTTATCATTAAACGAGTATAATGCTTTAAAAAGAAAGCCTTTTTTTTGTGGTCATATAGAAACGAAGGAAACAGATGGTGGGGTACTATTATATATTGATCACAAGGATTTGCGGTGTATCTATTTGGTAAAAGATAATGAGGAACTCGTCTTTTTCCTTTCGAAGAAATATTTCTCATTTATGAAAGAAAGATATGTCCTTGAAAGATATAATGCAAGTTGGAGTATTCAAGGTGATATTGTTAAGTTGCAATTCGCAAGCGATGATGAATTAAATTTATTTCATGACATTGAAGATGATTTGATGCGTTGTGGCTTTGATAAAGATGATAATGTAACGAAAGACGGCGAGATTATTGAAGATTTAATAGACATTTTTCTTTATTAGTATTGGCATACATCAAAATAAATCCTTTTGTAACCTTTCTTAAAATATAATAGTAGTATGAAGAATATCATATTATTTTTGATTTGTTTAGTTGTGAATATTACGGCTTCCGCCCAAGTTCGGGTTGTTTTTGACGGGACTCCTTATGGATGGACAGGGCGAGATTCTGTAATAATAAAAAAGCAGATAGATAAGATAAAGAAAAAATGGAATAACAGTAATTCTCTTGTCGGAAAGGATTCCATTCGGATTATTATTTCTAATGCCGATGTTGCCGTCGTTCCTATGTACTTTTTGGCAGATTATCAGATGATAGAAAGTAGAAGCATCGTCAAATTGTAGAAAAAAGAAAAATGTCCCTTTTTCTCGGTGACACTTTTTTACAATGGGGCGTTCTTGGGAACTTGTAAGTATGACCCTATAAAAAAGAAGAATGATTATCCGCAATTCGCCCTGCCGTTATATAATTTGTGCTCAAACGTAGGCTTATACGAAACGGCAGCGATAACTAATCGGTCGAACATCCTGTCACCGAAATATTTACGGTTGAATTTGTAGCAGAATTCATTCAAGTATTCTTGAAGAAACTCCTCCTTGATTCCGTGATACATGTCTGTGAACAACGACTTGGCGTTTGAAATGGCGATATGTACCCACGGAAGAACCTTTGGAGCATTGCACCCGCGGACTGTCTGCCGTTCCGACTTTGACACAACTTTCTCGACTGTCGAGTGTGAGGCAAAATTATCCATCACTGCCGTGGAGTCTGGACTTACGCTGCACTCGAC
>FNBQ01000051.1 GCA_900102385.1 Bacteroidales bacterium KHT7 | reverse complement strand
AACTACGCTGCTCACAAGACGGACTGGGTCGTCCTGGGCAATGTCCTTGTCGATTCTCTGAGGAAAAAGTATCGTCTGATTTGGAGAATACGGACGAAAGTGGTATCTTTGTTGCGTTTTATATTGCATGTCGTAAAGATACGAAAACTTTACGACATAACGAAGCCCTGGCTTGAGAAAGTCGGGGCTTTGATATAAAAAAAGGATGTGCCTATTTTGACACACCCTCTTTTTTTTGCGAATTTATCGTAAAACAATAAAATAATATTGTTTTTCTTTGCTAATTTGAATATTCTGTTTATTTTTGTACCGAAAATATTTATCGTTTAACAATAAAATAGAATAACTATGAACATCAATGCAAAGAAATACATTGTGCTGTGCGTTGTGTGGCTCGCTGTCTTGGTGGCAACGAATATACTGCACCATAGCCGGCCGATGTCGGGAAGCAAAATTGGATTTGCCGAACTATCTTCTGGCTTTGTTTCGCGCGATTCGCTTGTTGGCGGTGTCGTAATTCCTTACGAGGCATTTCTTGCCCGACTTATAAACCTTGGATGTCAATGAATATAAATTTAATATGCTATGAACAAGAAACTTAGAAATTACATCACGCTGTTTGTTGCAGTGCTGATAGCCATCGTACTGACTAATTTTGTCATTTTCGATAATGTAACCTACGCTTCTGTGCCCGATGAGAAAATGGAGATTGCCGATGTTCCGTCGTGGTATGCCAGTCGCGACACGCTCGACAATGGCGGAATTGTAACAAAACACTTTCCGACGATAAGTTACGAGGTGTATGTGAAGCCTAAGAATACGCAGAAAGTTCTGATGTCAAAGTTTGATAACCAGACGTATATGATTGAGATGCAGAAGGCTAAACTTATACAGCCTGCTTCCGATTCGCCACTCAAGAACTTTACGCTGGTTTATGCTATTGTGCTGCTTGCATTGGAGGCGGTAGTTGTTGTGTGGATTCTGTGCATGGTCTTTAAACTTGTGCAAAGCATCCGCAAGGGCGAAGTGTTTGTTACAAAAGTCTCGAAATATCTCGAAACCACGGGAATTCTTCTCACAGTCCTTTATCTGTTCCAGTTTATAGGCTCGTATGTCATTATGCAGTATTTCATCAGAGAGATAAGGTTGGCTGGCTATTATATCGTTTTCCGTAACGATTGCAACAGCATGTACATAATAACGGGTTTGGCTCTGATGATAATCTCGCAAATAATCCTTATGGGCAAGGACTTGAAGGATGAGCAGGATTTGACAATTTAATTAGACTGAAAGAAAATGAGTATAATTGTAAACGTAGACGTGATGATGGCAAAGCGGAAGATGTCATTGCAGGAACTTGCCGAGAAAATCGGCATCACTCAGGCAAACCTTTCCATCTTAAAGACAGGCAAGGCGAAGGCAATCAGATTCTCTACTCTCGAAGCCATCTGCAAGGCTCTTGACTGCCAGCCGGGCGACATTCTGGAATATCGCGAGGATTGATTTCCTGAGTGTTAATAAAAGTTAAATAACTATTCGTACACTTTGAAATATTAAAAATGTGCGTATATTTGTGATATCAAAATGATATCAATTTATTAAATCGTAAGAATATGGAAACAAAAGAATTTGAATTTAAAGGATTGGTAATGAACGGCTTCTTGATGCTGTTTGTTAACGCAATCATCTTGATTTTTGGAATTTTAGGTTTTATTTTCAGCGTTATTCAGCTCGACGAAAGTCATGGCTCCGACGGTGGCTGGATAATGGGATTCTCGGTTCTGCTTATTCTCATAAACATAGTTATGTGGTGCGGACTGATGCAGCAAGAGCCAAACGAGGCGAGGGTAACGACATGGTTTGGAAAATACAGCGGAACTTTTCAGAAGACGGGTTTCTTCTGGCTTTGCCCGTTCTACGTTAAGAAGAAGGTTTCGCTCCGCGCCCGAAATCTCGATGCCGACCCAATAAAGGTGAACGACAAGACTGGAAATCCGGTGATGATTGGCCTTGTGCTTGTGTGGAAACTGAGCGATACTTACAAGGCTCTTTTCGAGGTCGATTCTCAGACGATAGCGGCAAATCCTAACACCATTGGCTCTGACACAAAGGGACTTATGAACGCTTTGGAGAACTTTGTCCGCGTGCAGAGCGATGCAGCTCTTCGTCAGGTGGCAGGACAGTATGCATACGACGATGAGGACAGCAAGAGCGACGAGCCTACTCTGCGTTCGAGCGCAGACGAGATTAACGAGCAGTTGGAATTGAAACTGAACGAGCGTCTTGCCTTGGCAGGAATAGAGGTTGTTGAGGCTCGCATCAACTATCTGGCTTATGCCCCAGAGATTGCGGCAGTTATGCTTCGCCGTCAGCAGGCATCGGCTATAATCACCGCTCGCGAGAAGATTGTTGAGGGTGCGGTAGGCATGGTAAAGATGGCGCTCGATAAACTGTCTGGCGAGGAAATTGTAGAACTCGATGACGACAAGAAGGCTGCAATGGTAAGCAATCTGCTCGTTGTGCTCTGCGGCGACGAATCGGCACAGCCCGTTGTAAACACAGGAACGTTGAACCATTAACAGATGGCAGAAAAGAAGACGACAAAGAGTTTCATCCTTCGCGTAGACAGCGAGACGATGGATGCGATAGAGGCTTGGGCTGCGGACGAGTTCCGCAGCACAAACGGTCAGTTGCAGTGGATTATTACCGAGGCACTGCGAAAGGCAAAGCGTCTGCCCAAAAAGAAGAATTCTCAGCCCAAAAATCAGGAAGAAAAAGATGATTAGAACATTATTCCATATAAAGAATCATTCCGCTCCAAGATTTTTGGCATGTCGTTTCATCGTTCGTCCAAGGATAAAACACATTTTTGTAATTGCCGTTTTGGTGATTCTGAGCACGGCTGTCTCTGCCCAGAACATCTCCGGCTCTTGGAATGGCGAACTGAAAGCCGGATTTCAGAAAATTCCGATTGTGCTTAATCTGATATCCGATGGAAAATGTACGCTCGACAGTCCGTCGCAGGGAGCAAAAGGAATTCCAGCAGATGTCGAATTTCTCTCTGCCGATTCTGTTAGCATACGAGTGCCGATGATAGGGGCGGCTTATTCGGGACGGTTGAAGAATGGCGAGATAAAAGGTTTGTTTGTGCAGAACGGCTTCAGATTGCCGTTGACATTAACGCCGGGCAAGACTGCCGAACTGAAACGGCCTCAGACTCCACAACCGCCGTATCCTTACCGAACAGAGGAAGTTTCGTTTACAAACTCAAAGGCCGGGGCAACCTTATCGGGAACGCTTACTCTGCCGAAAAATGCAAAATGTGTGTTGCTGATGGTTACGGGCAGCGGAGCGCAGAATCGCGATGAGGAAGTCTTTGGGCATAAGCCTTTTGCCGTAATTGCCGACCGCTTGGCTCGCGAGGGCATTGCCACCTTGCGTTATGACGATAGGGCAACGGCAAAGTCGGTTGGAGGAAATATCGAAGATGCCACCACGAGAGATTTTGCTGAAGATGCCGCGGCAGGCGTAGAGTGGCTCAGAAAGTCGGGACGATTCAAGAAGATAGGCGTTCTTGGACATAGCGAGGGCGCGATAATCGGCTTTATGTTGGGTGCGCAGAAGAAGGTTGATTTTGTTGTTAGTCTGGCTTGCACAGCCGTAAAAGGCGACAGCATTCTTCTGGCTCAGAACAAGGCGATTGCTGGCGATGCCGCAAAAGACCTTACGATTGAGCAACTGCGTAAACAGTTGGGCGAAAGACAGAATCCGTGGATGCAATGGTTCGTAGACTACAATCCGCAGACGGACATAGAAAATGTAAAGTGTCCGGTGTTCGCTGCCTTCGGAAGTAAAGATTGTCAAGTTGCTGCCAGTCAGAATCTTACGGCTATGCGTCGCGTGCTTCCAAACGGCAAGCACAATCTTCTGAAGGAGTACGATGGACTGAATCATCTTTTTCAGCATTGCCATACCGGGTTGCCCGATGAATATGGACAGATAGAAGAGACCTTCTCGGAAGAGGTTATTGCCGATGTGGCACAGTGGATAAAATCTGTTTGGTAGAAAAACATAAAAATCGAAACAATGAATAACAACAATATCAACTTCAAGGTGTGCCGAACGAAGGAGAGCACGATTATAGAGATTGCCTGCGGACTGATTACGGTGGTTGCCATTGTCCTTAGCATTGTAATGTTGCGCCGCGATTCGGAGATTGGAAAGCAGATGCTTGCTGCAACCTTCAGCATTGGTTTCTGCACGTTTCTGATGCTTGTCTTGGCATACTGTCCAAGGTCGTTCAGCATTCCAGACGATGCCAATGCCCGAATGTTCGCCGTAACGGTGCGGTTTCTGCGAGTTCTCAGCGTCTGCCTTTCTCTGCTTATGATTGGCATTGTCGTTTCACTCTTTCTTGGCATATCTAAACAGCTGGTAACGATAGTCTTCAATATTCCGGTTGTCTGCACTTTTGTGTGGTATCTCATTGCCTACACAAAGGCTAAAACGAAACATTAATTAATAATCATAAAAAATACAAAAACAAAATGAACAGAAAAAAAGCGATAACAATTCATGCGGTAGTTGAGTTTTTTATAATGTTTGCCGTTATTGCATTATTTGTCAGCAATGTAATCTCGGTAATTACTTTCGTTGCGATAGTTGCGTCGGTAGGACTTATTTCGGGAGCAGTTATGATTGTTATCTTTCGCAAATTTCCGCCTGCAGAGTGAGGGGCGATATGCTCTTTGTAGAGCATTAATATCAATAAAAATCTACCAAAAAGATGAAAAAAGTAAAATTCGGGTTGAGTCGTACAAAAGAAAGTACGATTGTTGAGTTTGTCTGCGCGCTGATGTTTGTTCTTGTAGTGATATTGGATATTATCATACTGCGTCGCGGAACAGAGTCCTTCATGGATTTTTTTGCGAGGACAATAGTGAGCTTTATTTACGTGTTTATTATGCTCGAAAATGCTTATTGTAGTGAAATTCCAGAGAATGCCGATATGAGCAAGATTCCTTTTTACGTGCGTTGCTGCCGTATTCTGGCTGTTTTCGTATCGTTGCTTACCCTTGTTTGGGTTGTGACCGTTTTTCTAGGTCTGACGCGATTCAAAATGTCAGCAATCGTAGGGCTTGTTGCGACTGCTTCCATTTTATGGAATATGTGGGCATTCCGAAGGCTGAGAAAGAAAAATTGAAAAATCGGCGAGATGAGTTTTTTTGTTCATCTCGCCGATTTTCATTCAAAAAAACAACTAAAATTTTGTCCGATAATATGTTCGTTGTAAATTTACAACCATTTTAAAGAAAAGACATAGTATGCGTATAAATAGATTTGCAAAAGATATTGTAGCTGGGCATCCGATGAGAAAGTCGTGCAGCACAGACCTTTATTATGCTAAGGTTTGTAACGAGTTGCTGCAATGTGTGATGTGGGTTACATCAGAAGAAGATATAGATGTCGGTGTCAAGGAAGATATTGCCATAACAGTAGCTCTTTATTTCGAAGATATAGTATCCGATAGCGGAATATGGCATTCGTTTGTAAAAAAGAACCGTGAGTTGTATGGCTTTTGGGTGCCGTTCTATGATGTTGATTATGCTGACTACATGCCTGATGAACCGCACGTAGAGGATATTCGCTTTCTGATTTGGCAGACATTGATTGACGGAAGTGATGAATTGATAAATCCAGATTATCCGTTAGCTTATGTGTTGGCAGAACGATTGTACGAAATTCTTGACAAAGAATTCGAGAAAGCTCCTATAAACGACGAACTGAAGGAGTATTTTATTAAAGCATCGTTCACTGATGATTATATAAATCTTAGAAGTGTGCTCCTATGGGTATTCGATTCGTGTTATCTCACGTATAACGTAGAACAGAAGGTTTCTCTTTTCCATACCGAGAGCAAAAGGCTATCACGCTATACGCCAGCCAATGATAGCATGGCTGCCAGTTACAATGTGCATGTTCAGTTTGCTTTTAAATACAAGGTTGGACCGTTGGCGCTGCTGCCGCAAGAGTGGCTCGCCATGATTTTGGAATTTAACCATAATGCAGAAAAGGCACGACTGGTGCGAAGCGTAGAATACCGTGATTTTGATATCTATCATACGGAAAGTGTCGATGACAAATACTTTTATTTCATAGGTTCGGATGGACTGAAAATTACTGTTGAAAAAAATGATTTTCAGGGAATTGGAGAAAAGAAAATTAAAAACTCCGACGGATGCGTAATGGCATGTGTAAAATTCGGCGATATGTGGCATCCTAACGGAATGTCGGTATGGGATACGCGCAAAGAAAGTTTCGAAGAACAGCGCGACATAAAGAAGAATTACAGATCTGGCATTTCGAAAAAGAATTTCGATAGGCTTATGAAAATGTCGGGCGGTAGTCCGCTGTTCTATTTTCGCGACGGAAGGGAGTTACGCCGTTTTATGATAGACGATATGGGTTGTCCAGAGCATATTATAAAGGATTCGAAGGCAGACGATTGCGAGTTTATTGCATTTTGGATTCCTGCTTACGACGGTGATTTTTACATTCTCGATGAAGGTGCGCTCTGCATAAAAGATCCTCGCAATCCTTATTACGATGAGGCTAAGGCTCGCGAGGATGCCATTGAAATTGTGATGGGCTACGATTATGGAGAAGGGGATATGGTTAGCTATCTTATAAGTCATGGAATGTTGCCCGATGCGGCTTTTCCAAGTGCACTTGGCTATGAGGACGGTCGCCGTATGGCGCAAAACAACCTTGATTTTCTTGCCAGAATCAGCAAACTCGATAATTATTAGACACAAATATTAGAAGGTGATGTAACAACTGTTTCATCGCCTTCTTTATTGTGTAAATGCCGAGTGTTGTTTTCAGTTATTTTTTTGTTCATCCTAACGTTTTTCTAAAAGATTACTTTTGGAAAGCGCTTCTTAATTTCGTTTTTCTCGGCATCGGTCATTTTGCCTTTTATGTAGAATCTGTCGATGGTTATGCGGTCGAGCCATTTGGGCAGCACAACCTTGTCTGTAAATTCGAGTTCCAAAAACTTGAGATGTTGGAAATTAGACAGAATCTCGGGAACTTCCTTTATGCGTATGCTGATGCCGCCACGCTCGTCGTTCTCCTTCTTCAGATATTTCAGAGAATCTTGTTCGGTTTCGGCAACGCGAACCTGCCAGCCTATTTTTGGGGTTAATGATTTTGTCAGTGTGTCAACTTTGGCTCCGATGAAACCTGCGAATATTTCCATGTTTGTCTCTTTCAGAACAGAGCCGTTTGGTGATAAAACCATGTATTTGAATCCGGTGCAGACGTATTCGTCGGGCATGCTTTGGCTTGCAGATATGCTGTCGAGCGTGTTTCCGTATTTGTCGGGGAAGAATTTCAGAATCCATCCGTCAATCATTGTCGGTTTTGTGAGGCTGCAACCGCCTCGGTTCAGTTCGTTAATTTTCTTTTTCTTAACGATGTTCTGCCAGAATTCTTGGCGAGGTTTGCCGTTCGAAGCCTTCAGAAATTCGTTCAGAATAGGCTCAAGTTCGTTTGTCCATTTCCCGATTTTGTACGATTGCAGATTTCTTGTCTTGTCAATCACGCGCTGCCAGTCGGCGGGTGTGCCCTCGATGGTGATGTTCGGTATTCCGCATTTTATATAGATAACGGTATAATCAAAGTACGATTTTACGCTTTCCATCAGCGTTGTCTGCGATGCAATGCGCTCTGCCAGAGTGGTTGTGCTGAAGTCGGCTGTGATGGTTTTGGCGATGTCGGTTTTTGTGTTCTTCTCAATCTGAACCGAGAAATCGTTTATAAGTTTTCCCCAGTCGGCCTTGCCCGATAGCAAGTCTGATTGTGCCAGTACAACCAAATCCTCCTTTCCGGAGTGGCTTACAAATAGCGGACGCATCTTCTCGGCATGGGCGTTAACGTATCGGCCGAATCCTTGGCTGATGAGCAGCCAAATCATGTCGGGCGACAGCTTGATAGGGTGATGGTTGGCATATGCGTCTATGATGCACTTGTAAAAGGCGTCTTTTCCGTAGAAAAGAAGGTCTTTTTCGTTATCAAAGCTTGTGGCTACGATGCGGAGTTGCTCGTTGGCTATCGTTCCGTTTTTTACTATGGCTTCTGCTATATGTTTGCCATTGCTTGTGATGCGATGGTTTTCTCTGTGGCTTGGATTCGCTTTCTTATATTCGTCGAATGACGTATAGTATTTTCTGTTTGTCGGCTTAAGGTTTTCGTCTACAATGAATGTTATTTTACCCTTCGGTTTTGAAATAATCTTCTGGGCGTGAGATGTTTGTGTTGTCATTGCGAGAATGATAAACAGAATAGAAATGAGGCTTTTTTTCATAAAGGCTTTAGAGTTTTGTTGTGTTCTGCAAAGATAGTTGATTTTTTGTTTTTTAGTACGATGGATTTCAGGAAAAACATCGTTTGAGATTTGTTTGTTTCTCAAACTGCACGAACTGAAACAGATATTCCGGTTGCTGTAACGATAATTGCGGAATTTTTAGTTGTTTTTATTTTTAAGTTTTATTTTTCCGCTCAGAATGCGGCGACGCGTACTGATTACGGCTGGCTTGTAAAAATCGGGCTCCATTGCATCGAGAATACGCATCAGTTCGTCCGTAAGTTCGGGATAGAATAGGCACATACGGTAGGCGAGTTTCATGCTCACCGCCTGTATTGCCGAAAACTCGCCAGCATCGGTCATCTTAGCCATGCAGAAGTTCAGAAAATCGGTGCGCAAATCGTCCTCGTCCATCTTCAGCCGCTCGATTATGTTGAGAGAAAGTCGCTTTACCGACGGATTATCTGTCTGCATGGCAAGGTCTATAAATTCGTGCAGAATGTCGTTTAATTGCGCTAGTTCGTCGTCCGTAGCCTTGGTGAGCGTCCACAGCGCGATGCGTGCAACCCGATAGTCGGCATTGTGCATGAAACGCTGTGCAAATCCGCGGAAGTTGCCCGCCTGCTTCACTTCGTTGTATATTGCCAGAGCCTCGCTTTCGCTGCCTGTAAGTATGAGTTGTTCGTCGGTTATTGCCATTGAATATTGATTTTTCTGCAAAAATATGCTGAGTCGTGCAGTTGTGCAAGTTTTTGGGATATTCGGTGGTGTTTTGTGATGAATTGTGCGGTAGTTTTTGCCGATAGATAGAAAAATCTTATCTTTGTATCTCGAAAAATGCCATAAAATAAGTTTAGATGAAAAATACGATATACGATATTGTAAAAAATGCGGCAAGATACAGTTTTGCCGTTTTGTTTATCCTCGGAGTGCTTCAGCCATTCGAGATTGACAAGGCCGACAGACGCCTCGTTCTTTTGTTCGGACTTGCCGTTATCGAGTTTGTTGCCATGGTTATAGTTCAGTTCATAACTGTGCCGATAAAAAGCACCAAGTGGCGCATCTTTACGCGCTATCTCTTGCATATGCCTCTGTTTTCGGCCATGGCGGTAACCTTCAATTCGTACTTCTACTTTGGCAGTTGCAAGGTGCTGTGGACGGGGCAGATGAATGGCGGCGACCCTAATGCGCTCGACCTCTGCTGCTTTCTGCAAATGTGCTTGTGGGTTCTGCTGGTAACGCTTCTCATTGCCGTGTACGACATTTATTATCACCGAAACAGCCGCCTCCGTCAGGAACTCGAGGAGGTTAGAGCCATAAACGCCCTTCTTGAGCAGCGCGCCAGTCGGGACGAGGCGGAGAGCGATGAGCCTGTTTCGGTATCTTCGGAGGAAGATGGTGACGAGGATGCCGAAAATTCGGTTTGCACTATTAAGGGTAATGCCGTGAACGATTTGTTCGAGGTATCGCCAAAGGAGATTCTGTATATCGAATCGCTCTCTAACTATGCCGATATATGGTATTTGCACGAGGGCGAGAGGCTTCACCACATCATTCGCACAACCATGAAGCAGTTGCGCGAGCAGTTGGCAGAGGTCGACTATCTTATTTCGTGCCACCGCGCCTATATCATCAACATAAACTATGCCGTTTCGCTTACGTCGCGAACATCGGGCAACTATCAACTGCAAATGCTTGGAACAGACAAACTTATTCCTGTTTCGCGTGCCAATACCGTAGAGATTAAAAGGGCTTTGCAGAAGTAGAATCTCAAAAAAATAATGTTATATGAGGGTTAAATTTTTATTATTATGTTTGTTGCTTTCGTTGGTAAACTACTCTGTCGCACAAAACAACAGCGAAGAGAATCTGTTAATCTCCGTAGAGGTTGCCGGCAAGTGGGGATATATTGACAAAACCGGCAAGATGGTTATCAAGCCACAGTTTGACGATGCGTTTAATTTCGAAGAAAATGACTGGGCACGTGTCAAGGTAAACGATAAGTACGGATATATAGACAAGTCGGGCAAGATGATTATCGAGCCGTGGTTCGAAGAGGTCGCAAGTTTTTCGTCTAATGGTCTTGCTCGTGTTCAGATAGGAGGTAAGTGTGGATATTTTGCACAAACTGGCAGTATTATTGTCGATCCAATGTATGACAATGCTTGCGATTTTTCATCCAACGGCTTGGCGGCAGTTTGTTTAAACGGCAAGTGGGGCTATATTGATGCAAGCGGCGAAATGTATATCAGTTTGCAGTATGACAGAGCATGGAGTTTCGATGCCGAAGGCTTGGCTGTAGCCGAGGTTGATGACGAGATTGGATATATTCAGGAATCTGGCAAATGGGGCATCAAACCGCAGTTTGGCAGGGCTGGTGCTTTTATGGGCAAAGGATTGGCTCGCGTACAGCTTAACGAGGATAAATGGGGCTTCATCGACAGAACCGGTAAGATGGTTATCAGTCCGCGGTATGATGGAGCTTACGATTTCTCTGCCAACGGATTGTGCGTTGTTCTGTTAGATGAGAAATGGGGAGTTGTTGATACATCTGGAAAATTTGTAGTCGCTCCTCAGTTCGACAATGCTTGCGATTTCTCATCCAACGGTCTGGCAGCTGTTAGTTTGAATGGCAAGTGGGGCTATATCGATGCAACTGGCAAGATGGTTATCCAACCTCAATTTGATAATGCTTTGTCATTCGCAGAAAATGGCTTGGCGGCTGTAATCCAGAACGGCAAATACGGAGTGATTGACAGCAAAGGAAAAATCGTGGTAAAACCAAGGTTCGAAGGAATTGAAATATACAGAGACATATTATTTGCCAAGGATGGTGGAAAATGGGGAATAATAGATAAAAAAGGAGCTTATATAGCCAAGCCCCAGTTTGACAGAGTTGGCTTGTATTAGTAATGCCGATAGCCTTGTACAGCTCGCCAATACCGTAGAGATAAAGAGGGCTTTGCAGAAGTAAAAACAACACAAATTCGGAATATCAGATGAAAGCAATTTTATTATTGGCAAGTTTGTTGGGACTGTTATTCAATTTCTCAGCCTGTACGAGCGATAATGAAGACAAGGTACTAATTCCTGTTCAGGTCAATGAAAAATGGGGATATGTAGACAGAAACGGCAGTTGGTGTATAAGTCCGAAGTTTGGCTATGCTGGTTTCTTTCAAGACAATGGCTTGGCAGAAATCGAATTAGACGTAGAAAAAGGATTTATTGACAAATCTGGCAAGATTGTTATTAAGCCTCAGTTTGAAATGGTCGAATATTTTCAAGATAACGGTTTGGCAAATATCAGATTAAATGAGAAGTGGGGCTGCATTGATGCAACGGGAAAGTTTGTTGTCAAACCTCGGTATGACGATATTTTGAATTTCTCATCCAATGGTCTGGCATCCGTTAAGCTGAACGACAAGTGGGGCTATATCGATGCAACAGGCAAAATGGTAATTGAGCCTCAGTTTGACTTTGCAGATTCTTTTGAAGAAAATGGTTTGGCAGGTGTAGAATTGAAAGGGAAATGGGGTTATATTGATGCAGCAGGCAAGTTTGTAGTCGAACCTCGGTACGACAAAAGATTTTATTTTTCATCCAACGGTTTGGCTGTTGTTGAGTTGAACAAGAAGTGGGGCTATATCAATGCAACGGGGAATTGGGTAATTGAGCCTCAGTTTGACTTTGCAACCTCTTTTGAAGACAACGGTTTGGCAGGTGTAGAATTGAATGGAAAATGGGGTTTTATAGACTCGTCAGGTAAGTTTGTAATAGAGCCCCAGTATGAATATGTTAGACATTTCTTAAAAAGTAAATTGTGCCCGGTACAAGTAAATGGTAAATGGGGGTATATTTGTTGGAAATTTTATGATAAAACCTCAGTTTGATATGGCATTAGATTTTCAATCCGAAAGTTTTGCAGCTGTCTGTATTAATGATAAATGGGGTTATATAGATAGAACAGGTAAGATTATCGCCAAACCACAGTTTGATGATGTAGAATTATGGAGTTATAGTAACATTGTAAGTGTATATAAAAATGAAGAATGTGGTTGCATAGACAAAACTGGCAAGATAATAATCAAGCCTGAGTATAGTTCTATTTCGATACACGAGAGTTTAGGTGTAATTATTGTTAGTGATTATGACAAAATGGGAGTGGTAAATATTCAAGGAAAAAATGTTGCTAATCCCAAAATAAATTGGATTTATTATCCATTGCTTTTCTGAAAATATTGCATCAACTTAATTTGTGAAAAAAAGACCGTCACAGTTCCAGTGGCGGTCTTTTTTTATGCTCGTATCTTTACGCCAGTTCGGGATAAGAAAAGTCAAATAAAAGTTGGTAATCTCGCTATTTATTTGTATCTTTATAGCTGAAAACAAACAAGTTACAAAATATAATAGCAATGATTACCAGAGACAAAGTTACTGAAATTTTCTGTATTATCGACGAGTTTGACAAGAATTTGAACGAGGAATTGAAGAAAAACCTTCGTCTGCCATCCAAAGACGGCAGCGGAAAACGTCACAGAAACCGTAAGGGAAGACTCTCCGAAAGCGAGATTATGACCATCCTCGTATGCTATCATTTTGGCACATACAAGAACTTCAAGGAGTATTATCTCAGCTGTATCCAGATGCAGCTAAAACAGG
>FNBQ01000052.1:8480-12187 GCA_900102385.1 Bacteroidales bacterium KHT7 | reverse complement strand
CTGTGATGGATAATTTTGCCTCACACTCGACAGTCGAGAAAGTTGTGTCAAAGTCGGAACGGCAGACAGTCCGCGGGTGCAATGCTCCAAAGGTTCTTCCGTGGGTACATATCGCCATTTCAAACGCCAAGTCGTTGTTCACAGACATGTATCACGGAATCAAGGAGGAGTTTCTTCAAGAATACTTGAATGAATTCTGCTACAAATTCAACCGTAAATATTTCGGTGACAGGATGTTCGACCGATTAGTTATCGCTGCCGTTTCGTATAAGCCTACGTTTGAGCACAAATTATATAACGGCAGGGCGAATTGCGGATAATCATTATAAAATATTTGTGTTTAATTCGTAATACAAGAAATAAGGTTTTTTTTAGCCACAAAAAGCAGATTTCCCGTTCTGCCGAATTTGCCGCTCGACCTCGTTCTGCCGAATTTCCGAATTCGGCAGCATCATTATACCGCGAGTTTGCAACTCGCATTGTCGCTGTGCGACAAGATGTTATGTGTAGAAACTGATGTTTTTTTCAGTGGTTGGAATTCTTGCGTCGCTTTGGCTTCGCATAACTTTTTTTCAGCGGTGGGAATTGCAAATTCCCAAATTATTCTCAGCCGAATTCTTGCGTCCCTTCGGTAGCAAGCGAACAAAGTTCGAGCGCAGAAATTCGGCAGAACACGGAGAACTAATAAAGAATAATTTGTGATAGATTTATTCTTTTGGTAAATACAAAATGGTGGGTAGGAAGAAGGTAGGAAGAAGGTAGGAAGAAGGTAGCAAGATGGAAGCAAGAAGGAAGGTAGATTCAAGATAGATTCAAGCAAGCCAGAAGATACGGGGAAGAGTTTATAAGGGTAGACTAATGGTTGAGAATAGGAATAGGATGACTACCGTTCAGCTGAATTTCCGCACTCGACCTCCGTTCGCTTGCTACCAAAAATTCCTACTGTTCTGCCGAATTTCCGAATTCGGCTGAGAAAAGAAATGGGAATTTGTAATTCCCACCTCTGAAAAAACGTTCGCTTGCTACCGAAAGGGCGCAAGAATTCCCACCGCTGAAAAAACAACATCGTAGCGAAGAATTAGAAATGAAAAATTTGTTCTTAACCATATTGTTGGCTTTTGCTTTTTCTGCTTGCGAAAAACGGGAGCCAAAATACAGAATAGACGGAAAGTCGTACTGCCAGCAGATTTTCGACGAGCGTGACAATCAGATAACGCATTTCAAAAACTGGGAGCTGATTGAGAATTTCTATGTCTCGCCCGATAACAAGAAGATGCTTGTGTACCATCGTCCAGATAAGAGTCCGGCATTTCTTATAACCTTGTACGATTTGCAGTCTGGCAAGGTTGTTGCCGAATGTGAGCCGGGATGGGCATGCTTTGGAGTGCGGTGGACTAAGGATTATCTTATCTATACTTGGGCTACAACTGGTGGCGGAGAGCGGTTTGATTACATGGACTACAAAAATCTGAATCTTGAAAAAGAAATCAATGGTCCTTGCTTTTACGAAGATCCTGAAGATGATATCTTAATAGGATATGCAGAAAACGTGGCTTTATCCGTCGATTTCTATGAATATTCAACAGGTAAGGAAATAAAATCAGTAAGTGTAACTGAAGATTTTGAAAGAGAAAACGACCATGTGCATATTACAAGAAGTGTAAGCGATGTTACGAAGGTTGGAAAGAGAAAGTACAAAATAGAGGTTTGCTGTTTTGTTGACGGTAAGGAAGATGAAGATCTTTTCAAAACATTTATTGTTGAAGTGTGATTACAATTAACAATTCACAGTTGACAGTTGACAATTCTCGTTTTAAACCGAATTTCCGCACTCGACCTCCGTTCGCTTGCTACCGAAAGGGCGCAAGAATACGGCAAGTCGTATTTTTTCTACTGCCGATAATTATGTGATTTGGCAAAAGAAAGAGTAGTCCATCGTGTTGGGTGAGCTACTCTTTCTTTGTGTTATAAATCTACTTTATACGTTTGTATGTAACGTAGCAGTCTATTTTATATTCGCCAGCTTTATGGTATAGAACCATCTCATCGTCGTTAAACGATATGAATGTGTAATGAAAGACTTTATTCAATTTGTCGTTATATAAAACGATGTGTTTTCCCTTATTGTTTGTGCCAACGAGATTGTAGTTAAAAACATTAGAAGGTTCTGTATCTGATAAATAGTATTTAAATTGAGCTGTTGTGGGCTCTGTATTAAAATATATACTATTTAAGAAAACATTTTTGTCAAACTCAATTATGCGTTTTTTGTTTGGATTCTCAGTTGTTCCTCCTACTATGCGTGAAGTTTCTTCCCACTTAGTTCCAATTAACTGTTTTGTTGAAACCTGAACTTGTGCATTACACAAAAGCGTAACGAAACAACTTGCAATCACGAAAAAAAATCTTAAATTCATAATAGTTCTTTTTGAAGGATTTGAATGTTATTTCTTAGCCGTAAGATAGCCGGGATTTGCCTTTCCACCGTCTATTTTTGCGCGGTTTTTGTCAGTTATTTCTGAATAGAACTTTGTTCCTTTGCCACCAACAAGGTTGGGACAATTGGCAAACATTTCTTTTGAGTCTTCAACCTTGTTTGTGTTCCAGCCTTTTCCAACGTAAATTGTTTTTAGGTTTTCGCAATAACTGAACATATTGCACATATTCGTTACGTTTGATGTGTTGAAGTTGCTGACATCAAGGCTTGTAAGACTTTCGCAATAAGCGAACATCCTGCTCATATCCGTTACCTTTGAAGTGTTGAACTTGCTCACATCAAGACTTGTAAGACTTTTGCAATAAGCGAACATTGTGCTTATATTCGTTACATTAGATGTATCGAAATTGCTCACGTCAATGCTTTTAAGACTTTCGCAATAACCGAACATCCTGCTCATATCTGTTACCTTTGATGTGTTGAAGTTGCTTACATCAAGGCTTGTAAGACTTTCGCAATAAGCGAACATCCAGTTCATTTCTGTTACCTTTGAAGTGTTGAACTTGCTCACATCAAGACTTGTAAGACTTTTGCAATCAGCGAACATTGCGCTCATATCAGTAACGCTTGCCGTGTTGAACTTGCTCACATCAAGATTTGTAAGACTTTCGCAATTAGAGAACATCATGCTCATATCTGTTACCTTTGATGTGTTGAAGTTGCTTACATCAAGGCTTTTAAGACTTTCGCAATGACCGAACATCCTGCTCATATCTGTTACCTTTGATGTGTTGAAGTTGCTGACATCAAGGCTTTTAAGACTTTTGCAATAAGCGAACATCCAGTTCATATCTGTAACTTTTGAAGTGTTGAACTTGCTCACATCAAGATTTGTAAGACTTTCGCAATCAGCGAACATCCTGCTCATATCTGTTACGTTTGATGTGTTGAAGTTGCTGACATCAAGGCTTGTAAGACTTTTGCAATAAGCGAACATTCTGCTTATATTCGTTACATTAGATGTGTTGAAGTTGCTTAAATCAATGTTTGTTAGACTTTTGCAATCAGCGAACATCCTGCTCATATCTGTTACGTTTGATGTGTTGAAGTTGCTGACATCAAGGCTTGTAAGACTTTTGCAATAAGCGAACATTCTGCTTATATTCGTTACATTAGATGTGTTGAAGTTGCTTAAATCAATGTTTGTTAGACTTTTGCAATCAGCGAACATCCTGCTCATATCTGTTACGTTTGATGTGTTGAAGTTGCT
>FNBQ01000052.1:0-8470 GCA_900102385.1 Bacteroidales bacterium KHT7 | reverse complement strand
TCATATCTGTTACGTTTGATGTGTTGAAGTTGCTTAAATCAAGACTTGTAAGACTTTTGCAATCAGCGAACATTTCGCTCATATCTGTAACGCTTGCCGTGTTGAACTTGCTTAAATCAATGCTTTCCAGATTGTAGCACCCATAGAACATTGCGCTTATATTCGTTACATTCGATGTGTTGAAGTTGCTTACATCAAGGCTTTTCAGATAGTTGCACTCATAGAACATCCAGTTCATATCTGTTACTTTTGATGTGTCGAAATTGCTTACATCAAGGCTTGTAAGCTTTTCGCACCCTTCGAACATGTGGCTCATATTTGTTACCTTTGAAGTGTTGAACTTGCTTACATCAATGCTTGTAAGGCTGCTGCAAACAATGAACATACCGCTCATATCCGTAACATTTGAAGTGTTGAAGTTGCTCACATCAAGACTTGTAAGGCTGCTGCAAACTATGAACATACCGCTCATATCCGTAACATTTGAAGTGTCGAAATTGCCTACATCAAGATTTGTAAGACTGTAGCAATAAGCGAACATCCTGCTCATATCTGTTACGTTTGATGTGTTGAAGTTGCTTACATCAAGGTTTGTAAGTTTGAAGCACCAATCGAACATCCTGCTCATATCTGTTACCTTTGATGTATTCAGATTTTCGATGCCTTTTATTTTAGTTAGATTCTCAAATCCGGCAAACCAAAATGCACATGTTGTAGGGCGGGCATTCTTAAACGAATTGTCAAAAACAACCGTAGTGAAATTTGGATTCTCAGACTCTTTTTTCGACTCTTTAATTTTTGCTTTTATCCATTTGGGTCTGTTCTCTCCAATGTTCAACTCATACGCCATGCCTTCGCGAGATGCTTTCTTGTTATCGTAATAAAAAGTAAGCGTTGTGCTGTCTGGCGACATTACGGCATAGGCTTCCTGCGCCATGGCAGAAATAGAGATTGTACAAAGAAATAAGATACTTAGTAATCTTGTAAAAAAGTGTTTCATAAAACTAATTATTTCTTAGCCGTAAGATATCCGGGATTTTCCTTTCCGCCGTCTATTTTTGCACGAATTATGTCTATTACTTCCGAATTGTACTTTGTTCCTTTGCCACCAACAAGTTTTGTACTTTTGTCAAACATTTCTTTTGAGTCTTCAACCTTGTTTGTGTTCCAGCCGTTTCCAACGTAAATTGTTTTTAGATTTTCGCAATAACTGAACATACTTTGCATATCTGTTACTTTTGAAGTATCGAAATTGCTAACATCAAGTTCCGTCAAACTGATGCAGTCACAGAACATATTGCTCATATCAGTTACGTTCGATGTGTCGAAATTACTCACATCAAGGCTTGCTAGACTTTCGCAACCATTGAACATATGACTCATATCAGTTACGTTTGATGTGTCGAATTTGCTCACATCAAGTTTCGTCAGACTTTTGCAAGCGTCGAACATGCTATTCATATCCGTTACGTTCGATGTGTCGAATTTGCTCACATCAAGTTTTGTCAGACTTTCGCAACCAAAGAACATCCAAAACATACTTGTTACCTTTGAAGTATCGAAGTTTCTAATATCAAGGTTAGTTAGACTTTCGCAAAAATTGAACATAAAACTCATATTAGTTACGTTTGATGTGTCGAAATTACTCAAATCAAGTTTCGTCAGACTTTTACACTCAACGAACATCTTATACATAGTCGTAACTTTCGAAGTGTCGAAATTGCTTAAATCTATGCTTATCAGACTTTCGCAACCTTCGAACATATGCTCCATATTCGTTACATTCGAGGTATTGAAGTTTCTCACATCAATGCTTGTCAGACTTTCACAACCTTCGAACATACTTTCCATATTAGTAACTTTTGAGGTGTCGAATCTGCTAACATCAATGCTTGTCAGGTTGTCGCAACCACAGAACATGATAGCCATATCGGTTACTTTTGAGGTGTCGAATCTGCTAACGTCGATGCTTGTCAGATTGTCGCAAAATCCGAACATTCCGCTCATATCCTTTACGTTTGATGTGTCGAAATTTCTCACATCAATGCTTGTCAGACTTTCGCAATTATAGAACATCAAATTCATATCCGTTACTTTCGAGGTGTCGAAGTTTCTCAAATCAAGGCTTGTTAGACTTTCGCAATCATGGAACATGTCGCTCATATTCGTTACATTCGACGTGTTAAGATTGTTGATGCCTTCTATTTTTGTCAGACTTCTAAATCCAGCAAACCAATATCTGCACGATAAAGGACGAGCGTCTTTAAACGACTCGTCAAAAACTACTGTCGTAAAATTGGGATTCTCAGGATATAGGAATTCCGCCCTTTTCTCACATTTCACCCATTTAGGAATGCTGTCTTCTGCATTTATCTCATACGCTGTTCCTTTGCGAGATGCTTTCTTGTTGTCGTAATAAAAAGTGAGCGTTTTGTTGTCGGGCGACACTATTGCATACGCTTCTTGTTGCAATGCACACGCAGGGCTTGTGCCCAAAAGTATAATACTTAGTAGAATTGTAAAAATATGTTTCATAATCTATGTTATTTCTTAGCTGTGAAATATCCGGGATTTTCCTTTCCGCCGTCTATTTTTGCGCGAGTTATGTCTGTTATTTCCGAATCGAACGTTGTTCCTTTGTCACCAACAAGGTTGATACAATTTCTAAACATATCTTCTGAGCCTTTAACCTTGCTTATGTTCCAGCCTTTTCCAACGAAAATCGTTTTTAGGTTTTTGCAGCTTTCGAACGTACTGTTCATATTCGTTACATTCGATGTGTTAAAGTTGCTAACATCGATGCTGGTAAGGCTCTCGCAATCTCCGAACATTTTATTCATATATGTTACTTTTGAAGTGTCGAAGTTTCTAACATCAATGTTTGTCAGACTTTTGCACCACGCGAACATACCACTCATGTTTGTTACATTCGATGTGTTGAATTTGCAAACATCAATGTTTGTCAGACTTTGGCACCATGCGAACATACCTTGCATGTTTGTTACATTTGAGGTGTTGAATTTGCTAACATCAATGTTTGTAAGTTTGTAGCAACTAGCAAACATATCGCTCATATCCGTTACATTTGATGTATTGAAGCCACTAACATCAAGGTGTGTCAAATTGACACAATCACTGAACATTTCGCTCATATCTGTTACTTTTGATGTGTCGAAGTTGCAAACGTCAATGCTTGTCAGACTTTTGCAGTCATAGAACATCCAACTCATGTTTGTTACATTCGATGTGTTGAATTTTCTCAAATCAATGTTTGTCAGGCTTTTGCACCATGCGAACATACCTTGCATGTTTGTTACTTTTGATGTGTTGAATTTGCAAACATCAAGGTTCGTCAGATTTTCGCAAGATGAGAACATTCCGCACATATTCGTAACCTTTGAAGTGTCGAAGTTGCTAACATCAATGCTTGTCAGACGTCTGCAACCATAGAACATCCAACTCATATCCGTTACGTTCGAGGTGTTAAGATTGTTGATGCCTTCTATTTTTGTAAGATTACGAAATCCACCAAACCAATATGTGCACGATACTGGGCGAGCGTTTTTAAATGACTCATCAAAAATTACCGTCTTGAAATTTTTATTATAAGCTATTGATAATTCATCAAATTTTATCCATTTAGGTTTGTTTTTTCCTTCATTTAGCTCATATACCGTTCCTTGTCGAGATGCTTTCTTATTGTCGTAATAAAAAGTGAGTGTTGTGTTGTCGGGCGACATTACAGCATAGGCTTTTTGTGTTAAAGCACCCACAGAACTTATGCCTTTAGCCGTGAGATATCCGGGATTTGTTTTTCCGCCGTCTATTATTGCGTGATTTTTGTCTGTTACTTCAGAACTGAACTTTGTTCCTTTGCCACCAACAAGGTTGGGACAATTGGCAAACATTCCCTTAGAGAATTCGATCTTGTTTATGTTCCAGCCATCTCCTGCGTAAATTGTTTTTAGTTCTTTGCACCCCCCGAACATTCCACTCATATTAGTTACATTCGATGTATTGAATTTGCTAACGTCAATGTTTGTCAGATTTTGGCAACCAGAGAACGTTCCGCTCATAGTCGTTACGTTCGAGGTGTCGAAGTTGCTCACATCAAGGTTTGTCAGACTTTGGCAACCAGCGAACAATCCATTCATATTAATTACATTCGCTGTATTGAATTTGCTAACATCAAGTGTTGTCAGACTTTCGCAACAAAAGAACATTTCGCTCATGTTATTTACTTTTGACGTATTAAATCTGCTGACATTAAGTTTATTTAGTCCCTTGCAACAAATGAACATACAGCTCATATCCGTTACGTTAGATGTATCGAAATTACTTACTTCAAGGCTTGTCACCCTCAAACAATTAGAGAACATTCTGTTCATGTTCGTCACCTTTGATGTGTTGAATCTGCTTACATCAAGGCTTGTCAAACAAGAGCAGTTAGAGAACATTCTGTTCATATCTGTAACCTTAGAAGTATTGAATTTGCTAACATCAAGTTGTGTCAGGCTTTCGCAATAGAAGAACATTTCGCTCATATCTGTTACGTTGGAGGTGTTAAAGCTGCTAGCATCAAGTTGTGTCAGACTTTTGCAAAATGCGAACATTTCGCTCATATTTGTTACGTTAGATGTGTCGAAATTTCTCAAGTCAAGGCTTGTCAGTTTTTCGCAAGATGCGAACATACAGCTCATATTCGTAACCTTCGAAGTGTTGAAATTGTTAATGTCAAGGCTTCTAAAGCTTTTGCAGTTGTAGAACATTTTGCTCATATCTGTTACATTTGATGTGTCGAAGTTTCTCACATCAAGTTCTGTCAGACTGATGCAATAACTGAACATTTTGCGCATATCTGTAACATTCGAAGTGTTGAATTTGCTAACGTCAAGGTTTCTAAGACTTCTACAATCGTAGAACATTCCGCTCATATCTGTTACATTAGATGTATTCAGATTTTCTATGCCTTCAATTTTTGTTAGTTTTTTTAATTCAGCAAACCAATATGCACACGATATAGGGCGAGCTTTCTTAAACGATTTGTCAAAAATAACCGTAGTTATTTTCTCAATTCTGTTGTTTCCCGTCATACCATTGCCACCTTCCATGTCATAAGAGCCAAATGCCACAACATATTCGTCTCTATCTGCTTTAAACCTGTTTTTCCCAAATTCATACGCTGTTCCTTTGCGAGATGCTTTCTTTTTGTCGTAATAAAAAGTGAGCGTTGTGTCGTTTGGCGATACTATTGCATAGGCTTCTTGTGCCAAGGCGCATACAGGACTTGTGCCCAAAAGTATAATACTTAGTAGAATTGTAAAAATATGTTTCATAATCTATGTTATTTTTTTGTTGTAAGATATCCGGGATTTGCCTTTCCGCCGTCTATTTTTGCGCGAGTTTTGTCTCTTACTTCCGAATTGTACTTTGTTCCTTTGCCACCAATAAGGTTGGTACAATTTTCAAACATTCCTTCTGACTTTTCAACCATACTTGTGTTCCAGCCATCTCCAACGTAAATTGTTTTTAGGTTTTTGCAATCACAGAACATACATTTCATGTCCGTTGTGTTCGAAGTATTGAATCTGCTAACGTCGATGTTTGTCAGACTTTTGCAATTCCAGAACATATAGCTCATATTTGTTACATTCGAAGTGTCGAATTTGCTAACATCAAGGTATGTCAATTTGCCACAATCAAAGAACATTCCGCTTATATCTGTTACATTCGAGGTGTTGAAGTTGCTCATATTAATGTTTGCTAGACATAGGCAATGGAAGAACATATCTTTCATATTTGTTACTTTAGATGTGTTGAAATTACTTAAATCAAGTGTTGTCAGAAGACAGCAACCATAGAACATTTTGCTCATATCTGTTACATTTGATGTGTCGAAGTTTCTCACATCAAGTGTTGTCAGTTCACGGCAACCATTGAACATTTTGCACATATCTGTAACCTTTGAAGTGTTGAATTTACTAACGTCAATGGTTGTAAGCATATTGCAGTCATCGAACATCCGACTCATGTCGGTTACATTCGAGGTATTAAGATTGCTGATACCTTCTATTTTTGTAAGATTAAAAAAACCGGCAAACCAACATCTGCACGATACTGGTCGAGCGTCTTTAAACGACTCGTCAAAAACAACAGTCTTAAAGTCTGGATTCAGTGGATATGAGTTTTCACCACGTTTAAACCATTTAACCCATTTCGGTATGCTACCTTCTGCATCTATCTCATACGCCGTTCCTTTGCGGGATGCTTTCTTGTTGTCGTAATAAAAAGTGAGCGTTGTTTTGTCTGGCGACATCATGTCAGGCGATACTATTGCATAGGCTTCTTGTGCCAAAGCGCACATAGGGCTTGTGCCCAAAAGTATAATACTTAGTAGAATGGTAAAAATATGTTTCATAATTAATGTTATTTCTTAGCTGTGAGATATCCTGGATTTTCCTTTCCGCCGTCTATTTTTGCACGGCTTTTGTCTGTTTCTGTTTTTTTACAATTGTACGTTGTTCCTTTTTCACCAACAAGGTTGGTGCAATCGCTAAACATAAGTTCTGAGTTTTCAACCTTGCTTGTGTTCCAGCCATCTCCAACGTAAATTGTTTTTAGGTTTTTGCAATCACAGAACATACGTATCATATCCGTTACGTTCGAGGTGCTGAATTTGCTTAAATCAAGTGTTGTCAGCCTTTCGCAATATTCGAACATGAATCTCATATACGTAACTTTCGAAGTGTCGAAGTTTCTTACATCAAGTGTAGTTAGATTTTTACACACCAAGAACATTTCACCCATATCCGTTACTTTCGAAGTGTTGAATTTGCTTACATCAAGTGTAGTTAGACTTTCGCAATGCTCGAACATTCCACTCATATTCGTAACATTAGAAGTGTCGAATTTGCTCACGTCAAGTGTAGTTAGTTTTTTGCAACCATGGAACATGTTTCTCATATTCGTAACATTAGAAGTGTTGAATTTGCTCACGTCAAGTGTAGTTAGTTTTTCGCAATGCCAGAACATACTACACATATTCGTTACTTTCGAAGTATTGAATTTGCTTACATCAAGGTTTGTCAGCGCATAGCAACTATTGAACATACCACTCATATTCGTTACTTTCGAAGTATTGAATTTGCTTACATCAAGTGTAGTTAGCCTTTCGCAATACTCGAACATTCCACTCATATCCGTTACTTTTGAGGTATTGAAGTTTCTGACATCAAGGTTTGTCAGCTCATAGCAACCATAGAACATTCTACTCATATTCGTAACATTAGAAGTGTTGAATTTGCTCACGTCAAGTGTAGTTAGTTTTTCGCAACTTTCGAACATCCAACTCATATTCGTTACGTTAGTAGTGTTAAGATTGCTGATGCCTTCTATTTTTGTCAGACTACTGAAGCCGGCAAACCAATATGCGCACGATAAAGGACGAGCGTTTTTAAACGAATTGTCAAAAACTACTGTCGTAAAATTTGGATTCTTTGGATTTGAGTATTCATTAAATTTCAACCATTTAGGAATGCTGTCCTTTGCATTTATCTTATACGCTGTTCCTTTGCGAGATGCTTTCTTTGTGTCGTAATAGAAAGTTAGCGTTGTGCCGTCGGGCGACATTACCGCATAGGCTTCTTGTTGCAATGCACACGCAGGGCTTGTGCCCAAAAGTATAATACTTAGTAGAATGGTAAAAATATGTTTCATAATCTATGTTATTTTTTTGTTGTAAGATATCCGGGATTTTCCTTTCCGCCGTCTATTTTTGCGCGAGTTATATCTATTATTTCCGAATCGAACGTTGTTCCTTTGCCACCAACAAGGTTGATACAATTTTCAAACATATTTTCTGTGTCTTCAATCTTGCTTGTGTTCCAGCCATCTCCGACATAAATTGTTTTTAGGTTTTTGCAGCCGTCAAACATCCAACTAATATATGTTACGTTCGAAGTATTGAAGTTGCTAACATCAATGCTTGTAAGGCTTTCGCAATACGAAAACAAACAACTCATATCCGTTACTTTAGAAGTATCGAAGTTTCTCACATTAATGCTTCTAAGGCTTTCGCAACTACTGAACATACAAAACATTGTCGTGACATTAGAAGTGTTGAAATTGCTCACATCAAGTTCCGTCAAACAGATGCAGTCACAGAACATTAATTTCATACCAGTTACCTTTGATGTATTGAAATTTCTTACATCAAGTTTTGTCAGGCTTTTGCACTCAGAGAACATAAAGTCCATATCCGTTACTTTAGAAGTATCGAAGTTTCTCACATCAATGCTTTTAAGGCTTTCGCAACTACTGAACATACAAAACATTGTCGTGACATTAGAAGTGTTGAAATTGCTCACATCAAGTGCTGTCAGATTATAGCAATCATTGAACATTCCGCACATGTCCTTAACATTTGATGTGTCGAAATTTTTCAAATCAAGGTTTGTTAGACTTTTGCAGG
>FNBQ01000053.1 GCA_900102385.1 Bacteroidales bacterium KHT7 | reverse complement strand
CCAGACTCCACGGCTGTGATGGATAATTTTGCCTCACACTCGACAGTCGAGAAAGCTGTGTCAAAGTCGGAACGGCAGACGGTCCGCGGGTGCAATGCTCCAAAGGTTCTTCCGTGGGTACATATCGCCATTTCAAACGCCAAGTCGTTGTTCACAGACATGTATCACGGAATCAAGGAGGAGTTTCTTCAAGAATACTTGAATGAATTCTGCTACAAATTCAACCGTAAATATTTCGGTGACAGGATGTTCGACCGGTTAGTTATCGCTGCCGTTTCGTATAAGCCTACGTTTGAGCACAAATTGTATAACGGCAGGGCGAATTGCGGATAATCATTTTTCTGAATGTATAGGAGATTCTACTGTATATCCCGGTGGAAGCAGACTCATAGACAATAAGACAGAATTTCGCAAGACTTTGAATGATCATACCGATATAGGGAAGTATAGTGAATATGCAGTCGAAACCGAAGATGACGTAAACATGGTTGTTGATTATTTCTTGGATTATCTTTTGGGTACAGCTAAGAAGTTTGTAGAAACATATCTGTATTTGCCGAACGTTGTCCGTAAAATGGAGGAACTGGATAATGCAAATATTTCATGGGTTCATTATGAGAAAGGACTTTTTTGGGGTAATTTTGATGGACATTTTAGAGGGTTGATTATATCAAAATTGTGTAATGATCCTCTGTTTCAAGACAAGGTAAAGCGGGTTGAATACTGGCTTTACGAACATAAAGAAGCATATCTGCATAAACGCTTTATTCCGTATTACGAAAAGTTAAAGCAACTTCTTCCAACCATCGAGCCAAAATACAGCATGGACTCGCCAAACGAAGAGGCTGAGATGGAGAAGATAAGGGCTATGGTTGCGAAAAACTTCACGCCAATATCAGCTCCAACAGAGAAGCCTAAAAAGAAGGCGGCAAAGAAATTCGTGCCAACTCCGCCAGAGCAGGTAAACAAAGAACTTCTGTCCTTGCTCAATCCCGAACGCATCCCGAAGGAATCCCGAAGCCTGCAAAAGCAGTTTATGGACTTTTTCCTTGGCAAGAAAGACAACAATGCCAGCAAAGAAAAGACTGAAAGCACCCAAATGCAGAGGAACACAATAGAGATTGTTGGCAGTTATCTCGATGCCAGCCTCCGCAATCACGGTTTCTGCAACGTGCGTCGCTATAAAAACGTGTTCTATTACACACGCCCTACCGATGTTGGCAACCTCATCTTCTCGTTTACGGTCGGCAAGAACGGACGGCTCTGCATCAATCCGCCAAGCATCCGCCTCGACAAGGTCGAGAAATGGATGCAAAAGATTGACATTAAGCTAAAATCGCGCGACGGCGACCATCAAGGAACGGTAGAACTCGAACTTCCGAAGAAAATAGTCAAACTAAATGATAGTGAATGTGTTAGCGACGAAGATGTAAAGAAACTCTGCCTTGCCACATGGCAGTTTATCGAAGAAAAGTTCGGCGACTTTGTAGAAGACTATTCGTCTCCGCAGTTCTTGTGGGAAAGGCTGTGCTCAGACATCAAAGCCTATCCCGACTGGGTTAAGATAATCCGCGGCATCACAGCACCAGAGCAGATAATTCGTGGCGTAGTGTTCCTGCGCCTCTGCCGCGACAACGATTTCGAGGACAAGTTCGAGCTTGTAAAGAAGTTCATCCTAACGGAATACAAGAGTTTCATTCCGTCGGTAAACCAACTCAAACATCTGCTTCCCGAAATGAAAAAAGAATACGAAGTTTGCTGCTAATCCTTCGGGATTCCGGCTTAACGATGAGGTAAAACTTAGAGCAGACTAAAAGCATTTTTCGGGGCTTGTGTTTTCAGTCTGCAAACAAGAAAACGGCAGCAACGGCTACATTCTATTTCTTCGATAAGTAATGCGCCGCTGTTGCCATTTCGGAAAGTTCTAAGTAGTGCAACATGCCTTATAGTGTAGCGGTAAGGAATGTTGCATTTCCAAAAATAAACAGAGTATTTTCCGATGCCGGAACAAGTACTGTTTCGCCTTGGTGCATGTTTATTCCGTTGATGTTGGCTATTCCGCTGAGGCAGATAACCACCACGAACGACTCTGTCTTGAGGTCAATCTTTGCCGATTCCTGCACAACGACCCTGTTCACCCTGAAGTAAGGGCAACTAACAAGTTCGGAGTTTGGCAGAGTGCTGTCGTAAGATGTACGGTATTCAGAATACACGTTGTAGTCTATGGCATCTTTGGCCTGCTCAATGTGCAGTTCGCGCGGCTTTCCGTTGGCATCTTTCCGTCCGAAGTCGTAAACGCGGTACGTTATGTCTGATGTCTGCTGAATCTCGGCAAGGAAATTGCCGGCTCCTATGGCGTGAAGCCTTCCGGCAGGCAGAAAGTAGAGGTCGCCTTGGTGCGACTCGTGCGTGGCTATAACGTCTTGCATGGGCGAGTGTCCGTCAACGGTTTCGGCCTTGGCAAGATGCTCGTACTCGTCGGGGGTAATTTTTCGGCTTAGTCCGGCATAGATTTTTGCTCCCGGCTTGCTCTTTATTATGTACCACATCTCGGTCTTCCCGGCGCATCCGTGGCGTTTCTGCGCCAGTTCGTCGTTGGGGTGAACCTGAACCGAGAGGTCTTGCCGCGAGTCTATGAACTTTATCAGCAGCGGAAATTTGTTTCCGTACTTCTCGTAAACCTTTCTGCCCACAAGCTGCTCCTTGTACTTGTCTATAAGTTGCGGCAAGGTAAGCCCAACGTCCACATCATCGGCAATACCACGGTTGGCAACCACGCTCTCGTGTCCCGGCACAGCCGATATTTCCCACGATTCGCCGATGTTCTCCTCGCTTGCCCCGATGCTTTTGAATGGCGCTATTAGCGAGCCTCCCCAAATGGTCGGTTTAAGGTAAGGCTCAAATTTATAGGGTTTCATATTCTTGCTGATATTTTAATTTTCATGCTGCAAAGGTAGCGAGTAAAAATGTAAATTCATACCACTTTTTTTGCACATAATTGCACTATACAAATAAGTTGCTGCCAATGATTCGGTTGTTTCGTGTTGTATAACATATTGTCATTTTTAAAGGTTAGGTTATAAATTCGTAATTTTGCAGTCGCATCTGACTTATTTGTTTAAAATTGCTTCATTATCAGATTTTAAGAATCAAACTTTATACCAAACAACAATGAAAAAAATAGTTTTTTTGCTATTCGTGGCATGTATGGCGGTTGTGACTGCCAAGGCGTGGCGCAATATGCCTATGCCCAAACTGCACATCGAAGGCAGATATCTTGTTGATGAAAACGGCAACAAGGTAAATCTTCATGGCGTGGCGCAGACCTACAGCCCTTGGTTTAACGAGAAGGGCAAGTATTGGGACAACTACGATGTTGACGGCTGTCTGAACTATAACAAACGAATGATTTCGGGAGTTCTCGACAAGGGCTACAAGATTAACGTGCTTCGCCTGCACATGGACCCTTATTGGAGCAACAATCCAAGCGCAAATAATGGTGACGAGAGCGACATCTCGGCTTTCAACATGCTTCGCTTCAAGCAATATTTCAACTCGGTTTTCTACGAGATGGCAAAGTATTGCGAGTCAAACGGAATCTACGTCGTTATGCGTCCGCCGGGCGTGTGTCCCAAGGAGATTACCGTAGGCGACAACTATCAGAAATACCTTATAAAGGTGTGGGAATATGTTGCCGAGCGTCTTGTAAAAGAAGGCAACACGTCTATCATGATTGAACTTGCCAACGAGCCTGTAAAAATCTGCAAGACTGACGCTTCGGGCAAAAAGATAACATCTGGCGCATCTTTCGACTATTTTCAGCCTATTGTCGATGCAATCCGCGCAAAGGGATGCAACAACATAATCTGGGTTCCCGGACCGGGATATCAGAGCGATTATCGCGACTATGCCGTTAAGCCAATCATTGGCAATAACATTGGCTATGCCGTTCATTGCTATCCGGGCTGGTTTGGCAGCGATGCCGAGGTTGAGAGCGCAGAGAATACCGGCGATGTTTCGGGCGGCGGATATAATGGCTTCATTAACGGATGGCACGAGCGCATTAACTGCGTAACCGACTTTGCCCCAATCATCGTAACCGAGATGGACTGGGCTGCTAAGAAATACGATTGCTCGTGGGGAAAATCAACAACTGGCGTAAGAGGCGGCGAAGGCTTCGGAGCAAACTTCAAGTTCCTTTGCGATTATACCGGAAACGTAAGTTGGACGGTCTTCACAGGTCTGAATCTCTTGGCTGAGTATGACGACAGCAAGCCAGACGGCTCAACATTCCTTACCGACCCAGAATCGTGCGCGCGTCCTGTGTACCGCTGGTTCAAGGACTATGCAGCCGAGTGGCCTAATCCAACAGCGGATGCCCGCAAACTTGTGAGCCTCGAACTGGGTTGTGCCGATAATTTCAAGATTCTTCCGGGCAACGCCATCGCCATTCCTGTTGATGCTACGTTTGCTGACGGACACAAGTCGTGCGTAAGCGCAACAGCCGATTACAGCATCAGCAATCCTTCGGTGGCATCGTTCAAAAACGGCATGTTGTTGTGCAATGGAGTGGGCGAGACCGATGTCGTAATATCGCTAACCGATGACTTCGGAACACGCAAGGAGGTGAGCGTTCATCTGACGCTTACTCCGTTCCCGTTGTCGGCCGATTCTTTCAATCCGAATATCTGGGAGAAGGGCTCGTTCGATGAGAAGACAGGCACGCTCATAACCGGAAAGTACGGCTTCGGCGGATGGACATACAACAACGGCTTAGATATGTCGGACTACAAGTATCTTGTTGTCGAGTTGTACGAGAAACAAAATGCTGGTGCCGAAATTCACCTGTTCGACGAGAACGATTATTGGGCACAGAATGCAACGATACAAATAGGTACTCGTACCCGTGTGGTAGAGGAACTTGCAACCCTGAAAAAAGGAAACGGCGTTATGCTCAATACAGAGCACATCTATATTGCCGGATTCTGGTCGTATGGCGGAAATCCGATAAGGATTAAGAGCGTATTCCTGTCTAACGACAAAGACGCAACCGAGGCGGCAACTGGCATCGGCGAGGTTGAGGCTTTGCCAGACTGTGGCGACAACGTAATATACAATCTTCGCGGCCAGCGAGTAGTAAACCCAACTCCGGGAATTTACATCAAGAACGGTAAGAAAATAGTTATAATTTAGGTTAATATTATTATGTAAAAGTGAAAGAAGAGAGCCATCGTTGCCGAGGCTCTCTTTTTTTTGGTAAATATTACATTGTGTTTATGACGAATAGTCGCCATAAACACAAGTATAACGTTATAAATCAGGGCTGTTTATCTTAAAGCTGATGCCTAAAAATATGGTTTGCTTTTACATCTTCAGGTTTGCTTTCTTGACCGTGGTGTTTGATCTTGGCACCAAGTGATTTCCGCTTATGTAGAATCCGCCGTCGTTGGCATAGAGCAATCTCGCAAACAACGATAGGGCCAGACACGCTAGCGCGCGGTTTGAAAAATGTTTCATTGTTGTGATAAAGATAAAAAGTTATTATTTGTTTATGAATCGGGGCATTATGATGTTTTTGTATGTATCAATAATATCGTGCTATTAGCTTGATTAACAGCCGCATCTGCCAATGAACGATACACTCTCAGAATGTCGTTCATCTGGGTCGATAATCCAAAACGAGCCTTCAAGATTGTGCGAATCTGGCGCTGTATTATCTTTCAGCTTTATTACGTTTACGCGCAGCACATAGTTCTGGTTGGCATAAGAATATAGGTTGCCATCATTCCATTTTAGGGTAAACTTTTCAAGCTTGTTGTTTATTACAACGTAGGCTGTCTCTGCCAAATCGTTTACCATCACAAACTTCTTGGCTTTCATGTCGTCCTCGTTTCTGAAGAATTCGCAGCTTCCGCCGTCGATTTCATCGGGGAACGAATCGAATGTACCGATTTCAATCTTTATGCTGTCGGGCAGGGCATTTCGGGCGCGTGCCTTTTTGATATACTCAATCCATGGACCGGCGTCTTTGTCTTTAATGTGGAACATTTCCCAATTAGCATACTCGCTGCTGCATGACGTTATTCGCAATGTGTCTTTGTCGAAGGTACACTTGTGCGGGTAGAATCTTCCGTCATTGCAAAAACTGATGTACAGAACCTGATTCCTTAAGATGTATGGAAAGTTTTTGAATCCGTCGTCGAAACCGTTTAACGAATATCTTTCAATCGTATTTTGTGTGATTCTGGTAACATCCTCGCAGCCGTTGTATGCCAGCCAGTAGCCGTGCAGTCTCTCCAGCATCTTGTTGTCGAGTTGTGGGTTGCGGCTTATGCTGTCCATCAGGTCGTCAATGTAATAACGCTTTGTATGCTCCCGATTGTCTGGCAGCTTTCTGGCCGTGAAGTTCTTGACATTGGCTATTTTGTATTCGTTTTTTTCTTTGCAGAGAGTTACTTGCAAATCTACCTTGTAGGTTGTCAGGTCGTAGGTGTCGTCGTACGCATCATCCAATGTTGTTTCATAGCGTACACGGAACACATTTTCTGCCGTCATTTCAATAGTCATGCCATTGAGCGAGTTTTCGTCCATGGTATAGCCGGCAACCAGCATGCAGCCGTACGCTTCGCTGTAAGCATTCATAAGCTTGATTCTGAATTCCTCGGTACAATATTTCTTGCACAGAAGTCTGTAATGCGTGTAAAACGTGTAGTTTTCCGGATTTGCATTCGAGATGGAGTCGAACTCGGTAAATACGGTCCTGATGAATTCTATTTGCTCCTTGTCGGAGTTGTCTTTACAGCCTATTGTCAGAAATGTAGCCATTAGGCAGATAATGTAGAATATTTTTCTCATTTTTTACGTTTCGATTTCTGTTCTTTTTTGCTCAACGGCTAATTGCGAAGAGCGTACAAATGTACATATTTTTTTGTTTTTTTATCAGATATTAAATCAGAAATATCGGATTATTTGAAAGTTCTTTTGAATTGACAATGGATAATAATTGATAGTTGACAATTGACAATTTCTTTTGAATTTTGAAGTTTGAGAATTGAAAAAACTAAGCAATTTACAAATCACAATGGACAATTGACAATGAAAAATTGAGATTTGAAAGCCGAAAAGTAGCATTTTACAAGCTGCAACTTACTTTCAAGGTTGCTTCAAGTAAGCCGGAGGGTACGGGGTAGCTACGGGGAAGCAAGCCGATAGTAAGGGGATAGTAAGGGGCAGGTAAGCCAGAAGTAAGCCGGAAGGTTCGGAGTAGGTACGTTCAAGGTACGTGGTAGGTACGGGGTAGCTATGGGGAAGCAAGCCGATGGTAAGGGGATAGTAAGGGGCAGGTAAGCCAGAAGTAAGCCGTAAGGTTCGGAGTAGGTACGTTCAAGGTACGTGGTAGCTACGGGGTAGGAACGGAGTAGCTACGGGGAAGTAAGCCGATGGTAATGGACAATTGACAATTCACAATTGACAATTATAGAGTTGAAAATTGAGGGTTGAAAAATCGTATCAAGGTAGGTTTGAAAGTTGAGAACGCTACAAATTGTATAAAGCCAGAAGTAAGCCGTAAGGTATAGAAAGCTCATTGGCGGACATAAAAAGGAGGCATGACGAAAATCATGCCCCCGTTTTGTGGAATCTCTTGTATTGTGAATACTTTTTTAAGAATGTAAACGCGCGGAGCGTTATTTCTTGTTCAGTTCCTGTTTCTTTTTGTCGAGTTCCTTCTGCTGCTTGTCAAGTTTGTCCTGCTGTTTCTTCAGCTTTTCGAGTTCCTTTCGCTCCTTGGCTTCCTGTTCGCGCTTCTCCTTGTTTGCCTTGAACTCGTCTTTTATTGCCTTCTCCTTCAAGTACATCTCGCCCTTGAACTGTTCAGAATCGTCCTTCATCTTTTCCTTTTCAATCTTGGCGCGTTCCTCAATAACGGCAACCTTAGTCTTGTAGGCTGACTGTTTTTTCGCCTCCTTCTTTCTCTGCGGAGCAATCTCTGGAATGTTCTTCGGTTTTTCTTCCTTCTTCTCAGCCTTGTTTTCTACCATTTTTGCGCCCTTCTCCTTTACAGGCTTAGCCGATTTGTCGGCCTTTGCCTTTGGAGCGGTGTAGCCTACCTCGAACTGGAAGGATGCAGCCGGCATTCCGTTGGTATTGTAGAGCGATAGGATAGGATTGTCGTCCCACGCATAGCGCACGCTCTTAGGCTGCTTTACGTCGGGGCACGAAAGAGTTACCGTCTTGCCGTCTGATGTGGCGTCGGCCTTGTAATAGAAACCGCTTTCGCCAGCCAGTTCGAAGCCTCGCAGCGAGCCTTTCTGCACATCTTCGCGCGTGAACGACAGAACGACTGCTCCGTTCTTGCCAGCCTTAACATCCTTAACCACAGGACCTTCGGCAATCATCTTGTCCTTTTTGTAGACAAGTCGCTCAATCTGAAGGAATACGCGCTCGGCAACATCGCGCTTTTTCAGAGGGTGAATGTCGTTCCACTCGCCAAGACCGAGAGCCGTTGCAAGGGCAGCATCTGGAATAAGCGTGCTTGCCTCGCGCTGTGCGTTGCGTAGAGCCGCCCATTCGCTGTCGAAAGGCTTGTCGTGCGTGTCCATAAAGTTGGCAAGCTGAACGATGATGAATGGGGTAGAGTAGCCCTGACGCTTGCGCCAGTCGGCAACCATCTTCTGCAAGAGGTCTGAATATTCGTTTGCGCGACTTGTGTTGCTCTCGCCTTGGAACCATACCGTTCCGCAGAAACGGAACTTGTTGAGCGGAGCAATCATTCCGTAGTACAGACCAATTGGCTTGTACTGGAAGAATGTCTGACCTGCGCGTGCCGGCATTCTTGAGCCTATCTTGTGTCGCCAGTTCTGCGATAGTGCAATCTCGTAGCCGTTGTTGAACGTGAGCTTGTATGGCTTCTCTCTTACGAAACTTGGCTTGCCCTGATAGCTAATAACGCGCACCGCGATGATGTTTTTGCCGGCGCGAAGCAAGTCTGGTCTCACTTTATATATTCGTGGCGGATACTGATATCCTGTTGAGCCAACGCATACGCCGTTTACATAAACGCTGTCGGCATCGACAATGCAGCCCAGTCTGAGCACGGCCTCCTTGCCGGCGCATTTCTCCGGAACGTCTATTTCCTGACGCAGCCAGTGCGAGCCGTTCACAATCTTGCCGTCGGGTGCTCCCCAGTCGCTGAACATATCAACCATTTCCCATTTGTTGTCATCGAAATAGAGCGATGTCCATTCGGTTAGTCCGTGGTCTGTCTCGTTCAGGATATTGTTCCAAGTGCGCATCTTCTCGGCCTCCTCCTTTAGAGTCTTTTCGATATAACCGTTCTGATAGCATTTGTCGGCTTCTTTACGGTAAGCCGGATAGTTCTCGAGTGCGTCGTAGTGCATCCAAGCCTCGATAGGAGAGCCTCCCACGCTCGAGTTTACGATGCCCACCGGAACGTTCTCGCTTATGTTAATGTTCATGCCCAGATAGTAGCAGAGTGCCGACATCTCGGGAGCGTTCTTTGGGTTGAGCTCCTTCCAGTCGCACGCCTTGAAATCCTTTTGCGGCTCTCTGAAGTTGAATGTAAGCGGAATCTTAACGTATCTAACGTTAGTGTTTACGATGCTGTCCATGTCCTTTTTGTAGAGGTCGGCTGTGCGTCGCATGGGCAGTTCCATGTTGCTCTGTCCCGAACACAGATAAACATCGCCAATAAGGATGTTGTTTACCTTTATGTCGTTTACCAAAAGCGTGTACGGACCGCCAGCCTTCATTGCCGGAAGTGATATTTCCCATTCGCCGCTTTCGCTTGCAACGGTCTTCACTTTCTTGCCGTTAAGTGCGATGAAAACATTTTCCTTAGGGTCTGCCCAGCCCCATATTCTGATTTCTGCATTCCGCTGTATCACCATATTGTCTGAAAAAATCTTTGGCAAGCGGACGGTGGCGTTTGCAACTAATGCTGACAGAAGCAAAGCCAAGGAAAGGAATGCTTTTTTCATATTAAAAATAATTAACGTTATCTTGTAATCAAATGCAAAGTTAGTCATTATTAGCGTAATGGCAAAAGCTTGTACAAACAAAAAGTTCTCAACTTCACAGTTGAGAACTTCTTTTAACTCTTTTTCCAATCTTTTTTACCTTATTAATCCAAATGATATTTTAATTTACACTTAGTTCTTCTTTAAAAGCAGTGCAAAGATAATACTATCTGTTGGAAACTGCAAATAAAATTGACGGAATTTTTCAAAAATAATGTTTTTTAACACTATCGTTCGTCGTTTTTAAATGATTTTAACAATTCAGGCCACTTGTCTGAAAGTTCTTGCATTGAGTGCAGAAGAAGATTCGCGCC
>FNBQ01000058.1 GCA_900102385.1 Bacteroidales bacterium KHT7 | reverse complement strand
AGCAATCATTGAACATTCCGCACATGTCCTTAACATTTGATGTGTCGAAATTTCTCAAATCAAGGTTTGTTAGACTTTTGCAGGATGAGAACATATATCTCATATCTGTTACTTTGGATGTGTCGAAGTTTCTCACATCAAGTGTTGTTAGATTATTGCACGCATCGAACATGTTGTTCATGTTCGTTACATTCGAGGTGTCGAAATTGCTTACATCAATGGATTTCAGATCTGTACAACCATCGAACATGTTACTCATATTCGTTACGTTAGAAGTGTTAAGATTGCTGATGCCTTCTATTTTTGTCAGACAACTAAAGCCGGCAAACCAATATGCGCACGATAAAGGACGAGCATCTTTAAACGATTTGTCAAAAACTACTATCGTGAAATTTGGATTCTTTGGCTCAGAGTGTTCATCAAGTTTCACCCATTTAGGTATGCTGTCCTCTGCATTTATCTTATACGCTGTTCCTTTGCGAGATGCTTTCTTTGTGTCGTAATAGAAAGTTAGCGTTGTGCCGTCTGGCGACATTATTGCATACGCTTCTTGTTTCAAGGCACACGCTGGGCTTGTGCAAAAAATACTTAGTAACTTTGTAAAAATATGTTTCATAATCTATGTTATTTCTTAGCTGTGAGATATCCGGGATTTTTCTTTCCGCCGTCTATTTTTGCACGTGTTTTATCTGTTACTTCCGGATTGAACTTTGTTCCTTTGCCGCCAACAAGGTTGGCGCAATCGCCAAACATTCCTTCTGATTCTTCAACCTTGCTTGTGTTCCAGCCGTCTCCAACGTAAATTGTTTTTAGTTTCTCGCAACTATTGAACATTTCCTCCATATTTGTAACATTTGCTGTATTGAAACAACTAACATCAAGTTCTGTCAAACGGATGCAGAAACAGAACATATCGCTCATATCAGTTACCTTTGATGTATTGAAATTTCTCACATTAAGGCTAGTCAGACTGTTGCAACCAAAGAACATATTACTCATACCAGTTACGTTCGATGTGTCGAAATTTCTCACATCAAGTTTCGTCAGACTATCGCAATCACGGAACATTCCATGTATATCCGTTACCTTTGAAGTGTTGAATTTGCTCACATCAAGTTCTGTTAAACAGATGCAATCACAGAACATTCCACCCATATTCGTTACCTTTGAAGTGTCGAAGTTTTTAACATCAATGCTTTTAAGGTTTTCGCAACTACAGAACATACAAAACATATCCGTGACATTAGAGGTGTTGAAGTTGCTAACATCAAGTGTTGTAAGTTTATTGCAACAAAAGAACATTCTACCCATATCTGTAACATTCGATGTGTCGAATTTTCTCACATCAATGTTGGTAAGTTTGTGGCAACCAGAGAACATCTCATGCATATCCGTTACGTTCGAAGTGTTGAATTTACTAACATCAAGTGTAGTTAGACTTTCGCAACCTTCGAACATTCCACTCATATCCCTTACTTTCGAAGTGTCGAAGTTTCTTACATCAAGTGTAGTTAGACTTTCGCAATCATGGAACATGTTATACATATCCGTTACGTTCGAAGTGTTGAATTTGCTCACATCAAGGCTTGTCAGACTTCCGCAAAATAAGAACATGTCACTCATATTCGTTACGTTAGAAGTGTTAAGATTGTTGATGCCTTCTATTTTTGTCAGTCTACGAAAACCGGCAAACCACCATGCGCACGATACGGGACGAGCGTCTTTAAACGACTCGTCAAAAACAACGGTCTTAAGCTCTAGATTCAGTGGATATGAGTTTTCACCATATTTTAACCATTTCACCCATTTTGGTATGCTATCTTTTGCATCTATCTCATAAACTGTTCCTTGTCGAGATGCTTTCTGATTGTCGTGATAAAAAGTGAGCGTTGTGCCGTCGGGTGACATTATTGCATAGGCTTCTTGTTCCAAGGTACACGCAGGGCTTGTGCCCAAAAGTATAATACTTAGTAGAATTGTAAAAATATGTTTCATAATCTATGTTATTTTTTTGTTGTAAGATATCCGGGATTTTCCTTTCCGCCGTCTACTTTTGCGCGAGTTATGTCTATTACTTCCGAATCGAACGTAGTTCCTTTGCCACCAACAAGGTGGGGACAATTGGCAAACATATCTTCTGACTTTTCAACCTTACTTGTGTTCCAACCTTTTCCAACGTAAACTGTTTTTAGGTTTTTGCAGCCGTCAAACATCCAACTCATATTTGTTACGTTCGAAGTATTGAAGTTGCTTACGTTTAGTTCTGTCAAACAGATGCAGTCACAGAACATATACATCATATCAGTTACGTTCGATGTGTCGAAGTTTCTCAAATCAAGGCTTGCCAGATTATCGCAACTGTCAAACATATAGCCCATATCATTTACGTTTGATGTGTCGAAATTTCTCAAATCAAGGCTTGCCAGACTTTTGCAATTTTCGAACATAAAACTCATATCTGTTACGTT
>FNBQ01000059.1 GCA_900102385.1 Bacteroidales bacterium KHT7 | reverse complement strand
TATCCTGTTTCAGAGCCTCTTCTGGATACACCACATTTTCTGCAAAGAATTTGAGCATGGCTTTCCTGCCTCCCGGGAACTCTGCCGACTGGTCGGTATTAGACACAGAAACGCTGTCAGACTCTTGTGCATTGACGGTAGTAAGACTGAATGCTGAGAGAATCAGCAAGAATAGTAGTTTTTTCATTCTATCAGTTTTTAAATTTATTAGATTACAGGTTGCAAAAGTCGGAAAAATAATTTAATTGAGCAAAGAAATTGACAGCATTATGGGCTGAATGTTTTCAAAATCGTTATCTTTGCGAGCAGATTCGGAAGAACTTAACCGACTATAGAAATGAAACAGAAACACGTTATAATTGTGTTGTTTACACTCATCGTCTCGTCGTGCATTGCCAGCATTGGCAGTTACAAATCGGCAAGCCTGACGGTAAACCGCGAGATGGACAGAGCACTTGCCATGACCATGCGCGAGCAGAAAAGCAACATCATAAGTCAAGATACAATACGCACCTTTAACCGCCACTTGCAGATTGCCGAGCTACGCGGAAAGGCAACCATTGCCGTTGATGCTCGCTCGCGCGAGTTCAGGGCTTACGCCCGATGCTCGGAAGCCACAATCTTCGGACTGTCTGACCAGAAGCCAGCCTTGGCTCTGTGTGTTACAACGCTGCTGTGGGCATTGTACGCATGGCACAAGCGCGATAATATGCCATCAGATGCGACGGAAAGCAGCTTTGGAGGATTGCATTTCGACAATGTCGAAGGACGATTTGTAACCGCCGACGGCACTCAGATTCAGCTAACGCCGATGCAGCAGAGGCTTATGGAGATGTTCTTCAACTCGCCAAGCCACTCGCTAACGAAAGCCGAGATTTGCGATGCCTTCTGGCCAAAGAAGCCCGATGCAAGCGAGACGCTCTACACGCTTGTGCGAAGACTCAGGCCGGTTGTTGAACAAAATTCGGACATCAGGATTGTTTCAGACCGCAACAAGGCTTACCGGCTTGAGGTGAAATAGACAGTTTCTTACTGATTATAAACTCGATCCAAAATCTTTTGATAGGCAATATACTTCATTCTTATATTTCAGTAACAAGACCTTGCCGTTTGTACAAGATTCAAAAGCATCTATATCTAAAGAGTCTTCTTTTAAAAGACTGTATTTAGACGACAGTTCTTTGTATTCTGATTTTTCGTAATAGGATTTTATAACCACAGCGGTTGAGGATATATGCAACCTAATTTTGCCAGTAATGTCGAAAGACTCATCGTTTCCCAAAGAGTCTCTTACACTTAGAAGTCGCCATGCACCATACATAGCTGGTCCTATTCCATTTTCAACCTTTTCGACGTTCGCCAATTCCGGCGGAACTGTATTTTCATTACCTTCATTCTTATTTTTCAATAGAACTACGCATGTAATTACAATGGCGAGTAATACTGTAATTTCAATAATAATTGTTTTCTTCATGATACTATGATTTTACACTGTTTCCATCTTGGATAGTCCAGCTGCTGGACATATAGCTTGCATATACACTACATATAGCCTACATATACACTGCATATAGCTTGGCACCATTTTGTATATACAAAAAGACAAAATACCCCACTTTCGTGGGTTCAAATCCCTCCGCTTTCAGCCTCTTACAGAAATAAAGAGTAAGGTTAACATCCCCGACACCTTTCCGGGGTTAATTGTCAATGCCTTACTCTTTTTTCCAATTACGACTCTTACTTTCGGCTTGCTATCCTCTTGCTACTATCTTGCTACTATCTTGCTACCTACTTCCTTCTGGCTTCCTTGAACATACCCTTAATGTTGCTTCATCGTACCTTGGACGTACCTTGGAC
>FNBQ01000060.1 GCA_900102385.1 Bacteroidales bacterium KHT7 | reverse complement strand
CATAAGACGAATCTCGCTTCAGACGAAATCAATTACATTTCTTGCAGCAATAAGGGTTTCGAACTTGTTCTAACAAACGGGGAAACCTTGAAAGTGAAATAAGCCTTTCACATAAAGGAAGCCATAAGGTTCAACGTGACTTTTTTGGAAGAATCAAATGTGTTTATGGATAATAAAGCCTTATTTTTTTTAGAAATAACATCTTTTTTATATCTTTGCATAAAAGATGCAATGTAGGAGGCATCTCACATGTCGGCATCGTAAGATGTGCAGGCTTCGGGTTGTCCATTTGCATCTTTTTTGTTTATATTCCCTAAATTTAGCCGAATTTGCCTTTGTCCTCACCGCACGTCCCCTGTTCGCTTGCTGCCGAAACCCTCAACCGTTAAGCCGAATTTCCGAATTCGGATTTTGATGAATTTGGGAATTTGTAATTCCCACCGCTGAAAAAAACGACATTTTGTCGCTTAGCGACAATGCGAGTTGCAAACTCGCGTTTATTGATGCTGCCGAATTCGGAAATTCGGCAGAACCAAGGTTTTCCAGTCCACGGGAATTTTATAATCATCACACATCCAATTAAATGTCAACAGGTTCAAATTCAAGCCCTGTTAACTTTCTCTTATTATATTCCTCAACGAATCTTTCACTAACATACCAATTACGATTGCATATATCTATCATAAACAGGTCTAGTTTTTTCTTATAAAATGCTTCTGTCATTTTAATCGTACTAGAATGTATTGTGTAAGATTTCTCTTCTTCAGCCAGAAATTCATTCCACTTCTTAATAAATTCTTCGGAAGATTCGAATTCTACCGGAATGATATCGTCTGTATCGGCATCCGAAATGTAAAATTCACAGTTCGGGAAATCCAAATATTGCCAATTTTCTGATACTAGTTTCATTACATAATAGTCTTCAACCTTCTTTTTTCTTAAACTAGTTACTTTTCCTTTGTAGAAACGATGGACATCAAGATTTTGATCCTCCATAAATCTTTTCGCATTTTCATTAAGGAAAAATAATTCATTTCCAAATCCACTACTTAAAAAATCAGTATATTTAGCACCACTAGCCAACTTAAAACCTGACAGATTGGGGTCTACCAGTGGAAACAAAGGATTGTAGTCATAATACAAAGAATAAACGCCATTATCTTCATTCTTTGGCGAATATCCTTTTATAAAATCCCAGACTTGTGGGTATTGTGATCCTACTTCTTTATTATCACACCCATATTCAAATTTATAATATCTCATAACCAGATTTTTTAACAACAATGCCGCAAAGTTAAGGCAAATGTGGATATTGTTGAAGTTTTCTTTTATAATAGAAGACCGCTTGAGGAACCGTTAAGGTAAATATCATCTCGTCGCCCTCACAGCATTATGTTTTTACGGCTGTAAATATACAAACTTTTTCTCGGCAGAAATCTATTTTTAACAATATTTTGAAAAACAAGGGCGGAAAAATAGTTGCCACACAGTCAAGCCGAACAAGGTGGGAATTGTTTTACATCTATAG
>FNBQ01000061.1 GCA_900102385.1 Bacteroidales bacterium KHT7 | reverse complement strand
AGTCTTTTGCAAAGCAGTAGCTTTCTGTTTGCTGTTGTTTTTACAAGCTAAACAGATGCAAACAAACAAGAAGAAGGCAACTGACTGATAATTAGCTTTTCTCATTTTTACGACTTTGTTAATACCTGAATTACAATTTAGCCAATTCATCAGGACCGATATCTACACGACAGATTTCCTTACCCTCGCCATCATTGTATATATAGACAAAATGAATCTTCTCCTCTATAAATTTCTTTTTCTGCGACACAACTGACTGTTCACCACGAAGTCCTTTAAGGCAGCCTTCTCTTATCAGTCCAATATCCACCTTTGTAAATTCTGAAGCACCTTTTTCGTCATCAATCTTTACGACATAGTATATTCTGTTGCCTTTTACATAAATATCTGTCATCCAGAGATCTTCGCCAAGCGGAGCAGGCAAGTTCGATTTTATCTGCACAATTTCCTGCTGAATGGTTTCGAGTATGGATGCTTCTTCTATCTCTCCATTCTTCATTTTTTTATGTATTTCCTTTAGTCTGCTTGGAGAGATTTCTATCTCGAATAGTTTCTTACTTGTCTCATCAGAATAATACGTGTATTTTATTCCCATATCGCTGCCGATATAATTGCTGATGGTGAAATCGTCGATAGTAGAAAGCACATTTGCAATATACCTGTCGGAATTGGCCGTTTTGTTAGTCACTCCGCTAATTCGCCACATATCTTCCGACATTTTTACCACATATTCAACCATATCGCCCTTGATATTCACATCGACAATTTCGATGGCAGCACCAACTTTCTGGGGCAAATGGCTCTTTGCGGCAGCCACCTGCTTGACAATAATCTCTCGCTTAACCTTAGAGCAAGAACTTAGCGACAAGAAAATCGCAAGCATTGCAAACGATAATGTAAATAATTTCTTCATATACTGTAGAATAAAAATGTTTTGCAGAACCATATAGTATCCACCTCTTTATTTGAACAACCTCCGTATATCTACAAACTTCGGCGTTTAATGTCTGCTTTTCATGGACGGATTTTAATCCGTACAAAAGTACATAATTTTGCCACAAAAATTCAATCTGTCGCAGAAAAAAATGATTAGTCACAAAATCAGCGACACTTTCTATAAGTGACTATCGCTGAGATACCGTATTCATTCGAAAAAGCTATTATCTACAACAGACATCTTCGAAAAATCATCATAATCAACCAGATATAATACGCTATCATGTAAACAAAACATATTTTCTTCAAACTTGAAATATTTACAACCAGTAGTTATTGCAAAAATGTTTTTCGAAGACAATAAATCGTTTCGTCCTCTTATTTCGTAATAGTCCGTGTGTTGACCTACGTCGTGTATTGTTGATGAACAAGCTATACGATACTTCTTTTAATGATAATCCGCAATATCCCCAAATGTATTATCTTTG